>NZ_JBFTNI010000007.1:0-423919 GCF_056397405.1 Variovorax sp. 05N34
TTGGTCTGTGTGCCGATCAGCGCACTGGCCGAGGTCGGCGCGCTCGCACCGAAGCCGGTGATGTTGAGCGTGCCGCCCAGATCAGCCGTCGCCGCCGAGATGACGGGCTGCGCGCTACCGAGCGCGACATCGAGCGTGCTGGTGGCCGCTTGCGTGAATGCACCACCTACGGACAGACTGGAATCGGCGGCGATCTGCGTGGTCGCACCCGCGGCCGTCGTGTAGGCGCCCGTGGTCGTGAAGGCGCCGGCGTGCGCCAGATCGAGAGTGCCGACCGCGACGTTCACGCTGCCTACTGAAGAGCCGGTGCCGGTCAGCGTGGTCGTTCCCGTGCCGGCCTGCGTGAGCGAACCACTGCCGGTGATCGTGCCCGCGAAGGTCAGCGCATCGCTGCGGTTAAATGCCAGCGTGCCGTTGTCCACCACATCGCCAACGATTGAACCGCTGGTGCCGCCATTGCCCAGCTGCAGTGCGCCCGCCGAGATCGTCGTGCCGCCGGTGTAGGTGTTGTCGGCCGTCAGCGTCGTCGTCCCTGCGCCGATCTGGTTGACTGCGCCGGTGCCCGTGATCATGCCCGCAAAAGTCGAGGCATCGCTGCGGTTGAACGACAGCGTGCCGTTGTCCGTAACATTCCCGACGATGCTACCGGTGGCGCCCCCATTCCCCATCTGCAGGGTACCGGCGTTGATCGTCGTGCCACCCGTGTAGGTGCTGTCGCCCGTCAGCGTAGTGGTGCCGAAGCCGATCTGCGTGACGGTCCCGGTGCCGCTGATCGCCCCTGGGAGAGTCCAGGGACCTCCGTGACCCAAAGCCAGCGTGCCGTTATTCGTGACGTCGCCCGCAATCGAGCCGGTGAGGCCACTGACGGTGCCCAGTTGCAGGGTGCCCGCCAAGATCGTCGTGCCACCGGTATAGGTGTTGTTGCCGACGAGCGTCAATGTGCCAGTGCCCTGGTGCGCGACAAACCCGCTGCCGCTGATAGTTCCGGAATAGGTGATGTCGTCGCTATGGTCGAATCCCAGGACGGCGTCGTTGGCAACGTTGCCACTGATGTAGCCGCCGGTGCCGACGCCGCCATCACCCACCAGAAGAACCCCGCCCGTGATCGCCACGTTGTTGGGGAACGGTGTAGGGCCTGTCAGATAGGTCGCCCCATCCGTCTGGAGCAACGTGCGGCTTCCGAAGGTTGCACCTGAGTCCAGAATCAGCGAGTTTGCATTGAACGGGCTCGACAAGGTGACGCCTACTCCGGTGCCTACCAGCGCGCCCGAGATCCGAATCGTCACGAGGCCTGTGGCATCGGACGCGCTCTCGATCGCGCTGCCCTGCTGCAACGATGCGCCGCTTGCGAGTTGCAGTGTTCCTTGCAACACCCGCCAGTTCTGCGCTTGGGAACTGCTGCTTCCAGTGAGTGTCCAGGTGCCCGCTTCCCGCTTCTCGAAGTTCTCGATGGCGCGGTACTGCTGTGTCGGCCCCACGGCGCCGAGATCGAAGCTGCCGTTCCCAGCCCCTGCCAGCGCCAACGTGTCTGTACCTGCGCCCGCATCGACATAGCCTGTGATCACGGAGGTAGGCTCCAGAATGAGCGTGTCCGCGTTGCCGCCGAAGGTGATCGCCGCCCCGCTGACGCCTCCGCCTCCGGAGATCGTGCCGCTGTTGCGGACCGTGTTGACTCCGCTGCTGTTGATCGCGGCGCCGCCGGACAAGTTCTGGATAGCGCCTTCATTCGTGAGATTCAGAACGCCGGCTCCCACCTCGATGGCCGGCACCACGGATGACGCGATCGTGCCTGAGGGCCGGTTATCGATGGTGAATGTGCCTCCGCCTGCGAGGTTGACGGCTGCGCTCGCATTGGCAGATATGTTTCCGTTGTTCATAAGCTGAACATTGGTACCGGCCGCGACACTTTCGATCGCGCTTGATCCAGCAGTTAGCGAAGTCGTAATGATGGAACCGTTGTTAACGAGAGAGTAGTTCCCGGCCGTGCGGATCCCGACGAGGTCCCAACCGTTTTCGAGTGCCTCCGAAATCGTCCCTTCATTGGTAAGGCTCCAACCGGATCCACCGGCAGTGATAACACTAAAGGTCACGTTTCCCGGAACAGTATCGGAGGCGATGAATTGCCCTCCTGAATAGATGATCAAAGAGGAATCGATTCCGGTGAAATTCAGCCATCCCTCGTATATTCCCGAGCCCAGAACGGTGACTGTGCTGCCCGCGCCCGTCACAGTGCATCCGTAATTGACAGGGCTACCAATCGTCCCACCTGTTGCCGACAGACTGCATTGCGCAAACGCCTGAGATATGAACATGGGCGAAAGCACGATCGCGGCGACTGCGATGGACCGCCTCGAGCGCACTGCGCGTTGCGCGCTCTTGGACTTGCCGCGGGCAGTGGTCCGCTCGCTGACGGCGACGCACGTTTGAGAGACCTCATCCCAGATGGAACAAAACACTTGATTCATACGCGTCTCCGCTTCGCCAATTTGGCCGGGGGGGCTCGGGGCGAGCCTCCTAACTCGACTTCTAAGTGGGGCAAAGTGGTGGAGTCAATCTGAACGTTTATGAGTCGCGGCGTGATCGGCCAGTCTCCCCGCCTTGAGACAGAGGCCAATCCGGAGACCATGCTGTCCATTCAAGTTAGCTGGACATCTAAGGACGCGCTCTTGCTTATGCGCGCACTGTTCGAAGAGTCAACGCCTGCTCCAACTCCCCGGTACGTTGCCCGAAGAAGTCCGCAAGCACCGCACCAAAGGCGTCAGCTGTCGACGACCCGGCACCACCAGCTGGAGAACTGGGGCTGAAGCATCAGGCAGCGGGGGGAGCGGCGGCGAGCCGTTCCTCCAGCCGCTGCCGATCGGCCAGCAGCCGTCCGGCGACCATCGTCACAACCTCGAAGCCGAACGCCGGGTTCTGGTAGTACAGCTGCCTGAACGTCGTCTCGTCGATCCGCAGCACGAGGCAATCCGTGGCGCAGCGCGCGGTGAGGGTGCGGCGCTTGTTCGGCGCAAAGAAGGCGATCTCGCCAAACAACCGGCCGGGTTCCATCGTCTCGCCGATCTCGACGAAATCGATGCGGCCCTCGGCAAGAAAATACAGGTGAGTCGCCGCGTCGCCCTTGCGGAACAGCACCTCATGCGCCTTCAGGCGCTGTTTGCGCATGTAGGGTCGAAGCCACACGCCGGACAGGTCGCTCGACTCGGACGCCGCTCGCACACGGCGCGTCAGGCGCACCATCTCCGCCGTCCGATAGATGTTGATGGGCAGCAGCGTGCCGTGCAGCAGCACCATGATCAGCGAAGGATGCAGCGCGCCGTAGATCAGGAAGCCCAGGTTGCCGCCGACCGCCAGGCAGCGCAGCGGGATCATCGTCTTGACGAACGAACTGACGATCACCAGCGCCCCCGCGACAGCGGCCGAGCAGACGGCGATGATGCCCGCCGGGGTCGACAAGCTCGAGCTCAGCGCGGCGGTCACGGAGTCGAACAGTGCAAGCGATGCCGATGCCATGGAGGCTCCTAGAAGGGTCTGCGCCACATTGCCGGAATGATCGCCGAGCATCGCAGGTTCGGGGCCACTGGACAAACAGGTCGTGCGGGTAAATCTGAGACCTTCCTTCCCTCGGCCGGGAGCAAACTGCGCCCAGGAAGCCGCGCGCAAGCCAAAGTCATGGTGCGGCGATCCTCGCCCCAAGAATGAAGGGAAGCCGATGATGAACCTCAATTCGCTGGTCGAACCCGACCGGGTCCACAAGACCGTCTACACCGACCCGGAGATCTTCAATGCCGAAATGGAGAAGATCTGGGAACGCATCTGGGTCTACTGCGGCCATGTGTCGCAGGTGCCGAATCCGGGCGACTACTACGCCGTGACGATCGGCCGTCAGCCGATGATCATGGTCCGCCAGGCCGACGGCTCGGTGCAGGTGCTCTACAACCGATGCCCTCACCGCGGCGTTCAACTGGTGGGCAACCTCAAGGGCAACACCGGCAGCAGCTTTGTCTGTTCGTACCATGCGTGGAGTTTTCATCTTGACGGCAAGGTGCGTGCCATTCCATTGGCGCAGGGCTACGAGGGCACGCGCATGACCCGCGACAACCCCGATTGCAGCGTGAAGCGCGCAGCCCGCGTCGACAGCTACCGCGGCTTCGTCTTTGCGAGTCTGGTCGGCGAAGGGCCATCGCTGGTCGATTTTCTTGGCGAAGCACGAATTGCCTTCGACGACATGTGCGACCGCTCGCCCGTGGGCGAGGTGGAGGTCGTGCCGATCTGCCATCGCGTGATCCAGCAATCGAACTGGAAGTTCTTCATGGAGAACCAGCTCGACGCGCTGCACCCGTCCGTGACGCACCAGTCGACCGGCATCGCCGCCGGCAGGGTCGAGAAGCGCCTCAAGGCCGAGCGGGGTTCCGCGCCGCTTTACTACCACTACCTGTCGACCTTCGCGTCGAGCTTCGACCAGTGGAATTCGGTGCAGACCATCAACTTCCCGCATGGGCACGGCATTCTCAAGGCCTACATGGGATTGCGTCCCCAGGACCCGGACACGCTCGAATACGAGGCGCTGCTCAAGCAAGCCTATGGTGAACAACGCACCGAGGAATACCTTTCCCGCAGCATTCATCATGTGCTGATCTATCCCTACCTGTCGGTGCAATCGCCGCTGCAGCAGTTGCGATGCCTGCGGCCGATCTCGGCGGACAAGACGCTGTCGGAGATCTGGCACTTCCGCCTCAAGGGCGCGCCGGAAGCCATCTACCGCCGCAGCCTCTGGTACTACAACCTCGTGAATTCGCCCGCCACGATGATCAATGCCGATGATCTCGAGAACTGGACGAAAGGCCAATGGGGACTGGGATCGAACGGCGGTGACTGGGTCAGCTTTCATCGCTATTTCGGCGATGACCGGGAGGAGGGCGGCGTGACCTACTCCAACCACGGTACGTCAGAAGCGGTAATGCGCAGCCAGTTTCGTGCATGGTCGGCCTATATGCTGGCCGCATAGCGCAGGAGTACGCCATGAGCACACAGCGCCCACAGGGCACACGAGACCCAGCCATTCCCAACGCCGGCCCCGACTTCGAGCACCTTCTCGCACAGGAGGTCGTGATCGAGGCGACCGCAGGGGAAGCGCACACCGGCGCCCAAGTGATCGCGCCGGATCATTCGCCGCGCATGCCTTCGAATAACAACGCCGCCGCTTTGCCGCGCGCGGGTCTCCTCACCGCTACCGGCGCGAGCGTTGAACTGCAGCGAGAGGTCGAGCAGTTGCTCTACCTGCAATCCGAGCTGCTGGATGGCAAGCACTGGCAGGCATGGATGGACCTGTTCGACGACCGCGGCGTCTACTGGATGCCTGCATCGCCGGAGCAAACCGATTGGGAAGGCTCGCCATCGATCTTTGCCGAAGACAAGCTGATGATGGAAATTCGCAAGGGTCGCGTGTCGCACCCCAATGCGTGGTCGCAGGCGCCGATGTGGGAGACGAGTCATGTCGTCGGCAATGTCGCGCTCGAATCCGTTGACGGCGCGACGATCCAGGTGCGCTCGCGCTTCCAGATGATGGAGTTGCGGCGCGACACCATCCGGCACTTCGGCGGCACCTACCGGCACACGCTGGTGCGCGATGCGGGCGGTGCGCTGCGCATTGCACTGCAGCGCGTGGACCTGTTCAACGGACAGGCACCTTTCGACTACGTGCTGCAGATCTGGGTCTAGCAAGAAGCAAAGAAGCAGCTTTGCCGCGTTTGCGTTGGGGTGGCGGGATGGATCGCGGGCCGCATAAGATCGGCGCGCCGTCGTTTCCGATCCATTCCACGGAGTTGCATTCAAGATGAACCACCGGTTCCAAACGTTCGTGTATGGCACAGCCATTGCGTTGATGATCGGTTGGGTGTTCTACATCGGCCGGGATGTGTTCGTCCCGATCATGTTCAGCGTCTTCGTCGTCTACGTGGTCCTTGGGCTTTCAAGGCTCATCAGCAGAATCCCCCTGCTGGGGCGCGTGCTGCCGCAGACGGCCGTTTCACTCCTGTCGGTGCTGATCATCACTTTCGGCCTGTGCATGGTGGTCTACACGATCCTCGCGAGCAAAGACAGCGTGATCGCCCAGGCACCGCGCTATCAGGAGTCGCTCCTCGCCGGGGTCCAGAAAGTGGCCGTGTTCCTGCGCTTCGAGGGGGAACCCACGTGGACTACGCTGCGACGGGACTTCCTCGCGCAGGTGAGCCTTCAAAGAGTCGTGGGCTCCGCGCTGTCGTCGGTGTCCTCGCTCTTCGCGAGCGTGGGCGTGGTGGCGCTCTATGCCTGTTTTCTGCTGGTCGAGCGGACCCATCTGGACGCGAAGATCGCCGGGATCGCCCGCAGTCCGCAGCATGCGCTGCGCATCAAGCAGGTCATCTCGGACATCAACGCGCGGGTCGGCGCTTATCTGGCGCTCAAGACTTTCCTCGGCGTGCTGCTGGGCGCGCTGAGCTGGGTGGTCATGCGGTACAAGGGACTGGAGTTCGCGCCGTTCTGGGCCGTCACGATCGTGCTGCTCAACTTCGTGCCTTACGTCGGTTCGGTCCTGAGCATCCTGTTGCCGAGCGCCATGGCAATGGCACAGTTCGGCGCGACGGGCGACGTCGTCTCAATTGCACTGTGGCTCACTGTCATCCAGTTCGTGATCGGCAACTTCCTCGACCCGATCGTCATGGGAAGCTCGCTCAATCTGAGCCCCTTTGCCATACTGGTCAGCCTCGCGGTTTGGGTGGCACTCTGGGGTGTTCCCGGTGCGTTTCTTGCCGTGCCGATCACGGCCATGATGACGATCATCTTCTCGGAGTTTTCGGGGACGCGGCCTTTCGCGGTACTGCTGTCGCGCAACGGCAAGCCCTAGCATCCGCGCCTTTCGGCCCCGCGACCGTTCACGTTGCGCATGATGTATACGACGTGTTAAATGCCCTCCACCCGCGAAGAGGTTCGCTGGAGGAGACGTTCGACCATGACCGAGTTTCGTGCCGAGGGTCGCGGCAACGCGCATCCACCGTGGCGCCTTGCCTGCCGGATATGGGTGGCTTCCATCGCCGTGCTGTTCGCGAGCGCCGCGTTCGCGGCCGATCCGGACGTTGCACGCGCTCGGCAGCTCGTGGGCGAGGCCAGGTACCAGGAGGCCTATGACCTGCTCGCGCCCTTCGAAGCCGCTGCTGCGGGCGATGCCGATGTCGGGTATCTGCTTGGCCGCGCCGCACTTGGCCTGCAGCAGGGCGAGAGGGCGAAGGTGCTTTTCGAGCGCAGCCTGGCAACGCGCCCCGACTTTCCGGCGGCGCATCTTGGCTTGGGCCGCGCCTATTCAATGCTTGGGCGCTATGCGGAAGCGAAGATCGAATTCGAGACCGTGCTGCGTTTCGACAACGTGCCGCAAGATGTTCTCTCGCAAGTCCAGATCTATGACCAGGCGGCACGGCAGTCGCTCGACCAGAACGAGGCGCTGACGCACTTCGGCTATGCGGAGACGGGCGTCGGCCAATACCGCGTGAACAACACCGTGGGCACCAACGCGCTCGGCGGCGGCGACCGCCGTGACACCTTCTTCAACGCGCGGGCGGGCGGCGGTGTGAACTACGCCCTGGACAAGGGCTATTCGGTCGACGGCACGCTGGACTATCGCTACCGCAACTACGACAACTCCAACAGCAGGAACGACTCCGACCTGCGGTGGAACCTGGCCGGCAGCAAGTCCTTCGGCGAAAACAATCTCGCCGCCGGCTTCAGGGGCCGCACCAGCTATCGCGGCGATGGCGACTACCGCAACGATGTGTCCATCTACACCAACTACCGCATGCGCTACGACCCGGACAATCAGTTCAACGTCGGGGCGGACATCCGCCGGCGGCGTTACCCGGAAGGTCCTTTGCGCGACTTGAGCCGCACCACCGCGCTCGTTTCCGCGGGCTGGGTCCGCTCGTTCATGGAGGGAGACGGAAGTCTGTCGGTGACCGGGCACGCAGGCCGCAACTACGCAACGAGCCGGCCCGACGGCGATTCGGACGTCTTCGGTGCGACCGTGGCGCTGGACTTCACCGTCAGCAGCAAGCTCGCTTGGGGCACATTCCTGTGGTGGGAGCGAGATCAGTTCAATGCCGACAACATCGAGCACTTTCACCCGGACACGCTCGACAACACCGTGCTCCTGCGTCGCCGCGACAACCTGTACGAAGTCGGCGCTTATCTGGTCTGGGACTTCGCGCCGAGTTGGTCGCTGCGGCCGGAGATTCTCTGGATCCGCGACCAGAGCAACTCGATCGGCTTCAACTACAGCTCGACCGAATACTGGATCAACGTGCGCAAGAGCTTCTAGCTGCCTTGTGTCGACTTGACAAACATTCGAGTGCCCCGGATGCTGACTCAAGCACTCGCAGGTCCGCCTGCAGTTGTCGGTCTCAACCGCATCCATAGGACGTCACCTCGTGCCAGCGAAATTCGCATTTCAAGACCTTGGTCGCATCCCTGGAACGACGACGTTCCTCTCACTCACCGCATTGCTCCTGTTGTCCGCGTGCAAGCGCGCCGAGGAGGCGCCAGCCCCGGAGATCCGGCCAGTGCGCGTGATGAAGATAGAGACGCGGGTCGCAGGCGACACGGTCACCCTGACGGGCAGCGTCCAGGCGCAGACCGAGATCAACCAGTCGTTCCGCATCGACGGAAGGCTCATCGAGCGCCGGGTCGAGGTCGGTGATCTCGTCAAGCCCGGTCAGCTTCTGGCACGCCTCGATCCGCTGAACGAGGAAACAGCCCTGCAGGCGGCGCGCTCGCAGTTGGCGGCAGCGCAGGCGCAGAACGTCGAAGCCCGTACCCAACAGGGGCGACTGCGCGATTTGCTCAAGGAAAACGCGGTGTCACGCGCCTCTTTCGACCAGGCCGATGCGTTGTTCAAGGTCACGCAGTCGCAAGTCGAGACGGCGCAATCGCAAGTGACGCTGGCGCAGAACAGGGTGAACTACACACGCCTCAGTGCCGATGTCGCGGGCGTGGTGACAGCCCGGGGCCCGGAGCCCGGCGAAGTGGTGCAAGCAGGCCGGATGGTCGTCCAGGTCGCGCGGGAAGGCGCACGCGACGCGGTCTTCGACGTGCCTGCGGCGGTGAAGAACAGTGCGCCTTCGAATCCCTCCATCACAGTTTGGCTGACCAGCGACCCGAGCACCACGGCCACAGGCCAGGTGCGCGAAGTGTCGCCGCGTGCCGATCCCGTGACGGGCACTTTCAGTGTCAGAGTCCGGCTCGTCAACCCGCCTGCGGCGATGCGGCTGGGCTCGACGGTCACCGGGCGCATGAAGCTCGACACGGCACCGGCGATCGATATCCCTGCATCGGCCTTGAATCGTTCCGGCAAGAGCGCTTCGGTGTGGGTGGTGGACTCGAAGACCGGCACCGTCTCGGCGCGCCCGATCGAGGTCCGCGCTTATGACGCGGCGCGCGTCCAGGTCACGTCCGGCCTGTCGCCGGGCGACCTCGTCGTCACCGCGGGCGTGCAGGCACTGCGGCCGGGGCAGCAGGTCCGCATGCTCGAGGCCACGCAGTGATCGGCCCGAATCTGTCGGAGTGGGCGCTTTCCAAGCGCTCGCTGGTGCTGTTCCTGATGATCATCGCGGTCGTGGCCGGAACGCTGTCGTTCCTTCGCCTCGGCCGCGGCGAAGATCCGGCATTCACTTTTCGCACGATGGTCGTGGCCGCCGGTTGGCCGGGCGCGTCTGTCGATGAAACCATCAAGCAGGTCACCGAGCGGCTCGAACGCACGCTGCAGGAGACCAACCACCTCGACCGCATCCGCAGCTACACGGTCGCTGGCCAGACGACGATCTTCGTCGACCTGAAGCAGTCGACGCCGCCCGCCGAGGTGCCGGACGTCTGGTACCAGGTGCGCAGGAACATCGGCGACATGCGGCAGACGCTGCCCTCGGGCGTGGTGGGCCCTTTCTTCAACGACGACTTCGGCAGCACCTTCGGGATCATCTACGCGTTCACGGCCGATGGCTTTACGTTCCGCGAACTGCGCGACTACGTCGAAGCGGCGCGATCGCGTTTGCTCCAGGTTCCGGACGTCTCCAAGATCGAAGTGCTCGGTGCGCAGGACGAGCAGATCTACATCGAGTTCTCGACCGAACGCCTCGCCGGGCTGCGGCTCGACTATCCAACGATCGTCAACGCGCTGCAGGCGCAGAACGTGATCCGGCCGGCCGGCACCATCCAGACCGAGCAGGAGCGCGTCTTCGTGCGCGTGACCGGCTCCTTTGACTCCGAGCGCGACATCGAGGCCGTCAATCTCGTGCTCGGCAATCGCATGATCCGGCTGGGAGACATCGCCACCGTGCGGCGCGGCTTCGTCGATCCGCCGCAGCCGATGTTCAGGGTCAACGGCAAGCCCGCGATCGGCCTGGCCATCGCGATGCGCGACGCGGGCGACATCCTCGCGCTCGGACGCAACATCAAGCACGAGATGGACGACATCACGGCCAACCTGCCGCACGGCATCGAGCCGACGCTGGTTGCCGACCAGGCCGTGACGGTCGACGTCGCGATCAACGACTTCATGGCCTCCTTGTGGCAGGCGATCATCATCATTCTGGTGTGCAGCTTCGTGAGCCTGGGCGTGCGGCCCGGCGCGGTGGTTGCGTTGTCGATTCCGCTGACGCTGGCGGTCGTGTTCGCAATCATGGATCTCCTGCACATCGACCTGCACCGGGTCTCGCTGGGGGCGCTGATCATTGCGCTGACGCTGTTGGTGGACGATGCGATGACCACGGTGGACGCGATGATCAACCGGCTCGCCGCGGGCGACACCAAGGACCAGGCCGCGACCTTCGCGTACAAGACTCTCGCAGCGCCGATGCTGGTCGGCACGCTGGTCTCCATATCGAGCTTCGTGCCGATCGGCTTTGCGCGGAGCTCGGCGGGCGAATACACGTTCTCGATCTTTGCGGTCGTCGCCATTGCGCTTCTGGTGTCGTGGCTCGGTGCCGTGATCTTTTCGCCGCTGGTGGGCAAGGCGATCCTCAAGGCTCCCAAGCGGGACACCGCGCCGGCCAAGCCGGGCAAGATGCTGGTGCTCTACGGGCGCTTCCTTGAGGCAGCGATTCGCGCGAGGTGGATCACCATCGCGGTCACGCTGGCAGCTTTCGTGGCCACCATCTTTCTGCTTCGCCTGGTACCGCAGCAGTTCTTTCCGGCATCGGACCGGCCCGAGCTGACCATCGACATGACCTTGCGGCAGAACGCGTCGATTCATGCGACCGAGGCGCAAGCCGAACGCTTCGAGGCGCTGCTCAAGGACGATCCGGACGTGGACCACTTCAGCACCTACGTCGGGCGTGGTGCCGTCCGCTTCATCCTCACGCTCAACGTGCAGTTGGCCAACCCCTTCTTCGCGCAGTTCGTGGTGGTCGCCAAGGACATCGACGCGCGCGACAGGCTCCAGAACAAGCTGGAGAAGGCGCTGGCGGAGCAGTTTCCCGACGTGGTCGCTCGCGTGTCGCCGCTCGAACTCGGCCCGCCGGTGGGATGGCCCCTGCAATACCGGGTGAGCGGCCCCGACCAGAACGAGGTGCGCAAGCACGCGCTCGAGTTCGCCGAAATCCTCGGGTCCGACGCGCGTGTTCGGCACGTCAACTTCGACTGGATGGAGCCGGCGCGCCAAGTCAAGGTGCGCATCAATCAGGACGAGGCGCGGCAGCTCGGTGTCAGCACCGCGACCTTGTCGGGCATCCTCAACGCAGCGATCACCGGATCGGCCGTGACGCAGGTGCGCGATGACATCTACCTCGTCAACGTGGTGGCCCGCGCGACGGATGAACAGCGGGTGTCCTTCCAGACCTTGAGTTCGCTGCAGGTGCCGACGCCCACGGGCCGGATGGTGCCTCTGAGCCAGTTCGCCACCTTCACCGAAGAGCAAGAGTTGCCGCTCATCTGGCGGCGCGACCGTGTGCCGACGCTCACCGTGCGCGCGGACGTCCTGCACGGCGTGTTGCCTGACACCGTGGTCGAAACGCTGGCGCCGCGGATCAAGGAATTCAACGCGAAGCTGCCGAGGGGCTACAGGGTGGAGACCGGCGGCCTCTTCGAGGAAAGCGCCGCGTCGAGCGCATCGGTGTTTGCCGTGGTGCCCTTGATGATCGTGCTCATGCTCGTGAGCATGATGCTCTTGCTGGTGAGCTTCCGGCGCTTGGCGATGGTGGTCTGCATCATGCCGCTGGGGCTCATCGGCGTGGTCATCACACTGCTGATCTTCAACCGCCCGCTGGGCTTTGTCGCGATCCTGGGCATCCTGGCGCTGATCGGCATGATCGCGAAGAACGCCGTGATTCTCATCGTGCAGATCGAGACTTACCGCTCCGAGGGGCAGAGCGTCTACGACGCCGTGGTCGCCGCGGGCACCTCGCGATTGCGGCCGATGATGCTGACTTCGATCTCGACCGTGCTGGGCCTCATACCGATCGCGCCGACTGTGTTCTGGGGTTCGATGGCCTTTGCCATCATGGGCGGCCTGCTGGTGGCGACGCTGCTGACGCTGGTGTTCCTGCCGACGGTGTACGTGGCGGTATTCGGCAAGGAAAAGCCGACGCCACTGGACGAGCCCGCCGAGCCCGCGAACCCCATTGCCGAGACCGCCTGATCGCCGGAGGCTTTGCGTGACTCCCGATTCACCTGATCGCATCGAGGCCCGCACGCCGACGCTGGCGCGCGCGGCATTGGAGCGCGGCATGATGTTCCTCGCGATGTGGGTGGTGCTGATGCCGAGCGCGAAGCCGGGCGATCTCGCCATCGGACTGGTCGCCACCATTGCGGCAACCTGGACGAGCGTGCGGCTTCTGCCGCGCGAGGCCGGGCACGTGCGCTTTCGCTCGCTGCTTGTCTTCATTCCGCACTTTCTCTGGCAGTCGGTGGTCGCGGGCGTCGACGTGGCGCGCCGCGCACTTGACCCACGCATGCCGCTCAAGCCGGGGTTCGTGGACTGCCCGGTGAGCTTCCCGCCCGGTCTGGCGCGAAACGAATTCGCTTCCATCATGAGCCTCATGCCGGGGTCCGTGCCTGTCGGAGAATCCGATTTCGCGATCGTCTTCCATTGCCTGGACGTCACGCAGCCCCTCGCACAGCAGATGGCCGAGGAAGAAGAACTTCTCACGGATGCCCTTGTGACGGGGGAGAGCCATGGATGACTTCCTTCTCGGCGCTTGCGCCTTCGTCTTCCTGATGGTGGCGGCCGGGCTGGTGTGCGTCCTTCGCGGCCCGGGCAATGCCGACCGCATGATGGCGGCGCAACTCTTCGGCACAGGCGGCATCGCGGCGCTGCTGTTGCTGGGTGCGTTGCACGACATCGAGGATGTCGTCAACGTGGTGCTGACGCTGTCGATCCTGGCTGCCTTCAGTGCCATCGCGTTCGTGAAGGCGGGGTCCGTGCTTGTGGACGCGGATGCGGATGCGGATGCGGATGCGCAGTCGCACGCAGATGCAAGGGCCGCTGCGGGGGACAAGCCTTGAGCATCGTCGCCGACATCTTCACCGTCGTTGCCATTTCGGTCGGCGCTTTCTTCTTCTTTGCCGGCACGGTCGGACTGGTGCGCTTTCCAGATTCATACACGCGCCTGCATGCGCTGACCAAGGCCGACAACCTGGGCTTGGGCCTTGTGGTGCTGGGCTTGCTTCCGCAAGTGGGCAGTGCGCTGCTCGGATTCAAGCTGATCCTCATCTGGTTCCTCGTCCTGCTGGCGTCGGCGGTGTCGTCGCAGCTGATCGCGCGAGCGATTCAACGCAGCGAACAAAGCGGCGCTCCGCGGACGGCCGAATCGCGACAGGTGCCGCCATGAGCCTGACATTGAACATCGCGCTGGTGCTGCTCTTTCTCGGACTCGCGACGTGGACCGTCTTTGTGCGCGACACGTTTTCAGCGGTCGCCGGTTTCATTCCGTACGGATTGCTGCTGACCTCGGTGTGGCTGCGGTTGTCGGCGGTCGACGTCGCGATGACGGAGGCAGCGATCGGCGCTGGCCTCACGGGCGCGCTGCTCGTCGGTGCGGCGGCGCGTCTGCGCGCGAGCGAAGCACAGTCCGCCGCACGACAGCCTGGGGTGTTGACGCGTGTCGTGGCCGCGATCGTCTCCATTGCAGTAGCCGCCGCGATCGCCGCTTGCGTGCTGCTGCTGCCCGAGCCGGCGCCCACGCTCGCGCAGGAAGTCGCGGACAACATCGCATCGACAGGCGTGGGCAACCCGATCACCGCCGTTCTGCTGTCGTTTCGCGCGATGGACACGCTGCTGGAAGCTGTCGTGCTGCTGTTCGCGCTGGTCGGCGTGTGGTCGCTCGCGCCCGACCGCGCATGGGGCGGCCGGCCCGGGCCGGTGCCTGCCTCCGATCCCAACGGCATCCTGGCGTACTTCGCGCGCGTGCTGCCGCCGATCGGCATCGTCATCGCGGTCTACATCCTGTGGGTCGGCGCGGACAACCCGGGCGGCAAGTTCCAAGGTGCGACCATCCTCGCCGCAATGTGGTTGCTGGTGATGATGGCCGGCCTGGTCGACGCGCCACCGGTGGGTAGCAGATCGCTGCGGATCGGGCTGTCCGTGGGGCCGGTGGTGTTCATCCTCATCGGCTTGGCGGGCGTTGGCGCTGCCGGTGCGTTCCTCGGCTATCCAGAAGGCCATGCCAAGCCATGGATCCTCGTGATCGAGTTCGCGCTGCTGCCGTCACTCGCGCTCACGCTGGGCTTGCTGTTGGCGGGCGCACCGCAACGGGCGGAGCCGAAATGAGCGCGGCGACGCTCTTCGGACTTTGCGCCGCGGTGCTCGTCGGGCTCGGGCTCTACGGATTGATCGTGAGTCCGCAGCCGTTGCGCAAGATCCTGTCCTTCAACCTCATCGGCAATGGCATCTTCCTGGTGTGCGCGGTGATCGCGCGCCGCGGTGCAGGCGCGGGGATGGGTGGCGATCCGGTGCCGCAGGCCCTGCTCATCACGGCGATCGTCGTGGCCTTCGCCGCTTCGGCGCTGGCCGTGGCCTTGCTGCTGCGCCTGTTCGAGGAGACGGGGTCGGCAACACTGACCGTCGAGGATCCCGAGCCCGGCGGGCCGGACGCCCACGGAGCCCACTAGGTGCAGGTTTCCCCCGCAATCGACCCGACCACGCCCGCCGGCCTGTTGCTCGTGCTGGCAGTGCTCGTGCCCTTTGTCGGCGTGCTGCTCGGACTCGTGCTCGGCGGGCGCAATGCGCAACGGGTGACGATGGCGACGCTCCTCATCGGACTGGGCATTGCGATCGCCATCGCCGATGCGCTGGTGGAATCGGGCGGTGCGCTGGTGTATCCGCTGGGCGGGTGGAGCCCGCCGCTCGGCGTCGCTCTGCGCGCCGACGGCCTCTCGGTGGTGATGCTGGTTGCTGTGGCGGTGGTCATCGGCGTCATCGGCATCTACGCGCGCGGCGATTTCGGCACGCCGTCCGGCGCGAAGGAGGCACGCGCGCCGTTCATGTTCTGGTTGCTGCTGCTCGCCGTCTGGGGCTCGCTCAATCTCGTCTTCGTCAGCGGCGATGTGTTCACCCTCTATGTCGCGCTTGAACTGCTGACCTTTGCGGGCGTTCCGCTGGTCAGCCTCGACGGACGCGGCGAGACGTTGCAAGCGGCGCTGCGCTATTTGCTGTTTGCACTCCTGGGTTCAATGTTCTATCTGCTGGGCGCGTTTCTGCTCTACGGCGCCTACGGCACGCTGGACATTGCGCTCCTGGCATCGCGCATCCAGCCCGAGCCCATCGCGTGGGCCGCGGCCGCGTTGATGACAGTCGGGCTGATCGCCAAGACCGCGCTCTTCCCGCTGCACCTGTGGTTGCCGCCCGCGCATGCCGGCGCGCCCGCGGCGGCCAGCGCCGTGCTTTCCGCGCTGGTGATCAAGGGCGCGTGGTTTCTGGTGGTTCGCCTGTGGCTCGACGTCTTTGCCGGTGTCGTGACGCTGCCGTCGACGCAACTGCTCGCGACACTGGGTGCCGCGGCGATCCTGGTCGGCAATGTCGTGGCGCTGCGCCAGGCCCGGCTGAAGCTGCTGATCGCCTATTCGACAGTCGCGCAGATCGGCTACTTGTTCCTGATGTTTCCCCTCGTCGCCGGGCTGGAGGCTGCGCAGATCGACAGCGCTTCGGCCGTGTCCGGCGGCATGCTCCAGGCCATCTCCCATGCGACGGCGAAGGCCGCGATGTTCCTGGCGGCGGGGTTGATCTATTCCACTCTCGGCCACGACCGCATGGCGGACCTCCGCGGCATCGGACGTGCATTGCCAATGACGCTGACCGCTTTCGCACTCGGTGGCGCATCGTTGATCGGGCTTCCGCCGTCCGGTGGCTTCCTTGCCAAGTGGCTGCTCCTTTCCGCGGCCATCGCGACGGCGCAATGGTGGTGGGTGCTTGTCATGCTCGTCGGCGGGCTTCTGACAAGCGCGTATGTGTTCATGGTGGTCGTTCGTGCGATGGCGCCCGCGGACGCCGGTTGGATGCCGAAGAAGCTGGTGCCGCGCTACCAGCAAGTCGCCGTGCTGGTGGTGGCCCTTTGCTCGTTCCTGCTGGGTCTCTCGGCGATGTGTCCGGTCGACGTGGCGCAGATCGGCCGGCCCGGGCTGTCGCCGATTGGCGCGATCGGCGCCGTGGGGGCGCGATGATCATCGGCTCGGTCACCTTCCTCGCGATCCTGCTGGGCGTGCAGGTGATGGTGCCGCTCGCGATGGGTGTGCCGCTCCTGCTGTTGATCGCGAGCGCCTGGAAGCCGCTGCGCCGCCGCCTGCCGCTCCTGTTCGTGTTTGCGCCGGTCCCGGCGCTGCTGGCCGCGCTGTTCGACAACGACGGAACGAGCTTCGTCATGGGCAACGCAGCGTTCTCGCTCAGCTTCGCTGTCGATGCGCCCGGCGCCATGCTGCTCGGGGTCGCAGCGCTGCTGTGGATCGTGGCCGGCGCCTATGCCGCACGCTTTCTGCGCGACAGGGCCGAGCCTGACGGATTCATCGTCTGCTGGCTGATGGCACTGACCGGCTGCGTCGGGGTGTTCCTGGCGGCGGATCTCATCAGTTTCTATTTCCTGCTCGCGGTGCTGAGCGTTGGGGCCAGCGGACTCGTGCTTCAGGGCAAAGGACCCGATGCGTTGCGCGCGGGAGCGCTCTACCTGGGGCTGGCACTCCTGGCCGAAGCCTTCCTGCTGGCCGGCCTCATCCTGATGGCGAATTCGACACCCGGCGACAGCCTGCTGATCAGCGATGCCGTTGCGGCGCTACCCACTTCACCGACGCGCGACCTCACGCTGACATTGCTGCTCATCGGGCTCGGCATGAAGGCGGGCCTCGTGCCGATTCATTTCTGGATGCCGCTGGCCTACGGTGCGGCGCCGATCCCGGCCGCCGCGGTGATGAGCGGCGCGGTGGTCAAGGCGAGCGTCATCGCGATGGTGCGTTTCCTGCCGCTGGATGCCGCGCTGCCCGACTTCGGCTATCCGCTCGCCACGGTCGGATGGATTGGCGCTTTGTATGGCGTGCTCATCGGCATCACGCAGACGCGGCCCAAGACAGTGCTTGCCTATTCGAGTGTGAGCCAGATGGGCTTCGTCGTGGCCGTCATCGGCATGGGCCTGGCTGCGGGCGACGGCAGCACGGCGATGGCCGCTGCCTTCTACGCTGCGCACCATCTGCTGGTGAAGGGCGGCTTGTTCCTCGCGGTGGGCGTGATCGGTCTCACGGGGCGGCGGCATTTGTGGCCCATGTTGGTTCCAGCCGCGGTGATCGCGCTGGGTCTGGGTGGTCTGCCGCTGACGGGCGGCTCGCTCGCCAAGTACGCGGCCAAGGATCTGCTTGGCGATGGCCTGGCCGGCAGCGTGGCGGTCGTGTCGTCGATTGCGTCGACGCTGCTCATGATCCACTTCCTGCGTTGCTTGAGCGGCAACACGGCGCCGGACGCGGACGCACGCGCCCCATGGGTGCTGACTGGCGCATGGCTCGCGATGGCATTGGCTTCTCTCGTGGTGCCGTGGGTGCTGTACCTCCAGTTTCCGGTCGACGAACTGCCCAAGGCCCTCGCGCCCGTTGCGTTGTGGTCAGCGCTGTGGCCGGTGCTCGTGGGCGCTGCGCTTGCTGTCGTGCTGGACCGATCGAGGCAGCTTCTTCCGCGCATTCCTGCTGGCGACATCGGCATTGCGCTGGGCGGCCTGAAGGGCGCGAGCTTCGCAACCGGCGCGGGCTTCGAGCGCGCAGACAGCTTCCTGCGGCGCTGGCCCATCGCGTGCATCGCGTTGCTCGTGGTCACGCTGCTCTTCATCTGGATGCTCTCCTGATGCTTCAAACGATATCGATCTCCCTGCTGAACATTCGAGCGAGGAAAGCCCCATGAAGACGTTTGCGCTGGCAGCGCTGGCTGCCCTCTCCGTTGTCGTCGCCGGCTGCACCGTCGGACCCAACTACGTTCGCCCTGAAGTGCAGGCACCCGCGGCATGGCGGATCGACTACCCGAAGGCCGCCGATGTTGCCAACACCAAATGGTGGGAGCAGTTCGGCGATCCGGTGCTCAACGAGTTGATCGAATCCGCGCTGCGGGGCAATCTCGACGTTCGTGTCGCCGCCGCGCGCGTGGACCAGTTCATCGGCACCCTTGGTTCGGCCAAGTCGCAAGCCTATCCGCAGCTTGCCTACAGTGGCGGCGCCAGCCGATCGCGTGCAAGCCGCGTGGGCCAGCCGCCGATACCGGAGCCCGCCGATCCCTATTTCTCGCTCTACCAGGCAGCGCTCGGTGCCACCTGGCAGGTCGATCTCTTCGGGCGGGTGCGGCGCCTGAGCGAAGCCGCCCAGGCGCAGGTCTATGCCAGCGAGCAGGCACAGCGCGGCGTTGTCCTCACGCTCGTGACGGGTGTCGCGACCAGCTACTTCGCGCTGCGCGGCCTCGACCGCCAGCGCGAAATCGCCATGGCGACGGCCAGCAATTTCGGCGAAACGGCGCGCATCTTCGATCTTCGCTTCAAGTCCGGCATCGTGTCGAAGACCGAAGTCTCGCAGGTGCGCTCGCAGTACCAGCAGGCGCTGGCGTCGATCCCCGTCATCGAACAGCAGATCGCGGCGGTCGAGGGCCGCATCTCGATCTTGCTCGGGCGTGATCCGGGTCCGATTCCGCGCGGCAAGACCATCGACGAACTCGCGGCGCCGCTCATCCCGGCCGACCTCCCATCGGCATTGCTCGAACGCCGGCCGGACATCCTCGCGGCCGAGCAAAACCTCGTGGCCGCGAACGCCAGCATCGGCGCGGCGCGGGCGCTTTATTACCCGACCATTTCGCTGACGGGCGCGTTCGGCTCGACCAGCACCGCCGCCGGCAGCTTCCTTACGGGCCCTGCGACCGCGTGGCAAGCGGCGGCGGGGGTGGCCGGTCCGATCTTCACTTTCGGCGCCATCCAGGGGCAGGTGCAATCGGCCGAAGCGCAGAAGACGCAGGCTGAGTTGGTTTATCAGTCCGCCATCCTCAATGCCTTCCGCGACACCAATGACGCGCTCATCGGCACGCAGAAGACGATCGAAGGCGTAGGCTTCCAGCGCGAGCGCGTGGTTCAACTGCGTGAGTTCGCCCGGCTCTCGAGACTCAAATTCGAAAGCGGCCTCATCGGCTACCTTGAAGTGCTCGTTGCCGACACCGAACTCTTTGCGGCCGAACTCACGCTCGCATCGTTGACGACCGACCGCTACACGCAGGTGGTGAACGTCTACCAGGCGATGGGCGGCGGCTGGGTCGACATCGCGGATTCGATGACGCCGCGGCCGGTCGGGATGGTCGAGGCCAAGGACAAGAAGCAGCCTTGAAGGATGCCGCCCCCAGTGCCCATGCCGCACGGACTGGCTTCAAAGGGCGCTAGGATCGGTGCTGCGCCCATGCCCATCCGGCACACGGCCTTCGTCGCATTCGTCCCGCACGAATCGACACACCCCTCTTTCCTCTTTCACGGATTCAAGGACCCAGCATGACCACTTCCAGCTATCCCGACACGCGCCTGCTCATCGACAACGAGTGGTGCGACGCCGCCAGCGGCAAGACTCTGAACGTCGTCAATCCTGCAACCGGCAAGACCATCGGCAAGGTCGCCCATGCGGGCATCGCCGACCTGGATCGTGCGCTCGACTCGGCGCAGCGCGGCTTCGAAGCCTGGCGCAAGATCCCGGCGAACGAGCGGGCGGCCACCATGCGCAAGGCAGCCGCGCTGGTGCGCGAACGCGCCGCCGACATCGCCCGCGTGCTCACGCAAGAGCAGGGCAAGCCCTTCGTCGAAGCCCGCGGTGAAGTGCTCGCCGGCGCCGACATCATCGAGTGGTTCGCGGACGAAGGCCGGCGTGTCTATGGCCGCATCGTGCCCTCGCGCAACCTCGCCGCGCAGCAGTTGGTGCTCAAGGAGCCGATCGGGCCAGTCGCCGCCTTTACGCCCTGGAATTTCCCCATCAACCAGATCGTTCGCAAGCTCGGTGCCGCACTGGCCAGTGGCTGCTCGTTCCTGGTCAAGGCGCCTGAAGAAACGCCCGCATCGCCCGCTGCGCTGCTGCAGGCTTTCGTCGATGCCGGCGTGCCCAAGGGCACCGTCGGGCTGGTGTTCGGCGATCCGGCGGAGATTTCGAGCTATCTCATTCCGCATCCGATCATCCGCAAGGTGACCTTCACGGGTTCGACACCGGTGGGCAAGCAGCTTGCAGCGCTGGCTGGCGCGCACATGAAGCGCGCCACGATGGAACTGGGCGGACATGCGCCGGTGATCGTGGCCGAAGACGCCGATGTGGTGCTGGCGGTCAAGTCCGCGGGTGCCGCGAAGTTCCGCAACGCCGGGCAGGTCTGCATCTCGCCGACCCGCTTCCTGGTGCACAACAGCATCCGCGATGAATTCGCTCAAGCGATGGTCAAGCACGCCGAGGGCCTGAAGCTGGGCGACGGCCTCGCCGAAGGCACCACGCTCGGCCCGCTGGCCAACGCCCGTCGCCTGACCGCGATGGCCAAGGTGGTCGACGACGCACGCGCGACCGGCGCCAAGGTCGCAACCGGCGGCGAGCGCGTCGGCTCGGAGGGCAACTTCTTCGCGCCCACGGTGCTGACCGATGTTTCACTGACGTCGGACGTGTTCAACAACGAACCTTTCGGCCCCATCGCGGCCATCCGCGGCTTCGACACGATCGAAGAGGCGATCACCGAAGCCAACCGCCTGCCTTACGGCCTGGCCGGCTACGCCTTCACCAGGTCGATCAAGAACGCGCACCTGTTGTCGCAGCGGCTCGAACTCGGCATGCTGTGGATCAACCAGCCGGCGGCGCCCACGCCTGAAATGCCTTTTGGCGGCGTGAAGGATTCGGGCTATGGTTCGGAAGGTGGACCCGAAGCCATGGAAGGCTACCTGGTGACCAAGGCCGTGTCGATCATGGCGGTATAACCCGACGGGACAGGCAAGCTGCGCTTTGCGCGGCGCGCAGCTTGCCGCTCCGTCAGCAGGGTCACCTGCAAGCCGAGCTCCCGCCGCGCGGAAAGAATGCGATTCATCATGAAGCACTCGATGTTCCGCCGATTGGCGCTCTGGCTTTTCATTCTTTTCCTGCCGGCCGTCGCGCTGGCCCAAAGACAGCTCGGCAGCGCCGAAGCCCTCCAGGCGAAATACGGCGCGGTCCAATCCCAACTCACGCAGAACGTCTTCGGACGGCCATTGGTGCTCGAATCCGCAGAGTCCTCAGGCCAGTTGAGCGGCAACATCTTTGCGGTACTGAACCACCCCTTCAGCGAGGTGAGCACTCAGTTGAGCCAGCCGGGCGTCTGGTGCGAAGTGCTCATGCTCCACCTGAACACCAAGGGCTGCACGGTGAGTTCGAAGAGCGACATAAAAACTGTGACGGTCTTTGCCGGCCGCAAGTTCGACCAACCCCTGTCCGAGGCCCAGCGCATCGATTTCGTCTGGCAACCCGCCACGGTCGGAGCGGACTATCTCAGTGTCGGCCTCGGCGCAGACAAGGGGCCGCTGTCGACCCGCGACTATCGGATCGAGCTCGAGGCCACGCCGACGCCGGACGGCAAGACATTCATGCATCTCGGCTACTCGTATGGCTACGGCACCGCGGCGCGCATCGCCATGCAGGGCTATCTCAAGACGATCGGCAGCGACAAGGTCGGCTTCACCTCCACCGGCAAGGACGCCTACGTGGGCGGCGTGCTCGGCGTGGTGGAGCGCAACACCATGCGCTACTACCTCGCGATCGATGCCTTCATGGAACATCCGACCCGGGCGCAATTGCAGGATCGGCTCGCCCTCTGGTTCGACAGCACCGAGCGCTATGCCCGGCAGCTTCACGAAGTCGAACGGGACGATTACCTCGCCATGAAGCGCAATGAATACAAACGAATGAGTTCGCAATAGCGCGTGAAAACCCCGACTAACACCCTTGCGTAAGATTCAGATACACATGTATCGTCTTGTGTCTGAAAAAAGCAGGGTGTTGTCATGGACCTCGAATTCCATCTCCAGAAGATTTCGGCGCTCAGCCCCATGGCGGCGAAGATTGCCTTGCGAACGTTGGATCGCGATCCGCGCTTCCCCACCGACTGGGTCATGGCGTTGCGGCCGGCGCTCGTCGATCGAAGCGGGGAAGCTCCGTCTTTCGGCGGTACGGACTGGATGACCATCGCTGCGATCGAACGTCCCGCCATCCGGCGCTTTGCAGAGCGATTTGAAAGCCGCGAACAACGCCACGCGCGGCTCTGGGTGCTGAGCTTGCGCAGCGCATCCAAGCGGCATGACCGGGCAGAGCCTGACGCGAGCGTCTACGGCGAGCTGTAGCGGCCGAACCGATCCACGATCTACTTACCCACGGCCTTGCGTGCTCTTGAAGTCCTGATGACTTCGCTGCGGCTTTTCTGAAGATCGGCCAGCTGCTTCAACTGGGCCGGGCAGTCCGCTTGTACCGCGACCAGCACGAACGGGCTGCGCCGCAGGGCGGTGACTGTCTTTTCCACGTCGGCTGGCGGGCGGTTCCTGTTGACCAGCCCCGCAGCAACCGCGGCCCTCGACTGGTTGTAGAAGGTTTTCTCGAACGCCGGGGTGCCGCAGCGTGCGGCAATCACTCGATAGTCAGCTTCTTGTTGTTCTGCCGGTACGGGCGCGGAAATCGGCTGGGCGTGCACCGTCATCGGAACGATGATGGCGACCGCCGTCGCCGCGACGATGGACTCGATGTCGAAACGCGTTTTCACCCGGGCCTCCCTGATTGCCTGTGATGTGTGTCGATGCTCGCTTCATCCTAATGCGGGGCTTGCGGGAGACGCCATCCCCCAAGCGAACTATTGCGAGATGTGCGTGCGTCTGTTGTGAATGCGTGACGCTCTGCGCATTGCCCCAAGGGGCAATGACTCTTGCCCCTTCGGTCTATTTCCAGCTTCCGCGGGCGCCCGTCAAGATGAGGCGCGTGGCTGCGGCGAAGCACGACGGCCGCCGGACGGAGCTATGCCCCAATGGATTTTGTTGCCGGGCCGAGCTACAACGTCATCCAGCCTGCAATGCCTCGAAGGGGTTCGCGCGCTGCCGGGTGAGGTTCACCCGGGTGAAATTCGTTTTCTCAAATAAGGACAAGGAGGACCACCATGCAAGGTATCCACACATTGAGGCTTCTGGCGATTGCCGCGGTCCTGCTGGCGACGACCGTCGCCGGAGCGCAGCCGCTGCAGCGCTACAACGCCATCCGTGACACACCGATCACGAGATTCAAGCAGGCCGACATCGACCTGATGACGAAAACCATCGACGGCGCGCTCGAGAGCGGAAAGGACGGCGCCACCGTGACATGGGCGAGCCCCGGCACGCAAAACAGCGGCAGCGTTACGCCTGCGGAAGACCCCAAGGGGCGCCCGGGGTGCAGGATGGCACGCATCGAAAACAAGGCCGGATCGCTGCAGAACGCCGGGGACTACATCTTTTGCAGGAACAAGAACAAGGGCGACAAGGCGGTGCCTTGGCAGTTGGTCAGCCCGTGGTCGCCCAGCTAGGTTCTTTCCGACGCACCCGGACTCCTCTTCATGAACAAGCGCATTTCCGGCATGGCGATAGCGACGACGGTGGTGACTGTGTTGGCGACGACCCTGGCGCTTCCGGCATGGTCGCAGGACAAGCCGGCGGTGCCGGCGTCCGGCCAGGAAGAGGTCGTGATTGGAAGGGAGCCCGGCGAGGCGCAGGCGGTTGCGGGGCGTGTGCGCGCTCGCACGGCCACCATCCTCGCCATCGATCCGGCAACGCGCGACATCACGCTGTCGCGCCCCGATGGCCCGGACACCGTCATCCACGCCAGCGAAGCCGTGAAGAACTTCGATCAACTCAAAGTCGGCGATCGCGTGACCCTGAAGCAAGGCGAGGCACTCTTGCTCGGCCTTCGAAAGACGACCGGTGGGATCCGCGAGCGTACCGATTGGCTCCAGGTGCACGTGGCACAACCCGGCGACCGGCCCGGTGTCGTGGTGAAGCACAGGATCCAGGCCGTTGCGAACGTGACCGCCATCGACCGAAAGGCCGGGAAGCTCACGCTCCGTGGCGTGAGGGAAATCCGCAAGTTCGACGTCAACGACCCGAAGCTTCTCGCCTCTCTCAAGGTGGGCGACCAGGTGGAAGCGACGCTGCTCCAGGGCGAAGCGCTGGTCGTGCAGCCGGCGAGCGCGCCATGACGAATACCTTTAGCCTGAATACCTTGCACACCTTTCGAGAAAGCCACTCATGAGCCTGCGAACAGTCTTGCTGCTGCGGGGCGCTGTGAGCGTGCTCTTCGCCGCGTACCTGATGTCGATGTCCCCGGCCGGCCCTCAGGCAGGCGGCCAGTACGGCCACAACGGCTACTTCGCGTTGCTCGACGGCGTGCTGGGCCTCGTGCTCTGGTTCGCGCTGTCGAAGCATCCGGCGGCGCGATGGCTGTCCGGGCTCGCGTTGGCGGACGGTGCCTTGCGGCTCGCCATCGGCGTGGTGACCTTCCTCGCTCCGAACATCCAGTCGCGAGTGCTTGGCGCCGTCGTCTACCTTGGCGCGATCGTCGTCGCATGCATCGCGCTCGGGATCGTCGGGCTGATCTATGTGTCGATGAACAGGCGGAGGCTGACCGGCGGCCTTCGCATCGGCGCACTGCCGGCGATCATTGCAAGTGCATGCACCTTGCTTTTCGGGATCGCGCTGGTGCTTGGTTTTTCCACGGACGACGGCCGACGTTCGCTCGTGGCGGTGTTGACGCTGGCGCTGGGTGTGACTTACCTTGTCGCCGGTATTCGTGCGAAGCCTCTATCCACTCAAGGAGCAATCTGATGACCAAACTCTTCTCTCGTATCGGCGCCGTCGTGCTGACGCTGTTGATGGCCGCCTGCGCGGCGCCCGGATCCCAGGCCCCGGGGTCCATGGAGGTGCGCCAGGGGGTGATCGAACAGATCACGCCGACGGACCTGCAGAGTCCGCAGCACACGGGCGTGGGCGCGGTGGTTGGCGGTCTCACGGGTGTGGGCCTCGGCAGCCTCATCGGCGGAGGAACAGGTCGGGATGTGGCGATGGTCGCCGGTGCCATCGGCGGCGCATTCGCGGGCTCGGAGGTCGCGAAGCGCTACGACCGGCCGCAGCCAGGCCAGCAGATCGTCGTGCGGATCAGGAACGGCGTTCTGGTGTCTGTGAGCCAGCCCATCAACCCGTCGCTGCGCGTGGGGCAGCAGGTCTACATTGAAGGCAGCGGCGAGAACGCTCGCGTATTGCCGCGCTGAGTTCCAAGCGCCCGATCGCCGCGCTGCGGCCCTGTGGCGGCCGCATTCACGAAGCGGCTCCCACGAGGCCGAGCACGCGCAAGGCGCCCAGCATGATCGTGATCGAAAGCGCCACCTGCATGACGCCGAGGACCGCGGCAAGCACCTGCAACACACCCACCACCGCGGGCCGCATGATCTCGCGCACGAAGATCATCCCGAGCAGGTTCAGCAGCATCACGAGCACCAGCATCGCCATCGTCAGCTCTGTGCGCTCGGCATCACCGCTCATCGAAAGCAGCAGGATCACGGCGGCAACGCCATAGGGCGTCACCAGCATCGGGAATGCAATCTTCATCGCGTCGGGCTGGACCGGCAATGCATCGGCGGGTGGGTGAACCTGCACCTCGTACTGTGCCAATACGCCCTGGAGCGCGACCACAAAAAATATCAGGCCCCCGGTAAGTTGGAGCGCACCGGGCGGCACCATCCACTTCGCGGCGAGCCAGCGACCGACAAAGCCTCCCCCGGTCAGCGCGACGATGCCGATGAGCGCGGCCTTCAATGCCAGTGCGCGCAAAGCCTTTGTACCCAGATTGCGCGTGGACCGCGCGAATGGCCCCAGCAGCTTGAGCGGCCCGAGCGTAATGAAGAACACGGTGAAGAGTTGAGCGGTATCGAGCGCGTAGCTTCCGCCGGCGGCGGACGCGGCGAGGGCCGTCAGAGGCAGCACAAGGCAAGCACCTGCGATGGCGGTGCAGCGAATGAAAGTGTGCAATCCGTTTTTGATCATGGGGCGTGCTGCGTTGGCTTGGCGGACGTCATCGCGTCTTGTTCAATTCGGCGTTCTCGCGGGCGATCCTTCGAGCTGACTCGAGATCGCGTCCCAGAAAAAAGCCGAGCAAAGTCCGGATGGCTGCGATGGCGCCCAGGCGACCGAGTTCGTCCCAACTGGGCGACACCACGGTCGCGGCGAGGTCCGCCGCGAGGAGAAACTCCAGGCCCACCATGATCCAGCGCGAGAGGCCCTGCCACACATCCAGCGCGACATCGGCGGGCGGACGGCGCGCGAGAAGACCTGCAATCAGGTTCTTCAACGCCAGCAGCGCGCCGAGCGCGAGCAGAACGAGCGTCGCGGCTTCGAAGAACTGCGACAGCGCGCGCGCCAGAGTGTGTAGCACYTCGTCCATGTGATTGAGGCTGCCCTGATCTTGTTTGCGATGTCAAATGCCGGAGCGGGCGGATTTGACGCTGTGACTACGCGCCTTTAGGATTCTCGACTCTCCAACAACGAGCATCTTGTGCTCCTTTGCGAATGACCGGAGACTCCATCGAGCGCAAGAAGGGAATGACTGCCGAGGAGATCTCCGTCGAGTTGTCTTCGCGCCGCACGGGGATGTCCTTCCAGCGGACCCGGATGAGTGCGGACCGAACGCTGATGTCGGTCATTCGAACCGCGCTGTCCCTGATCGGCTTTGGATTCACCGTCTTCCAGGTGTTCCAGAAGCTCAACGAGTCGCAGCTGTTGAAGAGCGGCGAGTTTCCTCGGCAATTCGGCGAGGCGCTCGTACTCATCGGCATCGCGATGCTGATTTCCGGCATCACCTATCACTCCAGCTTCATGCTTCAACTGCGCAGGGAGCGTGCGGCCTTGAAGGCGCAGGGCCTTATTCATGGAGAAAGCGGCTTCCCGCATTCGTTCACGCTCCTGGTGGCCGTCCTGCTGCTGGCGCTGGGATGCTTCGTGATCGTGAGCATGATCTTTCATGTGGGGCCGTTCGGCTGATCCCCTGAACGCAGCCACGCCGGCCGTCAAGATCTACGCCCCGCGCACGATGCACCGAAACCCGAGGTGACTTGTCGAGGTGTCGATCGGCTGGGGCATGCGCGCGGCCGGCCGATAGCGGCGGCAGTAGTTCGGCGCGCACAGGTGCGAGCCTCCCTTCATCACGCGTCGAGGGATGCGCACCTGCGGCGTGCGCGGATCGAAGCTGTCGTCCTTGTTGCCGCCGCGCGGGTTCTCCAGCGTGCAGCAGGCATGCGTGATCTTTCCGTGTTCCTGGTACCAATCGGTGGTCCATTCCCAGACGTTGCCGGCCATCTCGTAGAGCCCATAGCCATTGGGCGGGAACGAGCCGACGGGTGCCGTGCCCTCGAACCCGTCTTCGAGCAGGTTCTGCCAGGGGAATTCGCCTTGCCAGGTGTTGGCCATGGATTTGCCGTCGGGCGTGAGCTCGTCGCCCCAGCAATATTCCTTGCCTTCGAGGCCGCCGCGGGCGGCGTACTCCCATTCGGCTTCGGTGGGGAGCTCCTTGCCAGCCCACTTGGCATAGGCCTCGGCGTCCTCGAACCCCACGTGCACGACCGGATGCGCCCACAAGCCTTGCAGCGAACTGCCGGGTCCGCGTGGATGTCGCCAGTTGGCGCCCGCCTGATAGGTCCACCAGTTGTGCGGATTGCGGAGGTCGACCGGCCCTGGTGTCTTGCGGAAGACGACGGAGGAGGGTACGAGCATCGCCGGGTCGGCGCCGGGGTAGTCGTCCGGGTTCGCCGGGCGCTCGGCGAGCGTGACGTGGCCCGTGGCCTCGACAAAGCGCTTGAACTCGGCGTTGGTGACGGTGTGGGTGTCGATCCAGAAGCCCTTGACTGAGACCTTGTGCGCAGGAGCCTCTTCCGGGTAGTGGTGGTCCGACCCCATGAGGAAGGCCCCATCGGGAATCCAGGCCATGCCTGCGCGAGAGGGTTTGTTCACGATGGCTGTGATGGGTAGTGGGTGATGGGTGGCGGGGTATCAGGCGCCGACACGGCCAAGCTCGCCGGCGGTTGCGCCCAGTTGACCAGCGGCGCGCACGAGATCGGCCAGCGAAGTCACTTCCATTTTTTCCATGACGTGCGCGCGGTGGGCCTTGACCGTGCGTTCCGCCGCACCGAGTTCAGCGCCGATCTGCTTGTTGAGGGCGCCATTGACCACCATGTCGAGCACTTGCCGTTCACGGGGGCTGAGTCGCGAGTAGCGATTCTGCAGATCGTTGAGGCGACGCCGGGCCCGGCGTCGGGTGGCATCTTCGGCGATGGCCTTGTTCACTGCCGCCAGCAGCGCTTCGCCGTCAACCGGCTTGAAAAGAAAATCAGACGCGCCGGCTTTCATGGCGCGCAGGGTTTCGTGCACGGTGGCCTCGGCCGTCGCAAAAATCACGGGCAGCGGCTCCGGCTGCGTGGCGATCATTTCCTGGAGGTCCAGGCCAGTGGGGCCGGGCATGTGGATGTCGAGCACCAGGCATCCTGGCGCGGAGCCAATGCCTTCGAGCAGCATCGCGCCGACCGAGTTGTATTCCGCGACGCGGTGTCCGGCTGCGCGAAAGAGGCGCTGGACGGCGCGCCGGAAGGACGCGTCGTCATCAATCAAGCGGACGATCGGTGTTTCGTCCACGGGGTTCGGATTCAGGTCGGTCAGATCACTCATTCCACATCTCCAGGGCCACTGTCTGCCGGTGGCTATTAAGGTTTTGGGTGATTCGGCTGGAACCGAGGTGCATTGAACACGCAGCCCAAGTGCATGGCAACCTGCCCTTTGGTGTAAGGGGCTTGAAAATTAACGCCTTTGTTTTAAGAATGGAGGTTTTTTTCTTCAGCCCCGAAACGCGAATGTCGGCGATCCGGCGACGTCCAGGCGAACGGAGAAGAGGCCGCCTGCCTCGGGCTCGGCTTCTCGCTGGGCAGGAGTGAGTTCGCTGGTGGCGCTGGTGATGAAGAGAATGTCCAGATCAGGTCCGCCGAATGCGCAGTTGGTGATGTGGCTCGTCGGCAGTGCGATGCGGCAGAGTTCCTCGGCATTTGAGGGGTCATGGCAGGTGACACAGGCACCGCCCCAATGCGCGATCCAAAGTCTGCCGGCGGCATCGGTGGTCATGCCGTCCGGATAGCCGTCACCTCGAGCAAAGCGATGCCATTCGCGTTTGTTGGAGAGGGTGCCGCTGGCCGGCTCGAAGTCGTAGGCGTAGATGCGGGCGGTGACGGTGTCGTTGAAGTACATCGTTTTCCCGTCGGCCGACCACGTAGGACCATTGGTGACGGCGAAGCCTTCGTCATGCCTGGTGCAATTTCCGTCGGGATCGAAGCGGTAGAGCGAGCCTGTCGGCGCCTTGCAGGCGAAGTCCATCGTGCCACCCCAGAACCTGCCTTGCGAATCGCATTTGCCGTCGTTGAATCGGTTGTTCTCGAGTTCGGGCTCGGGCTGATGGAGGTACTCGGGCTTTGCGTCCGGCGCAGCGGGGTCGAAGAAGGCGAAGCCTCTGCGCAAGGTGACGATCAAGCCGGGTGCTGTCGCGCGTTCGGCGATGGCGGAGATCTCTTCGTCGAACTGCCAGATGGCGCGGGCATTCGTGACGGGGTCCAAGCGAAAGAGGCGGTGTCCGAGAATGTCTACCCAATAGAGCGCTTGCTCTTTCTGGGACCAGAGGGTGCCTTCGCCTAATGTCGCGGCGGCGGGCCAGATGCAGGTTGGTGCTTGCAGGATGGTTGGCATGTGGTTTCCTTGACTTGCCGCGGGATGGTAGCCAACGGGCTGGCATGCTTGCGCTCATGAGCATCGGCAGCAACTTGAAGAGCTGGGCCAAGCGAATCAAACGCGACGCAGTGACGCTTTGGTTCGCAGCCAAAAATCCTCGCACGCCTTGGTATGCGAAGGCATTGGGCATGTTCGTCGTGGCCTACGCGCTGAGTCCCATCGACCTGATTCCAGACTTTATCCCTGTGCTGGGCTATGTCGACGATGTCCTGCTGCTCCCTGTTCTGATCTGGCTGACCATCAAACTGCTACCGTCTGAAGTCCTGGCGGAATGTCGCACCCAGGCAGAAGAGTGGATGCAAACGAAGGGCGCCAAACCAAGCAGCCGGGCCGGCGCGCTCCTCGTCGTCGTCCTGTGGCTGGCCGTGGGCGTAGCGGTTTGGCTTTGGCTTGAGCCGCATTGACCTCCCCGGTCGTCTACTGCCCTTTAGGGAAGTTGTTGGCCGCCGACTTTCCCTTCATCATGAGCTGATCGTCCGTCCCTGACCGGTGGCGCACGGCTCAACACAATTTGGAGGACAGTGATGGCGAAGAGCGGTTTCGAGTCAATTCTCACTTGTGCCGTCGCGACGGCCTTTTTGCTGGCGGGCTGCGCCAGCAAGAACGATCCGGTGTCGCAAGGCGCAAAGGCCGATGCAGCCGCCGGCATCCCGGCCCCCAGCCTCGCTGAGACCAAGGCCATTGCCGAGGAGGCCTTCATCTACGGGCTGCCAATCGTGATGAACTACGCGGTGATGAACGAGTACGCCGTGGACAAGGGCGGCCCGCAGTTCAAGGCCCCCTTCAACCAGATCAAGAACGAACCCCGCGTCTTCACCTATCAAGACACGGCGGTCATCACGCCGAACAGCGACACACCCTACTCCACGGTCTGGCTGGACCTGCGGGCCGAGCCGATGGTTCTCACCGTGCCTGCGGTTGACAAGAGGCGCTACTACTCGGTGATGCTCAACGATGGCAACACCTACAACTACGGCTACATCGGCAGCCGGGCCACCGGCTCTGGGCCCGGCAGCTACATGGTGGTCGGACCCGACTGGAAGGGCGCCACGCCGCCGGGCATCAAGAAGGTATTTACTTCGACCACACCCTTCACGCTGGCTGCATACAGGACGCAGCTTTTCGATCAGAAGGACATGCCGAATGTTGTGAAGGTCCAAGCGGGCTACAAGGTGCAGCCGCTGTCCGCCTTCCTTGGGCAAACCGCGCCTCCACCTGCAGCGGCCATCAACTTCCTTCCCGCGACGACCAAGGGCATCAAGGCGAACTACTTCGAGTACCTGGACGCGGCGCTCCAATACGTTCCCACCACGGCGGAAGACAGAGACGTGCGAGCACGCATCGCGCGCATCGGCATCGGCCCGGGCAAGACTTTCCAGTTCAAGGACCTGTCGCTGGAGCACAAGGCCGCTGTCGGCCTCGGCATGAAGGAAGGCGACGCGAAAATCGACAAATTCCTGGCGAGCGGACAAAAGGATGTGAACGGGTGGAACATCGGATCGCTCTTCGGCGATCGCAACTTCTACAAGGGCGATTGGCTGAAGCGTGCTGCGGCTGCCAAGGGGGGCATCTATGGAAACGATGCGGTGGAAGCTGTCTATCCATTCACCCGCGTCGATGAGAAGGGCGAGCCGCTCGACGGTAGCAAGCACCGCTACGCGATCACGTTCCCGGCCGGACAGTTGCCGCCGGTCGATGCGTTCTGGTCAGTGACGATGTATGACGCCAACACTCAATTGCTGATCAAGAATCCGATCAACCGGTATCTCATCAACTCGCCGATGCTGCCTGGCATGAAGCGCAACCCAGACGGTTCGGTGACCCTCCATGTGCAGAAGGACTCGCCGGGCAAGGCGCTGGAATCCAACTGGCTGCCTGCTCCGGACGGTCCGATCTATCTGGTGATGCGGCTGTATTGGCCCAAGGAAACGCCGCCGTCTGTGTTGCCACCGGGCGGTGGAAGCTGGAAGCCGCCGGGGATCGTGGCTTTGAAGTAGCGGATTGGGGGTTTGCCCTTTTGTTGGGGCCGCCCGGTATGCGGTGCGGGCTGTGCGACCCCGCTGCGCCGGCCCTTCGGGCTTCCCTGCAGTGCTCGACTCAGGCGGGGTCCGCGTGAAACTCGCTGCGCTCAGACACACGCGGCCCTGATCCGCCTGAGTCTGCGCGCTTCGGCGGCGCAGAAGGGTCGCACAGCCCGCACAGCATACCGGGCTCTTTGGGTGTTCGGCGGGTCTGGGCGTCTCTGGCGCTGTCTCTCCGTCGCTGATGGTGAGAGGCTGCGCATGGATCACGATGGGGCTGGTGTGGAATGGGCCGCCGTGTGGACGATCTGCCACCGGCGTTCGACTTCCGAATCTACGACTGCATGCAATGCAGCCAGTTCGGTGCGGGTGAAGCAGCGATGGCTTTCGCGCACGTTCTCCACTTGCACGAGTAGACAGCGCAGGCATGAGGCGGCGTGATATGCCTCTTGCAAATTGTCCAGGGCAGCCGCAGCTTGCGTGGGCGGACCGGTGCGATGAGTTGAGGGTGCGTCTGGAGAGCGCGCGAGCGCGCAAGTGGGGTGTGCCATTGAATGGCCTCCGAAGTTGCGTCGCAAAGATGGCAATGGGCTGCTAAACCCGATCACGCCTTCACGTGATCGCGGGGAGTATATCGGCGGCACTTGCGCGGCCTTCAACGCAGAGTCATTGGCATCTTCAAAAGTGGTGGATGAAGTCTGTTGTCGCGCCGCGCGAGCTACAGATTCGGTTGAGATGCGAGCGCCAAACTGCCGAAGACGTAGACGCTGCTCGCAGGGACGGGCCCCTTGGATTGCGCTTTCGCGCGCGAGCGTTGGTCGAACTTATGCTCCGGTACTACTTAGTCGGCAGAATCCGCAATGCAGAGTCATCAAAAAATTGCCGACGAACTCTTGATCTTCAGACCTTCTCATTGCACGAATACCTATGAAACTAGCCCTATTCACGCGCCAACCAGAAAACCTGCCACAGCGTTATGAATGGGAAGGGCAATGGGTGGAGACGAATGCAGGCATAGCGTTCTGCCAGCCGTTCTCCAAAGACCGGCAAAAGACCGTCAGCACAATCGTGGTTGCTTTCAAGGCCTTGCAAGGCGGCTCGTCCGAAAGCTACGAGATGGCCTGGGAGGCTGACATCGTGGCCGTTGCGCAAAGCGCGCCTCCATATGAGATCTGGAGCAACGCTCCTCGGTTCGACATCTTCTACGCAAACGCGCGGAAGCTTGACGAAGTGCCGGAGAGAGCGCCGGGGCCGGGATTCATCCGGTACATCGAGTGACACACGTTGGGCCAACTCCGGACGTTGGCGGCTCAGGCGCGTCGGAGCGCTATCGACAACTGGTTGAGCATGGGAGGAATCATGGGCGATTGGGACTTTCTCTATGAAATGAACGAGCGTGGCTATAGCGCAGAGGAAATTGCCGATGCTGCCGGCTCTGGCGTAGCTCCTTGGCAGTGGGAGTACGTAAGCACCGAATGGATCGACGCTCAACTTGAAAATGAGTCAGAAGATGACGCCTACTCAATTGAGCCTTTTCAGAGCAGAGAGGGTTTTCCGTTCAGCGTCCTAGAGCAAACAGAGATCTTCCAAGACTTAGTCGACTGCGCGGCACGCCACTTCGAGAACACGGGCAGATACTTGCAGGTCTGGGGCGAACTGGGAGAAATCTACGCTGAGATCAAGTTTGGGCTTCGCCGCCACGCAACGCACTCGCCGGGCTCTGATGGCACGATCGCGGGCAAGCTTGTCGAGGTGAAGACCATCTCGCCTGAGAAGGGCAGCGATCGTGTACTCGTCAAGAGTCAAGGAAACTTTGAGCAGTTGCTCATCATCCGTATTGATCGAGATTTCCAATTCCAAGGCAGGCTCTTTGAAAGAACCGAGCTTAAGGGTGGTCTTGGCAAGTTCCTTCAAGGGCGACTCAAGAATGACAGGAGCAATTGTTAGCCGCTGGCGATCTCGGAGGGCCGCAGCCTCGCACGCAACTGATTAGATCCCAAGGAGACATGAATGACGGTCAAGCGCATGGACAACCTCGGCATCGTCGTGGAAGACCTCGATGCGGCCGTTGAGTTCTTCATTGAACTGGGTCTCGAACTTGAGGGGCGCGCCCCGATCGAAGGGGACTGGGCAGATGGCGTGACTGGATTGCGCGGTATGCGCGTCGAGATTGCCATGATGCGTACGCCCGATGGCCATAGCCGGCTGGAGTTGTCCCGCTTCGTCGCGCCGTCTGTGGTCGCAGACCATCGCAGCGCCCCAGTGAACGCTCTCGGCTACCTCCGCATCATGTTCGCCGTGGAGGACATCGACGATACGCTGGCCCGGCTCGTTGGCCGCGGCGCGACGCTCGTCGGCGAAGTCGTCCAGTATCAGGACATTTATCGGCTCTGCTATATCCGCGGGCCCGAAGGCATTCTCATTGGGCTCGCGCAGCAACTCGGCTAGCAGATCTCCCGAGAGAGTGGGTCCCTGCGCGAGCGCCTGGTCCCGTGGCGAGGGTCAGCAAACTAGGGCCACTGCGGTCAGTATGTCGCGTATTCCTGGCCGGTCCCCGCGCGTAACAAGCCCGATGCCGACAGCCAGTTCTTCGCCCTCGACCAAAGACCTGTAGACGACGCCCGCCCGTCTCAATCCAGTGAAAGACTTGGGCAGTAGCGCCACACCACGCCCGCTGGCCACTTCACCCAACAAGACGTGATGGTCCGTAGGCTCCCTGAGCTTTGAGGGGGCGAAGCCATGCCGGGAGAAGACCTTCTGGCAGTGGTCGTAGAAAGCGGGCTGTCGCGCCCGCTCAAACCAGAAGACCGATTCACCCGCCAGGTCTGCCAGACGAACCGCCTTTCGCTTGGCCAAGCGATTGGAAGACTGCATCGCTACCACCATCGGAAGGCGGTCGAATTCCAAGACATTCAACCCCTGCACATCTGTAGGCAATGCGACGAAGGCCGCATCGAGTTTCCCACCATGAAGACGGCGTACGAGCCGCGGTGAGGTATCGGACAGGATTGATACGACAGTTCCCGGGTGAGTTGCTTGAATTCGTTCTGCCAGTCCACGGAACCAGGTCGGCTCCGCTGCGCTAGTAAGGCCAAGCCTGAGGATTGCCGGCAAGTTCTGAGTCGCGAGCTCCGCTTCTGCCTCGCGGAGCAACCTCCCGATTTTGCGCGCATAGGGCAGCAGTCTCTGCCCGGCGTCCGTGAGGTTGACGCCCTTCGTGGTCCGGTCGAAAAGCCGAATTCCCAATCGTTCCTCGAGCTCGCGAATCGCCCGACTCAGCGGCGGCTGGGAGAGGTGAAGCGTCTCAGCTGCCTGGCGAAAGCTCAGTGCGTCTGCGACGGCAAGGAATAGCGCCAGTGCACGGGAATCCAAAAGACTCGACATATCAAAAAGGTATCACGAACTTGGTCATTCCACGTTCCCGGCGTCACCTCTAGAGTGAACGTCGTCAATTTTTTCAGAGGACTTCATGATGTTTTTCCGCCATGCCACAGCAACTGACAATTTTCGACGACATGAAAGAGGAGGTGCGCAATGAACCGGTACGAACGCGGTTCACGCATGCTGACCGCAGTGGATGGCCCAGCGGGCCTGGATGTGGTTCAGACGCTCGCAAAGTCATTTCCGGATTTCGCGCGCTATGTGCTCGAATTTCCGTTCGGCGACATCTACGCACGAGAAGGCCTGGGCTTGCGCGAACGTGAGCTGGCGACGGTCGCGGCGCTGTGCGCACTGGGTCATGTGCAGCCCCAACTCCGTGTGCATGTGCATGCAGCATTGCACGTTGGCTGCAAGCCTGCAGAAATCGTCGAAGTTGTAATGCAGATGGCGGTCTACGCGGGATTTCCGGCAGCGCTCAACGGGCTGTCTGTCGTGCGCGAAGTTTTCGCAGAAGCTGAAATTGAGCTTCCACTGACCTGAAGTCACACCGTCATGAACGACGCTCACGCCGGACTCCCGCATGTCTGCGGACTTGTGGGACGACGACCTCTCCGTGCGGGCCTGGTCATGCCGGCTCACCCAGGTTCTCCAGTAGAAATGTACGAAGGCTGTCCGCCGCGGGCGAAAGGTCTCTGCCTTTCAGGAAAAAGAGAGACAAGTGGCGATCCACCACTGGGGAAATCAGGGGACGCGCGACGAGGCCGAATGCGGGCAGCAGCGAAAGGGAGCGACTAGGCTGAGCCGTGATCCCGAATCCGCTTTGAACCATCCCCAGCGCAGTGGTGATGAATGACACTTCCAGGGCTGGATTGAGCACCAGTGCGGAAGAGTGCTGGAACAAGTCCGCTTGCAAGCGCCGGGTGAAGTCAGGTGTGAGGCTCACAAAAGGGTACTTGAGGGTCTGCGCCCAATTCACCCGCTTGTGCACAGCAAGAGGATGGTCGGGTCGACAGACCATCCACACCCGATCCTGCATGAGGCTTTGCTGCATGAGCTCGGGTGCGGCCTGCCGCTGAGGGGCGACTCCGAAGTCGGCCTCGCCACTGGCTACACGCGCGAGCGCTTGCTGGTTCAATGAGTCGAGGACGTAAACCGTCACCGCCGGAAATCTCTCCCGGTATCGACGGAGCACTTCAGGAAGGGTGGCGGCAGCATAGAGCGGAGTGCATGCGACGCGCACCGTCCCTCGCCGCTTTTGCTGCAAGTCCTGGGTGCTGACCAGCGCCTGCTCAAGGTCGGTCAGCACTTTGCGGGCTAGCGGATAGAACTCGGTGCCCGCGATCGACAGCTCCGTAGTGCGTGTGCTTCGGTCGAAGAGGCGCACTTCGATGTTTGACTCGAGCTCCTTGATGAGAAGACTCAGCGCCGAAGGCGTGAGGTGCAGCTTGCGTGCGGCGGCAGCAAATCCTCCAGCGTCCGCCACAGCGACGAATGCGCGGACCTKGCGCAATGAAACGTTGCCAATATTCATGAGAAAAACTCAACGCCCGCTAAAAATTGCTGGCTTGCCTCAACAATAAGGCAATCCTACGATTGGCCGCAACAAGGAGACCTCACGATGTTGCGATTCGATCCCAATCTGCGCTGGCTGTTCACGGAAGTGCCGATGCTCGAACGGTACGAGTCTGCGGCGAAGGCTGGATTCAAGGGCGTCGAAGTCGCCTTTCCGTACGAATATCCGGCGCAGGAAATTGCCGCGCGCCTTGCCGACAACGGGCTTTCGATGGTTCAGATCCTCTCGCCTTTCGACTGGAACGGCGGAGAGCGCGGGCTTGCCGCGCTGCCTGGCAGAGAGAAGGATTTCAGGTCCAGCATTCATGCTGCGATCGACTACGCGACGCAGGTGGGCGGGCCGATGATCCATGTCATGCCGGGCAACATGGGCCCCGAACTGGATCGGGTGCGCTGCATGGACTTGTTCCTGGAGAACATCGCCTGGGCGGCGGACCAAGCGGGCTCGCACGGCTTGACGCTGATCCTCGAGCCGTGCTGTCGCGCCCGGTTTCCCGATTTCCTGTACCACCGCATCGACGAGGGCGTCGAAGTCGTCAAGACCCTTGGGCGTGCCAACGTGAAGCTTTGCTTCGACACCTTCCACATCCAGATGGAGGAGGGGTCCATTGCCGACCGGATGCGCGCGGCCTGGCCCTACATCGGACATATCCAGGTCGGGAACGTGCCTGGGCGGCACGAGCCCGGTACGGGCGAGATCCATTTCCCGTACCTCTTCGACCTCATTGAAGAGCTGGGTTGGAAGGGCTGGGTCGGCTGCGAGTACGCACCCTCGCGCGAGACCCTGGACACGATCGCCTGGGGTGCGCCATACGGCATTCGAGACCCCCGGCATTCCATCGCAACCGCATAGGAGACAAACATGCTGAGTGCTTCCGACAACGAGATGCTGACCCGCACTGGCGCAGACACGCCGATGGGACAGTTCTTCCGTCGCTTCTGGCAGCCCATTGCGCTTTCGCGCGAGTTGCCTGAGCGCGATGGTGCGCCAATGCGCGTCAACATCATGGGTGAGCGGCTGGTGGCCTTTCGGAACAGTGAGGGGGTGGTGGGCCTTGTTGCCTCCAAATGCCCGCACCGGGGCGCCGACCTGTACTTTGGCCGCAACGAGAACTGCGCCATTCGCTGCGTGTTCCATGGCTGGCAGTTTGATGTGCAGGGCCGACCGATGGAGCTTCCCAATGTGCCTCCTGACGCGAGCTATCACGAGTCTCTCCGCCTGAAGGCGTATCCGACGCGCGAATACGGTGACATCGTTTGGGCCTACCTGGGTCCCGATCCTTGGGAGAGAACGCTGCCGGAAGTGCCGAGGCTTGAGTTTGGTGCGTTGCCGGCGTCGCACCGGTTCGTGACGAAGAAGCTCCAGGAGTGCAACTGGGCACAGTCCATCGAAGGTGCATTGGACACCTCACACTTCTCGTTCCTGCATATGCCGGCGCCGGGCGTTCCCTCCAACTCGAATCCGGATGCGCCAGCGGACGAGAAGCGCCTGCGCTGGATACGCGAGGACCCATTGCCGAAGTTTTCCATCCTCGAGCACGAGGTTGGCTTCGTGGTCGGAGGAGCTCGACGCGCCGACGACGGTGTTCGCTACTGGCGCAGCGCGCAGTACGCGGTGCCTTCACACAGCACCACGCCTTCAACGCTGCCGGGCGAAACTCACTTCGGTTACACCTGGGTGCCGATCGACGATGAGAACTGCTGGATCTACACCTATGCCTGGAATCCCGACCGGCCACTCACGGAGGACGAGGTCAGCAAGTTCGGCAGCGGACATGGCGTTGTTGCGGAGGTCGATGCGAATTTCATCCCGATCCGTAATCGATCGAACGAATACCTGATCGACCGGCACCAACAAAAGCACATCAGCTTCACGGGTGTTCGCGGCGTTGCTGAACAGGACGCCATGATCCAGGACAGTCAAGGACGGATCGCGGACCGGACGCAGGAGCATCTTTCCGCCTCGGACGCCGCAGTGGTGCGATTCCGCCGAACGGTCCTGACTGCGGCCAAGGCGCTTGCAGCCGGGATCGAGCCCAAGGCTCCGATGAACCATGAGGCCTACAGGCTGCGTTCGGGCAGCTGGTTTGCCTCGGAAGGCGTGTCCTTCGAGCAAGTCATGCTGGAGCGCTTTGGCGACCCAGTCGGGCGGATCGCCCCCGAAAAGGCGGCCGGCAATCTCGCGACCGCGAAGTAAACAGAATCGACAGGAGACTCCACGATGATTTCGACCTATTTCCGCTGGCGGCGTGCCTTGGCGCTTGCCGCCTGCGCCTTGATCGGAGCAACTGGCGCATTCGCCCAGAACTACCCGGCCAAGCCCATCAAGCTGATTGTTCCGTACGCCGCCGGCGGCTCGACTGACGCGACTGCGCGCCTGCTGGCCAAGTCGCTGACCGAGCGGCTCGGTCAGCCCATCGTGGTCGAGAACCGGGCTGGTGCCGGAGGAAGCATCGGACACGAATACGTGGCAAAGGCTCCGGCGGACGGCTACACGCTGCTGTTCAGCGCGGCCGGGCCCCTCACGGTGACCCCCCATACCTACCCCAAACTCGCGTACGAGCCCGTGAAGGGTTTCGAGCCGATCACGCTGGTGGCAACCCAACCGCTTCTGCTGGTCGTGAACCCGGCGCTGAAGATCACCAAGGTCGACGACCTGGTGCGGGAGGCCAAGGCTCACCCGGGCAAGGTGACGTACGGCTCGTTTGGCAACGGCAGTGCGGCGCACCTCGCAGGCGAATACTTCAAGAGTCTCGCCCACGTCGACATGGTCCACGTGCCTTACAAGGGAAGCGGACCCGCATTGGTGGACTTGGTGGCCGGCCAGATCGATGTCATGTTCGACGTTTTCTCGACTTCGGCGCCGTTGGTGAAGGCTGGAAAGTTGCGCGCAGTCGCGATCACGTCCACAGAGCGTTCGCCCCAATTCCCACAGGTCCCGACCATGCAAGAGGCGGGCATCGAAGGGTTCGAGGCGGGCACATGGTTCGGATTGCTTGCGCCAGCGAACACGCCTCAGCCCATCATCGACACCCTTTCCAACGCGACGAAAGCGGCGCTGAAGGAGAAAGACCTTCGCGACGTCCTCTCGTCTCAAGGCGCCTCCGTGGCGGGTGGAACGCCCGATCAATTCAAGCGCTTCTTTCTCTCCGAATACGACAAGTGGGGAAAGATCGTGAAGTCGGCAGGCATCACCGTCGATTGACGCAATCAGCAAGTCCAACCGAGTTCATATGAAGCTTCTGAGCTATTTCCATGGAGGCGCCTCGAGCTGGGGTGCCATCTTCGACCAGCGTATCGTCGACCTGCAGGCAGCTGCGAACGGGCGCTTTCCGACGCTTCGAAGCGCCCTGGCCAAGATGAGCCTGAGTGAGATCGAGGACCTCGCGAGATCCCGCCCCGCGACCATCCCTCTCGATCAAATCGAGTACCTGCCTGTGGTTCCCGATGCGCCTCGAATCTTCTGCATAGGTTTGAACTACGACGAGCACCGAATCGAAGCCAAACGGGAGACGACCACGCAACCAACGGTATTCCTGCGCGTGACCTCGTCGCAACTCGGGCACCAGCAGCCGATCGTCCTCCCCAGAGAGTCGACTTCGCTCGACTACGAAGGAGAGATCGCCGTTGTCGTTGGCAAGGGTGGCCGGCGAATCGATGAGAGCGCGGCTTGGGAGCACGTGGCGGGCTACGCGCCTTACAACGACGGCTCGATTCGCGACTGGCAATCGCACACGACGCAATGGACTCCCGGAAAGAACTTTCCCGACACTGGCGCGTTCGGCCCATGGCTCGTGACGCGCGGCGAAATCGGCGACGGTCAGGAGCTCAGTCTGACCACCCGCCTGAACGGAACGGTGGTGCAGCACGCGACAACCGCACAACTGATCTTTCCGATTCCGCGGCTGATCAGCTACATCTCGACCTTTACCGCGCTGGAGCCGGGTGACGTCATTGTCACGGGCACACCCGGAGGCGTCGGCTTCAAACGCCAGCCGCCCCTGTTCATGCGGCCGGGTGACCGCGTGGAGGTCGAGGTCGAGGGCGTTGGCACGTTGATCAACCCTGTGCAAGCGGAATGAGCAACTCGTCGCTTCTGGATGTTCGCGTCGCGCGACGGAACCTGGTTGCCGAGGACATCTGTGCGCTCGAACTGGAGCGCCCCTCGGGTGGCGCGCTCCCGCCGTTCGAGCCAGGTGCGCATATCGACGTGCACCTGGACGGACTGGTGCGGCAATACTCTCTGCTCAACCACCCGTCCGAGCGCTTCAAATACAAGATCGCTGTGCTGCGCGCAATCGATTCTCGCGGTGGTTCGATCAAGGTGCACGAGCGTTTGAACGAGGGCCAATGCTTCAAGATCAGCGCCCCTCGAAACCACTTTCAATTGCAGCCTTCGCCCTTTGCTCTTCTGATTGCGGGCGGCATAGGTATCACGCCGCTCATGGCCATGTCGGCCGAGCTTGCGGCTGCGGGGTCGCGATTCGCCTTGCACTATTGCGCGCGATCGCGAGCCAGAATGGCGTTTGCCGAAGAGCTTCTAGGCGCACCGTTTTCAAGCTCGGTGTCCTTGCACCTCGATGACGAAGCCGGGACGAAGTTCGACGCCCGTGCAGTCTTGAGCGAGGCGCCTGCCGGTGCGCGCCTGTATGTATGCGGACCGCGTGGCTTCATGAAGCATGTTCTCGATACGGCCCGCGACTTGGGGTGGGGCGAGGACCGGGTGCATTTCGAGCACTTCCAGCCGGTCGCTGCACCGGACAACAGCAAGGAAGCGGCATTTGAAATCCTGGCTGCGCGAACAGGAAAGCGCGTGACAGTCGCGGCCACTGAGACCGCCTTGAGCGCGCTTGCCCGGATCGGAATCGTCGTGCCGACATCCTGCGAGCAGGGCGTATGCGGCACGTGCCTGACGGACGTACTCGAAGGCGTTCCAGATCATCGGGACATGTTTCTCACTCCCGAGGAGCGAACCCTGAACAACCAGTTTCTTCCGTGCTGCTCGCGTGCGTGCAGCGACAGCTTGACCCTTGACCTTTGATTTCCGGATTCGAGAGACTCGCCCATGACCAAGACCCACCGCAGAACGCTCAAGATCGCCAGCATCCCCGGTGACGGCATCGGCAGGGAAGTGATGCCCGAGGGTCATCGCGTGCTCGAAAAGATTGCGAGCCGGTTCGACCTCGATCTGCAGTTCACGCACATCGAATGGGCCAGCTGCGACTACTACCAACGCCATGGCGACATGATGCCGCCCGACTGGAAAGCCCAGCTCGAAGCGCAGGATGCCATCCTGTTCGGTGCTGTAGGCTGGCCCGATACGGTTCCGGACCACGTCTCGTTGTGGGGGTCTCTTCTGAAGTTCCGACGTGAGTTCGATCAATACATCAATCTCCGACCGGCACGATTGTTCGAAGGTGTACCGTGCCCTCTGGCCGGCCGCAAGGTAGGTGATATCGACATCTACATCGTGCGCGAGAACACGGAGGGCGAGTACACCAATCTCGGCGGTGTGATGTATGCCGGCACCGAGCGCGAAATCGTGGTTCAGGAGACTGTGATGAGCCGCTTCGGAGCCGACCGTGTGCTCAGGTATGCCTACGAACTGGCCCAGTCACGGCCTCGCAAGCGGCTGACGGTGGCTACCAAGAGCAACGGGATCGCGATCAGCATGCCGTGGTGGGACAGCCGCGCCGATGCAGTCGGGGCGGACTACCCGGAGGTTCAGGTCGACAAACAGCACATCGACATCCTCACTGCGCGCTTCGTGCTGCAGCCGCAGCGATTCGATGTGGTGGTGGCAAGCAACCTGTTCGGTGACATCCTTTCGGACCTGGGGCCCGCGTGCACTGGCACCATCGGCCTGGCGCCGTCAGCCAACTTGAATCCGGAGCGCAGCTTTCCCTCTCTTTTCGAACCTGTGCACGGCTCCGCTCCGGACATCTACGGAAAGGGCGTAGCCAATCCGATCGCTATGATCTGGTCGGCCGCTTTGATGCTGGATTTCCTTGGACAGCGTGAAGCACATGACGCAATCTTGAGGGCGATCGAGCATGTACTGCGTGAAGGGCCACGCACGGCAGATCTTGGAGGCAACGCGAGCACCAAGGAACTCGGACAAGCGATTGCGGCGTTGATCTAAGAACAGGCGGTGCAGAAGGCGACCGGCTGCTCCAGCGCCTGGCGAATCAACCGGCGTCCGCCATCGCCTTGGCCCCTGCGGCGGCAACCTGCGCGTCTTGCGTCGATTGCATGCCCGATACGCCGATCGCTCCGACCAACTGGCCTCCCAACAACAGCGGCAGCCCTCCTTCGAGTGGGCATGCGCCCTGCGTAGCCAACAGCCTGAGATTGATGCCGCCGGCGGTCAATGCTTCCTCGAACACCTTGGTCGGGCGCTTGAACCGCACGGTGCTTTCTGCCTTGGCCTGCGCAATGGGGACGCTCCCGGTCTGGGCTTGATCCATCTTGTGCAAGACGACGAGATTGGCGCCGCTGTCCATGACCGCGATGACCATGGGCCAGCCGTTGACCTTCGCTTCGGCCTCTGCAGCAGAGGCGATCATCCGCGCAGTGTCGAGCGACAGGGGCGGGCCGTATGGAATGATGTGTGAAACCGAGCTCATGTCGAGATCCGTGCAAGTGAATGAAGCACGCGATGCTAGGGGCCGGACGATCTCATGCCTATTCCTCATTCCTTCGCATCTGCTGTGCACAAATCACCCGATCAACGCATTTCCTCGGCGCAGACGGCGTCTGCATTGGACGACGTTCGCTTCTTCCTGGCGGTGGCTCGCGAAGGGAGCTTGTCCGGCGCCGCGCGAACATTGAATGTCGAGCACTCCACGGTCGCGCGGCGTGTCGGTGCACTGGAGGCGAGTCTCGGCGTGCGCTTGTTCGACCGGCTTCAGAGGAGCTGGACGTTGACGAGCGAAGGCGAAGCGCTCATCGCTCCGGCGGAGCGTCTGGAGCACGAAGCCTTGGCGTTCACCCGGGCAGCCGCGGCGGCCACGAGCCTTGAAGGAACAGTCCGGATATCCGCCCCGCCGGTGTTCGCGAGCCAGTTCCTCGTGCCTCACCTGTCACGCTGCGCCGACCGCTGGAAGGGGATCGAGCTGGATCTCGTCGGCGAGGCTCGAACGGCCAATCTCCACCGGCGCGAAGCCGACGTTTCGCTTCGCTTCATGCGGCCTGACGAACCCGGCTTGGCCGCACGCAAGTTGGGAGAATTGAGCTTTCGGCTCTATGCGACGCCGGCGTGGCTCGCCGGGGCCGAGTCGGAATGGACCTTCATTGGCTATGGCGAGCCGATGAGCGAAGTGCCTCACCAGCAGTTGCTTGCGCGCATTGCCGGGGACCGACCCTTCGTCCTGCGAAGCAACGATCTTGCGGCGGTCCACCAGGCGTGCCGAGCCGGCATGGGGCTTGCGATGCTCCCCACTTTCATCGCAAGGCCGGACAACGGCCTGATCGAAGTGCCATGCCCACCAGGCCCACCAGGCCCGGAGCGCCCCTTGCTGCGAGAGATATGGTGCGTCGTGCACCCCGACGTTCGTCGTTCGCCGCGTGTCAGGTTGATGGTGGACCTGCTTGGGCAACTGATCCAGGAGAGTTCCGCGGCGCTGGTTTGAAGCATGCGCGGCAAGTCTCACTTGCCTGCCTCGAGCCTCGCGGTCATCTTCTGCTGCACCACGCCGATGGCCTTCAGTGGCCTGACCATCACCTTGAAGTCGACGACCTGGCCGGCGTCATTCCATCTGACGATGTCCACCGCGTTGACGGTCACGCCGTCGATGACGCTCTCGAACTCAAGCATCGCATCCCTGTCGCCGAAGAGCTTGCGAACGACGTGGAAGGTCGGATTGAAGAAAGCGTGCAGCGCGGCCTCCAGGTAACGCGCTGCAAGTTCCCTGCCGCGTTGCGGCGAGTGAACGATAGGAGAGTGGAACACCACGTCATCGGCGAGCAGATCTCGCAGACCGCTCGGGTCTTGCGTAACGACCATGCGATGCCACGCGTCGAGTGGGTTGGTAGCAGTCAATTTGCGCCCCTTTCATCGTGAGTGAATGCGGTTGCAGGCTTTGCCACACGCCTGACGGTGCCTTTGGGTTCGTCGATGTTGGCGGCGAGCCATTCATGCCAGGCGGTGGTCCCCTTGCGGCCGTGCGCTTCGGCAAAGCCCAGCCGGACCGCCGTCTGTGGAGCGACATCGAAGCCGATCACGCGCTTCTTCAGGCGGCGCGCTTGCAGATACTGGCGGGCAAGAACCGGGAGCGGCAGTGCTGCGGGCCCGCCGATCTCGTCACGCATACCGCGCCTGCCGTCGCCGACGCAATCGACGAGATACGACGCGACATCGGCGGTGTCCACCGCATCGACGACAACGTTTGGGAGGATCCACCAAGGCATCCACCGCATGCTGGCGAAGAGACGTGCAAGCAGGTAGTAGAACGGTCCGGCGCGCACCACGGACCAGGAAACATCCGATTCTCGGACCAGCATTTCGCCTTGCAGTTTTACCTTGCTGTAAGGCAGCGAAGCAGCCTCGCTGAGCCCGACGATGGACACGTGCAGAAAATGCTGCACCCTGGCGTTGCGGCATTCGCGCAGCAGCCGGCCCGTTCCGTCCACGTCCACCGCTGAAGGCGTGGCGAAGAGGTCCACCAGCCGGATCCGGCCGCGCTGGGCGATCGGGGAGAAGGTTGCAGCGTTGATGACCGTGGTCACGCCTTCAAGCGCTTCGCTCAGGCCGGCCCCGGTGGCGAGGTCGCCGCGGGCCCATTCGACGCGCGCGTCGCGGCCCGGCAGCCTGGCCAGGACTCGCACCCGTTTGCCCCGGGCCAGCAGTTGGCCCACGATGTCTCGACCGAGATGCCCGGTACCGCCTGTGACGAGAACGCGTTGTTCATCTGTGCTGGTGTGTTCAAGCATATTTCCTTCCAACGTCAATGGTTGATCGACTCGCTATACAAGACGTTTGAGGGTCCGGTTTCGTCACCACCGTGTGCCGGTTCGCCTCCCACGACTGTTCTCACTTCTCGCTTCTCACTTGTCACGCGATGGCGGATACCCAAGCTTTCTTGAACCTGCGGCCGMGCCTGTTCGGTATCGCTTATCGGATGTTGGGAACACGGCAGGAGGCGGAAGACGCCGTGCAGGAGGTCTACCTCAAGTGGCTCGAAGCCGAAACCAGCAGCGTGCGCTCGCCGGAAGCGTGGCTGGTGAGCGTGGCGACGCGCTGGTGCATCGATCGCCTGCGGACCTTGAAAGTGGAACGCGAGTCCTACGTCGGGCCGTGGCTGACGGAGCCGATCGTGGCGGACCTCGCCTCGCCAGAGACCGAACTGGAGAAGGCACAGCACTTGTCCATCGCCTTTCTGTTGACCCTCGAGCGGTTGAGCCCGGATGAACGCGCTTCATTCCTGCTTCACGAGGTGTTCGACTTCAACTACACCGAGATCGCCGAGGCCCTTCAACGCAGCGAGGGCGCATGCCGCCAGTTGATGTATCGGGCGAGGCAACGCTTGGGCGAACCGCGCGGACGCTTTGGAGCATCGCCCGCGCAGCATCGCTGGCTGGTGGAGCAGTTCGTGTCGGCGACGACGAGTGGCGACGTCGGGCGCATCGTTGCGCTGCTCTCCAGCGACGCCCAGGTTGTGGCAGACGGTGGCGGCAAGGCACGCGTCGTGCTGAAGCCCTTGCAAGGCGCAGAACGCATCGCCCGGCTCTTCCACGTGATTGCCCGTCAAGCTTCCGCCCATGACGCGCGCCTCGACTATCGTCCGGTGCGCGTCAATGGCGAACTGGGGCTGCTTCGGTTCTTCAACGGCACACTGCATTCGGTGCTGGCGTTCGAGACGAACGATGACCGGATCGCGTCAATCAGCATCGTGGCGAATCCCGCAAAGATGCGTGAGGCGGCCGAGTTGACGTGAGTCCACTTCGCTCCTCTTCGATGCGCTTGCGTGCGTGGCGACCCTGGTGCAGGATTCCGGACGGCAACGCATTGACATTGAAGATGAACGGAGGATTCATGGCATCGAGTTTCAGTTTCCAAGGGCGATGGGCAGCCGCCTGCCTGCTCGCCGCAATGGCCAGCATGGCGAGCCTGGCGCATGGCCAGACCACTGCAGGCACCTGCTCCGTCTGTGGCACCGTCGAATCGGTAAGCCCTGTGCAGGCCTCCGCATCCGCCTCCGGGCTCGGCGCGGTGGCCGGTGGCGTGGTGGGCGGCGTGGTCGGCAATCAGGTCGGCAGCGGCAGGGGGCGGACGCTCGCCACCGTTGCAGGCGCCGCCGGTGGTGCCATGGCCGGCAACGCGGTCGAAAGAAACCGCAACACGCACACTGTCTTCAGGGTCAACGTTCGGATGCAGGACGGGTCGCTGCGCACGATTGACTCCGGCATTTCGTTTGCCGTCGGCCAGCCGGTGACGGTCAAGGGAAACACGATCCTGAGGAACTGACGCTCACACCACGCTCTTCGTGCAGCCCCCATCCACCCTGAGCGCAGCGCCCGTCGTCCCGGATGAAAGCGGGCTCGCGATGTAAGTGACCATGGACGCGATCTCGGCCGTCGTCTCGAAGCGCTTGATCAACGAGGTGGGCCGCGCCTTCTCGAAGAAGTCCTTCTCGAATTCTTCGAAGGTCTGGTTGCCGGCTTTGGCGAGTGCGCCCACGAAGTCGTCGACGCCTCGGGACTTGGTGGGGCCGGGCAGAACGCTGTTCACCGTGATCCGGGTGCCGGCGAGGGATTCGGCCAAGCCTCGGGCAACCGCGAGCTGGGCGGTCTTCGTCATGCCGTAGTGAATCATCTCGGCCGGAATCTGCACGGCGCTTTCGCTGGAGATGAAGATGATCCGGCCCCAGTCGGCCTTTCGCATGGCCGGCAGGCAAAGGCGAGCCAGACGAACGCCGCTGAGCACGTTGACGTCGAAAAAGCGGATCCAGTCTTCGTCCGGAATGTCCTCGAAGGGCTTGGGTTCGAAGATGCCCAGGTTGTTCACCAGGATCTCGATGCCGGGGAACTTGCCCACGAGGTCTTCGGCGATGGCTCGCTTGCTCAGATCGCCGGCGAAGCCCTGAACCGAGCCTCCATCTCCCGCGACGATGCGGCCGACAGCTTCATCGACGGCCGCCTGCGTTCGCCCGTTCACGATGACGCGCGCGCCTTCCGCAGCGAGGCCGGCGGCGATGGCGTGGCCGATGCCCGCGGTGCTGCCGGACACCAGTGCGAGCTTGCCTGTGAGTTGCATGTCCATGATTTACATCCTTTGAGCCTACTTTTCGTAGGTGGTGTCGGAGGGCCCATATCCAGTGATCACGACCACCGCGCCCTCCGGACCCGTGGTGGCGAAATGCGCGACGCCCCCGGGCTCCGTATAGAAGCTGCCCGCGGGCAAGGACACTTCGGAAGCCGCGTCGTTGGCAGCGCCATAGCCGAAATGCCAAAGTCCTGAGACGACGGTGGCGGTACGTGCGTCCCGGTGGCGGTGAGCCTCGATCACCGTGTTGGGGGCCACCGACAGTTCGACACTGTACAGGCCGGGCTTGGCCGGATCGCCATACAAGAGCCGTGTGGAGACGCCGGCGACACCCGATGTCCCGGTTCCCGCGGTGGAGGCGGGCAATCCATCGATGTCCTTCGACGTGAGCCGCACCTGCGCTGTCCGCACGGGTGCCGATTCAATGAAGGGGATGAGGATTGCGAGCGCCTGCTCCGGCTGCTCTTCCATGATCCAGTGGCCGGAGTTGGCGATGACGGCGCCTCGCACATTCGTTGCCACGCTTTCCAGCTCTGGCGCCATCGATGCGCCGTAAGAGTGATCGCCGCCAATCGCCAGGACAGGCATCGTCAACTTTCCCGTCTTGGCGAACTGTGCCTGGTTGTCCGTTGCGTCAGTCGCGAATGCGGCGAACTGGCCGCCGAATGCGTTGTGGATGGCCCCCGGTCTCGCATAGAGGTTTGCGTAGTGGCGGCGTGTCTGTTCGTCGATGCCCGCGGGATTCGCTGAAAGCTCGTTGTAGAACCTGTCCAGCAGGATGCGTTCGCGGCCCGCGACGAGGCGTTCGACGTCTGGCCCGCGGAAGTTGAAGTGCCAGACCTTGGGATTGGTCAGTTGCTTGTCCCAGCTTCCCATGCCTGGCAGCGGCGCGTCCATGATGGCCCACGCATTCACGCGCGCGGGACTCTGCGCAGCGACGGCGTAGCCCACCATGTTGCCGATGTCATGAGTCACGAGCGTGAAGTCGCCGATCTGAAGACGATCGAGCATCCCGATCAGGTCGCGAGCCTGGGATGCCTTCGTGTAACCGTCCTTGGGGTGCGATGACAGCCCCATGCCACGAAGATCGGGCACGACGACCGTATGCGTCTTGGCGAGCGCGACCGCAAGCGGCTGCCACATGTCGCCAGTGTCCCCGAAGCCATGCAGGAGCACGACGGCGGGGCCGGTGCCACCGACCCGCACGTACTGCGTGCCGCCACTGACGGCCATCTGCTGCATCCGGAAGGTCTTTGGGTAAGGTTGGACTGCCGCCGAGACGGGGAGGGCATAGCCCGTGAGCGTGAGCAGAAGCAAAAGGCCCCAACGAATCCAATGGAAAGGTGACAGATGCTCTTTGGGTTTGAGTCGCATGCTATTTCTCCAGGTTGTGTGGTTGGTTGATCGGTGCCTCGCCGCCTATGAGCCCGCCGCCGCCCATCCGGCGAAAACCCGGGAGCTCGTGCCCGTGCCAGGCAGATGGCGAGGAACGGTTGCCAGCGGCCTGATCACGCGCCCGATGGCCTGCGTCGCCGGCGCCGGCTGCGCCGCGCGATCGAGCAGTCCCCGGCGTTCTGCCACCGTCACTGCTTCGGTTCGGCTGGTCGCGTCGAGCTTTCCGTAGATCGAGCGCAGGTGAGACTTCACCGTGCCGACCCCGATGCCCATTTCCCGTGCGATGACCTTGTTGCCAAGTCCCTCGACAAGGAGCCGAAGCACCTCTTCCTCACGGGAGGTCATGGCTTCCCGCGCAACGCTGTCGGCGAGGCGGCGTGCTGCGACGGCGCCGATATGGCGCACGCCGGTGCTGAGCGATCGCACCGCGGTGTTCAGCTCATCGATGGCGCATCCGATCAACAGGTATCCCCGCACCCCCGCCTGCAATGCGCGGCGTATTTCCCACTCCTTTTGCCGCTGCGTCACCACGAGCACGGCTGGAAGCGGGCCGGATCCGGCGGATCTCTGATGCAGGCCCCTGACGAGCTCGAGCCCCGCGTCGTAGTCCGTGACCACCACGTGCGCCGTTTCCGTTCGGCGAGGCTCGTCTGGACTGTGTTCCGTAACGCAGAAGTCAGCTTGCAGATGCAACGCACCGCTCAAGCCGACCGCGACGACGGGATCGACGTGCGACACATCGACGAAGATTTTTCTGTTCATCCGCATGACTCCTTTGATCAAGCCGCTCCATGCATTGGCGCGCTTTGCTGAGTCCGAAGAATGGTCGCAAGAGCCGGCGGTGACCAGTGAAGTCGTGAGAAGTCTCTGCAAGAAAAACGTAGCGGCGTGAATTGCCGCGAATTTCCGCGAAGCGAGCCGCGCTCGCGCGCACCGGCTCTAGGCTGACACGATATCCCGGGCCGAGCGCAGGTCGGGTGTGTCGAGGCCTTCTTCGAAGCGACTGTACAAAGGCGCAACCATCTCGCGCGCTTCCAGGAACCTGCCCTGTCGGATCCACGACCGGGCCAGGCTCATGGCCCCCCTGAGTTCCCAGGCCAGTGCGCCTTGGCGGCGCGCGAGGTCCATGGAGCGCCTGAATTCGCGTTCCGCTGCCTCGACCGCGCCGGGTTCCCCGCGTTGCAGCATGTACTCGCCCCGCTTGCGCATCACCTCGGGAGCGCACCAGCCGCACAAGCCCGAGCTCGCGCGCTCCAGGCTGACGGAGTGATGCCACCGGCTCGCCACGCTGGCGATGCAGTCCAGCTCTTTCGCGTTGAGGGTCTGTACGAAGGGCATGTGCATCGCCTCGCTCTGGCGGTCGTTCTCGGCCTCCAGTACCGCTTCGAACGAATGTGCCCACGACTCCCAGTACGGCGAATTGCTCTTGCGCGAGGTCGTGGCCAAACGGACGACAAGATGCTCGGCACGGTCGAATTCGCCACGCCAGAACGCCAGCGGAATCGCAGCCATCGCCAGCGTCTGCAAAAGCGCATGGTGATGGGCGTCACCGGCCACCGCGAGGCATTCCTCGACAGTGCGCATCGCGCTGTCGGGGCGGCCCTCGAGCCAAAGCATTCGTGTCAGCAGGATCCGCATCGAGACCTGGCGCGGCACGATGCTCGGATACTCCGGCCGCATGCTGTGTTCGTCGCGGGCGAGCGTCCGTTCGGCGTACTGGCGAGATGCGTGATGGTCCCCCATGAAGTGGCGGCACTGCGCGAGAAGCCGCTCCGACAGCACGACGCCCGCCTCGTCTTCGGACTTGATCGCCACATCCAGAGCGGACTCGGCAGCCGCTGTGGCGGAGACGTAGTCACCCGTGACGAAGCTGCCCAGCCACGTGCTGTACAGCGCGAGGATTCGCGATGTCGAATCCGCCATGCCTTGGGCAAGCTGGGAGGCGCGCGAAAGGATGGCGAGCGTTCGCTGTCCGCGCCAGCCGGGCTCGACGCTGGGCCATGCCAGCACGAGGTTCAGGCGCAGTTCCAGATCGGGTCGCGGCGGGTTCAGGAGGCGAAGGTGATTGAGCGCCCGCTCGATGCGATCCACCTGTTCGGCAAGCACCCCGAGTTCATGCAGCGGCATGGCGATTGCCATGATCTCGATGCCGATCTGCAGCTCGCCTCCGTCCGAAAAGCACCAGTCCAGCGCGGCGCGGACATCCTCGATGTGACCACCATGCGCGGCGAGTGACGTCGCGCGAAGCATCCCGTCGCGGCCAGCGTCCGCAGCGACCAGCTTGCCGTGCATCTCCAGCGCATGGCGCCTGAATACGGGGTCCACGGGCTCTGCCTCGCGCATCTTCTGCATCGCAAACGATCGGGTCGTGTCGAGCAGCCGGTAGCTCGCGAGTCCGCTTTGCACGTCGACGCTGACCAGCGATTTGCTGGTCAGGCTCACGAGTGCCTGCAGCACGTCCTCGGCCGTAATGCGGTCGCCGCTCGCGACGCCGGCCGCTGCTTTCAGGTCGAACGCACTCCGAAAGACCGACAAGCGACGCAGCACGATCTGCTCAGGCGTGGAGAGCAACTGGTAGCTCCAGTCCAGCATGGCCGCGAGCGTCTGATGCCGCGGGGCTGCCGTGCGACGGCCTCGAAACAGAAGCGAGAGGTGGTCGCCGACGCGCGACTTGAGTTCCACCACGCCCAGACTCGCGACCCGTGCGGCGACAAGCTCGACCGCCAGCGGCAGGCCGTCCAGCTGATGCGTGAGCGAGCAGACGTCGCCGACGTTGTCATCGGTCAGCACGAAAGGCAATCCCCCGATGGAAGCTCGTTCAACGAACAACTCGACGGCTGGGAACCGCATCGCCCCATCCCGGTCGAGCGGATTGTCGACCGGAGGCAGTCCGAGCGGCGCGAGCCGGTAGGTCCGTTCTCCTTCCACGTCCAGCGGTTCGCGGCTCGTGGCAAGGATGGTGACCCCGGTGCCTGCGAGCAGGCCGTCCGCAAGGCTTGCCGCAGCCTCGATGACGTGTTCGCAGTTGTCCAGCACGACCAGGACATCCATCGAAGCGAGCGACTGCAGCAACGAGGCGAGCGGTTCCTGGGGCGTCGCCGGAAGCTCCAGCGCGCTCGCCAGCGTGGCGGCCACGAGGCTGCCATCCGCCACGGGCGTGAGGTCGACGAATACCACGCCCTCCCGAAAATCGGATGCGCACGATTCGGCCAGGGCAAGTGCCAGCGTCGTCTTCCCGATGCCCCCTGGGCCGGCGATGGTCAGCAGGCGGTGCGTATCGAGCGCCTCCTTGAGAGTGGCGAGCGCGTCTGATCTTCCGATCATTCGCTTGGTGCGAGGCAAGGGCGCTTGCGCTCGGGTGCCGACCGGCGCAGCCGCTTGCACCGGCTCCCCGCGCACCAGGGTTCCGACAAAGCAGTAGCCCCGGCCAGGAATGTTCTCGATGTAGCGGACGCCGTCCAGTCCGTCGCCAATTGCGCGGCGCAGCGCAGACATGTGAACGCGCAGGCTCGTTTCCTCGACCACCGAACCTGGCCAGGCGCCCGCTTCCAGGTCGCGGCGGCTGACGACCTCGCCGGCTCGCTCGATGAGCGTCGTCAGGAGATCGAAGGCCCTGCTGCCGATTCGCACCGGAGTGTCGCCGTCGAGCAGGCTGCGCTTGTCCTTCAGCACGCGGTATCGGCCGAAAGCGAAATCACAGGGGGCCGGCTGGGATGGCAACGTCATGAGCGCGCTTCAGGGTTGTCGTGCGTCGGCAGTGTAAAGCCCGCGAACTGGGGCCGCGAGCCGGGTACACATGCGCCTCTTCCGATCGGAAGATGGCGGCCGGCTGTGCTTCGGCGAAACTTTCCGCACCCATACCCAAGGAGCAAATCATGTTCATGCGGCAGTGCGGAAACTTGCTGGGGAGTAGGCCATGAAGCGAATGGACGGGAAGGTCGTGGTCATCACGGGGGCGAGCGCCGGCATTGGCTGGGCAACGGCGCTGCTCTTCGCGCGTGAAGGCGCCAAACTGGTGCTGGGTGCTCGACGCGAGACTGAGCTGATCGCGCTCGCATCGGAGATCGCGGCGGCCGGAGGCTCCGCGGTCACTTTGGCAGGCGATGTGCGGGACGAAAGCTATGCCAAGGGCCTGGTGGAGCTCGCGGTCTCGCGGTACGGCCGCCTCGACGCTGCGTTCAACAATGCCGGGACGCTCGGCGAGTCGGGTCCGAGCACGGAAGTTTCCGAGGCAGGCTGGACCCACACGCTGGCCGTCAACCTGACGGGTTCGTTCCTGGGCGCGAAGCACCAGATCGCGCAGATGCTCCGAAATGGCGGAGGCTCTGTCATCTTCACTTCGACTTTCGTCGGCCACACCTTTGCATTTCCGGGGGTCGCTGCCTACGCGGCGAGCAAGGCGGGGCTCATCGGCCTGACCCAAACCCTGGCGGCGGAGTTCGGACCGAAGTCTGTGCGAGTGAACGCCATTCTTCCGGGCGCGGTCGACACCGACATGTATCGCGAAATGAACGACACCCCGGAGAAGACGGCTTTCATCACGAACCTGCACGCGCTCAAACGCATTGCGAGTCCCCAGGAGATTGCGCGCACGGTGCTCTACCTGGCGTCCGACGACTCCTCGTTCGTCACCGGCACGGCCTCGCTGGTGGATGGTGGTGCGTCGATTACTCGCACTTGATCCCGCACCTGATCCCCTTCAATCAGCCTCGAGCCGACGCCCGTAGGCCGCAAAGCTCTCCGCCTTCAGCGCCTTCATCATCACCTTCGCAGCCGGCGACAAGAGACGATCGGTGCGGGTAATGATGCCGAATGCATCCATGTGGCAGGGCATTTCCACGGGCAGCAGCGCAACGATGCCATGCGCCGCGTAGTACCGGGCCACATCGGTCGCCAGCACGGCCACCATGTCGCTCTGCTGCAGCATGCGCGTGATGAAGAGCAGCGCCGCTGTTTCGATGACGTTCAGCGGCGGCGCGAGTCCTTCCTCCTGGAACATCAGTTCGAACCGATGCCGCAACACGCTTCCGGCCGGCGGCACGATCCACCCCGCCGACACCAGATCGCGCAAGCCCAATCCGCTCATGCCCAGCAGCGGATGGCCGGGCCGAACCAGGGCGCACACCGGCTCTTCGGTGAGCGCCTCATAGCGTATGTTGGTCTTGTCGTGTTCCGCGAAGAGGCGCGCGACGAGCAGGTCGAGCTTGCCCTGTTCGAGCCGCTCCAGCAGCACCGGGCTGGTCTCTATCTCCAGCGACACGCGCAGGTTGGGATGCTCGCGCTTGACTGCGGCGACAGCTGGCGGCAGCAGCACGAGGCCGGGGGCCGTGATGGCGCCGATGTTCACTTGCCCGGCACCGCCGGCCTTCAATGCGGTGAGTTCGTCGTGCGCCTGGTTCAGGCTCGCGAGCGCGACGCGCGCGTGGCGGATCATGGTTTCCCCGTACCAGGTCGGCCGCATGCCGCGCGGCAGGCGATCGAACAGGGGCACTTCCAGGACGTCCTCCAGGTCCTTGAGCAGCTTCGAGGCCGCGGGCTGGGTCATGTTCAACACCTGTGCGGCGCGATGGATATTGCCCTCTTCGGCCAGCGCCACGATGAGCAGCAGTTGGCGGGTCTTGAGGCGCGCACGGATGAACCAGTGCGTGTAGTTGGTCATGGGGTTTACCTGAATGCTTCTTCTGGTATCGATTCGATCCAAATATTGATTGGAAAGATATTGGTGCGATTCCTACACTCGCCCCACTTTGAAGCGAAGCGATCTCCAGCAGAATGCACGGCAGCTCATCAACGGGCGCTGGGAGACTGGCGTGACCACGGGCGCCAGCCGCAACCCTTCCGACACCCGCGAGGTGGTCGCGGAGTATGCGCGTGCCGACCGCAGCCAGACGGAGCGCGCCATCCGCGCCGCCGCCGATGCCTTTCCTCACTGGAGCCTCACCACGCCGCAGCGCCGGGCCGACGTGCTCGACCAGATCGGCAGCGAGATCCTCGCGCGGCGCGACGAACTCGGCATGCTGCTGGCGCGCGAAGAAGGCAAGACCTTGCCCGAGGCCGTGGGCGAAGCGGCGCGTGCCGGCCACATCTTCAAGTTCTTTGCGGGCGAGGCTCTCAGGGGCGGCGGAGAGGCGATGGCGTCCGTGCAGCCGGACGTACTGGTCGACGTCACGCGCGAGCCGGTCGGCGTGGTCGGATTGATCGCGCCATGGAACTTTCCGCTTGCCATCCCTGCCTGGAAGATCGCACCGGCGCTGGCCTATGGCAACAGCGTCGTCTTCAAGCCGGCTGAACTGGTGCCGGCGTGCGGATGGGCGCTGGCTGAAATCATCAGCCGCGCGGCATTGCCCGCGGGCACTTTCAATCTCGTGATGGGCAGCGGCCGCGAAGTAGGGCAGACGATCGTCGACAGTCCCTTGGTGGATGCGATCAGCTTCACGGGCTCGGTCGCGACCGGCGAGCACATCCTGCGGGCCGCGACCCAGCGCCACGCCAGGATTCAGCTGGAGATGGGCGGCAAGAACCCGCTGGTGGTACTGGCGGACGCCGACCTCGACCGCGCGGTCGATTGCGCTGTGCAGGGCGCCTACTTCTCTACCGGGCAGCGATGCACGGCGTCGAGCCGGCTGATCGTCGAGGCCGCGGTCCACGATGCTTTCGTGGTGCGGCTTCGCCATCGGCTTGCCGCGCTCAAGGTCGGCCATGCACTGGAGCGCGGCACCGATATCGGGCCGGTGGTCGACGCCGAACAGCTCGAAAAGAACCTGGCAGCTGTCGCCAGCGCGACCGAAGAGGGCGCCGAGCATGTCTGGGGTGGGGAAAGGCTCAAGCGCGCGACAGCGGGCCACTACATGAGCCCGGCGTTGTTCCTCGCGCGGCCCGGTCACCGCGTGGCGCGCGACGAGATCTTCGGGCCTGTGGCCTGCGTGCTGCGCGCCGACGACTACGCGCATGCGCTCGCACTTGCGAACGACACGCCCTTTGGACTTTGCGCCGGCATCTGCACCACATCGCTTTCGCGCGCAATGCACTTCAAGCGACATGCCAAAGTGGGCATGACCATGGTCAACTTGCCGACCGCGGGGGTGGACTATCACGTACCCTTCGGTGGCCGAAAGGCTTCCAGCTACGGTCCGCGAGAGCAGGGCCGGTATGCCGCAGAGTTCTACACCACCGTCAAGACCGGCTACGTGCTGGCCTGAGTGGGTCGACAAAACCAGGGTTTCTTTCACCACGTTCAAACAGGAGACAACATGAAACTGAACCGTCGCACACTCAACATCGCCCTTGCTACCGCGTCGCTCTCGTCGCTGCTGCCGATCAAGGCACTGGCCCAGCAGAAGATCGTCCTGGGCTTTGCCCAAGTCGGCGCCGAAAGCGAATGGCGCACGGCCAACACAGAGTCGATCAAGTCGGCCGCCAAGGAGGCCGGCATCGATCTCAAGTTCTCCGACGCACAGCAGAAGCAGGAAAACCAGATCAAGGCGATTCGTTCCTATATCGCCCAGAAGGTCGACGTGATCGCCTTCTCGCCGGTGGTCGAATCGGGCTGGGATCCGGTGCTGCGCGAAGCCAAGGCCGCCGGCATTCCGGTGGTGCTGACCGACCGCTCTGTCGACAGCAAGGACACCTCGCTCTACGTGACCTTCATGGGCTCTGACTTCGTCGAGGAAGGCCGCAAGGCAGGCCGCTGGCTGGTCGAGAAGGAAAAGGGCAACGCGGGCCCCGTCAACATCGTCGAACTGCAGGGCACCGTCGGCTCGGCACCCGCGATCGACCGCAAGAAGGGCTTCGAGGAAATCATCAAGGCCGATCCGAAGTTCAAGATCATCCGTTCGCAGACGGGCGACTTCACCCGCGCCAAGGGCAAGGAAGTGATGGAAGCCTTCCTGAAGGCCGAGGGCAAGAAGATCAACGTGCTGTATGCGCACAACGACGACATGGCGATCGGCGCGATCCAGGCGATCGAGGAAGCGGGCATGAAGCCGGCGCAGGACATCATCATCATCTCGGTGGACGGCGTGAAGGGAGCCTTCGAGGCCATGATGGCCGGCAAACTGAATGTGTCGGTCGAATGCAGCCCGCTGCTTGGACCGCAGCTGATGAGTGCGGTCAAGGACATCAAGGCCGGCAAGCCGCTGCCCAAGCGCATCCTGACGCAGGAAGGGATCTTCCCGATGGAGGTTGCCAAGTCCGAATTCCCGAATAGAAAGTACTGACCCCCGTTGCTTGCCCACTTCGTGTGGCCGCCTCCCCCCTTCCAGGGGGCGCTGCCTGCGGCCCGGCAAAGCCGGTTCCGCGGCAGCCCACGAATTGCGGCGCGCTTCGCGGCCGCGGTTGCAGTCATTTTTGGGGATGAATTTTTTTGAAACTGGAGACGCTCATGAAACGTGTATTTCTTAAGTCGCTGCTTGCTGGGGCTGCGGCTGTGATGATGGGTGGCGTGGTGCCGCTTGTGCATGCGCAGGACAAGGGGCTCGTTGCRATTTCGATGCCTACGAAGTCGTCGGCGCGGTGGATTGCGGATGGGTCGAACATGGTCAAGTACTTCAATGAGAAGGGGTACAAGACGGACCTGCAGTACGCCGACGACGACATTCCGAACCAGCTTGCGCAGATCGAGAACATGGTCACCAAGGGGCCGAAGGTGCTGGTGATTGCGGCGATTGATGGCACGACGCTGTCGGACGTGCTGCAGAAGGCCGCCGACAAGGGCGTGAAGGTGATCGCGTATGACCGGCTCATCAAGAACTCGAAGAACGTCGACTACTACGCGACCTTCGACAACTACCAAGTCGGGGTGCTGCAAGCGCAGTACATCGAGAACGCGCTGAAGCTCAAAGAAGGCAAGGGGCCGTACAACATCGAGCTCTTCGGCGGTTCGCCGGACGACAACAACGCGTTCTTCTTCTACAACGGCGCAATGTCAGTGCTCAAGCCCTACATCGACAGCGGCAAGCTGGTGGTGCGCAGCAAGCAGATGGGCATGGACAAGGTCTCGACGCTGCGCTGGGACGGTGCCGTGGCGCAGGCGCGCATGGACAACCTGCTGTCGGCCTACTACACCAAGGACCGCGTGGATGCGGTGCTGTCGCCTTACGACGGGCTTTCGATCGGCATCATCTCCTCGCTCAAGGGCGTGGGCTATGGCTCTGCACAGCAGCCGATGCCGGTGGTGACGGGGCAGGACGCGGAAATCCCCTCCGTCAAGTCGATCCTCAAGAAAGAGCAGACTTCCACGGTCTTCAAGGACACGCGCGAGTTGGCGAAGGTCACCGTCAACATGGTCGACGCGATGATGGCCGGCAAGCAGCCGGAGGTGAACGACACCAAGACCTACAACAACGGGGTCAAGGTGGTGCCGTCTTATCTGCTCAAGCCTGTCAGCGTGGACGGGTCGAACTGGAAGCAGGCATTGGTTGACTCGGGCTACTACAAGGAAAGCCAGATCAAGTAGCCGGGACGTGCGACGCGGGGCCGGTGGCCCCGCAGGTTCGAAGGGAGACAGGGTGAAAGATGTGATTCTGGAGATGCGCGGCATCACCAAGAGCTTTCCGGGGGTGAACGCGCTGGACAACGTCAACCTCGCAGTACGCGCGGGAGAGATCCACGCGGTGGTCGGCGAGAACGGCGCGGGCAAGTCCACGCTGATGAAGGTGCTCAGCGGCGTGTATTCCTGCGACTCCTACGAAGGGGAGATCCACTTCGAAGGCGAAGTGCGCCGCTTCAGGAGCATCGCCGACAGTGAGAAGCTCGGCATCATCATCATTCACCAGGAACTCGCGCTGGTGCCGCTGCTGTCGATTGCGGAAAACATCTTTCTCGGCAACGAGACCGCGCGCGGCGGCGTGATCGACTGGTTCGAGGCTTACGCCCGCACGCGTGAGCTGCTGGCCAAGGTCGGGCTCAAGGAGCTGCCGACAGCGCTCATCACCAATCTCGGGGTGGGCAAGCAGCAGATGGTCGAGATCGCGAAGGCGCTCTCGAAAGAGGTCAAGCTGCTGATCCTGGACGAGCCGACCGCGAGCCTGAACGAAAGCGACAGCGATGCCTTGCTGCGCCTTCTGCTGGAGCTCAAGGCGCAGGGCATTGCGTCGATCCTCATCTCGCACAAGCTGAACGAGATCGCCAAGGTGGCCGATTCGATCACCGTGTTGCGCGATGGCGCGACGGTCGAAACCATGGACTGCCGCAGCACGCCGATCAGCGAAGACCGCATCATTCGCGGCATGGTCGGGCGCGACATGGCGCACCGCTACCCGCAGCGCACGCCGCACATCGGCGAAACCATCTTCGAGGTGCGCGACTGGCGCGTTCACCATGCATTGCATGCCGACCGCGAGCAGATCAAGGGCGTGAACCTGCATGTGCGGCGCGGCGAGATCGTCGGCATCGCGGGGCTGATGGGTGCCGGGCGCACTGAATTCGCCATGAGCGTGTTCGGGCGCTCTTACGGGCAGCGCATCAGCGGTTCGGTGCACATGCACGGCAAGGAAGTCGACGTGAGCACGATCCGAAAGGCGATCGACCATGGCATCGCGTATGTCACCGAGGACCGCAAGAGTGCGGGGCTGGTGCTGGAGGAAGACATCCGCAAGAACGTGAGCATGGCCAACCTGGCCGCCATCTCAGAGGGCGGCGTGATCGACGAAGGGCGCGAGTTCAAGGTGGCGAACGAGTACCGGCGCGCGCTGAACATCCGCTGCGCCGGCGTGGACCAGCGCGTGGTCAACCTGTCCGGAGGCAACCAGCAGAAGGTGGTGTTGAGCAAGTGGCTCTTTGCCAAGCCCGAGCTGCTGATTCTTGACGAGCCGACCCGCGGTATCGACGTGGGCGCCAAGTACGAGATTTACACCATCATCGACCAGCTCGCGAGCGAGGGCAAAGGCATTCTCATGATTTCTTCCGAACTGCCGGAATTGCTCGGCATGTGCGACCGCATCTATGTGATGAACGAAGGGCGCTTCGTCGCCGAGTTTCCTGCTGCCGAGGCCTCGCAGGAAAAAATCATGCGCGTCATCGTAGCCTCCGGGAGCAGCGTCAATGCAGCCTGAAGCAGAAGCCGTGAAACCGGCAACACCCATCACGCCGCCGGCATCCAGTACGGCGGCCGCCGAGCACGCGGGATTCATCAAGAACAACCTGCGCGAATACGGCATGCTGATCTCGCTGGTCGCGATCATGGCGCTGTTCCAGGTGCTGACGGACGGCACGCTGATGCGGCCGCTGAACCTCACCAATCTGCTGCTGCAGAACAGCTACATCGTGATCATGGCGCTGGGCATGCTGCTGGTGATCGTCGCGGGCCACATCGACCTCTCGGTAGGCTCGGTGTGCGGCTTCGTCGGCGCGCTGGCTGCGGTGCTGATGGTGGAATACGACTGGCATTTCGTGCCGACCTTCATCGTGTGCCTGATCGCCGGCGGGTTGATCGGCGCGGCGCAGGGCTGGTTCGTAGCCTTCTTCCGGATTCCTTCGTTCATCGTCACGCTGGCGGGCATGCTGGTGTTCAAGGGCCTCACGCTGGCATTGCTCGCTGGGCAGTCGGTGGGGCCGTTTCCCGAGGCTTTCCAGAAGCTGAGTTCGGGCTTCGTGCCTGACGTGATGGGCGGCGAAAGCTTGCGCACCACTTCGCTCGTGCTCGGCGCGCTCGCCGCCGCGGCGCTGGTGTTCTTCAGGCTGCGCGGCCGCGCGAAGCTCGCGGCACATGGCATGGCGCAGGAACCCTACGCTTTCTTCCTCGTCAAGAACCTGTTCTTCGCGGCGGCGATCCTGCTGCTGAGCTATCTGCTCGCGACCTACAAGGGGCTGCCCAACGTGCTGATCGTGATGGCGGTGCTGATCGTCGCCTACGACTTCGTCACCAACCGCACGACGATTGGCCGCCGCATCTATGCGCTGGGCGGCAACGAGAAGGCGGCGAGGTTGTCCGGCATCAAGACGCAGCGGCTGGCCTTTCTGACCTTCGTGAACATGGGCGTGCTGGCTGCGCTGGCGGGCCTCGTGTTCGCCGCGCGGCTCAATACGGCCACGCCCAAGGCAGGGCTGGGCTTCGAGCTGGACGTGATCGCGGCCTGCTTCATCGGCGGCGCGTCGGCTTCGGGCGGCGTCGGCAAGGTGATGGGCGCGGTGATCGGGGCCTTCATCATGGGCGTGATGAACAACGGCATGTCGATCCTGGGCATCGGGATCGACTACCAGCAGGTGATCAAGGGATTGGTGTTGCTGGCGGCGGTGTTCATCGACGTCTACAACAAGAACAAATGAGCACGCCCGCTTCCATCGACGCGCCGGTGCTGCAACTCACGGGCATCGACAAGCAGTTCAACGGCGTGCCGGCCTTGCGCGGCGTCGCGCTGCGGCTGCGGTCCGGTGAAATCCATTCGCTTCTGGGACAGAACGGCGCGGGAAAGTCGACGTTGATCAAGGTGTTGACCGGGGTCTATGCGGCGGATGCCGGCGAGATGACGCTCTCGGGTACGCCCATCAGGCCTTCTTCGCCGATCGATGCGCAGCGCATGGGCATCAGCACCGTGTATCAGGAAGTCAATCTCTGCCCAAATCTGTCGGTGGCGGAGAACATCTTCTCGGGGCGCTATCCACGACGCGGGTTGGCGCAGGGCTTTCGCATCGACTGGGCGGCCGTGAACCGCGAGGCGCGTGCGCTGCTGGCGCGGCTGGACGTGCATATCGACGTCAGCCGGCTGTTGTCGAGCTATTCGGTGGCCGTGCAGCAGATGGTGGCGATCGCGCGTGCGCTGGGCCTGTCGTCGAAGGTGTTGATTCTGGACGAGCCCACATCGAGCCTGGACGACGAGGAAGTGAAGAGCCTCTTCACTGTGCTGCGCCGGTTGCGGGGCGAGGGGCTGGCGATCTTGTTCGTCACGCATTTCCTGAACCAGGTCTATGCGGTGTCGGACCGGATCACCGTGCTGCGCAATGGCGGCTGGGTCGGAGAATGGAAGCCCAGCGAGCTCGGGCCCCAGGCGCTGATCTCGGCGATGGTCGGGCGCGAGTTCGCAGCACAGGCGACCGGTCATGCGGACCTGCCTCCCATTGACGTTGGTGCTGCCGCGGTGCTGGCAACGGAAGGCTTGGCCCAGCGCGGGCAGTTGCAGCCAGTGGACCTGCAGGTGCGTCCCGGTGAGATCGTGGGGCTGGCCGGGCTGCTCGGCTCGGGGCGCACCGAGTTGGCGCGATTGCTGTTCGGGCTCGCGAAGCCGGATCAAGGCAGTCTGAAGATCGACGGTGTCGCGGTCGATCTTGCGAGTCCGGCGGATGCGGTGAAGCACGGCCTTGCGTTGTGTCCCGAAGAACGAAAAACCGACGGCATCATCGCCGACTTGTCGCTGCGCGAGAACATCGCGCTCGCCTTGCAGGCTCGCCGCGGTGTGCGCAACACGCTGTCGCGCGCCGAGCAGGCGGCGCTGGCGGAGCGTTTCGTCAAGGCACTGGGCATCAAGACGGCCAGCATCGAGACGCCGATCGGCTTGCTCTCGGGCGGCAATCAGCAGAAGGCGGTGCTGGCGCGGTGGCTGGCAACGGAGCCGCGCCTGTTGATCCTCGACGAGCCGACGCGCGGAATCGACGTCGCGGCCAAGCAGGAAATCATGGACGAGATCCTGCGCCTGGCGCGGGGCGGGATGGCGGTGTTGTTCATTTCGTCGGAAATGAACGAAGTGGTGCGCGTCTCGCATCGCATTGTGGTGCTGCGCGAGCGGCACAAGGTGGGTGAACTGCCCGGTGGCGCCACCGAGGACGCCGTCTACGACCTGATCGCTGAGTCATGACTCGCCCCCAGGCTTCGCGCACTTCGTGTCGCTTCGCCAACCCCCTACCGGGGGCAACACCGGCGGCCCAGCGGAGCCGGTTCCGCGGTGTTTCTGAGAAGGGATCGATGGTGGATCTGATATGAGTGATATGGGGTCGGCTTCTATGGTTTCGCGGGCGTTTCGGCATCGGTTGGCTTGGCCGTTGGTCACGCTGCTGATATTGCTGGGGATCAATGCTGTCTTCAATCCGAGCTTCTTGCATCTGGAGGTGCGGGGCGGGCATCTTTATGGGAGCTTGATCGACATTCTCAATCGGGCGGCGCCGCTGGTGCTGGTTGCGCTGGGTATGACGCTGGTGATCGCGACACGGGGGATCGATATTTCGGTGGGCGCGGTGGTGGCTATCGCGGCGGCGCTGGCGGCGTGGATGATCGGCGGGTCGCTGGTGGTCAACAACGGGGCGGCGGCGGAGGTGAGCCGGTTTCCGATGTGGCTGGCGATCGTGGCGGCGCTTGGGGCGGCCCTGGTGTGCGGATTGTGGAACGGGCTGCTGGTCGCGCGGGTTGGCATGCAGCCGATCATTGCGACGCTGATCCTGATGGTGGCGGGGCGCGGCATCGCGCAGCTGATCACGGGTGGGCAGATCATCACGATCTACTACGCGCCGTTTTTCTTTATCGGCAGCGGCTATCTGTTCGGGTTGCCGTTTTCTGTCTATGTTGCGGCGGCGGTGTTCGCGCTGGTGTACTTCGCGATCACGCAGAGCGCGCTGGGGCTCTTCGTTCAGTCGGTGGGCATCAACCCGAACGCGGCGCGTGTGGCGGGCGTGCGGGCGCGCCGGATCATCGTGGGTGCCTACATGTTCTGCGCGTTTTGCGCGGGCGTGGCGGGCTTGCTGATTAGCTCGAACGTCAAGAGCGCGGATGGCAACAACGCGGGACAGTTGCTGGAGCTCGATGCGATCCTGGCTGTGACGCTTGGCGGCACGGCACTGACGGGCGGGCGCTTCAGCTTGGTGGGCAGCGTGATCGGCGCGTTGATCATCCAGACGCTGACCTACGGCATCTATTCGCTCGGCGTGCCGCCTGAGATCAACCTGGTGGTGAAGGCGGCGGTGGTTTTCGTGGTGATGCTGGTGCAGTCGGCCGAGTTCCGCGCGAGCATTCGCCAGCTGGTGCAGCGGCCACCACGTGTGAGGGGTCAAGCATGAGCGCGGTGGTGCCTGAATCGAGCGCGCACGCGCCTGGAGTGCCTGCGCCGGCTTCGCGTCCGCGCAGGGGACTCAACCCGAAGTACCTGCCGCTGGCCGCGACCATCTCGCTGTTCGTGCTGGTCGCGACGCTGGGTTCGATCTTCTACAACGGCTTCTTCTCGGCCCAGGTTTTCCTGAACCTGCTGATCGACAATGCGTTCTTGTGCATCGTCGCGGTGGGGATGACCTTCGTGATCTTGTCAGGGGGCATCGACCTTTCGGTAGGCTCGGTGATCGCATTGACGACGATGGTCTCCGCCTCGCTGGTCGAAAAGCACGGCTGGAGCCCCGCAGTGGTCATTCCGCTGGTGCTCGCCATGGGCACGCTGTTCGGCGCTTTCATGGGGGTGCTGATCGAACGCTTCCGGCTGCAGCCTTTTATCGTGACGCTGGCCGGAATGTTTCTCGCACGCGGGCTTTGCTATCTGATCAGCATCGATTCGATCAGCATCACCAACGAGGTCTACTCCGAAATCTCGCAATGGCGCCTTCCGGTGTGGGGCACGGCGTCGATCTCGCTCAGCGGGTTGATCGCACTCGCGATGGTCGCGATCGCGGTCTTCATCGCGCACTACACGCCCTTCGGCCGCACGGTGTATGCGATTGGCGGCAACGAACAATCGGCGGTGCTGATGGGCCTGCCCGTTCGCTCGACGGTGATCGGCGTCTACACGTTCTCCGGTTTCTGCTCTGCGTTGGGTGGCGTTGTGTTCACGTTCTACATGCTCTCAGGCTATGGGCTGCACGCGGTCGGGCTCGAACTGGATGCCATCGCGGCGGTGGTGATCGGCGGCACGCTTCTCACCGGCGGTGTCGGCTATGTGATTGGCACGCTCTTCGGCGTGCTGATGCTGGGCGTCATCCAGACGCTCATTTCCTTCGACGGCACGCTGAGTTCCTGGTGGACTCGCATCGTGGTCGGCGTATTGCTCTTTGTCTTCTGCCTGCTGCAGCGCCTGTTCTCGGCGCGTGCGGCAGAGCGCCCCTAGTCCTCACCGCCAGTCATCACCGAAATCCCCGCATGTCCGACACACCCAAGAAACTGCGATCGACCGAATGGTTCGGGTCGGCCGACAAGAATGGCTTCATGTACCGAAGCTGGATGAAGAACCAGGGCATCCCCGATCACGAATTCGATGGACGCCCGATCATCGGCATCTGCAATACGTGGTCTGAGCTCACGCCCTGCAACGCGCACTTCCGCAAGATCGCCGAACACGTGAAGCGTGGCATTTCGGAGGCGGGCGGATTTCCGGTGGAGTTCCCAGTGTTCTCCAATGGCGAGTCCAATCTGCGCCCGACCGCCATGCTGACGCGCAACCTCGCGAGCATGGACGTCGAGGAAGCCATCCGCGGCAATCCGATCGACGCCGTCGTGCTGCTCACGGGCTGCGACAAAACCACGCCGGCGCTGCTGATGGGTGCAGCGAGTTGCGACATTCCCGCGATCGTCGTCACCGGCGGGCCGATGCTCAACGGCAAGCTCGAAGGTCGCGACATCGGCTCTGGAACCGCCGTGTGGCAGTTGCACGAGGCGATGAAGGCTGGCGAAATCGACGTGCATCAGTTTCTCTCGGCCGAAGCGGGCATGTCGCGTTCGGCAGGCACCTGCAACACGATGGGCACGGCTTCGACGATGGCCTGCATGGCCGAGTCGCTGGGCGTCTCGTTGCCGCACAACGCTGCCATCCCGGCAGTGGATGCGCGCCGCTATGTGCTCGCGCAGATGTCGGGCATGCGGGCTGTCGAAATGGCGCGCGAAGGGCTGACGCTGTCGAAGATCCTCACGCGCGAAGCTTTCGAGAACGCGATTCGCACCAATGCCGCCATCGGCGGCTCGACCAATGCCGTGATTCACCTGAAGGCGATCGCCGGGCGCATCGGTGTTGCGCTCGAACTCGAAGACTGGACGCGCATCGGCCGCGGCACGCCCACGCTCGTGGATCTGATGCCCTCCGGGCGCTTCCTGATGGAAGAGTTCTATTACGCGGGCGGTCTTCCGGCTGTCTTGCGCAGGCTCGGCGAAAACGGCTTGCTGCCGCATCCCGATGCGCTCACGGTCAATGGCCGGTCGCTGTGGGACAACGTGCGCGACGCGCCGAGCTACAACGACGAGGTGATCCGCCCGCTGGACAAGCCGCTCATCGAAGACGGCGGCATCTGCATCCTGCGCGGCAACCTGTCACCGCGCGGTGCGGTGCTGAAGCCTTCCGCTGCTTCGCCCGAACTGCTCAAGCATCGCGGCAGAGCGGTGGTGTTCGAGGACTTCGACCACTACAAGACGCGCATCGCCGACGAATCGCTCGACGTGGATGCGAGCTCGGTGCTGGTCATGAAGAACTGCGGTCCCAAGGGCTATCCGGGCATGGCCGAGGTCGGCAACATGGGCTTGCCGCCGAAGCTGTTGCGCGCGGGCATCAAGGACATGGTGCGGATTTCGGATGCGCGCATGAGCGGCACCGCGTACGGCACGGTGGTGCTGCACGTCGCACCTGAAGCGGCCGACGGCGGCCCGCTGGCTGCCGTGCGCGATGGCGACTGGATCGAGCTCGACTGCGAACAGGGCCGCTTGCACCTGGACATCAGCGATGCCGAACTGGCCGATCGTCTCGCGACCATCGCGCGTACGCCAGTCGTCGCCAAGGGCGGCGGCTATCAGCGGCTTTATGTAGATCACGTGCTGCAAGCGGACGAGGGCTGCGATTTCGATTTCCTGGTGGGCTGTCGCGGTGCCGCGGTGCCCAGGCACTCGCATTGACGTTGAAGCGTCAGCGCTTCGACGCCTTCCAGAATGGCCGTGCATCGGCCAACTTGTCGAGCGCCTTGCGGCACTCGGAGGCACTGGCAGGCTGTTGCGCGCTGAGCCAACCGACCGCGAACCACGCCTGCCCGTCGTGACTGGCGTTGTCGCGGTAGGCGGCAATGGCGACGGTGTTGTCGTTGTGTTCGCCCAGCGCGTCTTGTGCGGGCTCGAGCTGCTCGAGATAGCGCTTCGCGCGGCGCGCGCCGAACAGCGGCGCCACGAACTCACCCAGGTAGCGCAGCCGCTTGAGCCGCTTGCGCACACGATGCTGGGCGGCAGGCTCCAGCTCTTCGAAGCGGCGGCCGTCGCGCGTCACCTGCCGGTGCAGTTTGGAGAGCCGCTTGCGCAGCACCTTGCGCGGTGGGCCGGTTTCTTCGCGCGCGGGGTGCTCGCTCTCGACCTCGTCCGTGGGTTCGACCGGCAGCGATGCCGCAATCAGTTCCATCAGCACGGACTGAAATGCCGCCGCCCGGACCACTTCGGAAGGATCGGGAAGATCGGCGGCGCTGACTGAGCCATCGACTGGCGGCGCACCGACGCCTTCGAGCTTCGGCTGCACGATGTGAACAAGGTGATCGCGATCACGGCGCCGTCCGAGCGCCTGAAAGGCATCTGTCAGCGCGGGGTCCCATTCGGGGCTGATGGCAGGCGCCAGTGCCGCCATTTCGCGCAGCGCAGTGCGCAATCGGCGAATGCCGACTCGCAACTGATGCACGTGCTCGGCGTCAGTGCTGCCGGCGGCGACTTCGCTCGCATTGGGGAGGATTTGCGCCAGGCAAGCCTTGAGCACCGTGCGGAAGACTTCGGGCCCGTCCTGATCCTTGTGCAGTTCAGGGGGGCGCGCCTTGACCGCATCGCCGAAGGGCCTGCCTTGCGCCAGCCGCTGGCCGCGCTCGGATTTGGACACGGTGTCGAGCCAGAGCGCGTAGCGGTTGCGCCAGCGCTGGGCGAGTTCGAGCATGGATCTTGGACTGCCGCCCATGAGCTCGAATTCGAGTTCGCACAGCGCGTGCGCATGCTCGCCTGAACGCACTTCGCCGCTGTCGAAGGCGAGTTCGACCAGCGCGTCTCCGGTCCGCATTTCGCGCAGCGTGCGGCGGACATCCGTGCCGTACAGGGGAACGAGTTCGACCGTCGCCGGGTCATGGCCGGCCTCGCGGCAGGCTTCGCGAATCAGATCGCCGACGGGCGTGCCGTCATGCCGATCGATGCGGGGAAGGGGGACGTCGCGTGCGCCGGCCGGAGGAAGATCCACGTTGTCTTCATGGCGCTCCAGCAAGCTGTCGGTAGGGGCCTTGGCGGTCTGGCGCCATGCCTGGCCCTCCTTGCGGAGGCGCAACACCAGCCGCTGCGCAGCCAGGGCGCCATCGGCGGTGTCGAAATAGCGGGCGCGCAGCCGCTCGACGTGCGAGCGGCCGCGGGCCACCGCCGCTTCGACCGCCGCCCGGTGCTGCGTGTCGACCTGGAACTTGAGTTCGAACTCGGTCACGGGTCGTTCGCTGCCGCCGGCACGCCGCTGTCAGCCCGGCAACTCGCTGACCTGGAGGGACAGATCGAACAGCTTGGACTTGCTCGCGTAATAGCGGTCCAGCCGCCATTCCTTGAGGATGTCCATCGCGATCTGAAAGCTCTTGTAGTCGAGTTCATACAGCGTGACGAGTTCGAAGCTGTGCTCCGATTCGAGTGCCAGTACCAGACGGGCCAGGATCTTTGCCGACTCATTGGTCGGGTCGGTCTCGATGAATCGACGGGCGACCTTGATGGCGTTCATGGGGAAGTTTTCCTCTTAAAAACTAGCCCATGACTATATCCAGCGCAGTCGCGCCCAATGTGACAGTCGAGTGACGGCGTAGGTCTTTGGTTTGAGTCCTACGACCGCCGCTTCATTGCGCCGGGACGAGTGTTTCGGTCGACCGGATCACGCCGCCACCCAGCACGCTGCCGGTGATGGTGGTGGAACCGCTGCCCGTGACCCGCGCCTCGCAGGCGGCGCGGTCCGAAGGGGGCTGCCGGCTGCAGCGGGCCAGGGCGTTCTGCCGCAGGGTTGCGTCATCGACCTTCGGGAAGCCGCCTCTGCGCGCTGTCTCGGCCGCTGCACCCCTTTCGCGCAGGCAAGCCTGCTTGTTCTGGTGCACGCCATCGCAAGGCAGCGACGAGGCGGACGAAGACATGGAAGACGACTGGGCGAGGACGGACGAGCCGGCAGCAAGGCCACCGGTTGCCACGAGGACTGCGAGACACGTTCGAAAGGCGTTCTTCATGGGTACTCCTTATGGGAACTTGGAGTATGCGGGGCGAACCGTTCCCGAACCACCCCCCCTCGCCGCGCGTTCGTGTCGGACCAATCCGGCAAGCACTCGGGCAACCTGCTCTCAAGGCGGGCGCCGGCTCAAGCTTCGGCGATACGCTTTGCGAGGTGGGCGAGGGCTTCTTCGACCTGGTCCACGAGGATCAGCGACAGATCGCCCGGCTGCAGGCGTTCCAGCGCCGAATCGATGGCCACGAATTCGCCGCGGATTTCGTCGATGAAGCGCGTGCGCCGCGCGCCTTCGAGCCCTTGCCGGAGCAGCGCCATGACTTCACCGTCGGCCCGTCCGCGCTGCGCCGCATCCTGATAGAGGATGACGTCGTCGAAGGCTTCGCCGAGGATGGCGGTCTGGTCGCGGATGTCGCAATCGCGGCGATCACCTGCACCGCTGATCACGACCGAGCGCTTCTTCGCCGGCATGGTGTCGACGGCAGAGACCAGCGCGCGCATGGCGTCGGTGTTGTGGCCGTAGTCGGCAATGACGGTCGCACCGCGATAGTCCATCACGTTGAAGCGGCCCGGCACACCGGCGGCGTCGTTCTTGAAGCTGGCAAGCCCGCTGCGGATCGCATCCCAGTCCAGGCCCACGGCCCAGGCCGCCGCGATGGCGGCCATCACGTTGTCGACCTGGAAGCCGATGGTGCCGTTGCGCGTGATCTGCACGTCGCGCAGCGGAATGCGTTCGCGCCACGAGCCCTCTGCCGCGATCACGGCGTCCTGGTCCACATAAACCGTGCGCTTGCCTTGCGCGCGGTGCGTGGCCATCACCGGATGCTGCCGGTCGGCGGTAAAGAAGATCACGCTGCCAGGGCAACTCGCGGCCATCGCAGCGACGTTCGGGTCGGCTGCGTTGAGCACGCCATAGCCGGTGGGCGCCACGTTGCGCACGATCACGCGCTTGAGCACGGCGAGGTCTTCCACTGTGGTGATGTAGTTGAGGCCGAGGTGGTCGCCGCTGCCGATGTTGGTGACGACTGCCACCTGGCAGCGATCGAATCCGAGGCCTTCGCGCAGGATGCCGCCACGCGCCACTTCGAAGACGGCCGCGTCGACGTCCGGATGGAGCAGCACGTTGCGCGCGCTCTTCGGGCCGCTGCAATCGCCGCTGTCGGTCTGGCGCCCGTCGACGTAGACGCCGTCGGTGTTGGTCATGCCGGTGCGCAGGCCGCTGGCGGCGAGCAGGTGGTTGATCAGCCTTGCGGTCGTCGTCTTGCCATTGGTGCCGGTCACGGCCACCACCGGGATGCGGCCGTCGTCGCCATGGGCGAAGAGCGTGTCCATCACCGCTTCGCCCACCGCGCGGCCGCGGCCGAACGAGGGCGAGATGTGCATGCGAAGCCCGGGCGCGGCATTGACTTCGACCACGCCGCCGTGCTGTTCTTCGAGCGGGCGCAGCACGTTCTCGCAAACCATGTCGACGCCGCAGATGTGCAGCCCGACCATCTGCGCCGCATCGACCGCACGCGCGGCGACTTCGGGGTGCACCGTGTCGGTCACGTCGGTCGCGGTGCCGCCGGTCGAAAGATTGGCGTTGTTGCGCAGGACGACCCGCTGGCCCAGCGTGGGCACGCTGTCGGGCTTCAAGCCCTGTGCTTCGAGGCGGCCGATCGCAATGTCGTCCAGCCGGATCTTCGTGAGCGATGTCGCGTGCCCTTCGCCGCGCCGCGGGTCCTGGTTGACCGCATCGACGAGTTCGCGAACAGTCTTTGCGCCGTCGCCGATCACCTGCGGCGGATCACGGCGGGCCGCGGCCACGAGCCGATCGCCGACCACGAGCAAACGGAAGTCGAAGCCGGGCAGGAATTTCTCGACCATCACCTCGCCATGAACTGCCGCCGATGCATAAGCCGCACCGAGCTGCTCGCGCGTGGTGATGTTGACCGTGACGCCTTTGCCCTGATTGCCGTCCTGCGGCTTGACGACCACCGGCAGCCCGATCTCCTGCGCCGCAGCCCAGCCGTCTTCGGCGTCGGTCACCGGACGGCCGAGCGGAACAGGGACGCCTGCTGCGTTGAGCAGTTGCTTGGTGAGTTCCTTGTCCTGCGCGATGGCTTCGGCGACACCGCTCGTGCTGTCGACTTCAGCGGCCTGGATGCGGCGCTGCTTGGAACCCCAGCCGAACTGCACGAGGCTGCCGCTGGTGAGGCGCCGGTACGGGATGCCCCGGGCCACCGCCGCGTCGACGATGGAGCCGGTGCTCGGTCCGAGGCGCTCGGATTCGTCGAGGTCGCGCAGTTCGGTAATGGCCGCCGTGGCGTCGAAGGCGGCATTGCCTTGCGCGGCATCGATGAGCTCTTTGGCCAACTCCAGTGCGCGGCGGCCGACGGCTTCTTCGCTGTACTGGAAGGTGACCTGGTAGACGCCTTCATCGATGGTGCGCGAGGTGTGGCCGAAATTCACCGCGCAGCCGGCCTGCGCCTGCAGAGCGACTGCGGCGTTTTCCAGCACGTGCGCCAGCGCGAGCGGCTGGCCGAGCACGATCGGATGCAGTTCGCCGATGGTCGGAAAGAGCGCGCGCAGGCGCGGCTCGAATCCGGTGAGGCGCTCGATGGCGTTTTCGTCACCCTTGCAGTTGACGATCGCTTCGATGCAGGTGTGGCGGCTCCAGAGATTGGGGCCGCGCAGTGCGCGGGTGCGTGTGATTTCCATAACTATCTCCCCCCCGTTGCTTGCTCGCTTCGCGTAGCCGCCTCCCCCCTCGAGGGGGCGCAGCGAGCGGCCCGGCGAAGCCGGTTCCGCCGCTGCCGCGCGGCGCTTGAGCGGGCGCGACGCCCGGGGTGTTCATTTAGGCAAATTGAAGTTCGGGTGAAACCAGCGTTTGCGACAGCTGCAACGATGCGAGCGCCGCCTGCAGGTCTGCTTCGAAGGCTTCCGCGCCGGCGCCGATCAGGTTGAGCGGAATGCCCATGGCCCACGCGGCGGCGACTGCGGCGAGCAGGCTTTCCAGGCTGACGCCCGCATGCGTGGCGCGCCAAATGGTGAGCCGGCCGAGCCCGGGCAGGAAAGATTCGCTGGTGCCGTTGGCGAGAACCACGCGGTCCTGCCGAATGACGACGGCCCTGCCGCCATCGGTACGGTGTTTCGTCAGCGCTTCGGCCTGCGGGTCCGCGGCATAAAGAATCACCGCGCCATCGCACAGCGGGGCCAGCCCGGCCACGCGTGGGTCGGCCGCGTTCAGCACGGCGGTGCCTTCGGGCAGCACGACGTCGACCTGCGTGCGCAGCACCTTGACCATCTGGTCACTCTCGGTGATGTCGAATTCGCCGAGCGCGTCCGAGCCGTCCAGGTCCGTCACGATGCCGACTTCGCAGCGGTCATAGGAAAGGCCATCGCGCAGGATGGTTTCGGCGCCGTTTTCGATCACCACGGCCTGCACGGCACGGTTGACCAGCAGACGATGGCCGGCTTGCCAGTTGGCGCTCGTGCGCGCGTCGACCCTGCGCCGATCGAGGAAGAGGCCGTCGCGGCAGGCCAGGCCCGTATGACGGCCGCCGAGGCTGATCAGCCAGGCGACCAGCCGGGACAACACCGCGGTATCGCGCGAGCCGGCCACGCCGACCACAGGGATGCGGCCCGGAGCGTCGTCCGGAAAGAGGTGATCGCAGATCGCGCGGCCCACGGGGCGGGGCGATCCGACGGCCGGCTTCAGGTGCATCAGCAATCCCGGGCCGGCGTTGACTTCGACGATCGCACCGCCCTGCGCCGCGAGCGGCCGGGAGATGTCCTGCGCCACGAGATCGATGCCGGCGATGTCGAGCCCCACCACGCGGGCAGCGAGCACTGCGGCGTGCGCGACTTCAGGATGTACCTGGTCGGTGCAGTCGATCGACATGTTCCCGTTGCGCTGGATCGTGACGACCCGCCCCGATGCAGGCACCGAATTGCCATCGAGCTCCTGGCGCTTGAGTTCGAGCTGCAGCTTGGCATCCGTGTCCAGCACGATCACATCCAGCGGGTATTCCTCTTCCGCGCCACGGCGAGGATCGCTGTTGAGCTGGCTTTCGATGAGCTGGGCCACGGTCGATTCGCCGTCGCCCGTGACTGTGATGATTTCGCCACGCGCGGCGGCGACCACCTGGCCGCCGACCACTAGCAGACGGTGCTCCGACCCGCGGATGAAGCGCTCCACCATCACGTCGCTGCCTTCGGGCTCGGCGACCGCGAAAGCGGCGATGACTTCTTCGCGCGTGTTGAGTTCGAGCGAAACGCCGCGGCCATGATTGGCGTCGGACGGCTTCACGGCCACTGGCAATCCGATGTCTTCGGCCGCTTCCCAGGCTTCCCCGGCGTTGGCGACGACCTGCCCTTCAGGCACCGGCACGCCGCAGCTTGCGAGCAGCGATTTGGTGAGTTCCTTGTCGCTGGCGATTGATTCGCCGATGGCGCTGGTGTAGTCGGTCTCGGCCGTCCAGATGCGCTGCTGGTTCGCGCCGTAGCCGAGCTGGACCAGATTGCCGCTGTTGAGCCGCATGTGCGGAATGCCGCGATCGGTCGCAGCGCCCACGATGCAGGCGGTGCTGGGGCCCAGATAGCAGTCCTCGACCTTGGCCTTGACCGCATCGACGGCGCGTTGCACGTCCGCCGCGTCGAAGGGATCGTGGTTGATCGCTGCCATCAGCAAGCGGTGGCCCTCGGCCAGGGCGACGCGGGCGACTTGCTCATCGCGTGCGCGAAACACCATCCGGTAGACGCCATGCTGCGAGGTGCTGCGCGTCTGGCCGAAGCCTGTCGGCATGCCGGCGAGGTTGAGCAGCTCGATCACCACGTGTTCCAGCACGTGGCCGGCCCAGGTGCCTTCGGTCAGGCGCTGGATGAACCCGCCGCGCTCGCCGACGCCGCAGTGGTGCTCGATCAGCGCCGGCAGCAGCTTGGTGAGACGCTCCGTGAAGCCGGCGATGGTGTTGGACGGATGCTCTTCGAGCGCGCCCAGGTCGAGCCAGACTTCCAGCACGGGGCGGTAGGTCCAGATATTCGGGCCGCGCAAATAGTTGATGCGCAGCAGGCGGATGTCGTCGAAACGGGTCATGAAAACGTTCGATGTGCTTTGGCCGAGCACTGCGGCGCCTTCAAGCGCGCCCATGGCGATCGGTCAGAATCGGCGCCCGGTGAGCGCCAAGAAGGGTCCCGCAGCGGGCCGGAAATACAGAAACACAATGCAACATCACGATCCAGTCGGCACCCCGGAGGGCGAATCAGAGGGGGCTACAGACGCGCTGAAAAACCGGCTCTCAGACGCGGAAAACGTTCTGGCAACTCTTCCGGTTGACCTCGACGGGGAACTTCGGTTTACATCCGGCCTTCTGGCGCTGACGGACCGCCGCCTGCTGATGCGCGACGCGGGCGGCGCCTGGTCCGAATGGCCGCTGCGGGCAGAGGGGCTGGATCTGCACCTGGCCGATCACGCCGGAATCGGGACCCTGGACCTGCAAGACGGCAATGGCCGGCTGGCTCGCTGGCGCTATACCTTGGCCCAGCAGCCGGCGGCGCTGCGGCTGCAGAAGCTTTTCGATCAGCAGGTTTCGGGAGTCGCGCAGGCGACAGGGCCTGCCGCCGAGGCGGACGAAGCGGCGCTGGTCGAACCCGAGTTGCAGACGCCGCCGTCGACCTGGGTGCTGTTGCGGCTCGGCCGATTTGCCAAGCCCTATCGCAAGCAATTGATCACCGGTTTCCTGCTGACGCTGGCCTCGACCGCCGCGACCCTGGTCCCGCCGTACCTGACGATCCCGCTCATGGACGACATCCTGATCCCGTTCCAGAACGGGCAGAAGATTGCCGTGGTCAAGGTGGTGATGTTCCTCGCCGCGCTGCTGGCCGCCGCATTGGTCGGATGGGCACTCGGGTGGGCACGCACTTACCTGTTGGCCCTCGTCTCCGAACGGATCGGCGCCGACCTGCGCACGACCACCTACGAGCACTTGCTGACCTTGCCGCTCGATTACTTCGGCGGCAAGCGTACCGGCGACCTGATGGCCCGGATCGGCTCCGAGACCGATCGCATCAACGTTTTCCTGTCGCTGCATGCGCTGGATTTCCTCACCGACGTGCTGATGATCGCGATGACCGCGGTCATCCTGTTCTCGATCAATCCGCTGCTCGCGGTGGTCACGCTGGTCCCGCTGCCTTTCATCGCCTGGATGATCCACGTCGTGCGCGACCGGCTCCGCACCGGCTTCGAAAAGATCGACCGCGTCTGGAGCGAGGTCACCAACGTGCTGGCCGACACCATTCCGGGAATCCGCGTGGTGAAGGCTTTTGCGCAGGAAAAGCGCGAAGCCGACCGCTTTCGGTCGGCCAACATCTACAACCTGCAGGTCAACGACAAGCTCAACAAGACCTGGTCGCTCTTCACGCCGAGCGTGTCGCTCCTGACCGAGATCGGGCTGCTGGTGGTCTGGGGCTTCGGCATCTGGCAGGTGGCGCGGGGCAGCATCACGGTCGGTGTGCTCACGGCTTTCATCGCCTACATCGGCCGGTTCTATACGCGCCTGGATTCGATGAGCCGCATTGTGTCGGTCACGCAAAAAGCCGCCGCCGGCGCCAAGCGCATCTTCGACATCCTCGACCACGTGAGCAACGTTCCGGAGCCGGCCAACCCTGTGAAGATCGAACGCATTCAGGGCCGCATCGAGATGGCGGACCTGGGCTTTCGCTACGGCAGTCGCGCGGTGATCCGCGACCTGAACCTGGTGATCGAACCGGGCGAGATGATCGGCCTCGTCGGCCACAGCGGATCGGGCAAGAGCACGCTGGTCAACCTGATCTGCCGCTTCTACGACGTGACGGACGGAGCCATCAAGGTCGACGGCACGGACATCCGCCGCTTTGCCGTGGCCGACTATCGGCGCCATGTCGGGCTGGTGCTGCAGGAGCCTTTTCTGTTCTTCGGCACCATCGCGCAGAACATCGCCTATGGCAAACCCGATGCGACGCGCGAGGAGATCGTGGCCGCCGCGCGCGCGGCACATGCGCACGATTTCATCCTTCGTCTTGCGCACGGCTACGACTCGCTCGTCGGCGAGCGCGGCCAGGGTTTGTCGGGCGGCGAGCGGCAGCGCATCAGCATTGCGCGTGCGCTGCTGATCGACCCCCGCATCCTCATCCTCGACGAAGCCACGTCGGCGGTCGACACCGAGACCGAGAAGGAAATCCAGAAGGCACTGGACAACCTCGTGAAGGGCCGCACCACCATTGCGATCGCGCACCGGCTTTCCACGCTGCGCAAGGCCGATCGGCTGGTGGTAATGGACCGCGGCGAGATCGTCGAGGTCGGACCGCACGACGCACTCATGGAAAAGCAGGGCGCCTATTGGCGGCTCTATCAGGCGCAACTGCGTCAGGCCGACGATGAGAGCGCCGGCGCGGTTGCCGAGCGCACGGCCGTGGCGATGGCCCTGGGCGGTCATGCAGCCCATCCGGCGGGGGACGCATGAACAACGGTTTTGAACTCGAACGCGATCGCTTCGGGCGCCTCGTGCTGATCGACGCCGATGGCGTCCGGCATGTCGGCGTGGTGCCGGTGCGTGCCTTTCCGCTCACCGCGTCGGACGACGGTATTTCGCTGGTCGGGAGCGATGGACGCGAAATCGTCTGGGTCGATCGCATTGCCGATCTGCCTGCGCATTTGCGCACGATGCTGCATGAGGAACTTGCTGCTCGCGACTTCGCGCCGACGCTGCTGAAGCTGCATCGCGTGTCGAGCTTCGGCGTGCCGAGCACGTGGCACGTGAACACGGACCGCGGCGAAACCAGCTTCGTGCTGAAGGCCGAAGAGGACATTCGACGTCTGGAAGGTGGCGCACTGTTGATCGCCAGCGCGCATGGCGTGCAGTTCCGGATTGCAGACGTGAAGTCGCTGGACCGCCACTCGCGCAAGCTGCTCGAACGCTTTCTCTGATTGGATCGTCATGCACACGACCGCACTCGTGCTCTTCTCCGGTGGCCAGGATTCGACGACCTGCCTGGCCGATGCGCTCGACAAATATGAGCGCGTGGAAACCATCGGCTTCGACTACGGGCAGCGTCACCGCATCGAACTGGACGTACGCACCAAGGTGCTTGAACGGCTCTGCGAGACCTTTCCCAACTGGAAGCCGCGCCTCGGCGACGACCACATGCTCTCGGTCGACGTGCTGGGGCAGGTGAGTGCTTCGTCGCTCACGCAGGACATCGCTTTCGAGATGCAGGCCAATGGCCTGCCGAACACCTTCGTTCCCGGGCGCAACCTGCTGTTTCTCACGCTCGCCGGTGCGCTGGCTTACCGGCGAGGCTTGCAGGTGATCGTCACCGGTGTGTGCGAGACCGACTTCTCAGGCTACCCGGACTGCCGCGACGACACGATGAAGGCGATGCAGCTTGCGCTGTCGCTCGGCATGGACCGCCGCTTCGTGATCGAGACGCCGCTCATGTGGATCGACAAGGCCGAGACCTGGTCCATGGCCCATCGGCTGGGCGGTGAGGCGCTCGTGGAGTTGATCGTCGAGGAGACGCACACCTGCTATCTCGGCGACCGCACACACCGCCACGCATGGGGCTATGGCTGCGGCACCTGCCCCGCGTGCGAACTTCGCGCGAGGGGCTGGGAGCGCTACGTCGCTTCGACCCTGTAGCGAGAGGCGGCGCCGTCGGCTTCCGGCACCAGCGTCCAGCGCTTGTCATGGAAGCTGCCGACTGACGCGCGATGCGCGATCGACACCATCGCGCCGCCGGCAGCCCGCACCCCTGCTGCGAGCCGCTTGTAGAGCGTTTCCTCGGCTTCGGCGTCGAGCGCGCTGGTGGCCTCGTCCGCGAAGAGCCATGCCGGCTTGCGCAGCAGCACGCGCGCAATCGCAAGGCGCTGCTGCTCGCCGCCCGATAGCTTCTGGCTCCAAGCATCGCTGTCGTCGAGACGGCCGGCGAGGTCGGGCAGCAAGGCGTCGTTCAACGCTTGCACGAGTTGCGCGTCGGTGTATTCGCTGGCTGCGTGCGGATAGGCGAGCGCATCGCGCAGCCTGCCATTCGGAACGTAGGGGCGTTGCGGGATGAACATTGCATTTGGCGGCATCGAGACCTGTCCGTTCGCGAAAGGCCAGATCCCGGCAAAGGCCCGGAACAGCGTCGACTTGCCGCTGCCCGAAGGGCCCTGCAGCAGAACGCTTTCGCCGGGCTGCACCGAAAGAGCGGCATTGCGGATCAGCGGTGCGCCGTCGGGCAATGCGACGTTGATGCCGGCGGTGCGCAGGCCTTGGCCGGTCTTCGAAGGCGTGCGTTCGAGCGCGCTCTTGCTGTCGGCATGGGCGCGCATGGCGGCTTCGAACGATGTCAGGCGGTCCGCCGTGGCGCGCCAGACGGCGACGCGGTCGTAGTTGTCGACAAACCAGCTGAGCGAATCCTGCACGCGCCCGAATGCCGAATTGACCTGCATCAACTGGCCCAACTGAATTGCGCCGCTGAAGAAGCGCGGCGCCTGCACGATGAAGGCGAAGATCACAGACGCCTGGCTGAATGAAGCCGTGAATGCCACGAGGTTCTTCTGCTTGTTGATCAACTGCAGGTAGTTCTTCAGCACGGCGCCGAAGCGCAGCTTCAGTTGCCCATGCTCGACCTGTTCTCCGCGGTCCAGCGCGATGGCTTCGCTGTATTCGCGCACGCGCACCAGGTGATGCCGGAAGTCGGCCTCGAAGCGCTGCTGCTGGAAGTTGAGGCCGATCAACGGACGGCCGATGTAGTGGGTGATGACAGTGCCGGCGGCGCAGTAGAGCAGCGCAATCCAGACCATCGAGCCCGGAATGGTGACGCTGGTCCCGAACAGGGACAAGCTGGTGACACCGCTCAGACCCCACAGGATGCCGATGAAGCTCACCAGCGTGACCACGGCGTTGAGCAGGCCCATCGACAGCGTCATCGTGTAGTCGGTGAAGATCTGCATGTCTTCCTGGATGCGCTGGTCGGGGTTGTCCGGGGACTGGCCGTCCTGCTGGCCATAGCGCGCGAGTTCGAGGTGGTAGAACGTGTGGTCGGCCATCCAGCGCGCCAGATAGCTGCGCGTCATCCAGGCGCGCCAGCGAAGTTGCAGCAACTGCGTCAGGTAGAACTTGAGGATCGCGATGACGATGTACGCCGCTGCGATCCAGCAAAAGAAGACGATCTCTCGCCAGAAAACCGCCTGGTCCTTGTTCTGCAATGCGTCGTAGAAGCGGGCATACCACTGGTTGTTGAGCACCAGCATGTAGACCACGCCGAGATTGAGCGCAACGATGGCGGCAAGCAGGCCGCGCGCGACCCATTTCTCTTCGGATCGGAAGTAGGGCGCCGCCAGTGCGCCGATGCGCCGCAAGGTGGAGATGATGTTCTTGGAGCCGTCTTGGGAGGTCATTGGCATGAGCTTGAAAGCACGCCCGAACGGCGCGTTGCCTTTCATCGTAGCGCCGGCACGACCTGCAGTCTTAATTGGCGCTGAAACATGTCGGCGGCGTGACGGCCGGTTGGCGGACCGTCACCTTCATGAAGGATTTGACAAACCTCTGTCATATCCGCCTCCGATGATCGGCCGGCCTTTGCGCCGAATGCGCGCCGATGGGCAGCTTGCCTCCATCCATTCACCACCCGAAGAGGAACCTCATGCTTCGTCGCACATTTCAATGGGCCCTGCCGGCCATCTTGCTGACCATCGCCGTCGGCGCGGCCGCGCAAGGCCGTACCGAGCTGCTGGTCTACACGGCGCTCGAAGCGGACCAGGTGCAGGCTTACAAGGCGGCCTTCGAGAAGGACAACCCGAGCATCGAACTGAAATTCGTCCGCGACTCGACGGGCATCGTCACTGCCAAGCTGCTGGCGGAAAAGGCCAATCCGCAGGCCGACGTCGTCTGGGGACTCGCCGCGACATCGCTGATGCTGCTGGACAAGGAAGGCATGCTCCAGCCCTATGCCCCGAAGGGCCTGAGCGCCGTCAAACCGACCATGCGTGACAGCGCCAATCCGCCCAAGTGGGTCGGCATGGACGTGTGGTCGTCCGCGATCTGCTTCAACACGGTCGAAGCGCAGAAGAAGAACTTGCCGAAGCCCACGAGCTGGGCCGACCTCACGAACCCTGTCTACAAGGGCCAGATCACGATGCCGAACCCGGCCGCGTCAGGAACCGGCTACCTGATGGTCTCGGGCTGGATCCAGATGATGGGCGAGCAGAAGGCCTGGCAGTTCATGGACGCCCTGCACCAGAACATCGGCATCTACAGCCAGTCCGGCAGCAAGCCTTGCCGCCAAGCGGGTGCGGGCGAGTTCGCGTTGGGCATGTCCTTCGAATACCGCGCCAACAAGACCAAGCGCGACGGCGCTCCTATCGATATCGTGTTGCCGAAGGAGGGCCTCGGCTGGGACATGGAGGCTACCGGCGTCATGAAGACCACCAAAAAGCCCGAAGCCGCAAAGGCGCTGGCGGACTGGGCCGTGACGAAACAGGCCAACGAGCTCTACGCGAAGAACTTTGCAGTGCTCGCGCTGCCAGGCATTCAGGAAAAGCTGGAATTCGTGCCGGGCGACGTCGAGAAGCTGCTGGCCAAAAACGACTTCGACTGGGCGGCGGCGAATCGCGAGCGCATCCTCGCCGAATGGTCCAGCCGCTATGAATCCAAATCGGAGAAGAAGGCGCCGCAATGACCTTTCTTTCCCTGCGCGGCATTGGCAAGTCGTTCGGCGCCACGCGCGTGCTGGACGGCATCGACCTGGACGTCCAGCCCGGTGAGTTCGTGTGCCTGCTCGGGCCCTCGGGCTGCGGCAAGACGACGCTGCTGCGCATCGTTTGCGGCATCGAGCGCTCGGACGCAGGCAAGCTGCATTTGAATGGGCAGGACATTGGCAACCTGCCGCCGGCGGCGCGCGGCTTCGGCGTGGTGTTCCAGTCGTATGCCTTGTTCCCCAACCTCACGGCGGCGCAGAACATCGCCTATGGCCTGCAGCCCACCGGTGCGCTCGCGCGCGAGATTGCCAAGCGCTCGCGCGAGATGCTCGATCTCGTCGGCCTTGCGGGACACGCCGACAAATACCCCGTGCAGCTTTCGGGCGGCCAGCAGCAGCGTGTGGCTCTGGCGCGTGCGCTCGCGCCGAATCCGCGATTGCTACTCTTGGATGAGCCGCTTTCCGCGCTCGATGCGCAAGTGCGCGCGAGCCTTCGCGGCGAGATCCGCGCACTGCAGAAGCGGCTTGGCGTGGTGACGATCATGGTCACGCACGACCAGGAGGAAGCGCTCTCGATGGCCGACCGTGTCGTGTTGATGCACGACGGCCGCATCGAGCAGGCGGGCACACCCGGCGAGCTCTATCGCCGGCCGCGCACGCGCTTCGTCGCGAGCTTCGTCGGGCGCATGAACATGCTGGCTGCGACTGTGCTGCCCGAAGGCAAGGTGCGCGTGCGCGACAGCGAGCTGCTTTGCGCTTCGGGCGAGGTCGACGTGGGCGCGCAAGCGACGGTCGGCATCCGTCCCGAGGATGTGGTGGTCCGCCGCTTTGGCGACGATGCTGGCCCCAACAGCTTTGCGGCCCGGCTGCTCGGCACCGAATTCTTCGGCCATCGCACTGCGGCGCGTCTGGCCTGCGAACCCCTGGGTATCGAGATCGAGGCGGATATGCCTATGGACCATCGCGCCGCTGATCCGCTGGTGCCCAGCAGCATGGTGCACATCCAGTTGCCGCAGCACGCGTTGTCGGTGCTGGCGCGTTGAGCACGCTCCTCTATCGCCTGGAGCCGTCGCGGCGGCGTGGCGTCTTCGATCGGGACCGCTGGCTGGTCGGCGTTGCCGCTTCGATAGCCTTGATGGTGCTGGTCATCATCGTGGCCCTCCCGGTCGGCGCCCTCGTTGGGCAGAGCTTTTTCGACAGAGCCGGGGCCTTCGTCGGCCTGGCGAACTTCGCGCGGTATCTCGACAACCCTGCGCTGGTGCGCTCGGCCTTCAACAGTGTCTGGCTTGCGGCGGTGAGTGCGCTGCTGTGTACGGGCATCGCCTACGTCTATGCGTACGGGCTCACGCTGTCGTGCATGCGCGGCAAGGCGCTGCTGCGTGCGGTTGCGCTCTTGCCGCTGCTGGCGCCGTCGCTGCTGCCGGCCATCAGCCTCGTCTATCTCTTCGGCAACCAGGGCATATTCAAGGCGTGGCTCGGAGACGTGTCGATCTATGGGCCTCTGGGCATCGTCCTCGGCTCAGTGTTCTGGACCTTGCCGCATGCGCTGCTCATCCTCACCACGGCCATGTCGACGTCCGACGGCCGGCTCTACGAGGCCGCGGAGACGCTCGGCGCGTCACGCTGGCGCATCTTCCGCACGGTGACCTTGCCGGCGTCGCGCTATGGGCTGATCGTCGCAAGCATGGTGGTGTTCGTGCTCGTCATCACCGACTTCGGCGTCCCCAAGGTGGTGGGCGGCCAGACCGGTGTGCTCGCCACCGACATCTACAAGCAGGTGGTCGGGCAGCAGAATTTCCAGATGGGCGCGGTCGTGGGGTTCGTGCTGCTTGTGCCGGCCGTGCTGTCTTTCATCGTGGAGCGCCGCGTTCGCCGGCGGCAAGCCGCGGCCTTGTCGGTACGTGCCACGCCGCACGTGCCCGAGCCGGTGCCCGCTCGCGACCGTGCGCTGTTGCTGGCCTGCGTCCTGATCGCCGCCTGCATCCTCGTGATGATCGGCATGGCGGTCTTCGCGTCGCTGGCGACCTATTGGCCCTACCAGCTTGCGCCATCGCTCAAGAACTACGACTTCGGCAACATGGATGGCGGCGGCTGGGGCAGCTATGTCAATTCGCTGCGCCTTGCGGTCGGCGCGGCAGTGGCAGGGGCTGTCGCGACCTTTCTTTCGGCTTATCTCGTCGAAAAGCCGCGCCACTTCGGGTTGCTGCGCGAGTTGCTCAACCTCCTGGCAAACCTGCCTCTCGCAGTGCCTGGACTGGTGCTTGGCGTGGGCTACATCTTCTTTTTCAATTTGCCATCGAATCCGCTGCACGGGCTCTATGGCGGCATGACCCTCCTGGTGGTGTGCACGGTGGCCCATTTCTTCTCGGTCGCGCACCTCACGTCGCTGACCGCGCTGCGCCAGCTCGACCGCGAATACGAACTCGTCTCCGAATCGATGGGCATTCCCTTCTGGCGGACGCTATGGCGCGTGCACTTGCCGGTCACACTGCCCGCCGTGCTCGACGTCGCGGGCTACTTCTTCGTCAACGCGATGACCACGGTGTCGGCGGTAGTCTTTCTCTACTCGCCCCAAACGACACTGGCGGCGATCGCCGTGCTGAACATGGACGATGCCGGCGACGTCGCGCCGGCCGCCGCCATGGCGTCACTGATCATGCTCACGGCCGCGATCGGCCGCGGCCTTTTTGCATGGGCCGCACGTTCGGCGCTCGCCAAGACCCAAGCCTGGAGAAATCGATGAGTGCAGCAGGCCCCTCTTTTGATGTGATCGTGGTGGGCGCCGGCATCGTCGGCCTTGCGCATGCATATACCGCTGCCACGAGCGGCCTGAAGGTCTGCGTAGTGGAGCGCGACGCCGCATGCGTCGGCGCATCGATCCGCAACTTCGGCTTCGTGACTGTCACGGGACAGGCTCCTGGCGACACCTGGCGCCGCGCGATGCACTCGCGCAACGTGTGGGCGGCCGTCGCGCCGCAAGCCGGCATCGACATTGTTCATCGGCACCTGTGGCTGGCCGCCTATCGACCGGAGGCTCATGCGGTGCTCGAAGCGTTCTTGCGCACGCCGATGGGCGAGGCGTGCCAACTGCTGGAGGTTGCCGAGGCCCAGGCCAAGGCGCCGGCGCTGCGCCTGGAAGAAGCGCGCGCCGTGCTGTTCAGTCCGCATGAACTGCGGGTGGAGTCACGCACGGCCATCGGCCTGCTGACGCGCTGGCTGGCCGAAGTACACGGCGTGGAGTTCCGCTTTTCCGAAGCCGTGCTCGAAGTCGAAACACCGCGCGTGCGCACGTCACTAGGCAGTTTGCACGCGGAGCGCGTCGTCGTCTGCACCAACGCGGAATTGCACGGTCTCTTTGCGGACCGCATCGCCCCCCATGCACTGAGCCTCTGTCGGTTGCAGATGCTGCGCGTCCGGCCGGAAGCCGGTTTCCGCCTGCCGGGCTCGGTGATGATGGATCTGAGCCTCGTCCGCTACGAGGGCTACAGCACCCTTCCTGAGGCGGCAGCGTTGCGCACGCGCCTGGAGCAAGAGGAAGCGGATTCGCTGGCGCACGGCATTCACCTGATCGTCGTGCAGAGCGCAGATGGCTCGCTGGTGGTCGGTGACTCGCATCACTACAGCGCCGCGCCAGAACCTTTCGCGATGGAAGAGGTGGACCGGTTGATCCTGCGACATCTGCGCTCCACGCTCGATCTGGAGCAGGCGCAAATCACGGAGCGCTGGACCGGCGTCTATCCCTCGTCGCCCGAATTGCCCTGCGTGATCGACACACCGGACGATGCCACGCGCGTGGTGCTGGTCACCAGCGGCACGGGTGCGAGCACCGGCTTCGGCATCGCGCGCGATGTCTTCGATGCATGGTGAAAAGACACTGTTCAGGCAGTGTGCGGGTGCCTTGCGCGCTCATACAGCGTGCGGGCAAGTTCGCGGTGCCTCGCCAGCAGCGGGGCAAGCTCGACGTCGACCATTCGACCTTCGCGAATCCGCACGCGCCCGTTGACGACGCTCAACGCCGCGTGGGCCGGCTGACAGAAGACGAGTGCGGCCACCGGGTCGTGCCCGGCGCCTGCATGCCCGACACCACGCAAATCGAAGGCCACGATGTCCGCGGACATGCCTGGCGCCAGCGCGCCGATGTCGTCGCGGCCCAGCACGCGCGCGCCGCCGAGCGTGGCGATCTCCAGCGCTTGGCGTGCGGTCATTGCCGCCGGTCCGTAGCCGACGCGCTGAAGCAGCAGCGCCTGCCGCGCTTCGCCCAGCATGTGAGCGCCATCGTTTGACGCGCTGCCGTCCACGCCCAGGCCCACCGGAACGCCTGCACGGCGCATTGCACCGATGGGAGCGATGCCCGAGGCCAGGCGCATGTTGGAGCAAGGGCAATGCGCCACGCCGGTTCCGGTGCGGCCGAAGAGCGCGATGCCGGCTTCGTCCAGCTTCACGCAGTGCGCGTGCCAGACGTCGCGGCCGACCCAGCCGAGGTCTTCGGCATATTCGGCGGGCGTCATGCCGAACTTCTCGCGCGAATAGGCGATGTCGTTGTCGTTCTCCGCGAGGTGCGTATGCAGCGACACGCCCCGTTCACGCGCCAGTTCGGCGGAAAGCCGCATCAGATCGCGCGAAACAGAAAAGGGCGAGCAAGGTGCTAGCACGATGCGACGCATCGCGTGGCGCGAAGCGTCGTGCCAGCGGTCGATGAGCCGTTCGCTGTCGCGCAGGATGGCGTCTTCGGCCTCGACGACTTCGTCCGGCGGCAGGCCGCCGAGGCTCTGGCCCACGCTCATGCTCCCGCGCGACGCATGAAAGCGCATGCCCATCGCATCGGCCGCCTCGATGGAATCGTCCAGCCGCGAGCCGTTCGGAAAGAGGTACAGATGGTCGCTGGTCGTCGTGCAGCCCGACAGCATGAGTTCGGCCATTGCAGTCTGTGTCGACACGCGGATCATCTCGGGTGTGATGCGCGCCCACAGCAGGTACAGATTGCTGAGCCATCCAAAGAGCTCCGCGTCCTGCGCTTCGGGCACCGCGCGCGTGAGGCTCTGGTACATGTGATGGTGCGTATTGACCAATCCCGGCATCACCACGTGGCCTTGCATGTCGATTGCATCGGCCTCGCCACTGCGCAACGCCTCGGCGTAGGTCGCCGGCAGTTCGGAAGTCGGTCCGGCCCATGCGACCGCCGGCCCTTCGGCGACGACCGCCCCGTCGGCGATCTCGCGGCGAGCAGCGTCCATGGTGACCAGCACGTCGGCGTGGCGGATGATCAGCGGGCGATGAGTTGTCGGCGGAGAGGACATGTCGATCGGTTCCCTCTGATGAGTCGCGTTCTCAGCGCTCGTTGCTGATGCCGCTGGAGACATGGCCGGCGGGCACGTGCCGCGCCGCCGCATCGACGTGGCCTGTCTGATCGTCGAAGAAAAAATCGGGTTCGAACTCGCGCAGGAATTCGCCCTTGGCGAGCCCGCCCAGGAACATGGCCTCGTCGACTTTGATGTTCCAGTTCATCAGCGTGCGAATGGCGCGCTCATGTGCCGGCGCACTGCGCGCTGTGACGAGCGCGGTGCGAATCCGCATGGCCGGATTGCTCGCACGCTGCAGCCGGTGCAGCGCTGCGAGCAAAGGCTTGAAAGGCCCTTCTGGCAGCGGAAGTTCGGCTTTGCTGGATTCGTGCTGCTGAAAGGCGTCCAGCCCTTGGGCCTGGAAAACGCGTTCGGCTTCGTCGCTGAAGAGCACCGCGTCGCCGTCGAATGCAATGCGGACTTCGTTCGGATAGGCATCGCTCGCGTGGACCGATTCGACCAGCACCCGTGCGGCCGGAAAGCCCGCGCCGAGCGCCTCGCGCACGTCTTCGGCGTTGACCGAGAGAAACAGGTGCGCCCGCAAGGGCCGCAGATAGCCGAAAGGCGGACGGCCTTGCGTGAAAACACCCCGCTGCAGCGTGATGCCGTTGGCCACGCCTGATCGGAACACGCGCATGCCGGAGACCGGGTCGTTGCGCGACAGGATCACGACTTCGACGCGCTGTTTGCCGTCGTCGTTGAAGCGCAGCAGTTTGCGCACGAGCGAATAGGCGATGCCGGGTTTCGCCGGCACGTCCAGTCTTTCGAGCTGAAGCTTCATGTAGCCGGCGTCGTCGCCCGATTCGAAGATGCGGTTCTCTTCTTCGAGATTGAAGAGCGCGCGCGACGAGATCGCAACGACCAGCTTGTCTTCGAGGGAGACAGCCATACGCTACTTCACGAATTGATTGAGCTGGATGATCGGCATCAGCACCGCCAGCACGATCAGCATGACGACGCCGCCCATTGCCACGATCAGCAGCGGTTCGAGAATGGTGGCGAGATGCATCGCGCGCCGCTGGACCTCGGCACCGAGTTGATTCGCGGCGCGTTGAAGCATCAGCGGCAGCGTGCCGGTCTGCTCGCCCAGCCGCGCGAACATCGAGACGATGCCTGGAAATCGCTTCTTCTGCGCCAGTGCGGAGGCCAGCGGTGCGCCTTCACGCACCAGCACCAGCGCATCGAGCGCATCGGCTCGCATGGCGCGGTTGCCCAGTGTTTCGGACGCGGCCTGGAGCGCACGCAGGATGGGAACGCCGGCCGTGGCGAGCATCGCCAAGGTGCTGGCAAAGCGTGCAGCGTTGTAGCCGCGCGAAAGCTTGCCCACCAGCGGCAGGTTGAGCCAGGCGGCATCGAATCTTTCGCGGAACGCCGACCGCGCCAGCGCCATCCGGCTGACGATGACCCCGACGACAACGATCCCCAGCATCACCCAGCCGTAATTGCGTACGAAGTCACTCAGCGCCAGCATGGCGACGGTGAGGATCGGCAACGCGCGCTTGGTGCCGGCGAACACGTTGGCGACCTGCGGCACCACATAGCTCACGAGGAAGATCACGATCACGATCGCGACCAGGGTCACGATAGCCGGGTAGAGCGCGGCACCGACCAGCTTCTGTTGCAGCGCCTGTCGCTGTTCGAGGTCGTCGGCCAGCCGCTCCAGCACCAGGCCGAGATTGCCGCTTTGCTCGCCAGCGCCGATCACCGCGGTGTAGATGGGCGAGAACTCGCGTGGATGTTGCGCCAGCGCGCGGCCGAAGGGGGAGCCCGCGTTGACTTCCGCGCGCAGCGACGCCACGAGATTGCGCTGCGCTTCGGATTCGGCTTCGTCGGTCAGCGCCGTGAGCGCTCTTTCGAGCGGCAGCCCGGAGGACACCAGGCCGGCGATCTGGCGCGTCCAGACGGCGAGCGTCGTGGAATTGAAGATGCGGCCGCCGCCGAACATCCGGCGCCAACCGCCCGAAGCGGGCGCTCCACCGCTTTCGACACTGCCGACCGACGTCACCGTCAGCGGAATCAGCGCCTGGGCTCGCAACATGCCGCGCGCACTGCGAGCGGTATCGGCTTCGAGCACGCCCTTGCGGGGTTGCCCCTGTTGGTCTATGGCTTCAAACGAATAGGCAGGCATGGAGTGCAGGCATGGAGTGCAGCATGGACCGCATTGTCAACGCTCGGCAATCCGATTCGCCGTGCGGCTTTCAGAACATCAGAACGGCAGATCGCCAGAACGCACGCCCCAGACGGCTTGCCGGGCTATTCGCGAGTGACGCGGAGCAATTCTGCGCGCGACGTGACGCCGGTCTTCACCAGGCGTTCGCCGTCTTCGCGCATGGAGCGCAGGCCGCCGCGTTCGGCTGCGACGAAGATCTGGCTTTCGGGGGCGCGGTTGTGGATCAGCGATTGCACGGTGTCGTCGGCCACGAGCAGTTCGAAGATGCCTGTACGGCCCTGGTAGCCCGTCTGGCCGCAGGCATCGCACCCTACCGGTGTCGCTTCGCCGTTGTGGCCGGGCACCGAGCACACCGGGCACAACTTGCGCACCAGCCGCTGTGCCAGCACGCCAAGCAGCGACGAACTGAGCAGGAAGGGCTCGACGCCCATGTCGGTCAGGCGTGTGACGGCGCTGACGGAATCGTTGGTGTGCAGCGTCGCGAGCACCAGGTGCCCCGTGAGCGAAGCCTGGATGGCGATCTGGGCGGTTTCGAAGTCCCGGATTTCGCCGATCATGATGACGTCCGGGTCCTGGCGCAGGATCGCGCGCAGCGCCTTCGCGAAGGTGAGCTCGATCTTGGCGTTGACCTGCGTCTGCCCGACTCCCGACAGTTCGTATTCGATCGGGTCTTCGACCGTCATGATGTTGCTGCTGCCGGCGTCGAGCCGGCTGAGCGCCGCATAGAGCGTCGTCGTCTTGCCCGAGCCGGTCGGCCCCGTCACGAGAATGATGCCGTGTGGCTGCTCGATCAAATGTTCAAAGCGCGCGAGCGTGTCGCCCAGCATGCCGACCGATTCGAGTGTGAGCTTGCTTTCGGACTTGTCCAGCAAGCGCAGCACCGCCCGCTCTCCGTGCGCCGAAGGCAGCGTCGACACGCGAACGTCGACCGCCCGCGTACCGATGCGCAAGCTGATCCGGCCGTCCTGCGGCAGGCGCTTTTCGGAGATATCGAGGTCGGCCATGATCTTCAGCCGTGAGATCAGCGCGGCGTGCAAGGCTCGATTGGGCTGGACCACTTCGCGCAGCGTGCCGTCGATACGGAAACGCACCGACGATGTCCGCTCATAGGGCTCGATATGGATGTCGCTCGCGCCGTCGCGCGCCGCCTGCGTGAGCAGCGCGTTGAGCATGCGGATGATCGGCGCGTCGCCGGCCGATTCGAGCAAGTCCTCGACCGCCGGGAGCTCCTGCATCATGCGCGAGAGATCGGCGTCGCTCTGCACTTCGCTGACGACCGCCGCCGCATTCGATTCGCCCTGCGCGTAGGCCGCGCTGATGCGCTGCGCAAGCTGCTCGGGTGGGAGCGGCTCGAAGGTCTTGACCTGGTATTTGCGAAGGACTTCGCCCAGCGCGCTGCGCGGCGGCACCTTCGGCATCCACAGCGTGAAGCCATCGTCTGATTCTTCAAGCAGCAACTGCTGGCCGCGGGCGAAAGCGTAGGGGAGGGGATAGCGCACGGCGAGAACTCTAGGGCAATTCGCGCTGCGTTGCAGGGTCTGCCGTCGGTGGCAACGCACCCTTCAGGGTTGCGCGATTCGCCGGCAGCGGATCGGTCGGCGTCAGGGGTGGCGGCACGAGGTGCGTGCCTTCGATCCGGCGGTCCGAATTGGGCAGCGCCGGCAGCGGCGGCAGGATGGCGGACTCGTCCACGTTGCGCAGCATGATGTTCTTTTCGGGCTGCGAGGACTGTTGCAGGCCGCGGATCGAGTCGTAGCGATCGAGCGTGAGCTGTTCGCTCGTGCTGTTGTCGCGGATCACCACGGGCCGCAGAAACACCATCAGGTTGGTCTTCGTGCGGGTCCGGGTTTCGTTCTTGAAAAGATTGCCGAGGATGGGGATGTCGCCCGCCAGCGGTATCTTCTCGTTGCTCTTGGAGTATTCGTCCTGCAGCAGCCCGCCGAGCACGACGATGCTGCCGTCTTCGACGAGCACGCTCGACTCGATGCTGCGCTTGTTGGTGGTTGGCCCGTTCACGTTGTTGACGGTCGCCTGGTCGACCGTCGAGACCTCCTGGAAGATCTGCAGCTTGACCGTGTTGGCCTCGTTGATCGTCGGCCGCACGCGCAGCGTCAGGCCGACGTCCTTGCGCTCGATCGTCTGGAAGGGGTTGACGGAGCCGTTGGCGGCGCCGGTGTTGGTGAACTGCCCCGTGAGGAAGGGCACGTTCTGGCCGATGATGATCTTCGCTTCCTCGTTGTCGAGCGTCAGGAGATTGGGGGTGGAGAGCACGTTGCCTTCGCCGTTGCTCTCGAAGAGGCGCGCAAGGAAGCTCAGGATGTACTGGCCTCCGTATTGCCTGCCGACGCCGATGTTGATGCCCGTCGAGGGACGCGTCGCCGGATTCTTGGTGGCGATGCCCACGGCCAGGTCGACGATGTTCTGTCCGGCGATGCTCGAATTGGTGCCGATGAAGCCGACGTTGCGGTCGCCATTGCTGCCGATGCCCGTCTGCCACTGGACGCCGAAGTCGGCCGCTTTCTGGGCATTGACTTCGACGATCAGGCTTTCGACCAGGACCTGCGCGCGCCTGCCATCGAGGCGGTCGATCACGGCTCGCATCTGCCGGTATTGCGGCTCGGGCGCGGTGATGATCAGCGAGTTGGTGGAGGGGTCGGCCTGGATCTGGCCTCCCGTCGACGGCTGGTTGGCATTGTTCAGCGGCGCCGTCGCCGCGGGGTTCTGGCCCATGCCGCCGCTCTGGTTAGCGCCCGTCTGTGCCGCTGCGGAAAGCGCCGTTGCGCCGGTTTGCTGCAGATTGGTCCCCGCGCCGCCCGCGCCCGTGGCGCCGGAACCGCCGCGCGCCTCGGCGGACATCGCGGCGCGCAATGTGGTCGCCAGCTTGACCGCATCGGCGTTCTTCAGATAGACCACGTACACGTTGCCCGCGGCCCCGTTTCCGGTGTCGAGGGGTGCGCGATCGAGCTTGTCGATCAGCGTGCGGACCAGCTGGGCGCGCGCCGGATTGGCGGCGCGCACGATGATCGAGTTGCCGCGCGGGTCCGCGAGCAGCGTCGTGCGGAACGATGCGTCCGCCGTACCGGGCGCGGCCCCTTGCACTGGGCCGCCCGTGCTGCTGCCGCCTTCGAGAAGTCGCGTGACCAGGGGCACCATGTCGGTCGCCACGGAGTGCTTGAGCTGGATGACGTCGATGTCGGAGGCGTTCGGCACGTCGAGCGCCGCGACGATGCGTGCGAGGCGGCGCATGTTTTCCGCATAGTCGGTGATGACCAGCGAGTTGTTGCCAGGGTTGACGTTGATCGTGTTGTTGGGCGCGATCAACGGGCGCAGCACGGGCAGCAGGTTGTTGGCCGACTCGTAGTTGAGCTTGAACACCTGCGTGATGATCTGGTTGCCGCTCACGCTCGATGGCGTGGGCGTCGATGTGGTCACCGCGCTGCTCTGCAGCTTGGCGTCGGCTTCCGGCACCACCTTGGAGAGGCCTTCGGACTGCACGATCGCAAAGCCCTGGAGGCGCAGTGCCGCGGCAAACTGGTTGAAGGCCGCCTCGGGGGAGATGGCCCGGTCCGTCTGCAGCGTGATCGTGCCTTTGACGCGCGGATCGACCACCACGTCACGTCCGGTCACGACCGCCATGGTTCGTGCGACCGATTCGATCTCGGCATTGGTGAAGTTCAGCGTGATCGGCTCGCCGCGGCGGGGTGCGGCGACTTCCTGCGCAAACGCGAAGGGGGGCATGCAGGCCGCGACCAGCATCTGCGCTGCGAGCGCGAGAGTGCCGATGCGGGTGCCGTAGGAAGTTCTTGGCTTCATGGTCAACCCAATGTGATGAGCGAGCGTGCACCTTCGCGCCGCCCAATGATGTTCAACAAGTTCGAAAGTGCGTCTTCCCGCCCCGGAGCGGCGCTGGCTTCGCCGTCGAAATGCAGTGCGGTCCCACTCCATCGGCCGCTGCCGTTGAGTTGCAGGCTCCCGTCAAGGGTGGTCAGCAGGATGGTCGGCGACGACCCTCCTTCGAGAGCAATGCGATAGCTGCCCATCGGCCGCAAGGTCGACAGGCTCGATGAGATATCGACCGCATCGAGCGTCGCGCGGCCCGCGATTGCCAGCCGGGGGCCGCTCCAGCGCAGGTTGAATGCCTGCATTGAAACGTCCAGCATGCCTTCGAGCTTGAGCGTATTCCACGGCGCACCGAAGCCGGTGAGCAGCGCCGCCGGCCAGCGGGATTGGCCGTCGCGCCAGTCGAGTTCGAGTCCGTCCGCGCGCGGGCGGGCCCGGAACTCCAGCGGCTTGACGGCGCAGCACGGAATGTCGAGCGCAGCCGTCACGCCATCCCATCGCGGCCGAACCGTCCAGCCGAGCGTGCCCGGCAGGGAGACGGGCTCGGCACCGCCGACACCGCTCGCGAACACGAGGCCAGCCGTGCCGGTCCAGACCGTGCCGCGCGCATTGACGAGCTGCAGATGGCCGTTGGTCCACTGCGAGAGTCCGGCGGCGAGCCAGCGTGCCGGCGCGAAGAACGACACCGCCAGTGCGATGCCGGTCAGCGAACCCAGCAGGGCCCAGCGCCAGCCGGCAGCGGCTGAAGTGGGGGTTGAGCGAGAAGTGGCCATTGCGGACTCAGCGTGCCGGCAGGCTCATGACCAGGGTGCCGTCCCAGCGCGCGCCGGAGGGCCCCGTTCCCGACGGGGGCGCTTTGTCGGACTGGGTGGATTGGGTTGATGGGGTGGACTGCGGTGACTGCGTATTGCGCGTCAGGTGCACTTCACGAGGTACGGCTCGCGCATTGCTGCGGGCCTGTGTGAACCACTGCGCGAGAGCATCGGCGGTCGCGCCGCGCAGCGCGATGGTCGCGCCTTCTCCGGCACCGGCGGATTGAAGCTGGGCGGCGCCGCCGAGGTCCTGGCGGACCGATGTTTCCAGGCTGCGCATGGCGTCGTCGCGGGTCGCCCGGGGCTGCGACTGCAAGGCCTTTGCCTGCGCCTGGAGGTTGACCATCTGCTGCAGCTGAGCATCGAGCTGGGCGTGTTCGGCGGGCGCTGAAGTGAGGGTGCGCAAGGCAGGCGCCAGCGCTACCCACCAGAAGAGGGCGACCAGCACCAGCGTCACCGCCCCGAGGATCATGCGTTGTTCGCGAACGTCCAATTCAGACCACCAGGCTTGGCGGCGCGCCTCGAGGGCTTTGAACCCCTTCATCGGGCGGCCTCCGCCTGGACCAGGAGCAGGTCTCCCTCGGTGCGTGCGCTGTATCCGCGCGATGAAAGTGCGGATGTCACGGTGCCCGTCTCCGAGGGTTGCAGGCCGAGGCCGCGCAGGCGCAGTTGCCCGGCGGTGAAGTCGATGGCGGTCGGCGTTCGGCCTTTGGGAAGGCTGGCTGCCAAGGCACTGAGCATGGGTTCGAGGTCGCTGGCGGTGACGCCGCCGGTGGACTGCTGCAGTGCCGCGACTTCGCGCGTCATCTGGACGGGTGCATCGACCACCAGTTGCACTGACGGAAAAGTTTGCGTGAGCACATTGCGGACGGCACTGCGCTTAGCGGCCAGGGCGTTGCGCTCTTTCCAGGCCCACGCATTGAGGCCGATCAGTTGCGTCAGCAGCAGGATCAACACGCCCCAGCGGGCGGCGCGCCACCGAGGTGCGCGCCAGAGCTCGCGCGCGACAGCGACGGCTTTCTTGCTCGCGCGGGCTCGCCCGGTGGATGCGAGTTCGAATTGCGCCAGGTCCCACGGCGATTGCGTGGCCTGGAGCCAACGCTCCGCCGGCAGGACGATGGGAACGCGCTGCCCGAGCACGCTTTCGGCCAATTCGGCGACCGCCGGTTCGGCCAGCGCGGTCGAGCCCGGGGGAAGCGGGCCGGCCAGCGACAGCGCGGCGCTGTCCAGCGGCAATATGGCCACGCCCTCGGTGCCGCAGACGACGCAAAGCGGCGCGTCCGGTTCGCCGATGGCCGTGAGCGTCGACGGAACGCCTGCGGGCCGTGGCGTGAATTCAGGGACGATGCGCGTCACGCGCCGGCCGGCCGCTTCGAGCGTCTGCACGGCGCTCTGCAGCCACAGCCGGTTGCATGCCGCCACCCATGCCGGGACATCGGCGCGAGCACCGGGCTCTATGGCGAAATGCATGGATTCGGGGTCGTCGAGGAGGCGATCCTCGAGCAGGCCATTGAGTACAGAGCGGAGGCGCGCACTGCTGCTCAGGCTGCCCTGCGGCAGTGTCACCTGGTGCCAGGAAATGGCGGCGGCGGGTACGCCGACGATCGTTTCGTCGCTCGTCGGCAACAGGGCTGCGGGGGCGGTCCCCTGCGACCGCAGCTTGCGGCCATCGCCGGACCAGTCCGCCCAGCCGTATTCGGTGGTGGCCGATCCGGACGTGACAGGAATGGTTACAAGCAGCACAGGCGTCCGAGGAGGTAAAGGGCCGTCATTGTAGGAGCGTGACCACAGTGGTTGCTACTGATTTGATAGCGACTTGCCCTGATGCTATGGGCGTCGCRCTCATTTGTGATCCAAAACGAAAGCAAAGGCAAAACCTTCAGGACTTGGGCGGCGGCAACGTGGCGCCTGCGCCACGTTCGCGCCAGACGATCCGGACGTCGAGGTTGTCGCGCCTGAGCAGCGTTTGCTCTTCGATCCACGCGTTGTCCAAGCGCAACCGCGCATGCACTTCGAAGTAGTTGGTCGATACGCCTTGCTGTCCTTCGACGAATTGGGTCGAGCTTTCCTGGACGAGCGCGCTGGCGTCGGCGGTGGACTTGAAGTACTTCCGCGCCCGGGCTTCGACCAGCCTCTTGGCGCCCGCCAGGTCGAGCTTGGGCATGCTGGCGTAGATCACCTCGGCGCTGGCGGTGTTCAGATTGATGGGCGTGCTGGTGGGCAAGACGGTGACGTAGGGCTCGAGCGCCGCAGCGGTGGAGGGCGACAGGCCGAGCCAGACCAGTTGTGAGGTGTGCTGTGGCATCAAGGGGCCGGTGGTGGCGACGCCCGTGGGTGCGACTGTCGCCGCCGGCGTATTGGGTGTCGTCGTGTTGGTATTGGTATTGGTGTTGGTATTGGTATTGGCGGCTGCGACCGCCGCCGCCGTGGCCGCGGCGGTGTCGCTCGAGCCCGTGCTCGACGTGGTGTCCGTCACCGTGCCCGTGTTGTTGGTCGGCACCGTGGCCGCAGCGGGAAGGGCGCGCTGCAGGTTGCTCCTCAGCGTCGCGACCTCGCTGACGGGCAGCCCCAGGAGCGTGAACAGTTTATTGAACGCCTGCACATAGGCTTCGACCGGCTTCCCGTTCTGGATGAGGTTTCTCACGTTGAGCTTGGATTGCGCGTCGATGATGCGTCCGGAGAGAAACGCATCCGGCAGACCTTCGAGTTGGTCGCTGGAGATGTTCTTGTCAGCGGCCAGGAAGCTCGCCAGCTTGGCTTCTGCCAGTGGAATCGCCCAAGGCTCGGCCAGGTAGTCGGCGCCGGTGTTGGCGCGTGAGTCTTCGCGCAGGATCAGGCGCGACCAGTCGAGCGCTCCGATCAGCACCCACCCGGCTTGCATGCGCGCGCGCTCGGCGCTTTCGACTTCGGTGGCACGCCATTGCTGCCAGAGCGCCGCCACTGCAAAGGTCGCCACCAGCGTGACGGTGAGCATGGCGGTGAGCAATGCCGCACCACGCTGAGCCGGTTTGTGTCCGCGCATGTTCATGATTTCGGTACCGTCACGGAAGGGCGTACCCAGTCCCGGACGATTTGTCCTGCCAGGGCTGCGCCCGGCGGAAGGCCGATCACCAATCGAACGCCGTCTGGCAGAGGTGGTGTGCTCGTCCCGAGCGTTTCAGAGGTGACGGCCGGTCCCCAGGCGTCGTTGCGGAAGTAGGCGATTTGCCAATCCGTCAGCGGCATCAGGTCGACCTGCGCGTCGCCCGCCTGGTTGCCGCCGCCTTGCGCCCAGGCAGAAGCGCGGTCCCATGCCTGCTGCCATTCATCGTGCGTGGCGAAGCCAGGCGACTGCCACCGGCTCCAATGGGTGCCGTTGGCGGAGTCGGTGCGCAGGGTCCAGGCTACGACGAAGACGGAGGGCACGGCGTTGTCGGTGCTGCGCCGGGTGAGCCGCAACACACGCCCGTCCCAGTCCATGGCGGGGGTTTGCTGCAGGGCCACGGTGGCGTCGAGGTCGGCGCCCCATTGCGACAGCGTGGTTTGCAACGTGAGCACGCCGTCGCCGCGTTCGCGATTCACGGCCTGCGAGCGCGCCATACCGTCGAGGCCGCGCCAGCTCATCAGCGCAAGCAGCGCCATGACCGCGATCGCCACCAGCAGCTCGATGAGGGTGAAGCCGCGCGACTTCCGCATCAGTAGCGCCCCACGACCGTGGAGATCCCGAACACGGGCGCACCGTCGGCATCGCGCACCTGCACGTCCACGCGGCGAAAGTTCGGATTCAACGTTGGGGTTGTCGAGACGATCACTCCAAACGCCGTATTGGCCTGCGTACAGGTCAGCCCCGCATCGCCGATGGCCGGCATCTGCTTTGCCAGGCGCGCCTTGATCAGCTCGTTTTCGGCACAGATCTGGGCCAGCATCACGTCTGATTGGCGCTGCGCGTTTCGGGTGAGCGCCATCGTCGCCTGGGTGCCGGCCATCAGCGCGATGGCGACGATGCCCAGGGCGACGAGCACCTCGATCAGCGTGAAGCCGGCGTGGCGGGACCGCGGCTTGGCGTGAAGGCGCGTCTGCTTCATTGTGGAATCACCGCGAAAGGCCGCAGCCCGTCGGTGCCGATGATGAGGCTGCGGCTGGGCGGTCCCTGCGCCGTCATCAGCACCTGTTGCGCCGCGATGATGGGGTCCGGGCCCAACTGCAGCGCGCCGACGGCGACGCCGCCCGGGGCCATCGGTTGTGCCGAGATGCCTTCGGAGAGCCATCTCGTAGGCAGCGAGCCCGAGGGCAGCCCATCGAAGCTGAAGTTGCCTGGGCCCTGCGGCGTGGGGCGCCATCGCACGACGACTCCGCTGGCTCGCGACTGCGCACGGGCGGATTCGAGCAAGGCGGCGAGCCTTTCGGCCTCACGGTCGAGAGAAGCCTGGCTGGTGTCGCGTATGGCAAACCCGACGCCTGCCGTAGCCAGCGCGATGATCGCGATCACCACCAGCAACTCGAGCAGCGTGAAGCCGCCCGTCCCGCCGCGAATCTCGTGGGTCCGACGGCGGCGGAGCCTACTGCCAGCTGCCGATGTCGGCATTCTTGCCCTCGCCGCCGGGCTGGCCATCAGCGCCGAGCGAAAGCACGTCGATTTCGCCCTTGATGCCCGGATTCAGATACTGGTAGGGATGCCCCCAGGGATCGTTGGGCAGCTTGTCGATGTAGGGCTTCCAGTTGGGTACGGCCGGGCCGGTGGTGGGGCGGGCGACCAGTGCCTGCAGGCCTTGATCGCCCGAGGGATAGCGCTGGTTGTCGAGCCGGTAGAGCTTGAGCGCCTGCATCAGGTTGTTGATGTCGGTCTTGGCGGCGGTGACGCGGGCGTCGTCGGCACGTTCGATGACGTTCGGGACGATCAACGCGGCAAGCACCCCGATGATGACCAGCACGACCATCAGCTCGATGAGCGTGAAGCCGCGCTGGAGCGAGCGCGAAAGAGAGCGGTGAGAAAGGGGCATGGAAGGAATTGACGCGTGGGAGTGGCGGCGACTGCCGCATCCGCTGAATGATAATCCGCCTCCATGGCAGTTCCTTACGCACCCGCCCGATGGCCCGTCGCCGTCACGACGACGGCTTTCTGGGCGCTCGCGGCGGCGAGCATCGTGTTCTGGGGATTGCGGCTGGCCGCGCCCTCGGACGCTATCGCACCGCCCGCCGTGGCCAAGGCGCAGGCGGTGCCGGATCCCGCGGCTGTGGCGCAGATGCTCGGAGCCGTGTCGGCGCAGTCCGCGGCCGCGACACCCGAGGCGGCGAGCCGCTTTGCGCTGCTGGGCGTGGTGGCCGATGCCGACCAGCAAGGGGCCGCGCTCATTGCCGTCGACGGCAAGCCGCCGCGCCCCTTCAAAGTCGGCGCGACCGTTGCGGAAGGTTACGTACTGCAATCAGTCAGCACCCGTGCCGCATCGCTTGGCGCCAGCGTCGACACGTCGCCGGCATTGACGCTGCAATTGCCGACGCGTCCGCTGGCCGTCATGTCGCCGCCGACGCCTCTCGAGGGCGGAGCAGTTGCAGCGCCAAGGGCCCCGGGAGCGCTCGGAGTGCCAGGTGCATCCGCGCCGCCCCTGACAAGGCCGCCAGCACCGCGCCGCTGAACGCGCTCCCTCAAGACTGCAAGAACAGCCGATACGCCGGGTTGTCCGTTTCTTCGACGAAGGGATAGCCCAGCGCCTGCAGAAATTCGTCGAAGGCCGCAGTATCGGCCGCAGGCACCTGGAGCCCGACGAGGATGCGCCCGTAGTCCGCGCCCTGGTTCCGATAGTGGAAGAGGCTGATGTTCCAGTTCGGTCGCAAGAGGCTCAGGAACTTCAAAAGTGCCCCCGGACGTTCCGGAAATACAAACCGCAGAAGGCGTTCGTCGTGCGCGAGCCCCGAGCGGCCTCCCACCATGTGCCGGATGTGTTCCTTCGCCAGTTCGTCGTGCGTGAGGTCAATCGCGCCGAAGCCATGTTCCACGAAGGTATCCGCAATCGTCCTGGATTCGCCCCGGGTCGTGGTCGTCAATCCCACAAAGACGTGAGCTTCCTTGGCTTCGCTGATGCGGTAGTTGAACTCCGTCACGTTGCGCGATGCGCCCGGCAATTGCCCGACCAATTCGCAAAAGCGCCGGAAGCTGCCTCGCTCTTCGGGGATCGTCACCGCCAACAGCGCCTCGCGCTCTTCGCCGACCTCGGCGCGTTCGGCCACGAAGCGCAGCCGGTCGAAGTTCATGTTGGCGCCGCAAAGGATGGCGGCATAGGTTTCGCCGCGCGTGCCGCGTTCCTCGACGTACTGCTTGATCGCAGCCACCGCGAGCGCGCCCGCGGGCTCGACGATGCTGCGCGTGTCGATGAAGACGTCCTTGATTCCCGCGCAGACCGCGTCAGTGTCGACGGAAATGAACTCGTCCACCAGATTCGACGCCAGACGGAACGTTTCCTCGCCCACCAGCTTGACCGCCGTGCCGTCGGAGAACAGGCCGACGTCGGGCAGTGTCACGCGCTCATGCGCCGCGACCGACTGGATCATCGCGTCCGAATCGTTCATCTGCACGCCGATCACCTTGATCTCGGGCCGCACGGCCTTGATGTAGCTCGCGACGCCTGCCACGAGCCCGCCGCCGCCAATGGCGACGAACACCGCATGCAGCGGCCCCTGGTGCTGGCGAAGAATCTCCATCGCGATCGTGCCTTGGCCGGCGATCACGTCGGGATCGTCGAAAGGATGTACGAAGGTCAGGCCGTGCGCCTTTTGCTGCTCGAGCGCATAGACGTAGGCATCCGAATAGCTGTCGCCGTGCAGATGCACCTCGCCGCCAAGCGCTCGCACCGCGTCGATCTTGAGTTGGGGCGTTGTCACCGGCATCACGACCACCGCTCGCGCTCCGAGCTTGCGCGCGCCCAGCGCCACACCTTGCGCATGATTGCCGGCCGACGCGCAGATCACGCCGCTGGCGAGCTGTTCGGGACTCAGATGCGCCATCTTGTTGTAGGCGCCTCGCAGCTTGAAGCTGAAGACGGGCTGCTGATCTTCGCGCTTGAGCAGAATGGTGTTGCCCAGCCGGGCGCTGAGCGCGCGTGCCGGTTCGAGGGCCGATTCGACCGCGACGTCATAGACGCGCGCAGTCAGGATTCGCTTGAGGTAGTCGGCCGGGGTGAGGTTGACGCCGGGGGGCTTGGTCGTGGACATAGGGCCGCGATCATAGGCTCAAGAAAAAAGCCCCGGGCCTTGCGGCTCGGGGCTAAATCCACCAATTGGGAGGGTGGAGGAGACAACCGGTGCACACGGTGTCGTGTGCGATGAAATAAAGTATATCGACTGTTTGTTGCATTGCAACAAGGGCGTGGCGCTTTTCGAACACAAATTCACGCTGGCGAGAGCTTTTGTCTCCCGATCGTGGAACCTCTTGAACCTGCAGAACCTGGAGTCAGCAAATGGAATGCACAGTGAGTTGGACCGGCAATACCGGCGCGAGATCTGCGATGGGCTTCGTCGCCGAAACCGGAACCGGCCACGTCCTCATGATGGACGGCGCCCCCGACGCGGCAAAGCCTGAAAACGGCGGGCAGAACCTTGCCGCGCGACCGATGGAGACTCTGCTCGCCGGCACCGGCGGCTGCACGGCCTACGATGTGGTGTTGATCCTGAAGCGAGGCCGGCACCAGGTCGAGCGCTGCAGCGTCAAGCTGACGAGCGAGCGCGCCGAAAAAGATCCAAAAGTATTCACGAAAATTCACATGCACTTTACGGTGGCCGGCAAAGGGGTCCCCGCCGCAGCCGTCGAAAGGGCAATCGCGCTGAGCCATGAGACCTATTGCTCAGCGAGCGTCATGCTCGGCAAGACGGCCGAAATCACGACCAGTTTCGAGCTGATCGAACTCTAGGGGCAAGCGGGCCCGCTCAGATGCGGTGCGCGACGGTCGTCATCACGCGCGCCGTCGCTCGCATCAATGCCTTGGCCGACGGCGGCAATTCCTTGGCGCCTGCACTCCAGGCTTGCGATGCATGTCGCGCTTCATCCAGCTTCATCTGGTTGATGACCGCCCTCGATTCGGTGTCGCCTGCCGGCAGCCGGTCCAGGTGGCCATCGAGGTGTGCTTCGACCTGGCGCTCGGTTTCCGCCACGAACCCCAAGCTCAGCGCGTCGCCAAGACGTCCTGCAACAAGGCCCAGTCCGAAAGCGCCGGCGTACCACAGCGGATTCAAGATCGAAGGCCGTGCGCCAAGGTCGTCGAGCCGCTGCTGCGTCCAGGCGAGGTGGTCGGTCTCTTCGCGCGCCGCGTTGCTGAAGTGCACGCGCAATTCGGCATTGCGGGTCACGGCCGCCTGCGCTGTGTAAAGGGCCTGTGCACAGACTTCCCCCACGTGATTGACCCGCATCAGGGCGCCCGCTTCGCGGCGTTCCGCATCGTTCAGGGCACCCGAAGGGGAGCCGGGCGGCGGGGTCGGCCGGGTGGCGTGCGGTTTGGCAAAGAGGGTACGCAGCGCCGCGTCTGCTACCCCGAGCAAGGAGTCGAGCGATCGGTTCATGAGGCGATTGGAACCCAACTGCGACCCCACTGCGGCCCGTAACAAATCGTGCGACTTAAGTTTCACATCGTGAAGGCATGGTTGGCGCGCTGGCTTTGTTGCAACAGTGCAACGAAACGCCAGACACGGCTGGTTTTTCGGGCGAATTGTTTTGCCCTGACCGATCGGCTCTGGTGCAATAGCGACAACTTCCCAAAAGGAGGTTGGCCCGGGGTCCGGTGGGAGCACAAAAGTGCCAGTCACGGTGAGCCCTTCGCACCGGAGCCCTATGTTTAACCTTGGAGAAACTTGCAATGAAAAAATCCCTAGTTGCCTTGGCTGCTCTGGCTGTCGCCGGTGTTGCCTCGGCCCAGTCGTCCGTGACGCTGTTCGGCGTGGTTGACGCTGCTGTCAGCAGCTACTCGAATACGTCGGAAACGGCTTTCGGTACCAGCATCAAGACGAGCCAAACCGCCCTGAGCAATTCGGGCTACAACTCCAGCCGTCTGGGCTTCCGCGGTACGGAAGATCTGGGTGGCGGTCTTGCAGCCAGCTTCTGGCTCGAAGCTGCTCTGGGCAACGACAACGGCACCGCTGGTGTTGGCAACATCACGACCGCTAGCAGCCAGTTCTTCAACCGTCGTTCGACGGTGAGCCTGTCGGGTGCTTTCGGTGAAGTCCGCCTCGGTCGCGACTACGTGCCGACCTTCTGGAACGACACCGTGTTCGATCCGTTCGGCACCAACGGCGTTGGCACCAACCTGATCTCGACGGCTAGCGGCTACGGTCCTGGCGCACCCAGCGGCTTCATCGCCAACACGAACTACGTGCGTGCAAACAACTCGGTCGGCTACTTCCTGCCGCCGAACCTGGGTGGTTTCTACGGTCAGGTGATGTACGCCATGAACGAGAACGTTAGCTACGATCCGGGCAGCCTGACGCCTCCTGGCGCCACCGCCTTCATCGCTAACCCGACCGCTCCTGGTACCAATGGCCGCGCTGGCCGTTACATCGGTGGTCGCGTCGGCTACGCCAACGGCCCGTTGGATGTCGCTCTGGCTTACGGTCAAAGCACCATTGCTTCGAACTACTTCGCCGGTACGACGAACAACCTCGACATCTGGAACCTCGGCGCTTCGTGGGACTTCGGTGTTGTGAAGCTGTTCGGTGAATACTCGAACAACAAGCTCAAGACCGACAGCACGTCTGGCGTTGTCTCCGGCCTGACCAACCCGTTCGCATTCCGCGAGCCGGGCGCCAATGGCGGCCTGATCGGTGTGACCGTGCCGGTCGGCCCTGGCCTGATCCGCGCTTCGTACTCGACCGTCAAGTACAACAACACCAGCAACATCAACCAGCTGACCGGCCTGTTCGCAGATCCGAAGGCTGACAAGTGGGCTCTGGGCTACGTGCACAACCTGTCGAAGCGTACGGCCCTGTACGCAACGGTGGGCTACGTGAACAACAAGGACGGCGCTGCTCTGATCGTTGGCGGCCCGGCCTTCTACACGACCCCGGTTGCTGTTGGCGGTGTGGCGTTCACGCCCGTTGCACAACACTCGGTCGGCTACGACTTCGGTATCCGTCACGCTTTCTGATCTGACGCTGGCGTAAGCCAGCATCAATGGGAAGTCTTGAAAGCCACCCGACGAAAGTCGGGTGGCTTTTTTCATGGTGCGGACCTCGGGGAACTCCTGCTTGGGCATGCACTTTGCTCTGCTAGCATGAATGAACATTTCGTCTGTTGAATGATCGCTTTCATATTGCGCCGGTTGATCCAGGCCGTGATCGTCATGGTCGCGGTTGCCTTCATCGCCTTCCTTCTTTTCCAGTACGTGGGCGACCCGGTCGTGTTCTTGCTCGGGCAGGACGCAAAGCCCCAGCAGATTCGCGAACTGCGCGCCGCCCTGGGGCTCGACCAGCCGTTTTTCGTGCAGTTCTGGCACTTCCTTGTCAACGCCGCACAGGGTGAATTCGGACTGAGTCTCCGCCAAGGCGCGAAGGTCTCGCGGCTCATCGCAGAGCGCTTTCCGGCCACGCTCGAGCTGTCCATGGTCGCTGCGGTCCTCGCTCTCGTCATCGGCATTCCGATGGGTGTCTACGCCGCGCTGCGGCGCGGCAGCTTCATGAGCCAGATGTTCATGACGCTCTCTCTTTTGGGCGTCTCGCTGCCGACCTTTCTCATCGGCATCCTGCTGATCCTCGTCTTTGCGGTGCTGCTCGGATGGTTCCCCAGCTTCGGGCGCGGCGAGACCGTGCGGCTCGGCTGGTGGAGCACCGGCCTTCTCAGCAGGGACGGCTGGATTCACATCGTGTTGCCCGCTGCAACACTCGCCATCTTCCAGCTCACGCTGATCATGCGTCTCGTGCGCGCCGAGATGCTCGAGGTACTGCGCACCGACTACATCAAGTTCGCACGCGCACGGGGCCTTTCCGATCGGTCGATCCACTTCGGGCACGCGCTCAAGAACACGCTGGTGCCCGTGATGACGATCACTGGACTTCAGCTGGGCGGGCTCATCGCCTTTTCGATCATCACCGAGTCGGTGTTCCAGTGGCCCGGCATGGGCCTGCTCTTCATTCAGGCGGTCACCTTTGCCGACATCCCGGTGATGGCCGCGTATCTTTGCCTGATCGCGCTTATCTTTGTCGTCATCAATCTTGTGGTCGATCTGCTCTACTTTGTGGTCGATCCGCGATTGCGTGTCGGTAATGCTGGAGCACATTGATGACTGAGCCACGTCTGCAAGCGGCCGGAAGAGCGTTCGCGCACATTGCCCGCTTCTATCCCGAGATCACCGCATTCCGCCGCGATCTGCACGCGCATCCCGAACTCGGTTTCGAGGAGATCTACACCTCGGGCCGCGTCGCCGAAGCCCTGCGCGCCTGTGGCGTCGACGAGATCCATACCGGCATCGGCAAGACGGGCGTGGTGGGTGTGGTCCGCGGCAACTCGACGGCCAGCGGCCGCATGATCGGACTGCGCGCCGACATGGACGCATTGCCGATGTGCGAAGACAACGATTTCGCATGGCGCTCGGCCAAGAAGGGGCTCATGCATGGCTGCGGCCATGACGGGCACACGACGATGCTCGTAGGTGCGGCACGCTATCTCGCGGAAACACGCAATTTCGACGGCACCGCCGTGCTGATCTTCCAACCGGGCGAAGAAGGCTTTGCCGGTGCGCGCGTGATGATCGAGGACGGCCTCTTCGATCGCTTTCCGGTGCAGTCGGTGTATGCAATGCACAACTGGCCCGGCATGCCCGCAGGCACTGTCGGCATCAATCGCGGCGCCATGATGGCCGCGGCGGACCGCATCACGATCGAGGTCACAGGCAAGGGCGGGCATGGTGCGCACGCCTATCTCACCGTCGATCCGGTGGTGGTGTCCGCGCACATCATCACGGCGGTGCAGAGCATCGTGTCGCGCAACGTGCGGCCCATCGATGCCGCCGTGATCAGCATCTGCGCGGTGAGCGCCGGCGATCTCGGTGCCATGAGCGTGGTGCCCGGAAAGGCAACGCTCGTGGGGACGGTGCGGACCTTCAGTTCGCGCGTGCAGGAGCAGGTGGAGCAGCGGCTTGCCGAACTGTGCAGCGCCGTCGCGGCCGGCTTCGGCGCGACCGCGCAAGTGAAGTTCGAGCGCATCTACCCCGCAACCATCAACACCGCGCCGGAAGCTCAGTTTGCCGGCGACGTCGCGCAATCGCTGGTCGGCGCGCACAACGTTGAGCGCAACATGGAGCCGAGCATGGGCGCCGAGGATTTCTCCTTCATGCTGCAGAAAAAGGCGGGTGCCTATCTGCGCATCGGGCAGGACGCCAGGGGCGGCGCGTTTCTGCACAACAGCCGGTATGACTTCAATGACGAGATCCTGCCGCTCGGCGCCGCATTGCATGCGGGACTGATCGAGCAGGGCATGCCGCTGGCCGCGACGACGGCCGGCAAATCCAGAAACAAGTTGGCCCAGACGGCCTCTTGATCCTTTCCAACCCCGAGGAGCTTCTCATGAGTCTGAAGAAAAGCGTGATCGCGGCAGCGATCCTGTCCGTGCTGACGGCGACGAGCCTTGTGGCCGGTGCTCAAACCATCCGTGTCGCAAACCAGGGGGATGCACTTTCTCTCGACCCGCATTCACTCAATGAATCGCTGCAACTGAGCGTCACCGCCAATGCCTACGAGCCGCTCGTCGGCCGGAACAAGGACTTGAGCCTGGCACCGTTGCTCGCGACGAGCTGGAAGCAGACCGCGCCGAACGTGTGGCGCTTCGAACTGCGAAAGGGCGTGCAGTTTCATGACGGCACGCCGTTCACCGCCGATGACGTCGTGTTCACCTTTGCACGCGCGAAGGGCGAGGGCTCGGACATGAAGGCCACGCTGAGCGACATCAAGGAAGTGCGCAAGGTGGGCGACTACGCCGTGGAGATGGAGACGAACGGGCCATTGCCGATCCTGCCGGACGTGATCACGCTCACCATGATCATGAGCAAGAAGTGGTGCGAGGAGAACGGCGCCGCGAAGCCGGTCGACAAGCGAAAGGGCATCGAGAACACCGCTTCCTTCAAGGCCAACGGCACGGGCCCGTACCGCGTGCGCGAGCGCCAGCCGGACGTGCGAACCGTGTTTGTCCGCAATCCCACCTACTGGGGCAAGATCGAAGGCAACGCGCAGGAGATCGTCTTCACGCCCATCGCCAATCCGGCCACGCGCGTCGCTGCGCTCATTTCCGGCGAAGTCGACGTGATGGAGCCCGTGCCTGTGCAGGATATCGCCCGCATCAACGCAAGCCCCAGTGCGCGTGTCATCACCGGCCCGGAGATGCGAACCATCTTCCTCGGCATGGACCAGAAGCGCGACGAACTCCTCTATTCGAACGTCAAGGGCAAGAACCCGTTCAAGGACAAGCGCGTGCGCCAGGCCTTCTACCAGGCCATCGACATCGCAGGCATTCAGCGCACCGTGATGCGCGGCGCATCGCGGCCGACGGCGCTGCTGGTCGGCCCGGGCGTCAACGGCTGGACCGCCGAGCAGGACAAGCGCCTGCCTTACGACGTCGATGCCGCCAAGAAGCTGCTGGCGGACGCGGGCTATCCCAATGGCTTCGAAGTGTCGATGAACTGCCCGAACGACCGCTACGTGAACGACGCGCAGATCTGCCAGAGCGTCGCCGCGGGACTCGCCCGCATCGGCGTCAAGATCAACCTCATCGCCGAAACCAAGGGCAGCTATTTCCCGAAGGTGCTGCGCCGCGACACCAGCTTCTACATGCTCGGCTGGACGCCGACCACCTATGACTCGCACAACGCACTCAGTTCGCTGATGGCCTGTCCGGACGACAAGGGCGCCGGCCAGTTCAACCTCGGGGCCTATTGCAATCCGAAGCTGGACGAGATCACCAAGCAGATCCAGTCCGAGACCGACAAGACCAAGCGCAACGAACTGATCAAGGCAGCGTTCAAGATTCATGCGGACGACGTCGGGCACCTGCCGCTGCACCAGCAATCGCTCGCATGGGGTGTGAGCAAGAAGGTGGAGCTCACGCAGCTTGCCGACAACTTCATGTTCTTCAAGTGGATGAGCATCAAGGCGCAGCAGCAACCCTGACGCCTGGCTCGATTCGAGCGCCTGGGGTCCGCCGCGGCGGACCCCGCTTTCACGCTTTCACTCTCCACGATGAACAAGAGAATCGCCAGTTGGCTCGACAGCGACGTCGGCCATAGCTTTCGCAACTCACCCGTTGCGATGTTCGCGGCCCTGATCGCCTTTGCCTGCCTCTTCTGCGCGGTCTTCGCCAACTGGGTGTCCCCGCACGATCCCTTCAACCTCGCGGTGCTCGAACTCGGCGACGCGCGCCTGCCGCCGGCATGGACTGCGGAGGGCACGCGAAAGTATTTGCTCGGCACCGACGATCAAGGGCGCGACATCCTCTCCGCGGTGATGTACGGCGCGCGCATTTCGCTCGTGGTCGGCCTGGTCTCCGTGATGCTGTCGATGGTTGTCGGTGTCTTGCTGGGGCTGATTGCCGGCTTCTTCGGCGGCTGGCTCGATGCCATCCTGATGCGGCTTTGCGACGTGATGCTGTCGTTTCCGGCGATCCTGGTTGCGCTTCTGATCGCCGGCGTTGGTCGCGCGCTTTTTCCTGAAGCGCATGGTCCCGTCGCGTTTGGCGTGCTCATCCTCGCGATATCGCTGACCGGCTGGGTGCAATATGCGCGGACGGTGCGGGGCTCCACGCTGGTCGAGCGCCACAAGGAATACGTGCAGGCCGCGCGCGTCACGGGTGTCTCGCGGCTGCGCATCATGCTGCGGCACGTGCTGCCCAATGTGACAGGGCCGGTGATGGTGCTCGCGACGATCCAGGTTGCGACGGCGATCATCACCGAGGCAACGCTGTCGTTTCTGGGCGTGGGCGTGCCGCCGACCTCGCCGTCGCTGGGCACGCTGATTCGCACCGGCAACGACTATCTCTTCTCCGGCGAATGGTGGATCACGGTCTTTCCGGGGCTGATGCTGGTGCTGATCGCGCTGAGCGTGAACCTGCTCGGGGACTGGCTTCGAGACGCACTCAATCCCAAACTCCGTTGACGCGGTACTTCCGATGACTCTCCTGCAAGTCAGCAATCTGGTCGTCGAGTTTCCGCATCGCCGCGGCACGCTGCGTGCGATCGACGACATTTCATTCGACATTGCGCCCGGCGAGATTCTCGGCGTGGTCGGCGAGTCCGGCGCGGGCAAGTCGCTCACGGGCGCGGCGATCATCGGCTTGCTCGAACCGCCGGGTCGCATTGCCGGCGGCGAGATCCGGCTCGAAGGACAGCGCATCGACAACCTCGGGCACGACGCGATGCGGCACATTCGCGGCCGCAAGATCGGCGCGATCTTCCAGGATCCGCTGACGTCGCTGAATCCGCTCTACACCATCGGACGGCAGCTGACGGAGACCATCCGCACCCATCTGCCGGTGACCGAGCACGAAGCGCGACGCCGCGCGATCGGCCTGTTGGAAGACACCGGCATCCCGGGCGCCGCGCAGCGCATCGATCACTATCCCCATCAGTTCTCCGGCGGCATGCGCCAGCGCGTGGTGATTGCGCTCGCGCTGGCGGCCGAGCCGAAGCTGATCGTCGCAGACGAACCGACCACGGCACTGGATGTGTCGATCCAGGCGCAGATCATCCAGTTGCTCAAGGGCATCTGCAAGGAGCGCGGCGCGGCCGTGATGCTGATCACGCACGACATGGGCGTGATCGCCGAGACCTGCGATCGGGTGGCCGTGATGTACGCAGGCCGGATCGCCGAAGTCGGCCCGGTGCAGGAAGTCATTCATCAGCCGGCGCATCCCTATACGAGCGGCCTCATGGCCTCCATCCCCGACATGACGATGGACCGCGAGCGCCTGAACCAGATCGACGGCGCCATGCCTCGGCTCAATGCGATTCCCAAGGGCTGCGCCTATAACCCGCGCTGTCCGCGCGTTTTCGACCGCTGCCTGGCCGAAAGGCCGGATCTGATGAACGCGGGCGCCACGCGCGCCGCCTGCTGGCTGCATGCGACGAACACCGCACAGCCAGCCTACGGAGAGACCGCATGAGTGCGTTGGTACAGGCGAACGACCTCGCCAAGAGCTTCGATGTCTCTCCGCCATGGCTCAACCGTGTGATGGAGCGCAAGCCGCGCGTGCTGCTGCGGGCGGTCGATGGGGTGAGTTTCTCGATCGAGCGCGGCAAGACGCTGGCGCTCGTCGGTGAATCCGGATGCGGCAAGAGCACTGTGGCGCGGCTCCTGGTGGGCCTCTACGAGCCTTCGCAGGGCGGCATGCGTTTCGACGGGCAGGACGTACACGCGGTCTACCGCAGCAGCGGAAGCCAGGCGCTTCGGCGGCGCATCCAGATGATCTTTCAGGATCCGTACGCGAGCCTCAACCCGCGCTGGATCGTGGAGGACATCGTCGGCGAACCGCTGCGCGAGCACGGCATCCTGAAGGAAGGGCCGGAATTGAAGGCGCGCGTGGGTGAACTGCTCAAGTCGGTCGGCCTGAGCCCGCTGGACATGGTGAAGTACCCGCACCAGTTTTCCGGAGGGCAGCGCCAGCGCATCTCGATCGCGCGTGCGCTGGCGACGCAACCCGAGTTTCTGGTGTGCGATGAGCCGACCTCCGCGCTCGATGTGAGCGTGCAGGCGCAGGTGCTCAACATCATGAAGGACCTGCAGCGCGAGCGGGGCCTGACCTACCTCTTCATCTCTCACAACCTCGCGGTCGTGCGCCATGTGGCCGATCAGGTGGGGGTGATGTACCTTGGGCGGCTGGTCGAAATCGCGGACAAGCACAAGCTCTTTGCCTCACCGCAGCACCCTTACACGCGCATGCTGCTCGATGCCATCCCGCAGATGAAGCACGTGGGCCGTTCACGCACGCCGGTGCAGGGCGAGGTGCCGAACCCGCTCAATCCGCCCTCGGGTTGCACCTTCAATCCGCGTTGCCCGCTGGCCAACGAGCGCTGCAGGATCGAACGGCCGAAGCTTCAGACGCTTCGAGGCGTGCAGGTGGCCTGCCACGCCGTAGAAGAAGGCAGGGGATAGGCTCGCGGCCTGGCTATTCCGGACCGGCTTATTGCTCCTCGCCCCACGAATAGCCGTCGCGGGCAATCATTGCGCTCGACGCGCTGGGGCCCCAGGTGCCCGCCGCATAGGGGCGGGGCGCTCCGTCGGACGACCAGCTGTCGATCAGAGGCTCGACCCAGCGCCAGGCTTCTTCCTGCTCGTCGCTGCGCACGAAGAGGTTCAGCCGGCCGGCGATCACATCGAGCAGCAGCCGCTCGTAGGCACCCACGCGCTCGGCGCCGAATCGTTTGTCGAAATCGAGATCGAGCTGTACCGGGGCGAGCTGGGGCGCGGCGTGGCGGCTTCCGTTGCGCTGGCGGCTGTCCTGTGCCTGCGCGAGCATGTGCAGCTCGAGGCCGTCCTTGGGCTGCAGGTTGATCACGAGCTTGTTCACCGAATTGGCGGGTGCACGGAAGATCGCATGCGGCGTCTGGCGGAAGTTGACTTCGATGCGCGCGTCGCGTGAGGCCAGCCGCTTGCCGGTGCGGATATAGAGCGGCACGCCTGCCCAGCGCCAGTTCTCGATTTCGGTGCGCAGCGCCACGAAGGTCTCGGTGCGGCTTTCGGGGTCGACGCCTGGCTCGTCGCGGTAGCCCTTCACGCGCTCTCCATACGCGGTGCCCGCGACGTACTGGCCGCGAATCGCATGCAGGCCGATGTCTTCGGAAGTCCACGGCTTGAGCGAGCGCAGCACCTTGAGCTTTTCGTCACGGATCGCGTCGGCGTGTGCGTTGATGGGCGGCTCCATGCCGATCGCGCAGACCAGTTGCAGCGCGTGGTTCTGAACCATGTCTCGCAGTGCGCCGGTCTGGTCGTAGAAGGCGCCGCGCTTTTCGACGCCCAGGTCCTCCGCGATCGTGATCTGGATGTTGGCGATGTGCTCGCGCCGCCAGATGGGCTCGAACAGCGCATTGCCGAAACGCATCGCGAAGAGGTTCTGCACCGCCGGCTTGCCAAGGTAGTGGTCGATGCGAAACACCTGCTGTTCCTGCAGGACGTTGCGCACCGCCTGGTTGATTGCGCGATTGGATGCGAGGTCATGCCCGAGCGGTTTTTCGAGCACGAGGCGCGTGTGCGGCCCGTTCAGCCCGGCCGCGGCGATCTGCTCGACCACCTGCGTGAAGAGCGCCGGCGCCGTCGCGAGATACATCACCACCGTGTCCGCATTGCGAGTCTTCAGAAGCGTGGCGAGCATGTCGTAGTCGGCAGGCTTCGAAAGGTCCATGCGCTGGAAATACAGCAGCGAGGCGAACTTCTTGAACTCCTCCGGCGTCGGCCGCTTGGCGCCTTCGACCGCCTGGAAGCGCGACTGGATCAGTTCGCGGTAGCCGTCGTCGCTCAGGTCGTCGCGCGCAACGCCGATGATGCGTCCGCCCTCGGGCAGGCTGCCGTGCCGAAAAGCCTGGAACAAGGCAGGCATCAGCTTTCGCCATGCGAGGTCGCCGGTGCCGCCAAAAAGAACGAGATCGAAACTCATGGATACATCCCTATGGGTAGTAAAGCGCGAGCATGCAGCTTGCCGAGCGAATGGTACTTGTACCGATCCGCTCGCAGCTGACGCCGCGCTAAGCTGCAGGCGGCCCCTTGGGGCCTTTTTCTATTTTTAAACGAGGTCCGGATGAAGAAGAAACTCGTGAGCGCGGCCATTGCGACCGTCTTGATCGCTGCGTCGGGCGCTGCGTCTGCCCAGACGGTCAATGTGATTTGTTCTGTACAGGCCGAGTGGTGCAACATGATCGCCACGGTGTATGCGCGCACCACGGGCGTCAAGCTCAACATGTCGCTGAAGGGCTCCGGCGAAGCGCTTGCCCAGCTGATCGCCGAGAAGGAGAACCCCAAGACCGACGTCTGGTTCGGTGGCACCGGCGACCCGCACCTGCAGGCGGCCGAACTGGGCCTCACGCTCGAATACAAGTCGCCCACGCTCCCGCAACTTTATCCATGGGCACAGCAGCAGGCCCAGCAGTCGGGCTACCGAACGGTGGGCATCTATTCGGGCCCGCTGGGCTTTGGCTACAACACCGAGCTCGTCCAGAAAAAGAAGCTGGGCGTGCCACGCAGTTGGGCCGATCTGCTGAAGCCCGAATACAAGGGCGACATCCAGGTGGCCAATCCGGCATCGAGCGGCACCGCCTACACGATGATCGCCACGCTCGTGCAGTTGATGGGCGAGGACAAGGCTTTCGAATATCTCAAGGGACTGCATCGCAACGTCGGCCAATACACGCGTTCGGGAACGGGCCCGATCAAGGCGGTCGCTCGTGGCGAGACGGCGGTGTCGATCAGCTTCGTGCATGACGCGCCGCAGGAAAAGATGCAGGGCTTCCCCGTCGAGACGACAACGCCTTCGGAGGGCACGGGCGCCGAGATTGGCTCGATGAGCATCGTGAAAGGCGCGCGCAACCTTGACCAGGCCAAGAAGTTCTACGAATGGGCGCTCACGCCGCAAGCCCAGACTTTCGGGGCGGCGGCCAAGCAGTATCAACTGCCCTCGAACAAGGCGACGCCGGTGGACCCGAACGTGCCGGACTTCAAGAAGATCAAGATGATCAACTACGACTATGCGAAGTACGGCGCCAGCGCCGAGCGCCGGCGCTTGATCGCGCGTTGGGAAAAGGACGTCAACTCGCTGCCGCGCTAGCGTGTACGCGACCTCCAACGTGCGCCGCAGCCCCAACCGATCCATCTGGGCATGCATTGCGGCCGGTTTGATCGGCTATGTTGCGCTGCCCTGGTATGCGATTCAGGACACCGCCTGGTACGAGGTGTTCCCGCAGGTCCTGAATGAAGGCGAAGCCGCTGATGGCGTGATGCAGGCGGCCTTGCAGGGCCGCACCTGGCTCTACATCGGGCTCATTGGCCTGGCGTTGTGCGCCTTGGGCGGGCTGCTGCGCGCCGGCCGGGCGCAGGGCCGCATGCTGCTGGTGGGCGGCGCAGTCGGCGCCATCGGGCTTGCGCTCAGCGGCTTCCTCATCGGTGCCAAGGGCTGGACGCTTCCGATCCTGGAGGCGCAGTTCGGTGAACTGCCGGTCCATCAGTTCGGAATCGGCGCCGGCGGCTTCGTGGCCATATCCGCGCTCATCCTGCTGGCGGCGTTCGGACTGGCGCGGATGGGGTTCTTCAAGGGCGATCTTTTCGTTTCCGGCGCGGTGGTCGCCTGCGGCGTGCTGATGGCGCTGTTCATCGCCTATCCGGTGGCCAAGGCACTGGCCGGGGCCTTTCTCGATGAAGACGGCCGCTGGTCGATCGCGGCGTTCGCTGCGCGCATCGGCACCGAACGAGTCTGGGGACTGGGTTGCCTCGCCGGCGGCGTTCGCTGCGGAGTCGCCTGGAACACGCTCGCGCTGGCCCTGCTCACGGCCGCGGGCACGACATTCCTCGGCACGTTGATGGCGCTGATGTCCGAGCGCGGCAGCCGGCGCTGGCAGGCACCGTTGCGGCTGCTGGCGCTGCTGCCCATCGTCACGCCGCCCTTCGTCGTCGGGCTGGGGCTGATCTTGTTGTTCGGTCGCGCGGGCGTCGTGAACCAGTTGCTCGAAAGCACCTTTGGCGTCGAGCCGACGCGCTGGTTCTACGGCATGCCGGGCGTGCTCGTGGCGCAGCTCTTCGCTTTCACGCCGATCGCTTTCATGATCATGCGTGGCGTTGTCCAGGGTGTCTCGCCGAACCTCGAAGAGGCGGCGCTGATGCTTCGCGCGGACCGTCGCCGGGCCTTCTTCACCGTCACGCTGCCTTTGCTCAAGCCGGGACTCGCGAATGCGTTTCTCGTCGGCTTCATTGAAAGCATTGCGGACTTCGGCAACCCGATCGTGGTGGGCGGCCAGTTCTCGGTGCTCTCGACCGACATCTTCTTCGCCATCGTCGGCGCGCAATACGACCAGGGCCGCGCCGCATCGCTCGCCTGGGTGCTGACGCTGTTCGCGCTGGCGGTGTTTGCGATTCAACGCGGCGTGCTGGGCAAGCGCAACTACACGACAGTGAGCGGAAAGGGCGACTCCGGCATCGCCATGGCCTTGCCCGACGGTGTTCGGCGCACCATCTATTGCGTCGCACTGCCGTGGATCGCTTTCACGCTCGTGGTCTATCTCTTCGCCTTCGCGGGCGGCTTCGTGCAGACCTGGGGGCGCGACTACACGCTGACGCTGAATCATTTCAGGACTGCCTTCGCGCTCGAATGGGGACAGTTCGGCATCGTCTGGGCAGGTACCGCGTGGAATTCGTTGATCACCACCCTGAAGCTGGCCGGCATCTCCGCACCATTGACGGCAGGCTTGGGCCTGCTGATCGCGTGGCTGCTGGCGCGCAATGAGTTCAAGGGGCAAGGCGCTTTCGAATTCGCAGCGCTGCTTGCCTTTGCCATCCCGGGCACGGTGCTGGGCGTGAGCTACATCCTGGCCTTCAACGTGCCGCCGCTCGAGCTGACGGGCACCGGGCTCATCATCGTGCTGTGCTTCATGTTTCGGAACCTGCCGGTCGGCGTGCGCGCCGGAACGGCGGCGTTCAGGCAGATCGACCGTTCGCTCGACGAGGCTTCATTGATGCTGCGCGCCTCGACGTCGCAGACGCTTTTCAAGGTCGTGCTGCCTTTGCTGAAGCCGGCGCTGGTTGCCGCGCTGGTCTACAGTTTCGTGCGCGCGATGACCACCGTCAGCGCGGTGATCTTTCTCGTCACGGCCGAGAACGAACTGGCGACGACCTACATCATTGGCCGTGTCGGCAATGGCGACTACGGTGTCGCGCTTGCCTACTGCACGGTACTGATGATCCTGATGGCGATCGCCGTCGCGCTGGTGCAATGGATCGTCGGTGAGCGCAAGCTGGGGCGCAGGCGGGTAGGCGCTCCGGTCATTGTCCCGGCAGTACCCTGAGAAAGCATTCATGAGCAACGGCATCGAACTTCGCGACATCACCAAGCGCTACGGAGGCGACTCGCGCGCGCCGCTCGCTGCGAAAGGCATCAGTTTCGATGTGCCCGCGGGAACGCTGACGACGATTCTCGGCCCCTCCGGCTGCGGCAAGACGACCATCCTGCGGATGATTGCGGGGCTCGAATCGCCGACTTCCGGCTCGATCTTCATGGGCGGCCGCGACGTCACCGCGCTCGGCCCGGCCGATCGGAACGTGAGCATGATGTTCCAGAGCTACGCGCTCTTTCCTCACATGAACGTGATCGAGAACGTGAGCTACGGATTGAGGACGAGCGGCGTGCGCAAGGACGAGGCCGCCGGCCGCGCGCGCGAAATGCTCAAGGGCGTGGGGCTGGTGGGTTTCGACCAGCGCTTGCCCAGCGAGCTGTCCGGCGGTCAACAACAACGCGTGGCGCTCGCGCGAGCACTGGTGCTGGAGCCTGCCGTGCTGCTCTTCGACGAGCCCCTGAGCAATCTCGACGCCCGTCTGCGCCGCGAGATGCGCGAGGAGATCCGCAATCTGCAGCAGCGATTGAAGCTCACCGTCGCCTATGTCACGCACGACCAGAGCGAAGCGCTCGCCGTCAGCGACCAGGTGATCGTGATGGACCACGGCGTCATCGCACAGCGCGGTACGCCCGAGCAGCTCTATGGCCAGCCGGAGAGCGAGTTCGTCGCCGGCTTCATGGGTGAGGCCATGGTGTTCCCGGCGCTCGCGCAACCCGACGGGCGCGTGCAGATGGGTCCGCTGACCTTGACCCCGCGCCCCGCCATCGCGCCCGGGATCGTAAAAGTCGCGGTGCGGCCGGAGGCTTGGTATATCGGCGCGGCGGTCGGGCTTGCGGCGACCCTTCGCAAGGCTGCGTTCCTGGGCAATTTCTACGAATATGCTTTCGATACCGCGCTCGGCTCGGTGTTCGTCATTTCCACCGATCTGGCGCACCCTCTGGCCGCCGGCGCGGAGACGACCCTTTCCCTGACGAACCACGGAGTTTCCATCGTGCCTGCCGCCCTATGACCACCCATGTCGTTTTTGATCTTGGCGCGGTTCTCTTGACTTGGGAGCCCGTCGCCCTGGTGCAGACGCAACTCGCGCCTCATGCACCCACTGCCGATGCAGCGCACGCCCTGGCGGTCCAGATGTTTCATCACGAGGACTGGCTGGGTTTCGATCGCGGCACGCACACGCTCGACGATGCGATCGGCCGCATGGCGTTGCGGCTGTCGCTGCCTGCCGACCGGCTCAGCAACGTCCTTGCGCCCATCGGCGAAAGGCTGGAGCCGATCGCGGTCACGGTCAATCTTCTTGCGAGCCTGCGCGATCGTCGCGATGCCGGCGAGGACTTGCGCCTTTACTACCTGTCGAACATGCCCGAGCCTTATGCGCGCGTGCTCGAATACCGCCACGCGTTTTTCCACTGGTTCGACGGCGGCATCTTTTCGGGCGACGTCAAGCTCATCAAGCCGCAGCGCGAGATCTACGACTTGCTCACGGAGCGCTACGCGCTGGTGGCGGCAGACACCCTCTTCATCGACGATTCGCTTCCGAATGTCCTGGCCGCGCGCGAACTCGGCTGGAAGGCGATCCACTGCCAGCGGCCGACCGAACTGCCGGCGCAGGTCGAAGCCTATTTGCCGGTGAAGACGACCTTGTCCACGTCGAAACCGAGCGTGCGGGCATAGTCCAGTTCGGCCCGAAGCGACGCTTCATCCAGCGTGGGCGCGCGCGACAGCACCCAGAGGTACTTGCGGTCGGGCGTGCCGACCAGAGCCACCTGATAGTCGCGATCGAGCTTCAGGATCCAGTAGTCGCCCCAAACCATCGGCAGCCAGGCAAGCCAGTCGGGTGCGAAGCGCACTTCGAGCCGGCCCGCGCCCGGTTGGCCGGCGACCGGCACCACACGGGCCAAACCGACCGATTCTTCGAACTTGCCGTCCGCCAGCATGCAGCGGTTGCGCACCTCCATGGTGCCGTCTTCGCGCAGGTTGTATTCGGCGGTGACCGCCCCCGTGCATTGCTTTTCGAACCGGTTCGGAAGGCGGGCCTGTTCATGCCAGAGGCCCGCATAGCGCTTGAGGTCGACCGGTGCCACCACCTGGAGCGGCGCACGCATGAGCGGTGCGCCATCCGGCGGTCCGGCGACGGCTTCGCCGCGCGCGCTGCGAGGGTTCGTCATCGCCAGCAGCGTCAGCGCGCCGCCAACGCAGAAAGCGGCTGCCAGCGTGCCGATCGAGGCGCTGTGGGCGCGGTCGTCGAAGGCGGCTGGCGGTGGGGCGCGGCGGTTGCGAATAGCCATGGCTTTTCTCCCTTGGGCGAGTCGACAAAGGCCGAAGAATAGTTACGGATCGAACCACCCTACGTCAGTCATGGACGACACGGCCTGTAGTTTTGCAGCGGGATAATGATCCGATGAACCAACTCGATGCCCTCCGTCAATGGACCACCGTGGTCGCCGACACCGGTGATTTCCGTCAACTGGCCCAGTTCAAACCGCGAGACGCGACGACCAATCCGTCGCTGATCCTCAAGGCGGTGCAGAAGGCCGACTATCGTCCGCTGCTGGACGAGGTGGTGAAGAAGCGCGGGGGCAAGCCCATCGACGAAGTCATCGATCGGCTGCTGGTGCGCTTCGGAACCGAGATCCTCTCGATCATTCCTGGCCGCGTCTCGACCGAAGTCGATGCGCGGCTGAGCTTCGATACGAAAGCCACCATGGCGCGGGCCGAGCGCATCGTCGCGCTCTACCGCGCCGAAGGCGTCGACGTGGAGAAGCGCGTGCTCATCAAGGTTGCCTCGACATGGGAAGGCATCGAGGCCGCGCGCCAACTCGAACAGAAGGGCATCCGCTGCAACCTGACGCTTCTGTTTTCATTCCCGCAGGCGGTGGCTTGCGGGGCAGCCAAGGTTCAATTGATCTCGCCTTTCGTCGGCCGCATCTACGACTGGTACAAGAAATCGGCCGGCGCCAAATGGGATGAGGCGGCCAACGCGGGTGCCAATGACCCGGGGGTGAAGTCCGTGCGGCAGATCTTCGACTACTACAAGAAGCAGGGCATCGCGACGGAAGTGATGGGCGCCAGCTTCCGCAACGTGGGGCAGATCGCTGCGCTCGCGGGCTGCGATCTGCTCACCATCAGCCCCGAACTGCTGGGGGAACTGGCGGCCAGCGAGGCGCCGCTCAAACACGCTCTGGACGCCGAAGCCGCACAACAGAGTAATGCCCAGAAAGTCACCTTCGACGAGCCCTCGTTCCGCTTTGCACTGAACGAAGACGCGATGGCTACCGAAAAGCTCGCCGAAGGCATTCGCGCCTTTGCAGCGGACGCGGTCAAACTCGAAAAACTCATGGAGACCGCATGACGCGCACTCGCGGCGATCGGACGGCCGCCTGGACTGAGCTCCATGCGCACTACGAAGCGAGCGGCAAGGGCTTCGACCTGCGTCGGGCGTTTGCTGCTGATCCCAAGCGCTTCGAGACCTTGAGCCAGTCGGCGCCCTGCGTCTTTGCCGATCTGTCGAAGAACCTGATCGACGCGCGCGCCGAGCAACTGTTGATGGCCCTGGCGCGCCAAACCGGTCTGGAGGCGCATCGGGACGCGATGTTCGCGGGCGACCACATCAACGCGACCGAAGACCGCGCGGTGCTTCATACGCTGCTGCGCAGGCCCGCGTCATCGCCGCCTCCCGCCAAGCTGGCTGGCGCCTTCAAGGAGGTGCAGACCACGTTGACGGCGATGCTCGATTTCGCGGAATCGATCCGCGCCGACAACACCATCACTGACGTGGTGAACATCGGCATCGGCGGGTCGGACCTGGGCCCGCAGATGGCCGTTCTTGCGCTGGAGGCCGATGTTGCGCCGGGCAAGCGTTTTCATTTTGTCTCGAATGTCGACGGCCATGAACTCGCCGGCGTGCTTCGGGGGCTTGCGCCCGAGCACACGCTGTTCCTGATTGCCTCGAAAACGTTCACCACCGCCGAGACCATGACCAACGCCAAGTCGGCGAAGCGGTGGTTCGAGCAATCCGGCGGAGTTGACATCGCGCGCCATTTCGCCGCGCTGACCACCAATGTCGCCGCGGCGCGCGAATTCGGCATCGAGACGACCTTCGGATTTTGGGACTGGGTCGGCGGACGCTATTCGCTCTGGTCATCGATCGGGCTTCCGATCGCACTGGCCATCGGCGCCGAAGGCTTTCGCAGCCTGCTGGCTGGCGCACACGCGATGGACGAGCACTTCCGCACCGCGCCACTGGACCAGAACCTGCCGGCGCGGCTTGGCCTGCTCGACGTCTGGTATCGCGACTTTCATCGCTTCACCAGCCGTTGCATTGCGCCGTATCACAGTTCGCTCAAGCGCCTCCCGGCCTATCTGCAGCAACTCGAAATGGAGAGCAACGGCAAGCAGGTGGACATGGAAGGCAAACCGGTGACGTTCGGTACGTCGCCCGTGCTCTGGGGCGAGCCGGGCACCAACGGGCAGCATGCTTATTTCCAGATGCTGCACCAGGGCACGGACGTGATCCCGCTGGACTTTCTCGCAGTGCGCGACCCGGCGCATGACCTCGAAGGACATCACCCGAAGCTGCTCGCCAATGCGCTGGCCCAGGCGCAGGCACTCATGGTCGGCCAGAGCGATGCGGGCGGGCACAAGAACTTCCCGGGCAATCGGCCCAGCACCTTCTTCGTGCTGGACAAGCTGACGCCTGAGTCACTCGGTGCTTTCCTGGCGCTCTACGAGCATCGCGTGTTCACCAGCGGTTCGGTCTGGGGCATCAACAGCTTCGACCAGTGGGGCGTCGAGCTCGGCAAGGTCCTGGCCAAGGACATCGAGCCCCGCCTGGCATCGGGCAATGTCGATGGGCTGGATGCGTCCACAGCCGGCCTGCTCGGAAGGCTGCGGCAGAGCCATTGACGCGGACTGCTCGATATGATGACCGCGGGGTTTTCCCGTGGGAATCAACAAGAGGAGTCGTTCATGAACTTTCAACAGGCCGTACAGACCTGCTTTCGCAAGTACGTCGATTTTTCCGGCCGCGCATCGCGTCCCGAGTATTGGTGGTTCTTCCTGGCCTACTTCATCCTGGCCTTTGTCACCGGCTTCATCCACGAATACGTCAACTTGCTGGTGGTCCTTGCCTTCATCCTGCCGATGCTGGCGGCCGGTGCGCGTCGCCTGCATGACGTGGGCAGGTCCGCCTGGTTTTTGCTGCTCGGGCTGATTCCGGTGGTGGGCTCGCTCGTGCTGTTGTACTTCATGGTTCAGCCGAGCCAGCCCGAATCCAACCTCTACGGTCCACCGCCCGAGCCCCTGCCGGCCAGCATCTGACAAACGCTTTTCAGGCGCCCGAACCCACCAGCATGGGTTTGGCGCGATAGCTGTCCGGAAAGACCCGTTTCAGGTTCTCGACCTTCGGCAGATCGTTGAAGGCGATGTACGGATGGTCGGGGTTGCGCGTCATGAAGTCCTGGTGGTACGCCTCGGCCGGATAGAAGCCCTTGAGCGTTTCGACAGTCGTGGCGATTGGCTTGCCGTAGATCTTTGCCTTGTCGAGCTGCGCGATGTATGCCTTGGCGACGCGCGCCTGCTCGGCATTGGCGGCAAAGATGGTCGAGCGGTACTGGGTGCCGGTGTCGGGGCCTTGGCGGTTCAGCTCGGTCGGGTTGTGCGCCACGGAAAAGTAAATCTGCAGCAGCCGTCCGTAGCTGATCTGTCGAGGATCAAAGGTGATCCGGACCGATTCGGCATGGCCGGTGCGGCCTGAGCCGACCTCGTCGTATTTGGCCGTCGATGGCTGGCCGCCCGCGTAGCCGGAGACGGCGCTCGTCACCCCTTTGACGTGTTGGAACACGCCCTGCACACCCCAGAAGCAGCCGCCCGCGATCACGGCGGTTTCCGATGTCGTGCCTGGCGGGGTGGACGCGTCTTCGGCCGGCGCCGGGATCACGACCGCGGCCTCCGCAGCGAGCGAGGGTGCCACATGCCACAGCCCGGCCCCCGCGATGAGGGCCAGTGCAGCCAACAAGGGCCGCCGAGTCAGCGAGATGCGCGATCCCGCGCCCATGGAAAAAGGTGATTTCATGACAGTGCTGCTCCTTGGGTGAAACCTCGGTGGCGGAAGACCGAGGCTACTTCTTCATTTCGTCTTTGGCCATGCCGTCTTTCGCCATGCCGTCCTTCGACATCGAATCCTTCTTCATGCCGTCCTTTGACATGCTGTCCTTTGACATGCTGTCCTTCGCCATGGATTCTTTCTTCATACCGTCCTTGGCCATTGAATCTTTCTTCATTCCATCCTTGGACATGGCGTCCTTGTTCATGTCGTCGGCCGCGAATGCGGAAGCCGAGCCGATGGCCAGGAAGCCGGCGAGGAGCGTTGCGGTGAGCTTGTTCATTTCAGTGTCCTTGTATGAGTGAATTTCGAGCTTGTTAAGTTTTTCAAAGTCTCAGTGCGCGCGGTTCCGGAGAACAGCGCTGCACGCTTTCAGCAGCGCCGAGTCGAAGCCGACTCAGCTGCCGCCGAACCAGTTGTAGCCCTGGTCTTCCCAGTAGCCTCCGGGATAGGTGTTGGTCACAAAAATCGCCCGGATGTGCTTCGGGTTCTTGTAGCCAAGCTTGGTGGGCATGCGCAGCTTCATCGGAAAACCGTACTTCGGTGGAAGCGGCTGGCCGTCGTAGGTGAGCGTCAGCAGGGTCTGCGGATGCAATGCGGTCGGCATGTCGATGCTGGTGTAGTAGTCGTCGGCGCACTTGAAGCCGACATATCGGGCGCTGGTGTCCGCACCGATGCGATGCAGGAAATCCGCGAAACGGACGCCGCCCCATTTGCCGATCGCGCTCCAGCCTTCAACGCAGATGTGGCGCGTGACTTGGTCCTGCTGGGGCATTTCGCGCAGGTCGGGCAAGGTCCAGCTTCGCTTGTCAGCCACAAGGCCGGTGACTTCGAGCCTATAGCCGTCCTCCGCCACTTCGCGCACCTCGTCTTCGCCGTAGTAGGCGTTGAAGGGAAACGGCCGCGTGATCATCGATTCGGGATACGTCGGCGCCAGCCGGTTCGGATCGAACAGCCAACCTTGCGCCGCGTCGTTGAAACGTGAAATGCGGGTGAGCGCAGCCTCGACCGTCGAGTTGTCGCTGATGCTGCAGCCGCTCAGCAGCGAGAGTCCGCCGAGTGTCAACGAACGCTGCAGGAATGCGCGACGCGCAGGCTGCTCGATCCGCCGGCCGATGAGCTTGCGCGCCTCGGCCAGAGCCGCATCGGTGTCGATGTCGGCCAGAGTGGCCTGGGGGGTGCGCTTGAAGAAGTTCATGCGGCCTCCTTGCTGTGGCTGCCCAGCATCGTGAGCAGCGTTCGCGGGACCAGCGCGACCATCACGAGATGGACGGCGACGAAGGCAACCAGCGCGGCCATCGCGCAGAAGTGAATGCGGCGGGCGAACTCGTAGCCGCCGAGCAGTTCACGCAGACCCGCAAACTGCACTGACTTCCATAGCACCAAGCCGGAAACCACCAGCACGGCAATGTCGACCATCACGAACAGATACGCCAGGCGCTGCACGTTGTTGTAGCGCCGCGGGTCCGCGTGCGACAGCTTGCCGCGCAAGGCCGCAAGCGCATCTCGCCAGACGCCGGCCGGCGACAGCGGGAAGAACTTGCGCCAGAGCCGGCCGCTCGCCACGTTGAGCACCAGATAGGTCAGGCCGTTGATCGCCAGCAGCCACATCGCGGCAAAGTGCCACTGCAGCGCGCCGCCGAGCCAACCGCCCAGGGTGATCGAAGGAGGAAACTCGAATCCGAAAAGTGGTGATGCGTCGTAGATGCGCCAGCCGCTCGTGACCAGCACCAGCACGRCCAGGGCATTGAGCCAGTGCGTGATGCGCATCCACAGCGGGTGGATGGGTGCCTTGCCAGATGAAGCGGATGGAGTGGACTCGCTTTGCATGGGGCAGATTCTTGGGCGGACCCCATGGCCGATTCATCACGGAGAGTTCAATTAATCGTGATAAATGCGCCGCCGATATCGCCGCACAATCCGTTTTCATGGACTCAGCCAAACGCGTTCTGATCGTCGAGGACGATGCGCACATCGCCGAACTGATGGGCATGCATCTTCAGGACGAGGGCTACGCCATCACGCATGCCGCCGATGGCGATGCCGGCTTGCGCGAACTGGAGCGCGGAAGCTGGGACGCGTTGATCCTCGATCTGATGCTGCCGGGCGTGGACGGGCTGGAAATCTGCCGCAGGGCGCGGGCCATGACGCGCTATACCCCGATCATCATCACGAGTGCGCGGTCCAGCGAGGTGCATCGCATCCTGGGCCTCGAACTCGGCGCTGACGACTACCTGGCCAAGCCGTTCTCGGTGCTGGAACTGGTGGCGCGGGTCAGGGCCTTGCTGCGGCGCACCGACGCCCTGGCGCGCAATGCGCGAATGGAGGCAGGACGGCTGGACATCGGCAACCTCGGCATCGATCCGGTCGCCCGGGAAGTGCAGGTCGATGGCAAGCCTGTCGAACTCACGCCGCGGGAGTTCGATCTGCTGCACTTCTTTGCGCGCCATCCGGGCAAGGTGTTCTCGCGGCTCGACCTGCTCAACCATGTCTGGGGTTACCAGCACGACGGGTATGAGCACACAGTCAACACGCACATCAATCGCCTGCGCATGAAGATCGAGGCTGACCCGTCGCAGCCGCGCTGCATCCTCACCGTCTGGGGGCGCGGCTACAAGCTGGCGCCGCAGGAGGCCGGACCATGAGCCTGCATGCAAGCTTGTCGCGCCGCATCTCGGTGGTCTTTGCCGTGCTGCTGCTGGCGTGCTGCAGTGCCTCGATCTGGCTGCAGATGCATGCGAGCAGCCGCTACGAGCAGGAGGTGACGCAGCGGCTTTCGCTCGGCCTGGCTGCGCACATTGCCGAGAACTCGACGTTGATGGAGCGCGACGGGCCCAACCCTGCGGCGGTGAGCGACCTTTTCGACAAGCTGATGGCCGTGAATCCCAGCGTCGAGCTTTACCTGCTGGGGCTCGATGGCCGCATCCAAGGGCAGGCGGCCCCGCCCGGACATCTGAAGCGCGACCGCGTCGATATGGCGCCGATACGGCGGTTGCTCGACGGCGCGCCATTGCCGGTCCTGGGTGACGATCCGCGCGGCAATGGCACGCGCAAGGTATTCAGCGCCGCGCCGTTGCGGGTGGGCGGGCAGGAGGTCGGCTATGTCTACGTGGTCCTGTCGGGCGAAGAGCGTGACGCGCTGCTGGCGGACGCTGTGGCGAGCAATGTATTGCGCACGACACTGTGGTCCGTGGCGCTGGTCGCCCTGCTGGGCCTGATTGCAGGATTGGTGGCTTTTCGGCTCATCACCCGGCCCTTGCGCGAGTTGACCGGTGCGGTGCGCAAGTTCGAGAACGATGGCGTGGCGGCGCTCCAGGATGTGGAACCGGCGTTCGAGCGCGTCGGCCGCGGAGGAGACGAGATCGCCACGCTTGCCCAGGCCTTCGCGCAGATGACGCGGCGAATCGCCGAGCAATGGCGCGAACTCACGCAGCAGGACCAGCAGCGGCGCGAGCTGTTCGCCAACATCTCGCACGACCTGCGCACGCCGCTGACGTCACTGCACGGCTACCTCGAGACGCTGTTGATCAAGGCCGACACGCTCGACACGGCGGAAAGGCGCCGTTACCTCGAAATCGCGCTGGCACAGAGTCGCAAGGTCACCCGGCTTTCGCAGGAGCTCTTCGAACTGGCGCGACTGGAATATGGCGTGGTCAAACTCGAGAAGGAGCAATTCGCGCTCGCTGACCTTGTGCAGGACGTGTTCCAGAAGTTCGAGCTGGCCGCCGAGGCGCGGCATCAACGGCTGGTGGCCGACATTGCACCGGACCTGCCCGGCGTGTCGGCAGACCTCGGCATGATCGAACGCGTGCTGACCAACCTGCTGGACAACGCCATCCGCCACACACCCGCTGGCGGCGAGATCATGGTGCAGTTGCGCCAGGACAAGGCCGGCGTGCAGGTCGAGATCAGCGACACCGGGCCGGGTATTCCGAGCGAGCTTCGCACCGCCATCTTCACGCGGCCGATGTTCTCGTCGGCGGGAGGCCGAAGCGGTGGGCTGGGGCTGGTGATCGTGAAGCGCATCCTCCAGCTGCATGGCAGTGACATCCGCTTGCTGCCGCGTGTCGACAAAGGGGCCGTGTTTTCTTTTCTGCTGAGCACCTGAGAGCCGCATTTCAGACGAAAAAAAGCCCCGGGGCTCACGCCTCGGGGCTTTTTGGACTGGCTGGAAGCCGGGCCGGGATTACATCCCCATGCCGCCCATGCCACCCATGCCGCCCATGTCTGGCATGCCGCCGCCAGCGCCGGCTTCTTCCTTCGGTGCGTCGGCGACCATGGCTTCGGTCGTCAGCAGCAGCGAGGAAACCGAAGCGGCGTTTTGCAGTGCGGTGCGGGTCACCTTGGTCGGGTCCAGGATGCCCAGTTCGAGCATGTCGCCGTAGGTGTCGTTGGCGGCGTTGAAGCCGTAGTTGCCCTTGCCGGCCAACACAGCGTTCACGACCACGCTGGCTTCGCCGCCGGCGTTGTTGACGATCTCGCGCAGAGGCGCTTCGATGGCCTTGAGCACCAGCTTGATACCGGCGTCCTGATCAGCGTTGTCGCCCTTGAGCTTGTCGCCCACGGCTTGCTTGGCGCGCAGCAGGGCCACGCCACCACCGGCAACCACGCCTTCTTCCACTGCAGCGCGGGTGGCGTGCAGGGCGTCTTCGACGCGAGCCTTCTTTTCCTTCATTTCGACTTCGGTGGCAGCGCCAACCTTGATCACTGCCACGCCGCCGGCCAGCTTGGCCACGCGCTCTTGCAGCTTTTCGCGGTCGTAGTCGCTGGTCGCTTCTTCGATCTGCACGCGGACTTGCTTCACGCGGGCTTCGATGTCGGCAGCGGCGCCCGAACCGTCGATGATGATGGTGTTTTCCTTGCCCACTTCGATGCGCTTGGCTTGGCCGAGGTCAGCCAGCGTCACCTTCTCGAGGGTCAGGCCGACTTCTTCAGCGATGACCTTGCCGCCCGTCAGGATGGCGATGTCTTCGAGCATGGCCTTGCGGCGGTCGCCGAAGCCAGGTGCCTTGACGGCCACGACCTTCAGGATGCCGCGGATCGTGTTCACGACCAGCGTCGCCAGGGCTTCGCCTTCGACTTCTTCGGCAATGATCAGCAGCGGACGGCCGGCCTTTGCCACTTGCTCCAACGTGGGCAGCAGGTCGCGGATGTTGCTGATCTTCTTGTCGAACAGCAGCACGAACGGGTTTTCCAGAATCGCGCTTTGCTTTTCGGGGTTGTTGATGAAGTAGGGCGACAGGTAACCGCGGTCGAACTGCATGCCTTCGACGACGTCGAGTTCGCTGTCGAGCGACTTGCCGTCTTCAACGGTGATCACGCCTTCCTTGCCAACCTTGTCCATTGCGTCAGCGATGAGCTTGCCGATGGTTTCGTCGCTGTTGGCCGAGATCGAGCCGACTTGCGCGATTTCCTTCGAGGTCGTGGTGGCCTTGGAAGCCTTCTTCAGCTCGGCGACCAGGGCGGTCACTGCCTTGTCGATGCCGCGCTTCAGGTCCATCGGGTTCATGCCGGCAGCCACCAGCTTGAAACCTTCGCGAACGATGGCTTGTGCCAGCACGGTCGCGGTGGTGGTGCCGTCACCGGCGTTGTCCGAAGTCTTGGAGGCCACTTCCTTCACGAGCTGGGCGCCCATGTTCTGGAGCTTGTCCTTGAGTTCGATTTCCTTGGCGACGGACACGCCGTCCTTGGTCACGGTGGGGGCGCCGAAGGAGCGCTCGAGGACCACGTTGCGGCCCTTGGGACCCAGGGTGACCTTGACTGCGTTGGCGAGGATGTTCACACCTTCGACCATGCGCGCGCGGGCTTCGCCGCCGAAGACTACGTCTTTTGCTGCCATGAGTTTTCTCCGAGATTCAGTTGGATGAGAGGGATGAAGGGTGAGAAATTACTTCTCGACGACTGCGAACAGGTCGTCTTCCTTCATGACCAGCAGTTCGTCGCCATCGACCTTGACGGTCTGGCCGCTGTACTTGCCGAAGAGGACGCGGTCGCCAACCTTGACGCTCATCGCCCCGAGGTCGCCCTTGTCGTTCTTCTTGCCAGGACCGACCGCCAGGACTTCACCCTGATCGGGCTTTTCCGCGGCGTTGTCGGGGATCACGATGCCCGAGGCGGTCTTGGTTTCGCTTTCAATGCGCTTGACGATCACGCGATCGTGCAAAGGACGAAGTTTCATTGCATCTCCTGATAAGAAACGGGGGTTTGGTCCGAAGCCGGCATGGTGCCGGCTCCGCATCGCGAAGTGCGGTGCTGTTAGCACTCAACTTCGACGAGTGCTAATCATAAGGGTGTTTTGCCCGGTTTCAAGAGCGCGCGCGTTGAAGAGCAGATCGTGATGTCGATTCTCAATCAGTCCTGAACTTTTCTCTCTCAGTTCTGAACACGTGCGCACATGGCCTCCCGCGGTAGGGGACTCTTGCGGTGCCTGCTAGGGGAAATACCTAGCTAGCCACTCAGCCCTGGAGGCCCTGGGCTTCGACGAACAGGCGCCTTTCGGGCCAGAGGAGGTCCGGTGTATGGAACGTGGACATGCCGCGCGATTTGGCGAAGAGCGTGGCCGCGGCGGAGAGGCTAGCGCGGCATGTCCCCTTTGTTGGGGAGTATTGAGGTCTGTCGCGGTTAATCAACATCCGTCGGAAAATTCCATCCAATCGCTGGTCGGTTACAACTGCCGAAACCTCAAATCCCCGGGGTGCGGACAGCAGCATGGTCGGTCAGTGCGGTCAAGAAGGGGCGACGATCACCATCATGTCGCTGGTGCGATTGGGAGAGCGGTCAAGCAAGCGCTCTCCCTGCCGAATTGGTTGAGAGTCGGAGCAGAACTTGCGGAAGCTTGTGAAGTTTGGACGTGGCGGCGCGTTCAACAGAGCGGTCAAGCGCAGGCCGCTCCAATTGTGAAAATCAGCCGCTGTCGTAGGAAGCATGTAGCTGCTCACGCCGCACGCCAACTCCATGTCGTCCAGCGTCGACTGACTACTTATTCACTTTCTCGAGAGCTGTGCGCTTGCCGAGCGCGAACTGCGACCAAGCGCTGAAGCTGCTGTTCGTTGGCGCGCGGCTTTCCCAAAGATAAATGGTAGCGCCGCTCATGCCCACAAGCGTTCCGTAGAAAGCCCCAGACAAGCCAAGCTCGGCCCTTTGGGCAGCAAAACGAGTGGCGCTGAAGCGACGAGGCGTCTCGGCATCGTCGACGGCGGTGATCATCGAAGCGGTCTTCGCCTGAGGGCTAACTGGTTGAGCTGCTTGTGCCGCCCGGCTACTTGGCGCGTCAAGTCGGCGATCTCGCTGGGATACTGCGAGCTTGTTTGTTGAGGCTGTCCATTTCTGCTTGCGCGCAACGCGAGAGATCTCAGACTTCAAGACGGAACCGATGTTGCTCATGCCGCGCATTTGGCCCTGAGGAACTGCGAGTCGCCCCTGAATGGATGTCCGAGTAAGACTGATTGCAGCCGATCGATCTGTGTCAACTCAAAGACCGCTTCACACCCGACTACAGACACAGACGAAGTCCCGCTAGTTCGGCTCCAGACTGAGAACAGTCTTTGACGTCCGATGTTCGAACGACCGGTAGTCCTGAGACCGGGCATCTGCGACGCTAGCATTGCCGTCGTCAACCGCTTGCGGCGAAGTGGAGCCGGTGCACCCGGATAGTTTCGTGCCGCGCAACCGCGGCATCCTGGCAACGGCAACCCTAGACGCTCGGCAAAGTTCCGCCGCTGCAAATGATCGTTAACGACTTTGCACCCCTCGTTATTGCAACATAGAGGTCTTTGGTACCGAGCGAGTCGGCGTCCAAAATCACCGCATGGTCGTACTCAAGCCCCTTGACCAGCAATGTCGTCCCAATGAGCTTCTGATGTCTGATCGGCCTGCCCGTGTGCCGCATTTCTTCTTGGTACAGGTTCGCCGCTTCAAGGAACGTCGCCCCTGCCCCGTCAATGTGCAACTTCAGGACGCTCATGAAGCGGTAGAGCAAATCACGCCGGTAGGCCGCAGTCTCAGGGTTATCCTTCAGCAGCAAGATAAAGGCTTTGAGGTTCTTGCTTGTCGGCGTTGTGAGGTACAGGTTCGCGGCCGCCAGCAAGTTGGGATATTTTGTGGCCTTCGTCTCCTTGGCAATGTTTCCAAGCTTGGTGCCAGCGGTCAGCGTCTTGTCGACGGCAGTGAAGCAGTCCTTGGCGAAATCCAAGACGTGCAGGAACCTAGCCTTCGTGTTCTTGGCGGAATCGAGCTTCTTGACGAACGAGAAGAGCGCCTTGCCTTCCACTTCCTCAATGGAAGAGAAACGGCCTCCCATGGTCCGAGCCAGGCGGTGGGTCTTGTTCTTGGACTCCTGATCCCCGCCATGCAAGGCAATGACGGAGGCGGTGTTGCCTAAGTGCTCACAGAGAAGAGCGTACTGCTTGTTGGGCAGGTACTGGGGATCGGTGTAGGCCCGTTTTACGCATGCAGGCAGGCCGTTGATAAGGTCGATCTTCTGACCCTGCTCCAAGCTCTTTCTCGCGGCCTTGAGCCATGCACCCAACAACGGCTGTCCCGCATTGTCCCAACGCCATGGCTTCTCCAACTGACCCAAGCAGGCGAAATGCGGATAGATGCTAGCGTCCCAATCCACGGGCTTGCCGTCGTCAAAGTCAAAAATGGCCTGCATGGGATCGCCCAGAATGCGGCTAGGCAGCACTTCGGCCAAGGCACACACAAGACCATGCTGCAGATCCGAGCAGTCTTGGTACTCGTCCACGTAAACGCCGGCGTAAGTGGCCTTGACGATACGGCGAACGAAGTCCTTTTTCAGCAGGGTTGAACATGCCTCATAGAGCGTCGCCCACTGCTTGCTCGTTGGGTTTTCAATCTTCCACCCAGAGTTCTTCGGGTATGCAAGGCAAAGACGAAGGGACCAACTGGCAATGGTGTCAATCTGGTACCGGGACGCAGGAACACCGAGGGTGCTCATCTTCGTCTTGATGGAATTGACCCCGGCGAACGTGTGCGTCAAGATCAACTGCCGGTGGGTTCCCGCCTTCACCGCCATGGCAATCAAGTGCGTCTTGCCGTAGCCAGCAGGAGCGATGACATACCCCTTGCCTGTGCATTCACCGAGCTTGATTGCCAGTTCCTCAGACATGCTCAGCCCATTCCCAGAGCTTGGAGAGCTTCACAGGAATGTCCTTCTTTGAAAAATCGGGATCGCCGAAAGAAGGACTGATAGCCTGAACCCACAAGTCGCCTCGGGTGATGTCCTTGAACCAGTCGCAACCCTTCGCCGCCTTCCCGATGGCAAGTCTCAGATCGGCACTTTCCGCCCACGTGCCAACGTCTTCACTGAGTTCCTTTTGATACTTGGAACGCACGTTGGCATAGACGGTCAAGCTGGGAACGGTTTGGGCAAGCTTCACACTGGCGATCACGCTTGCCCACGGCAAGTCCTGAAAGGCCCGTTCCTCCAATGAGAGCCTGTCGGTCCACACATGAACCGGAATGCCCTTGTCTCTCAACTCCGCTTCATGGGCAGGCGAGAACTGCTTCTCGGCGTCTCCGTCAGCAAGGACGCAGACCTCATAGCCAAGCAGCTTGAATGCCTCGGCCAATGCTTTAATCTTGCTCGCACCACCAGCGTTCAACAAGGACACCCCGTGGTATGAGAACGGATCATTGCCTTTTCCGACCTGGTAGTCGTCAAAGCCTCTCAAGAAGCCCACCTCAGTGGCCCCTTCGCAGACTACGACCTTCTTCGACAGAAAGGCTTCAGCGCTGGATCGAATCTTCCCCTGTGCCTCATGGGCCACCAAGCCTTCGCAGAAGGCGGGGATGACCCGCACAGTGCCTGCCTTGCTGTGGACAATGTAGAGCTCATTGACGGTGAGCTCACGAAGCACGGCAGGTGAATGGGTGGTCAAGAAATACTGACCCCGCTTGTCCTCCCGCACATGCTTCAAGAGCCGAGAAATGCGGTGAGGCTCGAGCCCGAACTCAACCTCGTCAAAGAGGGTCACATGGCCTTCTTCAAGACCCATTTTTTGAATGCCGCACAACAGCATTCGCCGTGACCCCAATCCCAACTGGCGAAGCGGAATGTCGCCGTCATGCAGAGCGAGTCCGCCGACCTTCAGGTTCACCGAACTCAAGTCCAAGTGGGCCTTGTAGGCTTCCACGACAGGCACACCTAAAATCTTGGCCACCTCCTGAGACTTCACGGCGGCAGCGTCAAAGTTCTTCAGGCTGTTGGGCCTGTCGGCGTCAAGCGAGGTGCGGGCCGTTCTTGAAGCATTGGCAAGCAACTCGTTCAGGCTCTGCGCTTCAGTGAGCTTTGCTAAGGCCGTGCCTGTCGCCCATGAAAGTTGTCTCTCGCTGTAGGCTCCGATCAGGCCCACGCTGACCTTGTTGCGATCAGCTTGCTTGAAGGGCACACCGTCAGGATTGCGATCACAGACCACCAGCCACTTGGGCTCCAAGTCCTTGCCGACAGTGAGGCGGATTGTCAGGACGGATTCAAGAGCGTCGTCGGCCTCGTCAACGAGCTTGCCGGTCTTGGCGTCCCAACCTCGCAGGTACTGGCCGTACATGTTGAGGGAGAGGAAGTCTTCAACGAGATCGCCTATGGACACCTCAATGACAATGGCGTTTTCTACCTTGCCCGTGTAGAAATCCGAGTCGCTGAGGGTCAGGTTCCACTGAGGATGGAACGCATACCTGATTGCCTCAAGGATCGTGGATTTGGACGAGTCGCCCTTCCCAATGAGACAAAAGATGTCCGCTGTCGGAAGGCTCCAGTCAAGGTCGTTGACTCCGCGAAAGTTCCTGATCGATATTTTTCTGATTCTCACGAAGCCCGCTCCCTAGTGTTGATTCGAACCGAAGAGGCCATGTGCCGACAAACTCAGCCGGCATGCACATAGCGCTCTTCCAGTTCCTCCAGATAAAACTCCACGTTGCTGCTGATCTTTTCCATGACGTTGGGCAGGTAAGAAACCATGTCGTCCATGGTCAGATCTTTGCCGTCGTAACCGTGGTAGCTGCTCAGATACTGAGAAATCTCCTGCCTCTCATGCTCGCTCAGGTTTTTCATGGGGTCGCCCGCCTGGTAGGCATGAAGATCGGACAAGTGAATGGCCTTGCAACCGAATTCGTAGGCAACCCGCTCCCAGCCACCCAAGAAGTGGGCGAAGGCCACCATGCTCCTATCGCTCAGCATGACCTTCTTGCCGTTTTACTGATATGACCACCTTGCCCCCTTCGTGACGGTCTTCTCCATGAGGGACACCGCAACGTCCGCTGCTGTCTCAGGACGCCAGAGGAAGGACAGGCGAAGCAAGATATCAAGCTCTTGACGCATGAGGCCAATGCACACGCCGTGGCAACCCTGTTCGTACAGCAGACCGAACGACTTTCTGTTCTCAAGACTTCTTGCCTTCGCACCAGCCAGGAACGCTTCAGCAATCTGCCGACTAGCCGACTAGCCGTCTTGCTTGTCATGGTGCGGAGCTGAACGGCCACGACCGCTCTCAATACATGAAGCCCCTTGGGGCTGGCGGCAGCCGGTGGTTTGGGCAAGGTGAATCATGTTGCGTAGCGAGCTATGCAGTTCCCACACATCCACTCGCCGTCGTCATAGATTCCACCCGTCATGTCCGTCTTCTGGTGGCACCAACCACACTCGGCAACGATCCCGCCATCGTCTTCCCAAGCAGGTTCGGCCTCCACGAAGCCCGGCTGATTTGAAGGCAGGAGCTTCAGATCTGGTGGGCTGGCGAACCGGCCGCAGTTGGAACACCACAGGCCGCCATGGTGTTCAATCGTGCTGGCCTTCTTGCAGTGCCGACATGCAACAAGATCAACCTGCAAAGCAGGCACCACAGCGACGGGCACGAGCTGAGCAATGCTCTCTATTCTGCGGCAGTGCATGCCGTTGTTCTGGAGGTGGGTCAGCAAGGGATCAAAGCCCTTGTCGCCGCTCAAAACGAAGCACTGGGTGTCGGGGGTCGTCTCAAACGTCCTGCCAAGCTCAAAGGCAATGTGGAAGTCCAAGGCGTTCTTGCCAGTGCCTGAAATCTTCAGGAAGTCCACCCGACTGAACCTATGGGCCGTGGCTGGCTTCTTGGAAGCCTTGGGCGGGTTCTGGTTGGCACCGACGAAGATGATGGCCCGGTAGCTCTCGTCCAGCACAGAGAGATCTACCTTGTGCTTGTTCTCAAGGTCAACGAGAAGCAGTTTCTTGCTCATGTCGCCTCACATGAAGTTGAGCATGAGCCGACCCACCGAGTTGGTCAGGTCACGAGCAAAGAGGGCGAGCCAACGCTGCGAATCGTCTCCGAAGTGCGACTCCGAGAACCCGTTCCTTGAGTTCGCAATCGCGTTGGTCAAGGTGGGCATGGCATTGACGATCTCCACCGGGAACGGCCCTTGGGCCTGGAGCTTGCGACTAATATCGTCCTTGACCACCTTGCACAGCGGCATGAGGTCAGTCAGGCCCACCTGGTCAGGCACATGCTTGCGCACGTAGGTCTTGTAGAGCCCTTCAAGACACGTGTAGCTCAGGGTCGTCGCCCGGTTGTAGTGGTGGGCGTCAGTCGCATTGTCGATGTCGGTCAAGCTGTGGTTGAGCTTTTCCGAGTTCCACAGGTCGACCGGCACAACCGTGGTGGGCACGGCACGGCCACCGCCGAAAACGATGTCCCTGATCGTGTCCGCTTGGGCCCTGTCATGGGGCTCAATGTGATCCACGAACACCCGGTACAAGGCAAAGCGCTGCGGCTCTGGCTGAGCTTGTATGAGATCCCAGTAGAAGTCCTTCCGGGAGTTGGACTTGCCTTGGCTCGTGCGCAAAGGCAGAAGTTGCTGGTAGCTGGGCGAGCCCGGATCTACCTGCTGAACCATGCGGCAGAACGTCGACCCACTTACATAGAGCGCCTTGTTCTCACTGTTCAGGGCCGCGAACAGATAGTTGTAGGCGGCGATCCAGTTGACCGGCGACACTACGCAACGCTCTCAAGCGAGCCTTGAGCAACAGGGATCGGCTCAATGAACTTCGCCAACTCTTCTTGCTGGGTGAGCAGGAACGGGGCGTCTTTGACCTTGTCGTAGAGCTTCAGAAGCCGCTGTTCCGCCCTGTTCAAAATCGTGCCGTAGAGCAGCGGCTGAATCTTGACCTTGTCGTTGTCTTCGGTCCGAGTGCCACCTTCACCGCTTTCAATCTGGTCGCCAAGGACGAAGCCGTCAATGCGGGTGTCAGGCTGAATGTGGCCCCGCTTCTTCAACTCCTTCACGTATTTCCAAATCTGTTCCTTCTCCTTGGAGCCGAGGGAAAGCTTGGTGGTCTTCAGATCAACTATGACGAGGTGCTGCACGCCAGCTTCTTGGTGATCCTCGTTGTACGAAGGCAAGGAGTAGAAGCCGGTGCTGCCGTCGCCGCGAATGACGAAGTCAGGGCGGTTGAGCGAAGCCTTCTCGGCCTTCCCGTCAAAGAGTTCGCGGATGACCGTCGTCATGCCCTTGTTGGACGTGAAGTGAATGGACTCAAACTTATCGCCGAACATCCAGAGGCCCTTGGCAAAAAGCGGCTGGAGTTCCTTCACCTCGTCAATGCACGCGATTTGAACCTTGATTCGCAGTTCGTTGATGACCTTCAAGCGGCCCTGAATCTCGTCCAGTACGACCTTCGCCATGCCAATGGTCCACTGGCTCAGCACTTCATGCAGGGCGTCCAAGTCATGCGATTCTTGGTTGTGTAGGATTTCGAGCAAGCCGTACTGGGACTTGCTCCTCTCAAGCTTTGCCAAGATGGAGGTCAGTTGCACGATCTCCTGCTCACCGAAGTTCGGGCAGGTATCCACGACCTCATTGACGAAGCCCGTGACTCGATCCTTGCTCAGCAGAGGCAACGAGTTGACCGACTGCCCCACCTTCTGAAGGACCGCACTTCGCTTGTCCTCACGCTCTGCGGCACTGGTGTTGTCAATGATCTCTCGAATCTTGTCCTGAACGATTGGCCTGGTGGTGTCCCATGCGACGTTCTTCTCGATGAAGCCCGACCAGTCTTCCTTGACGGCGTTTTCCTTGTTTAGAAAGTCAGCCTGGACGATGAAGGTGAAGCGCTTGGCCTTCTCGGTTCTGCCGTCAAGAATGCGCTCAACGTCGGCACCTCGCCACTTGCACTCACCCACCGCACGGTTCGTGACCCACCAAGCTATGCCGTGCTGCTTGGTAGGTTTGTCGGCCTTGCCGGTGTCAATGTGATAGATCTTGGCCGTTCCGTAGCCGGGCACTTCAACGTCCACGATTGAGAGGGACGACTTGCTGATGTCGGCAAACGAAATGGGAGTGCCGTTCAGGCTGACCTTGAAGGAGGGGTTGGCAAGGAACCGACCACCAAGGAGCTCTCTAGCCTGTTCAACCGTGAGGTTGGTCTGACGGATTTCGCCTTCGCCTGTGATCGTCGTGCCATGCCCTTCAACACCTTTCTCAACGATCTCCACGAGTTCAGTTATGAGGGGCTTGTTGGCCGTGCGGCTGACCTTGTAGACGATCTTCTGGCCGTCTTTGACCGAGGTGACGACGTAGTTCTTGGTGAGGCAGAAGCTGGCAAAACGGCCCTTGCCGTTCTTCCCGAAGACGAAGCGTGGAAGACCCTCCACTCCTGGTGGCGGTGCAGCCGTGGGTCCGGTCTTGGCGATTCGGTCATAGGACATGGCACGCCAGATGTAGTCGAACTCGGCCTTGGTCATGCCCTTGCCGTTGTCCGAAATGGAAAACTGCTTGTTCCGCTTCGGATCGGGCCAGCTTATGTCGACCTTCGTCGCATAAGCGTCCCAGCAGTTGGCAACGAGCTCAACAATGGCCGTGCTGGGGTTGGTGATGATGGAACCAGCCCAGCTTTCAAGAAACCGATCTTCATAAAAAATGTTTTCCTGTTGCACAGACCGCCCCTCCATTTTTGATGCAATGAAATCCATCTGACGCCCACGCCATCGCAAAGCTGAAGGCGGCTATGGCCAAAGGCTGGGGTTCAATCACGAGCTGATCTACTTGTTGCGAGAGGCATTCTCTCCGAACTTGAGCGCATCTTGCCCCCCAACATGTTTAGGAGCGTATGCACGCCAAAAGCAGCAAAGCTGCTTCCCGGTCATTCGCGCGAGTGGGCCGGTCCCTAGAAGAAAGCTGCCGCTGGCAACTCGGGGTCGAAAGACGGCTTACGCTGCGGACCGGCCGGACGGCAAACGATGTTGACAGGCCGTACCGGGCCCAAGGACTAAACCGCTGCCTACAAGGACTTCCCGCGGGGTCAAGCGGAGTTGTTGGGATGTTGGCTGTTCTTCCTTGGTCAGCGGCTGTTCGGTGTTTCTTCGATTTAATCACTCGTTCGGCGCCGTGCGGCAGGTGAAGGTGCGGTGCGACAGAGGACAGACTGCACATCTACAAACGGCCTTGTTGCGCATCTTCGCGCGGGCCCAGATACGAACCGCTCAGCCGGGCTCCATTCGCGGTACGTGGTTGGGCACGATTGCCGCCACGCACGGTTTACCGAGTTCGCCAGCTGCCGGTCTGACCTGTCAAACGCATCTTCGAGAGCACGTCTTGGCTGGAAGGAGCAAGGAGTTGACCTTGTTGTGGAGTTGATCGGGTGTCGGGACTTACAGCGGGCTTCAGGCCACGCATGCAACGGAGATCGATCCCGGGCCTACGACGGGTTGCCGGTCCGGCTGCTTGGCCTTTGGCTTGATGCTGACGTGTTTGGAGTCGAAACCATCTTCGCGGGTCATTACCGCCCACAGGATGCGAGCGTTCTTGTTGGCCATGGCCACGCATGCCTTCTGCCAGCCTACGCGCGCCGTCAGCTGCGCCAACCACCGCGAGATCGGGTCGTCACGTTTGTCGGCGCTCATCACCGCGGCCTTGGCACCCTGGATCAGCAGCGTGCGCAGGTAGTCGTCGCCGCGCTTGGTGATGCGCCCCAGGCGGATCGTGCCGCCACTGGAAGCCTGGCGTGGCACCACGCCCAGCCAGGCGCCGAACTGGTGGCCGCTCTTGAACTGCGTGAAGTCACCCACGCCAGCCGTCAGCGCTGACGCACCGAGTTCGCCTATTCCGATGACCTTGGCCGCGCGCTTGGCCGCTGGGCTGGATCGCACGTGTTGCCCGATCTGCCGGTCGCACCAGCGCATGTGCTCGTCGAGTTCGCGCCAGTGCTCGAACGCGCGCTGCAGCACCAGGCGCGCGGTTGTACTGAGTTCGTTGCTAGCATCTTCGATGATGTCGGCCAGCACGGCACGCAATACCTTGGGGCTCTTGCCGAACACCAGGCCGAATTCCGTCAGCACACCCCGGATCTGGTTTATGCAGGCGGTGCGCTCTTCCTTCAACCCTTCGCGCACCCGGTGCAGGCTCATCACGCCCTGCTGCTCGCAGGTCTTGACCGGCACGAAGCGCATGCTCGGTCGCGACGCCGCCTCGCAGATCGCCGCGGCGTCCGTGGCGTCGTTCTTGCCGCCTTTGCCTTCCATGCGATACGGGGTGACGAAGTGGGCCGCGATCAGCCGTGGTTCCAACCCCTGCTCGCGTAGCTTGCGGGCCCAGTGGTGCGCGCTCGAGCATGCTTCCATCGCCACCACGCAACCCGCGGGCAGTTTCGTGCACCAGGCGAAGAACTGCTCGCGCTTGAACGCCCGCGCGACCAAGCGCCCACCCGATACATCCACCGCGTGGACTTGAATCACTTGCTTGGCAAGGTCAACACCTACCCGCGCTATCCGTACTCCTGTAATCTCGTTCATGGGCTTCCCCTTTTCGGTTTCAGATTGAGAGTCGCAACCCAATCTTGGTGCTTCGACACCGTTGCTGGAAGGTGGGAAGTCCCTTCGTATTCGCGGTAGCCCGCCCGCAAGACCGCGGAGTCAATCAGTCGTCGCGTCCCTGTCAATGTGCAGAGCGAGGCAATTCCGCCTCGTCCTCTGACAGGAGCACGATCATGACCGCATCCACCCAAGCCATCTCGCCCTTGCGCCAACGCATGCTCGATGACATGCGTCTGCGCAAGCTCCGACCCAAGACCCAGACTGGGTACATTCGTGCCGTGCGGTACCTGGCCGCCTTTCTTCAGCGTTCACCGGACACCGCAACTGCCGAGGACCTGCGGCGATTCCAGCTGCACATGGTTGATCGCGGCGTCTCGGCCATCACGATCAACGCGACCATCACGGCCCTGCGGTTCTTCTTCGACGTCACGCTCGGGCGCGATGACGCAATGGCCAAGATGAGCTATGTGCGCGTTCCGCAGAAGCTGCCGGTGGTACTCAGCCACGACGAAGCGGTGCGCCTCATCGCGGCCGCATCCAACCTCAAGTACCAGACTGCGCTTTCCATCGCCTATGGCACCGGACTGCGCGTCGGCGAGATCGTCGCATTGAAGGTCGATGACATCGACAGCCAGCGCATGACGCTGCGCGTCGAGCAGGGCAAGGGCCAGAAGGACCGCTATGCGATGCTCTCGCCCGTCCTGCTGGAGCTGCTGCGCGCCTGGTGGCGCCTGGCCCACTCACAGGGGAAGATGTTGCCTCACGGCTGGTTGTTCCCAGGCATGAATCCGCTGAATCCGCTGACTGCGCGTCAGCTCAACCGTGCCATTGCCGCCGCCACAGTCGCCGCCGGCATCAACAAGCGTGTGTCGATGCACACGTTGCGCCACAGCTTCGCCACCCACCTGCTGGAGCAGAAGGTGGACATCCGTGTGATCCAGGTCATGCTGGGTCACAAGAAGTTGGACACCACATCCGTCTATACCCACGTAGGCACCCGGATGCTGCGCGAGGTGGTCAGCCCGCTGGAGGCGCATTGCGCCTGAGCGTGCGTCCATGGCGCACAGCGCCCTGGAAGTCGCCGACATCTTCCGCACCCACGGTCCCGACTGGCGCAAGGCGCAGCGCGGCCACCTGAGCCTCGGCCAGCTCAAGGTCATGTCGGCCATTGAACAGTGCCGCAGCGCGGCGCTGGGAGGCCACGTGTTGCGTTGCGAAGGTTGCGGGCAAGATCAGATTGCCTATAACTCTTGTCGCAGTCGGCACTGTCCGAAGTGCCAGGCCAGCGCTGCACAACGCTGGCTCGAGGCGCGTAGGGCCGATCTGCTTCCGGTGGACTACTACCACGTCGTCTTCACCTTACCGGCGCCAATCAGCGCCATCGCGTACTGCAACAAGGCCGCGATCTACGCGCTGCTATTCGACATCGCCGCAGAGACCCTGATGACCATCGCAGCCGATCCGAAGCATCTTGGCGCCCACATCGGGGCCACGCTGGTGCTGCACACGTGGGGATCCGCCTTGACGCATCACCCGCACGTCCACGGCATCGTTGCGGGCGGCGGCATATCGCCCGATGGCGGGCGCTGGATTGCCTGCAGGCCAGGCTTCTTCCTGCCCGTGCGCGTGCTGTCGCGCCTATTCCGGCGGCGCTTCCTTGAAGAGCTCTAGGCTGTGCATCGGGCCGGTCGCTTGGAGTTCTTCGGCGACTATGCCGCGCTCGCCGATACGCGGGCGTTCGCCGACTGGCTTGCACCGCTGCGTCAATGCGAATGGGTGGTCTACGCCAAGCGCCCGTTCGCGGGCCCCGAGGCCGTGCTGGCCTATCTGTCGCGCTACACCCATAGGGTGGCTATCTCCAACAGCCGGTTGATCTGCCTGGATGAGCGCGGTGTCACGTTCCGCTGGAAGGACTACCGGGCCAAGGGCCTTACACGCTTGAAGACGGTGACGCTTGGGGCCGACGAGTTCATGCGCCGCTTCCTGCTGCACGTGTTGCCCAGCGGATTCCATCGCCTCCGCCACTATGGGCTGCTGGCCAATGGAGCACGTACCGCCAGTCTGGCGCTGGCTCGCGCCTTGCTGCATCAAGAGGCTGAGGTGGTTCCCGATGTCGAAGGCGACTCAAGCGCTGCCTCGGCGGCCTTCTCCTGCCCGCACTGCGGCCATCCCATGGTGGTCCTGGCGATCTTCGTGCGGGGCCATCCCATCCCGCTACAGGCTCGACCGCCATGACGACAGGACTGAGTCGAGCTGTCCACGCTGCTCTCGGGTTTCATCTGCCAGTGCCGATGGGGCGCAGTCTTGCCTGTGACCTGAAAAGTTCTTTGGGGCAGCCACTGCGCCCTGTGCACAACGGGGCCGTTGGGTGCAATCAGTTCGCGCTTGCAAGCACGACCGGCCCGTCCTTGAGCTCACTCTCCAGGTTCATCGCGTGGACCGAAGCCCAAATCGCCATAGCTCCACGCCTTCGCGAGCGCCTTCGTTGAGTTCCGCGGTTTCCTCCCTGGAGGCCAGTCCAACACCTGCCCGCAGGCTGTAGGGTCGCACCATGTGCGCGCCGCAAGGCAGGTGTCGGACAACCCTTAACCGAAGCGGAAGTAGCCAAGTTCTGAAAGCAGTCGTTCAGACCGTCAGGTTCAGCCGCTAAGCCGCTCGCATCGTCCATGTCAGTTCTCGGTAACCAGTGGTTCAAGGAGCACATGGCGCTTTCGCAATGCAATGGCAACTGCGTCGGTCCGTCCTCCAGGCTTGCTTTGGCGAGGTTCGGTTGCGACAGCGGCCGGTGGTGGCTTGACATGACACGCTTGGCAGTCGCCGTGGTCGTCGATCTCATTGCCACAGACGACATGAACGAAACGCAGCTGATTCGGCCCGGCAAGGCGAGCGCCCCAGGACAGCAAGGCATAAAGAGCAGGCCAAAGATCGCGGCCTAATGAAGTTAACTCGTATAGATGTCGCGCGGCGTGTTCGGGATCCGGGTTGCGCGAGAGGATGCGATTGTCGACTAAGGTTTCTAAGCGCTCGACAAGCACTGCACGGGGGATGTCAAGGTGGTCGCGGAAATGGTTGAACCGCCGGACTCCGTAAAACGCATCGCGGAGGATCAGAAGCGTCCAGCGCTCGCCGATTAGTTCCAGCGCACGCGCCAGAGTGCAGTTCTGTGCGTCATAAGTAGTTGCCATACCCCAAGTCTACTGAAGTTCAAAAAGCAGACCTGTTCGTGATAAGCTTCATGAGGTTCACTAACCGAACCTCAAAAAACAACCATGAACATCATTTCCAAGGCCCTAGACAGACATGAGGGCGTAGAAAAAATTCGCTCAGCGGTGCGTGTGCAGACTTTTGTTAACTCCGAGAATCGGAGTGTTCTCCGATGAGTAAGCAAGAACGTGCGGGCAATCTCGGAGGGCTCGAGGTGATGTTCATGGCGTTAGCTGCTGCGCTTGGAACATCAAGCATTTACGTGCTGCAGCCGTCAATCGCAGATGTAGCAGGCTCGATGCACACAGAAGTTGCAGTTATAGGAGTTGCACTCGCCGGTGGGCCGATCGGCTATTTGGTGGGATTGTTGGCGCTTGTCCCTCTAGTCGACCGCTTTTCACCTCGCAAGGTTCTTGGAATCCAGTTTGCGTTGCTTGGGCTCGCCCTCGCGCTGAGCGCAACCGTCACGAGTGCGGCCATCCTGACCTTGTTAATGGGGGTCACCGGTGCGTGTTCAGTTGTAGGCGCGGGAATGAGTTCCCTGACAAGCAGATTGACTCTCCCGCACCGTCGCGCAACCAATCTTGGTATCGTCACCGCAGGAATCTCAGCCGGAATTTTGTCGGGTCGAATCGCTGGTGGCTGGCTTGCCGATCAGATGGGCTGGCGAGAAATGCTTTTCGTCTTCGCCGCAGCCTGCGGGGTCTTTGCAGTCTGTTGCCGCTTAGTACTTCCAGCCGTACGAGGACGCGTTACGCACGGGTATTTAGCTGGGTTGTTATCCATCCCGAGTCTGTTCGCGAAACATGCCATTCTCCGGTTGGCAGCATTGCGTGGCGCCTTATGGTTCTTCGGCTTCTGCGCAGTCTGGGCTGGCCTGGCAGTTGCACTTTCCCAACCGCCGTTTTCCTACTCCGCGGAGCGGATCGGAATGTATGCCTTGGCTGGCCTGTCTGGCATCGCCGCGACGCGCGTTGCTGGAGTGTGGACCGACCGGGTCGGCGCTCGAAAAGTCATTCTTTTCGGTCTGGCACTTGCAGGCTGCTCTGTGCTGATTGGCGGGCTTGTACTGCATAACACGGTCGCCACTTTGGTGTGCCTTGCAATCTTCGACGCAGGGCTATTCGCTGCTCAGGTCGCGAATCAGAGCACTGTGCTTGCACTCAACCCTTCAGCACCCGCTCGATTCAACAGCGCTTACATGATGGCTTATTTTATAGGCGGAACTCTTGGGACAATGTTCGGTGCCGCGGCGGTCGGATGGGTCGGCTGGGGAGCGAGCTGCGCGATCATCGCAGCGCTGATCGCAGTCGCCGCTGCGATCACCTTGGGTGCCAGGGAAACAGTCCAAGAGTCTTGATAGCTTCCATGCCTGCATTGTGCTCAACGGCTGCCGGGCGGTTGGGGGATGTCGCGGAGGTCGGCTTTTGGCCGGGACTGCCTGTTCGCCAAACTCGCCTGAAGCGGTCGTTGGCCAAGGGCGATCGCGCCGAAGCTCAGCTTTTAGGCACGGCCGCGAATTGGTGCTCGCGGGCCAAGACCGGACGTACAAGGCCGGGTCAGAATTCAAACCAGAACGACCGTACGAACATGGACGCAGCAAACTTCGTCAAGAACTGGAGTGACCTCAGAGCAGAGCTGCTTGGGGCGTTCATGGGTGACCACGGACATGCAGAAGTGGCCAAGAGGGTCGAGGCCATGGGCCTGACCGCTGCACAGATGACCCAGCTTCGCGTCGTCCTCGACGGAGCTCTGCGGGACACGATGTACACCCTACTACTCGGGTTGGACGGCGCTGCAAGCATCGGTCGAGACCAGCAGACCTTCAGAATTCACGACGAGGACGGCACGTCCTCTCCACCGGCGGCCAGCTTGAAGAAGAGGCTTGGAAGGTCTTCCACGGCGCCGCATGAGTGATGGATTCCCGGCAGACTTCAGCACACGCCAGAAGCGGACCATCGAGCACGCCGCCCAGTTGTGCGCGGCGAACTTGATGGTGTACCTAAGGCGCCATCGCCTTGGCTTCCCGCAACCAGTGTTCGCTAGACCATGAATCTTTCCATTGAACCCTTGCACGCGTGCCATTTTTCAGCTCTTCGCGAAGCGCTGGATTCGGTTGCACGCGAGAAAAGGTTTCTTGCGTTCACAGAGGCGCCACGTCTTGAAGAGGCGTACGCGTTCTACGCATCCGTCCTCTCGAATCAAGAATGCATGCGAATCGCGATGTTGGACGGCGTCGTCGTGGGTTGGTGCGACATCTTGCGCGGTCGTGGTCAGGCTCGCGCACACGTTGGAAGCTTGGGGATAGGCGTCGTCGCAGGGGCACGGGGCCAAGGTGTTGGCTCAGCTCTTTTATGCGCGGCGATAGACGTGGCCTGGGCGTTCGGTCTGACACGCATCGAGCTAGCTGTACGTGAGGACAACCCACGCGCTAAGGCTCTTTACGGGCGGCATGGCTTCCTAGCCGAGGGATTGCTTCGCCGGGCCTTTATGGTGGACGGGGTGTATTACGACGCAACAGCCATGGCTCTTCTGCGAGACCACTAGTATCGGAAGGCTGAAGTCGGCCAACCCCGATGACCAAGCCAAACTCGCCGCGCGCTGTGCGATGAAGGGGATGCCTATGGCGTGCGCTTGGGCCAAGCCGGCGTGAAAGTGCCGGGGGAGACGTTCCGACGGCATGATCCACGAATTCATGCGCTGGCCCCTTGGTGCGGCCGTTCGTACGGCCCTCGAAGCCACACCCGCGACCTGAAGCGGCTGCCAGGCCAGTTGAGGTGCGCCTCAGGCGCATGGCAGGCTGGCAGTGAGATGGCTTCCGAACGCCTTGAGCGTCATATATATACGATGTATATTTGAATCCATGACGCTCATCACCGCACACGTTTTCATCGCCACCAGTCTCGACGGCTTCATCGCGAGAGCAGATGGTGACATTGCATGGCTGTTGCAGCGCGACGACCCGCGGGAGGACCACGGCTATCCAGCGTTCATCGCCGACAAGGACGTCATCGTTATGGGTCGAGGAAGCTATGAAAAAGCAATCGCGTCCGACCCGTGGCCCTACGTGCTACCCGTGGTCGTTCTTTCCAAGCAGCTGGCGGGCAAGCCCGTTCCGCACTCATTGACAGGCAAAGTTCGGTTCTCCGACCGTGCGCCCAGGGACGAAATGGAGGCCCTTTCCGAACAAAACGTGCGCCGGGTGTACGTTGATGGAGGCCAAGTGGTGCAGTCCTTCCTTCGCGATGGGCTGATTGCCGACATGGTGATCACAACTGTTCCCGTCTTGATCGGTTCCGGCAGGCCTCTGTTTGGCGCACTCTCGCAAGACATCAATCTGAAATTGGTGTCCTGTCGCAATTTCCCTTCTGGTTTGGTCCAATCCACCTATCGGCTGGCGGCATGACTCGCCCGCGCGGGCGGCCCTCCTCGGGACAAGGAGTCACTCAAGAGGCCATCCTGGCTGCCGCTTTGGCGTTGCTCGAGGAAGGCGCTGGCCAGGCCCTGACCCTGCGCGCGTTGGCTACTCGACTGGGAGTGACCCCGATGAGTCTCTACCACCACGTTGGGGACTACGCAGGCTTGCTTCGGGCAGTGTCGGATCGAGTCTATGCGGAAGCTCTGGCAGGAGTGAGCAAGTCGGAAGATCCCACTTCGGAGATCCGGGACCTACTTAGTCGCTACTACGGAGTCGTAGGCCGCCACCCCCAGTTGACGCTCGCGCTCTTTGCCACGCCCGAAGCCCTTACAGGAACGACCCGCCGAATCACCAACCGCTTAACGAGCCTGCTCACCGCAGTCACGCCCGACCCAGTCATGTGGCGCGATATTCTGATCGACCATGCACATGGCAGCGGCCTCGCCCTTTGTTCAGCCAGAGGTGAGCTGACCCATACTGAAGCGCTTCAAGACCGTTATCACTTGGCTCTCGATTGCCTGCTGCGTCAACTTCCCGCGCGATCGCGCTGATGCACGGACACTTGCCAGTGTTGTGCTACACACACTGCCGGCTCCATCCACCAGCACGGCCGTCGGTCGGGCGAGAACCGAGCTTCAACTGAGCGCTTTCGGTAACATAACCATAATCCGCAGCATGAAACTTGTTTTTGTTCATGGCCCGGTGGCCTCTGGAAAGCTGACCATCGCGAAGGAACTCGGGCGCATGACTGGCTACGCCGTCTTCCACAACCACTTAGTGGTCGATGCTGTGGCAGCGGTATTCCCTTTCGGCACTGAGCAGTTCGTGAGGCTGCGCGAGAGTATGTGGCTCGACGTGATACGCGAGGCAGCAATGGCTAAGCGTTCTCTCATCTTCACCTTTGCACCAGAGCCGACAGTCATCCAAGGCTTCGACAGGCGAGTCGTTGAAAGCGTGAGGGCCGCTGGCGGCAGCACCCATTTTGTTCAGCTGACCGTTCCTGTGGCGGTACAAGAAGAACGTCTGACAGCGCCGAGCCGGGCGCTTTTTGGAAAGCTTCAGTCGGTGGACCTTCTGCGTGAATTGCGCACGCAATTTGAGGCGTCCGAGCGGGCGATGCCGAGAGGGGAGCTAGTCATTGATACATCCGCTCTCGCGCCTGCAGAGGCCGCGCGCGCGATTGCCGAAACCTTGTGTCTGACACTCCTGATGGCGCCTCACTAGCCGCGGCTGCTCTGAGACAACGAAGCGTCGGCTCGCTCGCGGGCCAGAACCTGCAATCCCGACCGAGCTGCGATAAGAGGGGACAGGCGATGTGACAAGCTGGCCCCCGTGTTGCATCACGGCGCTCGCAAGTCCTTTCGACTTTTACTCCAGCCGAGTCCGTTCATGCCGCGCCTCTGAGCGCATGTCTGCACGACTTGCGGCTCCTTCGGGAGTCGCAAGAACGCCCGATGAGGCTGCTTCCGAGTAGGGATCGCCTGATGCGGTTGCGATGGCATCGCGTTGCACATCCCGGCGGCTTCGCAGAGAGGGCCGTACCGATTGGTTGCCTGAGTAAGCGGCCTCCCCAAAAATCGGTGCGCGCGCGGCGCCAAGCGCCTCTTGCGTGACCACATCACGGCTGCGCACGGAGGCGACAGTTTGTACGCCCTGATACGTTTCTGCGTTTGCAGCGAGCGAGCCCATGAAGGCGGAGGCGGTGAGCATGATGGCAGCAGGTTGCAAGGAGGTTTTCATTTGTGGTTCTCACTATGGTTCGTCGGATGCGTGGCGTAACGTGGTGGTGCCTATGCTGTGACCCGGCGCGCTACGGCAGCGATTGCGGCGTTTCGATCAGCTTCGGTGGCCTGTGTATTCGTGACAAAGGCGCACACCAGGATTGGTGGCCGCTTTGGCGGCCAGAAGATGCCGACGTCGTTGGCCGAGCCGCGGCCCCCTGTCCCCGTCTTACTCCCCATACGCCAATCCGCAGGCAAGTTGGCGCGCAGGCGCTTCCCGTTCGTTTCACATCCCTCGAGCCACCGCGCGAGCTGTTCACGGCTGCTGGGTGACAAAGCGTTGCCAAGCAAGGTGGCGTGCAGCAGATGTGCCATTGCGCGAGGTGAGGTCGTGTCGCGGGGGTCACCGGGCGTAGCTTCGTTGAGTTCAGGCTCCCATCGATCTTGCCGGGTGACATCGTCACCGAGGCGTCGGGCGAAAGAAGTCAAGCCTGGCGGGCCCCCAAAAGAGGCTAGAAGAAGGTTGCCGGCGGCGTTGTCGCTGGTGGTGATCGTGGCATGGCACAGCTCGGCCAAAGTCATTCCCCCGTCCACATGTTTCTCGGTGATAGGCGAGTGGGGGAGCAACACATCACGCCCATAGCTGATGCGTCGACCAAGTTTTTCCATTCCGCGATCCACCCTCTGCAAAACGTGCGCGGCAGCCAGCCATTTGAAAGTGCTGCACATTGGGAAGCGCTCGTCCAGGCGGTGACCTTCGATCCGGCCATCGGCTTGAAGTACGGCCACCCCCAGCCTCCCGCCGCTGAGCGATTCGCTATAGCCCCAGGGGCTTTCCTGCACCGGGGAGTGGGTGGGCTGCGCACATGCCGGAAGGGCAATGGTCGCAATGGCGGCGAAGTGAGCGTTGAAGTCGCGTCGGTTCATGATTTGTTGGGCTCCTTTAAAGAGCCGCAACGATATCCACGCGCACATACGGCGACAAACGATGATTTCAGGGGGAATACCCAAGATAATCTTGGCCATGTCCCTCCCCCTCAACGCATTGCGTGCGTTCGAAGCATCTGCACGGCACTTGAGCTTCACGCGCGCCGGCTTGGAGCTGAACGTCACCCAGGCAGCAGTGAGCGCTCAAGTCAAGAACCTGGAGACGCGCCTTGGAGTGCGCCTATTTCGTCGGCTGCCGCGCGGACTCACACTTACCGACGAGGGCCAGGCCCTGTTGCCCATGCTGTCTGATTCATTTGGACGCCTTGGCACCATCGTCGAGCAATTCCGTGGCGGTGCTCACCACGCTCCCCTTACTGTTGCAGCAGTCTCCACCTTTGCAGTGGGCTGGTTGATGCCCCGACTCGAGTCGTTCCAGAAGAACCATCCCTTTGTCGACCTGCGCCTCATGACTCACAACAACAAGGTCGACTTGGCCGGAGAGGGCCTCGATTTCGCCATCCGATTTGGCGAGGGCGCTTGGCACGGAACGCATGCCGAACTGCTGCTCGACGCTCCCCTGACTCCCCTTTGTACCCTCTCGATCGCACAGCGGCTCGCCAGCCCGGCGGACCTTTTGGGAGAAACACTGTTGCGCTCCTATCGCAGCGATGAGTGGAGCCGATGGTTTGCCGCTGCAGGAGCAGGCGCATCGCCTAAGCCTATGCGAGGGCCTGTGCTCGATTCCTCCCTGGCATTAGCGGCAGCGGCCGCACAGGGGGCCGGCGTTGCCTTGCTTCCGGCGAGCATGTTGCAGCACGACCTGGAGATGCGTCGTCTTGTTCAGCCCTTCGCCGTAGAGGTCCGGGTGGGCAGCTACTGGCTCACTCGATTGCAGTCGAAGGCTCTATCACCGGCCATGACGCAGTTTCGCGAATGGCTGCTAGCAGGGGACGCCGCAGTGTGCAAGACCGCTGAGACGGCTAACAGTGCATGAACTGCCCGCTGAACTCGGCAAACTGCGCCAAGCGTCTGTGGCGACTTAAGCTTCTGTTTTCATGGTCGCTTCCGGGAAGGCCCGATGTCCGCTTAAGGCCGAGGGCGTGTGGAAACGGCTTCGGCGCGAGCAAGAATTCGCGATCGCGAAGCCGTCATCGACGTCACGGAGTCATCCAGTGGCCTCGTCGCAGAAACGGGTGACTTGGCACGCGCCTGAATGGCCGAGAGCGTTGCACCGGCCATTAAAGAGGTTCAGGCCCCCAGCAGCCTCATCGCCTTCATCGTTTGGCTCATACCCATGATCGCGATGACCCTCTTCAGGTTGTAAGCCAGCACGTGCAGACTCATCTCGGTGTTCACGTGCTCCAACTTCTTCGTCAGGAAGTGCGTCGAGCCCATCCAGTGTTTGAGTGTTCCGAACACGTGCTCCACCGTACATCTTCGCAGCGTCATGGCAATGGGCTTGCGGTCCAGGCGTTGCTGAACACGTTCGAGCACCTCCTCGTGCACCCATCGACGGATGCGCCGATACGTGCTCGTCGTGCATTGATCTTTGATCGGGCACTGGGGGCAAGCACTGGTCCAGTAGACACGCATCTCGTTGCCGTTCGTCTCCAATGTATTGAGCCTGTAGATGGCCCGCTGCCCCGCGGGGCATTGGTACTCATCGTCCTTGGCGATATAGATGAAGTCGCTCTTGTCGAAGCGCCCCTCGGCCTTCGCGTTGGAGGTCATCGGCTTGGGAACGTAGGTCGTGATGCCCGCGTCTTCGCAGTCCTTGAGCTCCTTGCCACTGAAGTACCCGCGATCGGCGAGGGCCTGCAGCTTGGTCTTGCCCATCGCCTCGCGCGCGGCCAGTGACATCTTGTTGAGGTGCGCCCGGTCGTGGTTCGTTGGTCACCTCGTGTGCCACGATCAGGTGATGCCTTGCATCGACGGCGGTCTGGACGTTGTAGCCAACGATGCCCGTGCTCTTGCCTGACTGAAGCATCGAGCGCGCATCAGGGTCGGTGAGCGAACGCTGCCCGTCGGGTTCCTTCTTCAGCTGTTCCCTCGTCTCATCAAGCTGCTTCATCTGCTCGCGCAGCTTTTTGATCTTGTCGCGCAGCCGTTCGGTCTTTGCCTCGAACTCGACCGGCTGGGTGCGATCCGCCGTCTCCATGGCATCGAGGTATCGCTGGATGCTTTGCTCGATCTGCTTCTGACGACCGTCGATCTTGCCGGCAGTGAAGTTGCGGTCGCGGCTGTTGACCGCCTTGAACTTGCTGCCATCGATGGCCACGATCGCGTGAGTGAACAGCTTGAGCTCTCGACAGAGGCCAACGAAGCGCTTGCAGACGTTTCGGATGCCCGGGCCGTTGTCGTAGCGGAAATCGGCGATGGTCTTGAAGTCAGGCGCCAGACGGCCGGTGAGCCACATCAGCTCCACGTTGCGCTGCGCCTCGCGCTCCAGGCGACGACTCGACTGGATGCGAATGAGATAGCCGTAGATATAGAGCTTGAGCAGGACAGAGGGGTGGTAGGAAGGGCGACCCGTCGTTGCGGGCTCAACGCCTTTGAAGCCCATCGCCTGCAGGTCCAATTCCTCGACGAAGACGTCGACGACTCGCACCGGATTGTCCTCACCGATGTAGTCGTCAAGGCATTCGGGCAGCAGTGTCACCTGCTGTCGATCTTCGCCTTCGATGAATCGCTTCATGGGCCACCTCGCTGCAACGGGTTGGCGAATTTTATTTTGAGTGAGACGATCAATGAAGCGTTTTCACACGCCCTCGGCCCAAAAGCGACCTCCGCCACAGGCCCAATCCGGTCCTTCAGCAACTCCAGCGGCCGCCCTCGAAAGCAGGCGTTCGCAGGCGGTGAGTCCACCGCCCTGCGGAGTCGATATCGGGAAAGTAGAGAGGACAGGCCGATCTCTTCGGCTCGGCTACGTCCTAGCTGTGTGGGGGCCGCACTTCAGAGAAGGACTTTTACGCGCTCGCCAGCGTGAGTCTGGAGCGACATCAGCGGTGCTGAAGTTCCGAAAATATCCGCAACTCGGGATGCCTTAGTCGAAAATGTCCCTGACCTTAGCAAACTTACGTCCAACGTCGATTTGCTAAGGTTGTGGATATTTTCTGCGAGGGCAGGGGGGCGAATTTGCTAACAAATTGGATTGTGGATATTTTCGGCTAAAAGTTTCCAGCTGCTCGACTAGCGACTAGCGACTAGCGACTAGCGACTAGCGACTAGCGTACGAGTGGCATTGGGAGTGCCAGGAGGGAGTGCAAAGCTTGGCAGGTAGTTCAGCCACAGACTTGGTTGCAGCCGGTCGAATCTGTCCGTCGAACGAGGGAGATCGCCGATACCTGATGACATCGGCGCATTCCTTTGCGACCGGCTGATCTACTTCGGAACTTGACCTTCACCGGCATCATCGGCGGACGGAGCGGGCGACAGTGATCGGATGGTTGAAGCAGCATGGCCGCGCTGACTGCGTGCCACCGAATGACTGTTTGCATCAGCGCCGGAATGGTGGTCCGGGCCCATTGCAGCCTCACGGTTCGGTTGTAAGCTGCCGTTCGCTCGTCTAGGCAGCAATCTTGGAGAATCTGTTGAACCCGTCGACACCCAGCCGCACCGCACTTGCAACTTCGCTCATGCGAGCAGTTCATTCGCGCAACGACCCCCTGCCACTCCTGAGCGATACGTGGGGAGATCGCCTTGTCTCGGAATCGGCGCAGTCCACCTTGCTTCAGCGTGCGATGGCACGCATAGAGGCCACCAAGCCGGGTTTGACACTGGATGGCGTTCAGGGTCTCGACCTCGCTCTTCGGTCCAATCCCGCCTACGGGGGCGTGATCCTTCGGTCCCGATACACGGAGGACGCGCTCAAGCAGGCCGTAGCGAGCGGCATCGTTCAATACGTCATCATCGGCGCCGGGTTCGATAGCTTCATCTGCCGGCGCCCAGCATGGGCAGAGGGCGTGACGATCATCGAGGTGGATCATCCGGCGACGCAGCGGCTGAAGCGTGAACGCCTGGCTGCCTGTGACGTGAGCGTCCCCGGCTCCGTGGAATTCGTCGAAGCCGACCTGTCGATGGAGGCATTGGGAACGGCGCTGACGAGATCTTCGTTTCAGGGCGACCGTCTCACCTTTTTTTCCTGGTTGGGCGTCACGACTTACCTGACCCGGGAGGCAAACCTCAAAGCCCTTCGATCAATTGCCACCTGCGCGCGTGCGGGAAGCGAGATGGTCTTCACGTATGTTGACGAGGCCATCCTTGGCCCGCACCATGCAGTCGATGAAGAGTTTCTCAGACTCAAGAGCAACGTCGCTGCTGCCGGAGAAGCGTTTCTATCTGGGTTCGACCCCCGAACCATCAACGATTTGCTGCTCGAAACCGGGCTACGACTCCTCGAGGATCTGGATGGAAACCAAGCCGCTGCTCGCTACGACGCTGGCGGCCTCAACGCCTTCAGGACCTCTAAAGCTGCGCATATGGCCCATGTGCGGCTGGTCGGCGCCGAGTCGCTTGCATAGAACGGGGCAGTGGCTCGCGTAGCGCGATTGGTCGAAATCAGAGTTGTCTGAGACCTCGGTGGATGTGGACCACGAGCAGCAGAGGTCGGCTTTGGAGCGTTAGCAGGCATCCGCACGCGCTGTGGGCACGGCCAGAGCGCCGCGTTCAGATAGGCGCAGACTCAGCGTTTCGGGTGACGCGCCAGGATGGCCGTACGGATGTAGTGAGCGATCGAATAATCGCATTCCGCCGCCTGCTCAGTTGTTGATTTTTCGATCGATCCTGGACATGCTCGGCCCATGATCGCAGAGCTCAAGACCCTCATAGCCGTTTGCAAGTATGGAACCTTCGCTTCCGCTGGCGAGCACATCGGCCTGACGCAATCGGCGGTGAGCAGCCAGATCCGGCGAATCGAGGAGAGCCTGGGCTTCTCCCTGTTTGACAGGACGGGGCGCTCCGCGACGCTGAACAGTGCCGGGCAAATCGTCCTTGCGCGTGCAGAGGTGCTCTGCGCGCTCTACGCGAAGCTGGGCGATCCGCCCGATGAACAATCGACCCAAGGTGTCTTGCGCATTGGCGCCATCGCCTCCGCGCAGTCCACGCTTGTCGCGCGTGCGCTCGAGAACCTCCGTCAAGCGCTTCCCTTGGTCCGCGTCCATGTTGCGCCTGGCGTGTCTCTGCGGCTGATGGACGATCTCGACGCCGGAAAGATTGATGCGGCTGTGATGATTCGACCGCCCTTCGGCATGCCACACGACATGACGTGGCAGGCGCTCGTCCATGAACCGTTCGTTCTCGTTGTTCCTAGGGATGGGTCGAGGGGCAGGGACTGGCGTGCGCTGCTGGAAGAGCGGCCGTTTCTGCGTTACGACCGCGTGTCTTTTGGCGGCCGGATGGTCGAAGGCTTCCTGCGGCGACAAGGCGTCACCGTGAAGGAGGCCATCGAGTTGGACGAGATCGCCGGACTCATCCAGCTTGCGGCGAACAGCGTTGGTGTGGCGCTCGTTCCGATGGTCGAAGCCCACCTGCCGCTGCCGGACAGCGTCCGGGTGGTGTCATTGGGCGAACACACCTTTTATCGGGAGATCGGGCTGCTCCAGCGCCGGACCAGGACAAGCTCGCCGATCGTTGCCCAATTTTCGCGCTGCCTTGTGGAGGCCTCTGAGGCCATCGTGGAGACGACAGGCACTCGACGCAGTGCATCGAGCAAGCGCCGCCTCAATCCTCGAATTGGTGGTAAACCTTCGCGATGACTTTCCAGTCGCCATTGGTCTTGATCAGCGTCAGGAAGTCGTTGTAGTCAGCACCGATGGCGTCCTTTTCCATGTCAACCCGAACCAGTGCGGTGGTCGGCGTGACGGCTAGCACATCCAGATGCGTCACGATCTCCCGCACCTTGCCGTTCTTCTGCACGAATCGAAAGGATTCTGGATTGGGCCGCCCAGCAACTGCCCATTCGTGAAGCCGTACATCAAGGCCCCGGATGAAAGGCACTGGCCACGCCATCGACACTTCCGCCGTTGTGTTTCCTTCGAGGCCTTAGCGCGCCTCGTACTCTTCCATGGGTTTGTCGGTGGGATTTGCCCAGGCGGCCTTGGTCATCTCGGTCGCGGGCAGGCCCACGATCACGTTTCGCGGCGGGATCGGCTTCAGAAACCATTTGTCGTAGATGCGCGCTGCATCCCCGCCCTTGGCCAGCGACACGACGCTCTGGTCGACAAGCTTCTTGAACGCCGCATCGCCTTTCGGCAACATGATGGCAATGGGCTCTGTACTCAGCACTTGGTCCAGCAGCTTGTATTGCGCGGGTTCCCTGCTCTTTGAAATGAGCGTCGCCAAGATCTGCCCATCTGCCACGAAAGCGTCGGCGCGGCCGGTCTCCAGAAGCAGAAAGCCTTCGCTGTTGTCTTTGGCCGTCAGCTCCGTCGCATCGCTCTTTAGCTTTCTCAGCAGTTGCACGGAAGTGCTTCCGGTGGTCGCTACCACCGTCTTGCCCGCTAAATCCGCGGTCGACTTGATGCTGGACGCTGACTTGACAGCGATGCGCACGCCTTCCACGTAAAGGGTAGGGGCGAAGGCGACGTCTTTCTGACGTGCCGCATTGTTGGTCGTCGTGCCGCATTCGATGTCCACCGTGCCGTTCTGCACGAGCGGGATGCGGTTCTGGGGCGTGACCAGTTGGTATCTCACTTCCAGCTTCTCGAGCTGCGTCGCCTTCTTGATGTCTGCAATGATCTGCTCGCAAATCTCGACATGGAAGCCGGTGTATTTCCCGGGTCCGGTGGTGAACGACATGGCGCCCGAGGCATCGCGCACGCCCACGGTGACAACGCCCGACTCCTTGATCTTTTTCAGCGTGTCTGTCTGCGCAGCCGCCGAACCCAAGAACGTCAGGAAGGCAGCGGCAACGCTGGTGGCGACCAATGATTGAAGCCTCATTGGGGTCTCCTTACTTCGCGAACAGAGAGTCGAGATTGGCGAACGATTTCATTTCGATGGCGTTGCCCGATGGATCCAGGAAAAACATCGTGGCTTGCTCGCCAGGTTCGCCTTTGAAACGGATGTACGGCTCAATGACGAACGCGGTCTTGTTCGCGACCAACTTGTCCGCCATGGCTTGCCACTTGTCCGTCGGCAGGATGGCGCCGAAATGCTTGACCGGCACATCGTGGCCGTCGACGGCACTGCTCTGCTTGTGGCCGCACTCGTCGGGTGCCAGATGCGCAACAATCTGATGACCGTAAAAGTCGAAGTCAACCCACTCGGGCGCGCTCCGTCCTTCGGGGCAACCCAGCAGCTCCCCGTAGAAGGCGCGTGCTTCTGCGATGTCGCGCACAGGAAAAGCAAGATGGAACGGAATACGTTGATGGGTTTCGCTCATGGTGTCCTCGTGGTGATGTAGTTCAGGGAAAGGAGACTGTAAGGAGCGATTCGCATAACCGAAAACGATATAAAACGGTTCTGAGCATCAATTTTCCCAATGCTTTTTTTGTCGATTCGCCTCGACTGGCGAGCTTTTCTGTCTTGCTGTCCAATCGCCGGCATGTCGAACACAAACAACTTTCAGCCAGTGGCTCTTGAGCACGCCAGTCGCCTGATCAACCACGGACCGACGGTGTTGGTCACCAGTTCTGACGGCACCCGCCGCAACGTCATGGCCGCGGCGTGGTCGATGCCGGTGGAGTTCACGCCCCCGCGCATCGCCGTGGTCATCGACAAGCACACATTCACCCGCGAGTTGATTGCAGCCAGCCGAACATTTGCCATCTGCTTACCCGGCAATGCGCTCGTTGACCTCACTCACGCGGTGGGCAGCACGAGCGGTCGAACCATGGACAAGTTTGAACACTTCGCCATCGGAACGGAGACCAGCCCAGTACTGAAACTGCCGGTCTTATCTTCCGGTTGCTCAGCCTGGCTCGAGTGCCGCTTGATTCCTGAGCCGCACAGCGAAGATGCCTACGACACCTGCTTCGCCGAAGTCGTCGGCGCAGCAGCCGATGCACGGATCTTCAGGAACGGTCATTGGTTGTTCGACGATAGCAACGCTGCGCTGCAGACGATCCATCATCTAGGAGGCGGCAACTTCATTTGTGGCGGCAGTGTCGTCCGTGCAACTGCGCCATAACTGTTGTTCAAAGATTCGCGGCACGTACGCGCTCAACACCTCGGGTTCATGCGAAGAGGCCGATGCCCGCTTTCGCACTCAAAGCCGACTTCTGGCGCGCCGAATTGACCGGCAGCCACGGGCCCGAAGCGCCGGATAGCCGAGAGGCTTCAGTCGGCCACAAGCCGTCGTGCGTGGCGTGATTTTCAGCGTCAGCTTGCGCTTGCATTGCGGTCGAAAGAAAAGAGCGGGGGCGTTGCCACCGCCCCCGTTGGGTTAGTTTGGCTCAATGCATTTCAGCAAGCGCTTCCTTGACGCCTTCCTCACGCAGCGGAAAGTCAGCCCCTTCCAGATGCAGCGCAGCCTCCGCAGGCACGGGGGTCGCGCAATCCTTGTAGATCACGCCATCCTTCATCACGAGCTGGATCTTCGCCGGATCGGTAAGGATCGACAGGTCCTTCAGCGGATCACCATCCACCAGCACGATGTCCGCCAGGTAGCCCGCCTTCAACTGCCCCAGTTCGTCCGGACGCAGCATGATCTGGCCGCCCAGCTTGGTCGCTGCGAGCAGCGCTTCCTTGGGCGTCATGCCGATGTAGTCGACGAAATACTGCAGGTCGTTGGCGTTGGTGCCGTGAGGCATCCAAGCAAAGCCGTAGTCGCCACCCGGCAGGATGCGGATGCCGCGCTGATGCATCTTGCGCAGCGATGCAGAGGCGATCTCCAACTCGCGCTTGTAGCCCATTTGCGTCGCGACGGCCTCGGTGATGCCGTACTCGGCGGCGTTGAAGGTCGTGCGAATGAGCCAGCCGATGCCGGGGGCGACGAAGTGCTTGTCCTTGGCGGCCTCGAGCATGTCGAGCGCCTCTTCGTCCGCAAAACTGGCGTGGTAGACCATCTCGATGCCATGTCGCACACACTGCTTGACCGACTCGCTTGATCGGGCGTGCGCGGCCATGCGCTTGCCATAGCGCTTGGCTTCCTGCGCGAGCATCGCGACCTCATCCTCCGCAAACGGTGACATCTCGGCCGGCAGGCCGGCAATGTATTCGCCGGACAAGTTGATCTTGAGATGATCTACGCCGTACTTGATGAAGGTGCGCGCCGACTTGCGGATTTCTTCCGGGCCGCTGCACACGCTGCCGAAGCTCAGTTCCTCGAACTTCATGTGCGGCAGCGTGTTGTCGCCGAGCGCGCCGATGGTGGTGATTTCCTGGCTGCCCGCGAGGTAGCGCGGTCCGGGGAACTCGCCCGCATCGATGGCGTTGCGCAGCACCACGTCGAGTCGAGGCTTCGCGGCAGCGGCACCGATAGCCGAGGTCCAACCCATGTCGAGATAGCGCTTGGCCACGCGCACGCACCACAGCATGTGCTCCTCGGGCGGCATGAACTGGATGGCGGCGAGGCTCGGCTGGTCGTTCCACGAGAAATGCGTGTGCGCCTCGGTCATGCCGGGCATCAGGAAGCGGCCCTTGCCGTCGATGACGCGGGCGTCGTCGACGCTCACGCGCTTCGGTGCGCGGGTGACTTCGACGATGCGCTTGCCTTCGACGAGCACGTCGCCGGTGTAGGTGTCTTCGCCCGTGCCGTCGAAGATGCGGACGTTGGTGAATGCGATGCGGGTCATGCTTGTCTCCTCCGGCCCGAGGTGCCGGAAATGGGTTGATGAACGTGTGGCGGTGGAAAAAATTCAGCGCAACGATGCGTGGAACTGTTCGAGTTCCTGCATGCAGCGTTGCGGCTTCTCAAAGGTCGTCCAGTGGCCGCAGCCTTCAAGGACCACCTGTCGCGAACCGTTGATGCGCGCCGCCATCGCGGCGACGTTGGCCGGTGGCGCAACGCCATCCTGGTCGCCGGTCACGAGCAGCGTTGGCACTTCAATGCGGTCGATCTCGGCCGACTGCGCGGCGGCGAGCGCTTCGCAGCTTTGGGCGTAGCCCTCGGGTGATTGGCGCATCACGCTTTCGCGCACCAGTGCCAGCACTGCGGGCTGCTCAGCCTTCGTCTCTTGGCTGGTGGCGCCCTTGACGATGGCGTCGGCAATCTCTTGTATGGCCGCCGCGCCGCCGCGCGCTGCCGCCGCACGCGCCACCATGTTCGGCCGAGCCGCTTCGGGTGGCGCAACCAGCGGCCCGAACAAGGCCAGCGACTTGATCTTGCCAGGGTTGCGCACGGCGAGATGCTGCGCAACGACGGTGCCAAGCGAGTGCGCCATCACGTGCACCGATTCGGCGCCCAGCTCAGCGAGCAAAGCTTCGAGCGCTGCGGCATAGCCTTCAATCGAGAGCGGCTCCGCCAACAGCGCCGAGCGTGCGCTTCCGGGCAAATCCGGCCGGATCACCTTGAAGCCCGACAGGGCGGCCAGCAAAGGCGTCCATGTGTTCGACGAGCCGCCGAGTCCGTGGATGCACAGCAGCGCTTCGCCGTTGCCGTCGATCTCGACGGCCAGTTCGTTGATGAATCGAGTCGTCATTGCGCTGCGCTTCAGACGAACTTGTTCTCGATCGAGCCAAGGCGGTCGATCTCGACGCGCACCACGTCGCCCGCCTTCAGGTAGCGCGGCGGCGACATGCCCATGCCGACGCCGGCCGGCGTGCCCGTGGCGATGACATCACCCGGATACAGCGTGATACCGCGCGAGATGGTTTCGATCAGCGTCGGGATGTCGAAGATCATGTTCTCGGTCGGGCCGTCCTGGCGCAACTCGCCGTTGACCCAGCAGCGCACGCGAGTCTTGGTGCCGTCGAACTCGTCGGCCGTCACGATCCACGGGCCCATCGGGCAGAAGGTGTCGAAGGACTTGCCCATGTCCCACTGGCCGTGGCGAATCTGCACGTCGCGCGCCGTCACGTCGTTCACGACCGTGTAGCCGAAGACATGCTCCATGGCGGCAGCGCGCGTGATGTTCTTGCCACCCTTGCCGATGACCACGGCGAGTTCTGCCTCGTAGTCGATCTGCGTCGAGATCGCGCTGGGCACCAGCACGTCGTCGTGCGGGCCGACCACGCATTCGGGCACCTTGGTGAACACGATGGGCCACTCGTCGGTCTTCGCGCCGCTGTCTTTGAATACCGATGCCGAGAGTTCCTTGGCGTGCGCGTGGTAGTTGCGGCCCACGCACCAGAGGTTGCGACGGGGCTTGGGCAGCGGCGCGTCGAGCGCGACATCCGCGACCTTGATGGCAGCGCCGGTCGCGACCGGTGCAGCGCCACCCTCGGCCATGGATTCGATGATGCTCAAGGCACCCGCGGCTGCTTGCTGCGGCGTGAGTTCGAGGGGTTGGAGGGTGAGGCCGTCGTCGGATACAAGTCCCACGCGGCGGATGCCGTCGGCGATGTAGGTGGCGATGCGCATTTCTGTTGGCTCCTGTGATTTCTCTCTGCGGATTTGCGGTTCCGGTGAAGGTGCCGCGGGCATGGAGCAACTTTAAGAACGCAGCGCTTTGGGCGCTTATCGACGAATCCGGCGACGTATCAGGGAGTCTGGTGGAGTGCTAGGGACTTACCCGGGGTTCAGGCCGCTTCAGGCCTCGCGAAGGCGAACAATTGCACCCGTCGACCACCTTGAAGGACTGGATTCATGGCCGAGGCCTACGCGCTGCACGAGGGAGCTTTTGGGACGGCGATCGTTCTCGAATCGCGCGCCAACCTGGTGTCGCACGCCCATTCTGAATCGCAGCTGGCCCTGTGGCTCGGTGGCACGCGCGCCGTCGCGAAAGTGGGCGCCGAGGTCGTGCCCTACGGCGAAAACCTCGCGCTGGGCGTAAACGCGTTCGAGGCGCACGACATGGTGATGGAAGGCAACGGCTCCTGCCTCTTTCTCGTCTTCATGATCTCAAAGCAATGGCTGGACGCGCTGGGAAATTCAACCGGGCGCAACTTCCGCTTCCCTTCACCGCGCGTTCCCATCAGCTCGGCGATGCGCCGCTCGTGCTGGCGCGTGCTCGACCTGATCATCTCCGCGGACAAGTCGCGCCCGGCCATCGATGACGAGGTAGAGCGACTGCTGGAGGCCGCCATTGCGGCATCGACCACGGACGGCGCGGAGGCGCCTGTGGCAGGTGTGGGCGTGATGCTCGACCACCGGCTTCGCAGCGCCATCGCACACATGCGCGAGCACGTGTCGGAGCTCACGACCATTGATGAGATCGCGGCAAAAGTCGGCCTGTCGCGCGCGCACTTCTTTGCCCTGTTTCGCGATCAGCTCAACACGACACCACAGGTGTTCTGGAGCGGCGTGCGGGTCGAGGAAGCCATGCGCCGAGTCGCCGAAGGTGGTGTACTGACGGATGTCGCGATGGATCTGGGCTTTTCCGCGCCGGGCAACTTTTCGCGCTTCTTCAAGGAGCACACCGGCGTCTCGCCGTCGATCTTCAAGCGGGCGACGCGCGATCCCTCGCCTGTGACCGTGACCGGCATCCCCAGGGAGCGGATCTAGGGGTAGCGACATCGATGTCTGTTTTCGCCCGCAAACTGGACGTAGGACGGTCGATCGCGACCGGCAGCACAGGGCCCGAACTCCCATTTCGACGCCGGACACAGCGGACGTTGACTCTTCGAAGGCAAGGTTTCTAGAGGGCAAGCAGGGGCGATGACTGCAATGCCTTGGGACCGGCCGTCCATACGGAGGTGTCCTCGGACTTGGACGACTGGAAACGGGGCGACGGCGTACTTTCGCCATCCAACCTGGAAGGACCGGAGCCGCTGCTCAACGAGCGTCCGCGCAAACCGTCCATTGGAAGCCCCGTCGGGCGCGGGGTCGCCTGCTGAGAATCTCTCATGGGGTCGAAGGCACCCCGCCGCTGGGTCACAGTTGGGGGCAAGGTGCGGGCAGCGACAATGCCCTCATGACCAAAGGCAAGCGCATCTCGGCAGACATCGGTGGTGACGCCCTGCACTCGATTCGGGAATTGGGTGCAGCGGCCAGGCTGGCCCGGACGACGGCCGGGGAGGGACAGGCCGCAGCGGCCGTGCGCCTGGGCGTGCATATCCAAACCATAGGGCGCATCGAAGCGGGGGAGCCCGGCGTTGCTGTCGGGCACGTGCTGGGTTTGCTCGCGCTCTACGGCATCGGCGTGAGACTGCAGCAGCCAGAGGACCGTTGAGCTATGGGTTTGCTCTCGACAGAGCCCACCCCCGTAGTCCTTCGCACGCTTGCGAACGGGGTGCGGCTGCTCGCGCTTCCCATGCCCCACGTGCAGAGCGTCAGTGTGGGTGTGTTCCTGCGCGTTGGCTCCCGTGACGAAACCCCGCTCACGAACGGCATCGGCCATGTCCTTGAGCACATGGCGTTCAAGGGGACCGTCACCCGTTCCGTGCAGGCCATCAACCTGGACGCGGAGCGGCTGGGCGCGGAGGTCAATGCGTTCACAGGCAAGGACACCACCGGCTACTTCATGACCGGCTTGGGCCGGCATGCGGAGCATCTGCTGCGTATAACGGCCGACATCGTCCTGAACAGCACGTTTCCCGAAGACGAACTTCAGCGGGAGCTGGAGGTGATCCGCCAGGAAGCCATCGAATACGAGGAGGACCCGGAGGACGCTTCCAGCGAACTGCTTGACCGCGCCGTCTGGGGCGACGACCCTATGGGCATGCCGGTGATCGGCACTGTCGGGAACATTGAAGGCTTTACCCGGCAGGAACTGGTGCGGCATGTCCAGTCCCACCACGTCGCGGAAAACACCGTCGTCGCGGCGGCCGGGAACTTCGATGTGGAAGCCTGGCTGGCGCTCGCCGGGGAACTCTTCTACGCGATGCCCTCGGCCCCGCTGCCCGGGCCGCTGCCGCCAAAGCCCGCGAAGTACGTGGGGCTGGCCGTGGCCCGGCGATTTCCGCAGGTGTCTCAAGTCTTCCTCAACATCGCCTACCCACTATCGCCTGTGCGGGACGATGAAATCTCGCAGCAGCGCTGGCGCCTTGCGGCGTCGGTGGCCGCCAACCTGTTTGGAGGCGGGATGTCGGCGCCCCTGGTCGACAGAATCCGGGAGCAGCTCGGCTTGGCCTACACAGCGCACACGATGGACACCGGGGACGTCTGGGCCAACTTCGTCATTCATGCGGTCACGACCCCGGACAAGGTCGACGCGCTGGTGTCGTCGACGGCCGGCTTGTTGCGTGAGCAGGCCACGAATATCGATCCGGTGCACCTGGAGCGGGCGAAGAACCAACTGATCGTGTCGCGTGTGCGTGCCGGAGAACGGACCTACCCGGCGATGGAGCAGGCCGTCGAGGAGCTCTTTGCCAGCGCAACCGTGACGCCAATAGCCGGAGCGATTGCGGTGATCGACGACATCTGTGCAGCAGAGGTGCAGGCTGTCTTCGAGCGAATGCTGGCCAACCCTCCGGCGGTGGCGATTGCCGGCAAGGGTGCTAGCGCACGAACGGCGAGGCAGTTGGCAGCGCGACTCGCTGCGGGTGGCTGCTGATCGGCCGTGGTCAAGGACACCTCTGCGAACTGATTGCGGCCACGAGCTCTTTGTGAACTGCGTCCGCAGGATCGGCGTCAAGGCGCGCGCAGTCGCGGCCGGGGACTGGGAAGGGATTTATCAGACATTCGACTGTGTCGTTGACACTTCGCATTTGTTCGCGAAGCCGAGGAAGGCCATCTTGATTCCGACACTCTCAAGACTATCCCGACCGTCGGGTAGACGGCAGACTGCCGTCGTTCCGGTTTGGCCTATCGCTGCGTCGCGACATCCAGAACGGCTGGACGTATGACCTCCGGTGTTGCCGCGGCCGTAGCGGCTCGTCGCGAGGAGCTTTGGCTGGCCGAAAACGCGACGTCGCTTCAGAGCTAGAACACTTACGTCGAGCAGAACGGCTTGCCTCTTTGTAAGCATGCACTGCTGCCGTGGGAGGCCCCACGGAACGACGGACCGTGCGGATTGCGGCGACCAATAGTTCAGCATCGATAGTCAACGATGCTTTCCGCCCAGAAACATCCAGCTGACCGAGCCAAAGTCGAGATTGCAGTCTTGTCCAAGGATCTGCCTGATGGTCCGGCGATCTGCCTACGAACGCTTGGCATGGCCAAGCAAGCCCTTTGCGGCTTCTATCCGCAAAGCCATAGGCACCGATTCGTCGTTCATGACGCGTCTCAGGAAGCGCTCCGCGTCTTCGCGCCCTTGATCGTGGGTGGGCACTTCGGGCAAGCCGGACAGCTTCAACTCAGCTGGCACTTCCTCCAAGACGCCAAGCTGTCTTAGCGCGGCTTCGAAGGCAACTTGCCGGATGGGCTCGAGCGCGCGCAGAAGCGCTGCCTGCCCTTCGCCATTTGGGGCCAGGTCCAGCCACGGCATATCGGCAAAGACCGAAGCCAAGTCGGGGGCGACGAACGCAGACCAGCGATCTGGGCTGGTCTCCAAGGGCGGCGCGGACGGGAGTTGCGCCGCGTCGGCGATCAGACGTAAGTGGGTCGATCCTAAGTCCGGCAGATACCGTGCACGCAGGCCCTGCAGGAAAAGCTCGCCGGCACTCGGCAACGTCGGCGATGCAAGGGAGAACCAGAGCTGCACTGCGTCGACGCCTGAGACCGCGATGGCAGGGGGAGGAAGGCCGAGGTCCGATTGGACGCCGATCCACACCGAAGAAAGCTGGGCCCACCCCGCGGGTGGCCTCAACTCGAACACCAACGCTCGAACGCCCTGGGCCGCCGCTGGGGCAGCGCCGTGCGAGGCGCTCGCACCCAGTCCGTATAGGCGATCGAGTTCGAACGGCATTGGGTTCATACCGAGATGCTAGCCGACCATGGGTGCGCGCCTCGTGGTGCGCAGACGCGGTTGGGCCCCCCGCCGATCCTGTCCGGCTGGAGCGCGTCCATCACGGCGGGGCTCACCCAGAGGAACGGCGGCTTTCGCCGCCGGGCCGCAGAGACGCTCGCTCCGGGGGCGTTCGGGTTCTAATGCGAGCCATGGATACGACCTACCGCATGCCCGGGGCAGTTTTGACCGAGCGCGAGCACTCGGTTCCCTTGGTTCACGGCGACCCGCTGCGTGGCACGATCAGTGTGTTCACGCGCGAGCTTGCTGCGCCAGACGGCGGTCTTGATCGCCCCTACCTCGTGTTCCTGCAGGGCGGCCCAGGCTTCGAGGCCGCCCGCCCGACGAGCCCGCCCTCAGGGTGGATGGCRCGTGCCCTTGCGGACTTCCGGGTCCTGCTGCTTGACCAGCGGGGCACAGGGCGCTCTACGCCCGTCGGGCCAGTCATTCCTGGAGCAGCGCCTGCCGATCAGGCCGAGTACCTCACGCATTTTCGCGCCGACTCGATCGTGCGCGACCTCGAACTGATCCGCGCTGAACTCGGCGTCGACTGCTGGAGTCTGCTCGGTCAGAGTTTCGGGGGATTCACCTCGCTCACCTATCTGTCGCTGGCGCCCGCGGGCCTGCGGGAGGTATTGATTACCGGCGGCCTCGCGCCGATCACGAATCGGCCGGTCGACGAGGTCTACGCGGCGACATGGGCGCGTGTGCGCGAAGCGAACCAGCGCTATCACGCCCGATACCCAGGAGACCTCGATCGTTTGCGGAAGATCCTGCGCCGGCTCGACGAGGAAGATGTCCGCTTGCCCAACGGCGACCGGCTCACATCGCGTCGGTTTCGGCAGACCGGAATGTGGCTCGGCGACAGCGCTGGGTTTGAACGGCTTCACCACCTGCTCGAGCTGCCCTTCGGCTCGGCCGCATTCATGGTCGACGCGCAGATGGCGTCACCCTGGGAGCGCAATCCGATCTACGCGACGCTCCATGAGTCCTCGTACGCCGACGGGGGTGCCACTCGCTGGTCGGCACACCGGCTCGCGCCCGAGGAGGCGATGACCGGCGACCTCCTTGGCGCAGAGCACGTCTTCCCTTGGATGTGGGACGACTACGCTGGCTTACGCGCGCACCGCGAGGTGGCGCAGCTTCTGGCCCAGCATCCATGGCCGCGCCTGTACGACGCTGACCGCCTCGCCCGCAATGAGGTCCCAATGGCAGCGACCGTGTACGTCGACGATGTCTACGTGGAGCGATCATTTGCCGAGGAGACGGCCCGTGGCGTTCGTGGGCTGCGGGCCTGGGTTACCAACGAGTACGTACACAACGGGCTGCGGGCCGATGGCGAGCGCATCGTGGGTCGCCTGCTCGACATGGTCCGCGGCCGAGCCTGAACCGATGGACGTGGCCTTCGCGTACCCAGCAAAGGAAATCTGCAGAGCGCTGGCTAGCGGTCTTCCGTACTTGCCTTCCTGAAGGGCCGCTTTCGCTGCGGAGTTGCCCCGTCCCCTGCAGGCCCTTGCCCAGCGCGTCGATTCGCTGCACCCTATGCCTGTGGCATCGCCCATCATCATCACCATTCCACATCAGCTCGGCCGCGCCGGAGCGCGACGTCGCATCGAGGGCGATTTTGCGAAGATCATCAACTTGTTGCCCGGCAGCAGCGGGGCCCCCAGCGAGCGCTGGGGCGGCGACCGGCTCATCTTCAGCGTTGCGGCTTTGGGTCAGACCGTCTCCGGCGTGATCCAAGTCCTCGATGCCACAGCAATCATGGAGCTTGAACTGCCCGGTGCCCTCCGCGTCATCGCCAGCAGCCTCAAGGAAAGACTTGAGAAAATGGGACAAGTGCTATTGACGAGGAAGTAGCGCACTTGTGCAGGGGCACAGGACAAGTTCCGACGCAATCGTCCGGTAAGCCATCTGCAACACTCCTTCTGCCTACGGCAGTTTTCAGTGTGTTGCATCGACCGGTTGCATCCGCACTTCGGAACCTGACCTTGCCGACGTCGGCCATGAATTCGGCAGGTGGCAACGGCGATGGGGGCGACATCGCGAAGGGAAAGCCGACGCGGCGCTATGCCGCAACCAGCCCCCTGATCGCGTTGGCGCGCGCGCCGTACGTGATCCGGCCGGCGGCGTCGGCGCTCAGCCGGGCGCGCAGGCGTTCCTTCAGGAGCTGACGATCGTCTTCCGGCATCGCTGCCAGGCTGGTCGCTAGGCGCGGCCCGGTCTGCGCGATCAGCCAGAACGAATCGAAATCGGCGTACGTTCGCTCGACTTCGATCTGTCGCGTCTCGATCTGCGTCAGGCCCGCGCTCGTCCAGAGCGACCTCTTCGTCTCCATGCGGGCCGCCTCCACGCTCGGCGGCCACGGTGGAGCCGTCGTGAGCTTGGCCATTTCCTCCTGCAACGCCGCATACGGAAAGGCCCCGCCGAGGATGTCCCAGGAGTACGCCGAGACGCTGCCGCCGGGTCGCACGACGCGCACCATCTCCGCGACCGACTTCGCCGGATCGGGAACGAAGAAGATAACCAGCGCCATGACGGCGGCGTCGAAGCTCGCGTCGGCGTAGGGCAGAGCCATCGCGTCGCCGATATCAAACCGCGCTGAGCCGCGGCCCGCTCGCTCGCGGGCGTAGGCAATCTGCTCCCTCGACGGGTCGATGCCCTGAACCGCAGCCGGCGCACAGCGCTCGACCAGCATTTGCGTGAAAGCGCCGTTGCCGCAGCCGACGTCCAGCCAGCGCCAGCCGGGCGAAGGTTCGAGCCAGCGCAGGAACGAGTCGCCGACCAGCTGGCTCCACCGGCCCATGAATTCTTCGTAGGCGACGCCGTCGCTGAAGTGGACCGGTTCGGATTGCATCTTCTTCCTCCTTCAGCGCTGATATTGCCTGCAGCGCCGGATCGGGCATACCATGGGCTCTCATTATCAAGGCAAGTGCCATGACCAGGGACCCTGCCGTGCCCGGGGATGCGAATGCGGGCGGGCCTACGATCAATCGTCGGCTCGCCGCAATTCTTGCGGCGGACATCGCCGGCTATAGCCGATTGATGGGGGAAGACGAAGGCGCGACCGTTGCCGCGCTCAAGAGCCATCAGGCCGTCGTGCTGCCCCTGGTGAGTCGCTATGGTGGCCACGTCATAGATACGGCCGGTGACGGCATCCTGGCTGATTTTCCAAGCGTGATCAATGCAACCGAGTGCGCGCTCGAAATCCAGAGCGTGATGGCGACGCGCAACGAGAGTGTCTCGACGCGTCGTCGCATGCTTTTTCGAATCGGCATCAATCTCGGCGACGTGATTCACGACGAGTCGCGCATATACGGAGACGGAGTCAACGTGGCGGCACGGCTCGAGGGCATCGCAGAGCCTGGCGGCATCTGCATCTCGCGCCAGGTATACGAGCAGGTGAACCACACCCTGAAGGCGAACTTCGAGTCATGGGGGCCGCGTGCCTTGAAGAACATTGTGCAGCGGGTGGATGTCTTTGCCATCTCACCCGCTCAGCACGGCGACGCATCCTCTCTGAGGTCTCCCGATGCCGCCGTCCTCGACCAGGAGATCCACTTCTGCAGCGCTTTCGACGGAATTCAGCTTGCCTATTCGAAGATCGGGCAAGGCCCGGCGCTGTTGAAGACAGGCAACTGGATGACTCACCTGGAGTACGACCTCCAAAGCCCGATTTGGGGCCATCTCTTCCGCGATCTGGCGAAAGGACACTTGCTTGCCCGATACGATGCGCGCGGCAACGGGCTGTCGGACCGTGAAGCGGACATCTCGTTCGACGCTTACGTCAGTGACTTGGAGGCGGTGGTCGAGGCGCTCGGAATCGATCGCTTCGCTCTGTTGGGTATCTCCCAAGGGTGTGCGGTCGCGATCGCCTACGCGGTCCGACATCCTGAACGGGTCTCGCATCTGATTCTCTACGGAGGCTTCGCGAAGGGCGCGAAGAAGCGCGTTCGCACAGCGGGGCAAATCGAAGAGGATGCCGCGCTGCTGACGCTGATGCGGGTGGGGTGGGGAAAGGACAACCCGGCCTTTCGTCAGCTTTTCACCTCCCAGTTCGTCCCCGACGCGACCAAGGAACAGGCCGACTGGTTCAATGAGTTGCAACGGATCACCGTGTCGGCGGACATGGCTGCACGAATGTTCGAAACCGCGGGCGAAATCGACGTCAGTGCTCTGCTGGCACGTGTCTGCGTGCCGACACTGGTCATGCACGCACGAGGTGACGCTCGCGTTCCATTCGAAGCCGGCCGGCGCATGGCAGCAGGCATCTGCGGAGCGCGCTTCGTCGCCCTGGATGGGCGCAATCACCTGTTCTTCGAGACCGAGCCAGCGTCCCGGCAGTTTCTCGAGCAGGTGAGGTCATTCCTGGAGAGCTAGCTTCCCGGTGTCGATTACATCGGCATCAATTGACGGTGATGTTGTTTGCTTTCACCACCTGAGCCCAGGCGCGTGCGTCTTCCACAAGGAACTGTTGGAACTCGGCCGATGTGCCGCCGATTGGCACAAGGCCATAGTCGGTCAGCGTCGCGCGAAACTCGCGATCCTCGACGATGCGCTGTGACTGCTCGACTATTGTGGCCACGACATTGCCAGATGTGCCCTTGGGGGCGAAGATCCCCTGCCATGATTCGCCGACGAAGCCGGGAAAGGTCTCGGCGATTGCGGACACGTCCTTCAAGACCTCGAGCCGCGACCTGCTCGACACACCGAGTGCCCGAACCTTGCCACCCCTCAGGTCTCCCATCGCCGTGGTGCTGGGCTCGAATGCAACTGCGATGCGCTGTTCGATCACGTCGGGGAGGTAGGACTCCTTGTAAGGCACGTGCGTCATCGTGATGCCGGCCGTATTCAGCAACCGCGCCATGATCACATGCGTCGAGGTGCCGATGCCGGAACTGGCGTAGTTCAGCGCCCCCGGGTGGTCCCTGCCTGCCTGGACCAGATCGCCGAGGCGATGTATCGACGACTCGGCGGAGACGATGAGCACGAATGGCACCGACAGAATGCGCGTGATGGGGACAAAATCCTCGGCGCGGTACGGCAGGCTGCGGTAGATGAAGGGGTTGATGGAGAACGTGTTGTTGACCGTCCAAAGCAGCGCGTATCCATCAGCTGGGGCAGCGGCCACGGCCTGCGCCCCGATGATCGTGCCCGCGCCCGGGCGGTTTTCAACGACGACGGTTTGGCCCGTCGACTTGGCGAAACGTTCGCCCCATAGTCGCGCGACCACGTCCGGCGAGAAGCCGGCGGGAAAGGGTACGACCAAGCGCACTGGCCGAGAAGGATATGGCGTCTGTCCCTGCGCACCCGACGCGACGAATGAGGCGGCGAAGGCGCATCCGGCTGCGAAGACCGCGCGCCGCGACACCACCCCAGTGGGGCGGGACACAGACTTGTCAACACTATTTGACGTCGCTTTGGTCACCAGAGTAGTGTGATGGGGCGTCTGGCGCGTGTCCAATCAATCCGGCACGCTGGTGCTGGCCACCGGTTTTGACGCCGTCACTGGCACACTGATGCGGCTGGACCTGCGCGCCAGGGCGGCCTCGGCATCCAGGACAAGTGGCGCGACGGGCGATTGAATTACCCGGCTTGGAGGTGGCCGGCTTCCCGAACCTGTTCAACATCGCAGGCGCGGGCAGTGCCGTGGCCTTCACGAGCAGCAAAATAGACGAGCGGCGTCAGGTGTAAGCCGCTGATGAACTGCTGCACCGACAGCGGGACTTGCTCGATCGTGACCACGTAGTTGAAGACCAGGGCCCCGGCGATCAGCATGCCCACCGAGGTGGTGGACCGCGCGCTTCCCAGCAACACGTTGTAGAGCTGCCGCCAAGTCATCGAGCGATAGATGACTGCGGACGCCAGCAGCGCATAGGCGGCTGCGGCGGCAGCGCCTTCGGTCGGCGTCATGACGCCGCGGTAGATGCCGAACAGCAACACCACCGGCAGCATCAATGCAGGCAACGCGTCAAGCGTGATAAGCGGAATCTCGCGCATCGGCACCGGTGGCTCGACAGGATTGAGGGTGATCCTCGCCCTGCACGGTTCGCCTATTGGGACGGCCTGCAATGGAAGTGGCGCGCTGCCACTGCGGGCAGGCGCGTGCCGAACGCGATTCGGAGTCGCTCTGCTTGGAGTCTCTTTCTCATTTGCAGTGGAGAGGCTTGAGCCAGCCGCAAGATTCTGTTCTGCCTGCAACCGAAGGAGATCGCCAAGGTTAAGAGCGAGTCTCTGATCGAGTTTCGAACTCCTCATCAACCTCACGACTGCCAAGCCGCTCGGCAGCGATCTGTGATGTGCAGTTGGCGAGCGAGTTGTTAGTCCTCGCGCAGCCCTTGGACATCAACGGAGCGGGGACGTCTACCTTCATACCGATGAGATCAAGCGGGCGCGGCAGCTGGGGGAGGCCTTTCCGGCGCGCGTCACGCCTGATTTTTGCGGTGAACGTCTCAGAAAGACTGTTGCTGTCGTTCGAATTTCTCTGCCGAATGACAGCGGTCGCCGAAACCCGACCTTGGCCCTTTTCTTGACGAACGGCCGGTCTACTTTGGAACTTGACCTCGCCGACGTCGCGATAACTTCAGCATGGGTGGCAGCGGATGAGCAGGGCGGCATCGTGCGCGGACGACAGCTTCCACAAGGCGCGAATCGGAGCTTCGGGCCCATCAGCGACATTCACGAGCATGAAATCGGCGCCGGAAAGCTGCCAGAGGGGCACAGGACCTTCAATGGCCCTTAGTCCCTGCTAGGCTGCAACCATCGCTGGATAGCGCCCTTCAGGAATCGCTGACGCGCCTCAAGCAGATCAGCGAAGCCGCGCTGCCGCGCCGTTGAGGTCGCGCGGTGGGTGCCCAGCTATCGCAGGCCTGGGCGCAGGATCTTGCGGACCGTGGATTCGGGAACCAGGGCCTTGCGCAGTGCGCGCGGATGTCGTTCACCCAGTCCCGGGTCTGAGCGAACCACCACGGTCTTGACAGCCTCGCCCCTGGCCTCGTCGRGAATTCCGACCACTGCGCATTCGAAGACACCCTGATGTTTGATCGAGCACTGCGAGATCGAAGTCGACCGGTTCTTGAAGAACAGGTTGACCGGCAGTGACTCCTGCGAGCACTGCCGAACGTCGAATGGAGGTCGGCCGAACTTTATCCGCTCACTGCATTGAACTGCTGGCCTAACTGGAAGGAGCCTGAGGCCGAAGTCAGATCAAGTGTCCGGTACTGTTGGGGTGACCCTTAGCGCACGCCGAATCCAGCACGATGTCGGTGGAGGTCAAGCTCCGAATTTCCTCGCCGCTCGCGGTTGCCGCCGACCGGGCCACTCACTCAAGTCTGACCGAAAATGGCCCGCTCGAAGCGGGCCCAAGGACTGCCTTGAACAATCCCCTTGAGGACTCGGTTCCAGTTTTTGCGCCTGCGCTTTGTAAAGGGCAAGACCGCTCGATCTCTCATTTGGCCATGAGGTCTCAGGCGTTCTTCTGCGCGAAAAGCGCGTCCCGCGTTGTGGGCGAGCTGGTCCTGCGTGGCCTCACATGACGGCCTCCGTAAGGTGGAAACGGTTGCCTCGATCTTTGGACATGTTGATGATGGCCGCAGAAGTCAGAAACGTGCCTTTCGCGCCCAATTGCGAATTGATCACGTGCCGCCACTCATCTCCTGGCAAGCATTCGTTGATCGCACGGCTGCCGCCGGGCAATGCGATGGGTGATAGCCCGTTAGTACTTGGTGTCGCGCTTTTCCTGGCGTCCGCCCTGCTTGGTCTCGTGCTTGTCTTGCCGGCACTGAGCGTTGCTCTTCTGGTTTTCGGCCCGGCAGTCGACCTTGTCCGAACGCGCGTCCTGTTTCGCCGCCTGGTTCGCGTCTCTGCCTTGCTGACGCTGTTGCGACTGATCGGTGGCCAGGGCAGCCCCCGATAGCATCAGGAGTCCGACCGCGGCCAGCATTCCGCCTGCCCGGTGCCAGTTTCCGCCTCTCGAGTCGATCATTTGCGTTCTCCAAGGTTGATGGATTGAGACCGAGGTCCAAGTGTCGCACCAAGCCGCCTTCGTTGCCCTTGAACGGTCAGAGACAAGAAACCTCCCACGGACAAACGAGCTTCCATTGCCGCTCGCGTCATGGTCGCACCAATCACTGCCGAAGTGAACGAATTTCAATCCGAGTTCGTCGCCAGCAGGTCGCAGTTGCTCGATAGGTGGTCGGCGATCGCCGCGATTCGATCGACCTGACATGAGGACTTCCATGAGGGCTTCCCTGTCAGTCTCTACAGCGCCGCCGCAGCAGTTCGGGTTCAGCACCGCGCAAGAGTCCGGCCGGCGGGTCGGGGATCCTTGGCGGCGGCCGCGGCACACGAAGACTCGCTCGAACTGGAATCGGCCGCCAGACTGCCGCGCGAGGCGGTAGGATGGGCGCATGGGCGCAACCGAGACCATTCCGTTCGTCTACGCGCCGGAGGATTTTGCGGTCAACGACGCCCGGATCCTCCGCTCCGTGCGGACTGCTGGGGTTGAAGGGACGGCGGTTTTCGGCAAGACCGCAGACGGCTGGACCCGGGTCGTAGTCACGATCTCAGGGGAACCGGAGCCGATGCGCATCGCACGCATGGGTCTTCCGATGGAAGCTCAGGACATCGGCTGCGATCGCCACAGAGCGATCAAGACGCTCCCGAACAAGTGAGGCACCTCGTGGCTCATTGGTCTGTTGGTCGAACGCCAGAGTTGTTCACCAAACTGCTTACGGCATCGTTGCAGCAGGCGCGGCAGGCGCACGAAGCCGCCAATCAGCCCCAGCATCATCGGGGTGTAGATGAGGTAGACGTCCGTGGGAGGACGCGCCAGCAAAAGGGTCAACAGCGCCGGGGCGCATTGCGTTTGCTCAAGAGCTTCGGAGATCCGGATGCGGCTGCCAACTCTGAAGCTGCTGCAAGCGGAACACCACCGTCGACTCGCCGCGCCGGACCCTGCCAGTTCAAAGAGACACCCGTATGCTTCGGGCCGGACGCGTGACCCACATGCACCGCACTGCAACCTCTTGATCTCCTTCATCTCGACAATGACGCGGCTTGTATTCACTTGGCGCGAGCGCTCTTCAAATAGCGCCAAAAATAATCTCGCCCAAAGCCAAAACACGAAACACGCAAGTAGAAACAAGTGCCGCCTGAGCGAGACACTCAGGAATATGGCCCGACGTTCGGCGCGATGCCCCCTATCGATAGGATCGGCACCGTCTGCAAAGGATTACATGGACAAAAACGAGGTACAGGCGCTCGCTTGGGTGAGATGGGAAACCGCCGCTGAGCGGATTTCGCTTGAATTGGCCCCGCCGGACGGCGAGGTTTGGGATGAGCAGCCACGCGATCTCAAGGCCGCTGTGGAACTCGCCCGCGCTGCGCTCGATGCGATCGAAGCAGCATACGGCCTCGACAAATCCTGAAGGTCTGATTTGCTCCGCCAGGGTTTGCGGCCGAGAGAGTCCCAGTAGGCGCGGCCACCCTGGTGGTTGGTCTCGAAGGTGCGCTGTCGGCAGTTGGGCGGCGGGTACTGGCGCTGGTCTTCAATCGAACACGGAGATCAGGATTGGCACTGCCCGATGACGCCGGTCACGCTCGTCTCTGGGCCGCGGAAACCAACCATCGAGCCGGATCCATTGGTCGCCGGGCGCACCATGGCGGCGGAGCCGCTTGGTGGCATCTGACCCGGAACGAAGACATCGAATGCCGTGTCATTCGCATAGACGTACTGCGTGTAGACAGTCTGCCGGGTACCTGTGGCCCATTTCTGCGCGATGCATGCAGCGGCTGCCTTGGGGGGAAGCTGGCTCTGACCGACAGGACGCACCTCCGATGGCAAGGGTGATGGTGATGACGTTGGTTGGCTCGCACACCCAGAGACTGCAAGAACCAGAGCGGGCAGGACAAGTTTCATGATGATGGCTCCATATCAAGAACGCGAAACAGCAAACCTATCGAGTCGCAACTCGCGAGTCTTCATGGTGTGGGTCCTGGGTGCGCGGACGTTCAACGCATATTGCGCACGCGCCCTCAGTGGATTGCAATTTGTGCGCTTCGCACCTCATGAAGAAGGCAGGCCGTCTCCTGCACACGAGCGCTGGCGCTCGCCTCGTCTCAGTCCAAGCCCCAGACCTTGAGGGTGGCTGATGGCTTGTCGCCGAGGATCTTGTACTGGACCGTGACTGCCGTCAGTCGCCCTTTGCGACCCGGAGCATCTGCTGCGGCGGTCTGTCCGCCTGCCTTAATAACGCCAACATCCTTCACCGTGTCGTCTCTGCGGTTGTCCCAGTTGAGCACAAGCTGCGTGATCTGAACGTCGGCACCCTCTGCTGACAACTTCACCTGTTTGACGTCCTTGTCCCATCGACCGCCTTCGCTCTTGACCTGCGCGCTGGGGTCCGAGGATTTGATCGTCTGCTCGCCGAGCACGAACCACTGGTCCGCCGCTGTTGCGCTCTCCACAGCGCCCATAAGGGACGCGGACGCAACAACGAAGGAGGCCACCAATCTATGCATCTTCATCTTCATGGAGTTTCCTTCCGAGCCCGCGAGCATGCAGGATGAATACCGTCAATGCAAAGTCCCTGAAAAATTCAATGTGTGCGCCGCCCTTTTGTCCAGGCGGCTCGAGGCAACATGTTGTTCCGTCCTTGGGCGGTCGGCAGTTTAGGCACCCATGGAGTGAGCGCGCATTGACGTTTGTCAGTTGATGCGAATCTATACATCGTCCGTTCCACAAACACGCTTTTGCGACTTAGTTCGGCATCAATGCACACGTTGCCAATGAGCAACCATTGGTAGTTGGTTCTGACTTAATTGAAACAATGATGTCGATAACTGGTGATTACACAACGTTTGGTGACGTCTCAACGCATCGAACTGCCAAGGTCGCCTCTATCGTGGATTCGTCCGGCTTCGGCTGAGGCTCTCATCAACGTCAACAACTGAGGAGTCTTTATGTTCGATCGACGCGCCCTTGCAGCTTGCTGCGTACTCGCCATTCCGTGCGGTGTCTCTCTGGCCCAGACCAGCTTCGCACCGGATCAGTACTTCGACAACCGCTGGTACATCACGCCATTCGGCACCTACGTCCATCCGGACAACAACTGGAATGCGAAGAACGGCTGGGGCGGAGGCGTTTCGATCGGCAAGCCGATCAATCCTTACTGGAACATCGAGGGGCGCGTGCAGTACGAGGAGCTCGACAGCAAGTTCGGCACTGCCTTCGGCGTCTTCAACACTTACGACAAGTACAAGAACCTCAGCGGCACGATCGATGCGCAGTGGTTCTTCCTGGGCCGCCAGGGGATCAACCGCTGGCAGTCCAACAGCGTGCAGCCTTATGTCGTTGGCGGTATCGGCGCGCTCGACAACAAGGTGGATACCCTGTTCGCCAGCAGCAGCAGCCACACCAGCTTCACCGCCAATGCGGGGCTGGGCGTGGTCTGGCCGTTTTCGTCCTGGGGCCGCCTGATGGCCGATGCACGCTACCGCTATGTCGACAACGCTAGCAACGTCAGGCTGGCAAGCCGCCAGCAGATGAACGACTGGATGTTCACCGTGGGCTTGCAGATCCCCTTCGGTCCGCCGCCCGTGGTGGCGCAGGCACGTCCGCCATCGCCGCCGCCAGCAGTGATGCCGCCGCCTCCACCGCCGCCTCCGCCTCCGGCCGCGCGCAACTTTGAACTCAAGGCCGATGGCACCTTCGCCTTTGCCAAGTCGGACCTGACGCCGGCCGGCCGGGCACGGATCGACAGCACTCTGCAGGAGCTCAGGTCCTCGGGCATCCGGCTACGCTCGATCTTGATCGTAGGGCACACCGATCCGATCGGCGGTGTCGAGTTCAACCAGCGCCTGTCCGTGGCGCGCGCCACCTCCGTGCGTGACTACCTGGTCGCGCAAGGGGTGCCTGCGAACATCATACAGACCGAAGGCCGCGGCGAGACCGAGCTCAAGATCACCGAGCAAGAGTGCAGAGCGCAAGGCAAGGCGAAGAATCGCACCGCGCTGATCGCCTGCTTTGAGCCGAACCGGCGCGTGGAGATCCGGGCGACGGGCGAGCAGGGGCTCTAGAGGGTTCGACTCCAGCGACTTGAGAGGTCGTCAGGCGCTGGAGATACAGTGACCAGAGAAACTGTTGGCTCGACCGGTGAACGGGCAAGCGTCTTCAGGATGACAACCGCAGCGAACGGCAGCTCGCGTCGAGCCATCGCATCGGTCCTCGTGGAAAGGGGCAAACTTCGAATGGCATCCCCAAGCGCGCGTGCGAAGGTGGGATTCAGCCGGATTGAGCCGGCGCGTTGGGGCGACGATAACCGCTTGGACGCGCCTCGACGAGCGTGTTGCCGCCGCGAATCAGCTCCTGCTCTCTCTATGGGGCAATCACCGGCGCGATCGCGTAGGCTCCGTTCAGGTCCCGGACAACTCTTCCTTCGTGTCGTCGAGCTGCTCCATCTGCTCGCGCAGGTTCTTGATCTTGTCCTGCAGTCGTTAGGTCTTGGCTTCGACCTCCGGGGGCTGCGTGCGGTGGGCGTCTCCAGACAGCTGCACGTTGCCTCCTAGCAAATCGGTAACCGCACCCGCACGGTCCCGAGTCCACCGAAGCCTGGGCCGAGCGCCACGCGTCAGGAGCGCGCGCGCCAATCCGCGCAAATGCATTTGCACAGCCGGCATCCATACCCACTTGCTGGACAGTTGGGGCGAAAACCGACTATCGACCAGTTCAGCGCACTGCGGCGGTCGGGCGATATGTAGTGAAGCGTCCGGTCAGGCCCATGTCACCGGCCTTCACCGGATCACCTTGTCCGCCTCCAGCGTGACGGCGTCCTGCCCCAAGGCCACATCGGCCACCGAGCCGGTCAGGTCACCCGGCTGCGGCGCTGCCTGACCCGACCGTGTCACGCGCACCTCGATCGTCACCACGTCAAAGCGCGAGATCGGGAGGTCCGGTGACATTGCCAGGGTGTCGTCGAGCACGAACTTCGCAGGCAGATCCTTGACTTGCAGGCGCAGCACCGCGACCGGCATGCGCCCGGTGGCGGGGGACTTAGCCAGCACGAACACTGTGTCTTGCGGCGTAGTCCTTTCCCGCAATCCCGTGGCAATGGACACGGTGCCGCCGACGCGCTTGCCCGCCGCTTCGACGCGCGGCGCTGCCGACTGCTTGGCCGCGTCCAGTTCGGCGAGGTTGGCGCCGATCCTCTGGGCCGCCTCGGAGTCCGGCGGCAGCAAGGACAGCACATGCTCCCAGCGTTGCCGGGCCTGCACGAGGTCGCCGCGCTTGAACGCGGCCATGCCGGCCAGCGCGAGCGCCTTCGGATGGTCGGCGTCAATGGCCAGCGCGGCATCGATGGCGGCCTGAGCCGGCCCGCCCAGATCGCCGTCGCGGGCCGATGCCAAAGCGTCCGCATAGTCGGCCAGCAACTGAGGCTGGTTCGGCGCCAGCGCCATCGCCTTCTGGTAGGCGACCACCGCGTCGTCGTAGCGCTGCAGGTATTCGTAGGAGCGTGCCAGCACGATCCATCCTTCGACATCGTCGGGCTGGGTGCGCAGCCGTGCGGCCAATCCACCGACCATGGCCTCGACCTCGCCGCCCTCGCCCTCATGCGAGCCCGAGCGCTCGGCCGCCAGCATCTGGCTCGCGGCGGCCATCGGATTGCCGACCTGCAGATACAGCAGTAACGCCGCGGCCGGCAGGCCGACGCTCAAGACGCCAGCGACGCCCCAACCCATCCACGGCCGGAACACGAGCCCGGTGCCCGGCGACGATGGCGTTGCCTCGTCGAGCACCTGCCGCTGCAGTTCGTCGATGGCCTGCGCGCGGTCCTGCGCGCTCAGCGCATCGGACTCGAAGTCCTTCTCGATCCGGGCCAGTTGTTCCGCATGAAGCCTGCGCACGGCATCACCCTGCGCCAGCGGACGCGCTGCCGATGCCCTGAGCAGCGGAGGCACGACGAAGAGCAGCGCCAGCACCAGCAGCGCTACGGCGGACAGCCACAGGACCGTCACGGCGCGTCCCCTTTCAGGAGCGCGGCCGCTCGTTCCCGTTCAGCCGGCGTCAACGGCGCGGGCTCCGAGCGGCCATGACGGCGCACCACACGCCACAGCGCCGCGAAGCCCACTGCGAGCAGCACGAAGGGTCCCACCCACAGCAGCCAGGTGGACGGCATGAAGGGAGGGTCGTAGCGCACGAAGGCGCCGTAGCGTTCCTCGAAATAATCCCTGATCTGCTGCTCGCTGCGGCCCTGGCCGAGCTGCTCGCGGATCTGATGGCGCATGTCCGCGGCCAGCGGCGCGTTCGACTCGGCCAGAGTCTGGTTCTGGCACACCAGGCAGCGAAGGCTGCCCGAGAGTCGCGCCTCCCTGTCCTCGATCGTGCCGGCGGCGTCCGCGCCGTGCATCAGCGCCCAGAGCAGGATGAGGCAGGCCCAACGGCTCATTGCAGGCTCTTCACGACCGGCAGCAGGCGGTCGCGCCAAATGTCGGCGCTGATCGGACCTGCATGCTTGTAGCGAATGCGGCCCGCGCGGTCGATCACGAAGGTCTCCGGCACGCCGTAGACCCCGTAGTCAATGCCGACGCGTCCGTCGCTGTCGACTGCAGACCCGCGATAAGGATTGCCCCAGCGCTGCAGCCAGGTGCGCGCCGCGTCGCTCTTGTCCTTGTAGTTGAGGCCATAGAGCACCACGCCGTCCTTGCCGGCGAGCTCCATCAGCACTGGCAATTCGTCGCGGCAGGGTGCGCACCAGGAGGCCCACACGTTCAGCAACCAGACCTGCCCGCGCAGACCTTCAACCTTCAACTGTTGCTGGGGGTCGTGCAGCAACGGAAGGTCTATTTCGGGCGCCGGTTTGTCGATCAACGCCGAAGGCAATAGCTTCGGATCGCGACGCAAGCCCACCGCCAGCACGATCGCCAGCACGATGAAGATCGCGAAAGGCAGCTTGAACCGCATCAGGCGCCCTCCTGCGGCCGCAACGCGGCCGTGGCGCCGTTCGCACGGGTCTTGCGCGCGGCCATGCCGAGGCGGTAGCGGCGATCGGTCGCCGCGAGCAAGCCCCCGAAGGCCATCAGCAGGCAGCCGGCCCAGATCCACGCCATGAAGGGCTTGACGTGGAGGCGCATCGTCCACGCGGCGTCTCTGGCCGGCTCGCCCAGCGCGACGAAGAGATCGCGCGTTAGGCCGACGTCGATGGCGGCCTGGCTCAACGGCATCTGCTGGGCGCGATAGATGCGCTTCTCGGGATGCAGCGTCACGACCGGCTTGCCGTGGCGCGACACCTGCACCGTAGCGCGCTGCGCGTCGTAGTTCGGCCCACTGGCCGGCGCGATGCCTTCGAACCGAAACTCGAAGCCAGCAAGCGCAACCTGCTCGCCCAGATTCAGCTTGAGTTCCTGCCGCCTTTCGAAACCGTTGGCCATCGTCGCGCCGAAGATGAAGACGCCGATGCCCGCATGCGCGACCAGCATGCCGTACCAACCGCGCGGCTGGCGGCGCGCGCGTTCGAGCCAGCCGCCGGGCGCGCCACGCAGCCGCTGCCAGGCGTGCGCCACAGCGCTGGCCACGGCCCAGGCCGCCAGCAGAAGTGCAAAGGTCGACATCGCCGGCCAGCCCCGCTGGCCGGCCGGCAGCGTGAAGGGCATCAGAAGCGCGGCCACGCAACTGGCAGCGAGGGCCCAGCGCAGGCGCCGCGCCAGTTCGGGCAGCGGCGCATGCTTCCAGCGCGCAATCGGCCCCACGCCCATGAGGAAGATCGCCGGCACCATGATCGGCACGAACACGGCCTCGAAGTAGGGCGGCCCGACGGAGATTTTCTGGCCCGACAGCACGTCGAGCGCCAGTGGATAGAGCGTGCCGATGAGCACCGACATCGCCGCGACCGTCAGCACCACGTTGTTGGACAGCAGCAGCGACTCGCGCGACAGCAGGCCGAAGCGCCCGCCCAGGCCGATGCGCGGCGCGCGCCAGCCGAAGAGCAGCAGCGAACCGCCCACCACCGCGACCATGAAGGTCAGGATGAAGAGCCCGCGCCCCGGATCGACCGCGAAGGCATGCACCGAGGTCAGCACGCCGGAGCGAACGAGGAATGTCCCAAGCAGGCTCAGCGAGAAGGTGCAGATGGCGAGCAGCACGGTCCAACTGCGGAAGGCGCCGCGCTGCTCGGTCACCGCCAGCGAATGGATCAGCGCCGTGCCCACGAGCCAGGGCATGAAGGATGCGTTCTCCACCGGGTCCCAGAACCACCAGCCGCCCCAGCCGAGTACGTAGTAGGCCCATGCGCTGCCCATCAGGATGCCCAGGGTCAGGAACATCCATGCGGCCACGGTCCAGGGGCGCGACCAGCGCGCCCACGCTGCGTTGAGTTCACCCGACAGCAGCGCCGCGATGGCAAAGGCAAAGGCGACCGAGAAGCCGACATAGCCCATGTAGAGGACCGGCGGATGTACCACCATGCCCGGGTCCTGAAGCAGCGGGTTCAGGTCGCGCCCCTGCAGCGCGGGCGGCATCAGACGAGTGAATGGATTCGAGAGAAACAGCAGGAAGAGGAGAAAACCCACGCTGAGCCACCCCATCACCGCGAGCACGCGCGCGACGTAGGCCTCGGGCAATTGCCGACTGAACAGCGCCACCGCCACGGTCCATGCACTCAGCAGGCAGAGCCACAGCAGCATTGAGCCTTCGTGCCCGCCCCACACGGCCGCAAACCGGTAGGCGGCGGGCAGGTCGGCATGCGAGTTCGACGCCACGTAGAGAACGGAGAAGTCGTTGTCCAGGAAGCACCATGCGAGGCACGCGAAGGCGATGGCCGCGAAGATGAATTGGCCGAGCGCCGCCGGGCGCGCCAGCCGGATCCAGCCGGTCACGCCCCAGTGCGCACCCGCCAGCGGCAGGCTGCCCTGCACCATCGCCACCAGCAGAGCCAGCACCAGGCTGAAGACGCCGAGCTCGGGGATCATTGGGGCGCCTCCAGCGTCGGCGCCGTGTGGGACTGCCGCGCCTGCTCCAGGGCCCCCGCAGCCTCGGGCGGCATATAGTTCTCGTCGTGCTTGGCCAGCACCTGGGTTGCCTCGAAGGAGCCGTCGGGCAGCAATCGGCCCGCCACCACCACGCCCTTGCCTTCGCGGAACAGGTCCGGCAACAGACCGCGGTAGCTCACCGGCACGCGCTGCGCCAGATCAGTCACCACGAAGCGGACTGTCAAGCCGTCATGGCCCCGCTGCACCGAGCCGTTCTCCACCACCCCGCCGATGCGGAAGGCGCCATGGCGCGGCGCGGCGCTGGCAGCGACCTGGCTCGGGCTGAAGAAGAAGACGAGGTTCGAGCGCAGCGCGTTCAGCACCAGCAGCGCGGCGAGCCCGAACGCCAGCAGTCCGGAGCCGATGATCGCCAGGCGCCGCGTCCTAGGCTTCATCGTGCAGCTCCGAAGGTAATAACGTTCGGGATTGAGCGCGGCAGCGGCGCACGAGCATCCAGACCTCGGCGGCGATCAGCACCGAAGTGACACCGTAGGCTGCGAGGAGGTACAGGGTCGGGTCGCTGCCGCTCATCGCCGCCTCGCCAAGGTGTCGCGCTCCACGATCAGGCAGCGAACGCGCGCCAGCACCACCGCCACCGAATAGGCCCAGCATGCGCCCGCCATCAGCAGCATGCCCGCGAGCATGGTGTGCGCCATCGCGGGCGCGGCCGTGAAGCTGATCGACGCGCCCTGGTGCAGGGTGTTCCACCACTGCACCGAAAAATAGATGATAGGCACGTTGACCACGCCGGCCAGCAGCAGGATCGCGCCGCCGCGGTCCGCGCGCCGTGGATCGTCGACGGCCGACACCAGGCCCAGGTAGCCCAAATAGAGAAAGAGCAGGATCAGCTCGGAAGTCAGCCGCGCATCCCACACCCACCAGGTGCCCCAGGTCGGCTTGCCCCACACCGCGCCAGTCCACAGTGCGATGGCGGTGAAAAGTGCCCCCGTGGGCGCCAGCGCCCGCGCCATCAGCGCCGACAGCCGCGTGTGGAAGGCGAGCCCCATCGCGGCATGGAACGCGGCCACGAGGTAGATGAACATCGACATCCACGCCGCAGGCACATGGATGAAGATGATGCGGTAGATCTCGCCCTGCTGGTGATCGGTCGGCGCCACGAGGAAGCCGAMCACGAACCCCACCACCGCGAGCACCACGGCCAGGGCCGCGAACCACGGCACCATGCGGYCCGCCCAGCCATGAAACACCGCAGGAGACGCCAGCCGCCGCCATCGGCCGCGCCGAGCGGCCGCCGACGGCGCCAGGCCTTGTGGGTCGATGCGTCGAAGCGAATCCATGGCGCGACCGCTCATTCGACCGCCAGGCGCAGGGCCGCGCTCGCCGCCCAGGGACACAGGCATGCTGCCACCAGCAGGCAGGCGCCGAGGAGCGACAGGTGCGGGTTCACCGGCAGCCCCTGGTTGCTGGCCGCGACCGCACCGCTACCGAAGATCAGGACCGGCACGCACAGCGGCAGCACGATCAGCGCCAGCAGCACGTTGCCGCGCAGGCCGAGCGTAAGCGCGGCACCCAGCGCGCCCAGCAGCACCAGCGTCGGTGTGCCCAGCAGCAGCGACAGCAGCAGCACGCCGATCGCCTGTGCCGGCAGCCCGAACTGCAACCCCATCAACGGCGCAACGGCGACCAGCGGCAGGCAGGTGATGAGCCAATGTGCCGCGATCTTTGCGTAGACGATGCCCGTGAGCGAACGCGGCGACAGCAGCAACTGTTCGAGCGCGCCGTCCTCCAGGTCGGGCAGGAAGAGCCGATGCAACGAGATCATCACGGCCAGCAGCGCAGCGACCCACACCACACCGGGACCGATGGCCGCCAGCAGTGCCGCATCGGGCCCGACGGCCAGGGGGAAGACGCTGCCCACGACGATGAAAAACAGCAGCGCGCTGAGCGCGTCCATCGGCCGGCGCGACGCCGTGCGGACTTCACGCCCGATGATCGGAAGGGCGGCAGTCAGCATCGCTCAGCCTGTTCATGTCCAGCGTGCGCGCGCAAGGGCCGTCGTGGCCAATGTCGCGATGGGTCGTCACCACGGCCATGCCACCGCGGCGGGCGTGATCGGACAGGGAGGCGTCGAAGATGCGTTCACCTTCGGCGTCCAGGCCAGCGCACGGCTCGTCGAGCAGCCACAACGGCCGCTGGCTCAGGAGCACGCGCGCCAGGCTCAAGCGACGCTGCTGGCCCTGCGATAGATGGCGGAGCGCCTCGTGCTCGCGGTCCGCGAGTTGCAGTCGTTGCAGCACATCGTGGCATGCGGCATCGCCGCTCGCGCTGCCGGCGACGTGCAGCGAGAAGCGCAGATTTTCGAACACCGTGAGTTCGCCGCTCATGCCGACCGCATGCCCCATGTAGGCCACCTCGCTGGCAAAGCCGGCGTCGTGTGCGCCGACGCGCCGGCTGCGCCAGTGCACGCCGCCATCGATCGGCTGCAGGAGGCCGCACAGCAAGCGCAGCAGGCTGCTCTTACCGCTGCCGTTCGATCCGCGCACCTGCACCACGTCGCCGGGCGCAGCGTCGAAGGTGAGGCCGGCGAACACGCGCCGTCCGCCGCGCGCGCATGCCAGGTCGCGAACGCGAAGACCGTCGTGCAAGATCTCAGCCACCCGTTTTGGCGCCGCCCGGCGCCCCGCCAGCGGGCGCCATGGCCTCGTCGCCTTCCTTGGGAACGACCTGGCCCGGCGTGTCGGTCGGTGCCTGGCCCGGCGGGATGTGGGGCAGCCTGTGGGCGATGCCCTTGTGGCAGTCGATGCAGGTCTTCTCCTTGTTCGCCAAGAAGGTCGTGTGCATGCTCTGAGCGCGCACGCTCTGGCGCGTGAAGTCCATGGACTCGTAGTTGTGGCAATTGCGGCATTCCAGCGAGTCGTTGGCCTTGAAGCGCGCCCACTCGTTCTGGGCCAGCCGAAGACGTTCCTCCCGAAACTTCTCCTGCGTCGAGATGCTGCCGAATATCTTGCCCCACACCTCCTTGGAGGCCTGCATCTTGCGCGCCATCTTGTCGGTCCAGTTGTGCGGCACGTGGCAGTCGGAACAGATTGCGCGCACCCCGGATCGATTGGTGTAGTGGATGGTGGGCTTGAGCTCGGCGAACACGTTGTCGCGCATCTCGTGGCAGCCGGTGCAGAACGCCTCGGTGTTGGTCAACTCCATCGCCGTGTTGAATGCGCCCCAGAAGACGATGCCGCCGATGAAGCCGCCCAGCGTCAGGAAACCCAGGCTGAAATGCACGCTCGGCCGGCGGATGATGGCCCAGTAGCGCTTCAGGAGTTTCATCATGGTGTGGTGTTCCCGCGGCTACTTCTTGTCGGCCCGCGTAGGCTCGGCGGCCCGCTTCGCGATCGTGTCGGCATTCTCGAAGCCGTTGCCCACCAGCGGCTGGACCGGGTCCTGCGCCACGTGGCACTGCATGCAGAAATAGCGCCGCGTCGAGATCTGCGGCAGCACCTTGCCGCTGCGGTCGATGTAGTGCGTGGGACTCACGGGAATCGCCTGCGAGAAATCCGTGCGGGTGCGCGCATGGCAATCGAGGCACTTGTTGAAGTTCTTGTCGATCTGGTAGCCGTCGACGCGATGCGGGATCGTCGGCGGCTGCATCTCGTAACTGCGTGGGCGCCGCACGTCGTCGTTGATCGCGTTGCCCAGGCGCGGCGGCTCCGTGGGGTCAGGCACCGGCACCGGGCCGCGCGCCGGGTCCACCAGGCCACCCGACTGAGCCCACGCGAAGGCGGCCAGGAGGCCGAGCAGCGGGAGGAGCTTGCGTGGGGTCATGCCGGTGTCTCTGGACGGCTCAGACCCTGACGATCTTCACCGCGCACTTCTTGAAGTCCGTCTGGAAGGAAATGGGATCGGTCGCATCCAGCGTGACCTTGTTGATCAACTGGCTCGCATCGAACCACGGCACGAACACCAGCCCGCGCGGCGGCTTGTTGCGGCCCCGCGTCTCCACCCGCGTGCGCATGCTCCCGCGCCGCGAACTGATCTCCACCTCGATGCCGCGCCGCACGCCCAGGGCCCGCGCGTCTTCCGGATGCATGTAGCACACGGCGTTGGGCACCGCCTTGTGCAGTTCGGGCACACGTCGCGTCATTGAGCCCGAGTGCCAGTGCTCCAGCACACGGCCGGTCGACAGCCAGAACGGAAAGTCCTTGTCGGGCGACTCCGGCGGCGGCTCGTAGGGGAGCGCGAAGATCAGCGCCTTGCCGTCCGGGTGGCCATAGAACTGGAATCCGGTGCCGGCCTTGACGTAGGGGTCCGAGCCTTCGCGGTAGCGCCACAAGGTTTCCTTGCCGTTCACCACGGGCCATCGCAGGCCGCGGACCTGGTGATAGGTCTCGAAGGGCGCGAGGTCGTGGCCATGGCCGCGTCCGAAGGCGGCGTACTCCTCGAACAGGCCCTTCTGCGCGTAAAAGCCGAAAGCCTTTGCCTCGTCGTTGTCGTAGCCAGCCTCGATCATAGAGTTCGGGAACTTGTCGACCTGCCCGTTGCGGAAGAGCACGTCGAACAAGGTCTTGCCCCGAAGCTCGGGCTTCTTGGCGATCAGTTCCTCGGGCCACACTTCCTCGACCGTGAAGCGCTTGGAGAACTCCATCAACTGCCAGAGGTCGGACCGCGCTTCGCCGGGCGCGCTGACCAGCTGGTGCCAGAACTGCGTGCGACGTTCGGCATTGCCGTAGGCGCCCTCTTTCTCGACCCACATCGCTGCCGGCAGGATCAGGTCGGCACTCAGCGCGGTCACGGTCGGGTAGACATCCGACACCACGATGAAGTTGTCGGGGTTCCGGTAGCCCGGGTAGCCTTCCTCCTTCAGATTGGCCGCCGCCTGCATGTTGTTGTTGACCATCACCCAGTAGGCGTTGAGCTTGCCGTCCTTCAGCATGCGGTTCTGCAGCACCGCGTGGAAGCCGGGCTTGTCAGGGATGGTGCCTTCGGGCAGCTTCCAGATGTGCTCCGCCTCGGCCCGGTGCTTCGGATTGGTCACCACCATGTCGGCCGGCAGCCGGTGAGAGAAGGTGCCGACCTCGCGCGCGGTGCCGCAGGCCGATGGCTGGCCGGTCAGCGAGAAGGGACTGTTGCCCGGTGTCGCGATCTTGCCGGTGAGCAGATGGATGTTGTAGACCATGTTGTTGCACCACACACCGCGCGTATGCTGGTTGAACCCCATGGTCCAGAAAGACATCACCTTGACCCTCGGGTCAGCGTACATCTCGGCCAGCGCCTGCAGGCGGTTGCGCGGCACGCCGCTGAGCCTGGCGGTGTAGTCGAGGTCGTAGGTGGAGACGAACTTCGCGAACTCGTCGAAAGTCATCGGCTTGGAGCCGCCTGCGTCGCCGGCGTTCTTGGCCGCCTTCTGCAGCGGATGCTCCGGCCGCAGCCCGTAGCCAATGTCAGCGTTGCCGAGCCGGAACGAGGTGTGCTTGTCTACGAAGTCGCGGTTCACGCGGTTCGTCGTGATGATATGGTTGGCGATGTAGTTGAGGATCGCCAGGTCGGTTTGCGGCGTGAAGGTCAGCTCGATGTCCGCCAGCTCGTAGGAGCGGTGCTCGAAGGTCGACAGCACCGCCACCTGGACGTTGCGCCCGCTCAGCCGCCGGTCAGTCACGCGGGTCCACAGGATGGGATGCATCTCGGCCATGTTCGAACCCCACAGCACGAAGGCATCGGCCGCCTCGATGTCGTCGTAGACGCCCATGGGCTCGTCGGCCCCGAAGGTCCGCATGAAGCCCACTGCCGCCGACGCCATGCAGTGCCGGGCGTTGGGGTCGAGGTTGTTCGAGCGAAAGCCGGCCTTCATGAGCTTGAGCCCGGCATAGCCCTCCCAGATGGTCCATTGGCCCGAGCCGAACATACCCACTGCCGTCGGGCCCTTCTCCTTGAGCACACGCTTGAACTGCGCGGCCATCACGTCGAAGGCCTGGTCCCACGAGACGCGCGTGAATTCGCCGTCCTTCGCGTAGTGGCCGTTCTTCATGCGCAGCAAGGGCGTCAGCAGGCGATCGTCGCCGTACATGATCTTGGAAAGGAAGTAGCCCTTGACGCAGTTGAGGCCGCGATTGACCTCGGCTTCAGGGTCGCCGTGGGTGGCGACCACGCGGTTGTCCTTGACCGCCACCGTCACGCCGCAACCGGTGCCGCAGAAGCGGCACGGCGCCTTGGACCACTTGAGGCCGGCAGCGTCGGGAGCGACCGCCTGCGCGATACCTGTCAGGGGAATGCCAGCCACCGCGCCCGCGGTCGCCGCCGCGGTCTGGCGGATGAAGTCCCTCCTGTCAATGGGCATCGGGGATCTCCTCGTTCATCGCTTCTACTGTGTCCGCGTACTGGTACACCAGCGCGGCGGAAAGGACGCCTTCGGTGCGCTGGATCGCGTTCACTCGGGAAAGCATCGCGTCGGCGCTGTCGGCATCGAGCGTGACGACCAGCTTGCCGTTGGGCGAACTGCCGTACACCCGTGCGCCGGGCATCAGCGCGATCGCGTCCTCGACACGTCGCAAGCGTTTCGGCGTGGCATGCACGACCAGACTGCTGATGTGTACTTCCTCGGACACGTTGGCTTCCTTTTGACAGGTGACTGGTGTGCTGCGCGAGATGCTGCGTCAACCTCGGCTGCCGGGCGGCCCCGCAAGGAGAAGCTGGTACATCCAGACAAGAAAGCCGTAGCCCGCGACGATGATGCCCGCCAGCACTGGCGCCATGACCACGGAGAGGAACAGGAAGCTGCGCAGCTCCTGTGCTTTTGTAAAAGGCACATTCGGGTGTTCCACAGGTCTCCTCCATCTTGGGCTGCCGCAAGAACGCCGGGCCGGGAATTGAGAAAGTCGAATTCATTCTTCACCGAAGGGCTGGCAGTGTCAATTTGCCCTAAGGTGCTACAAGTTCCTGATCGGCGCTGGCCCCGGAAACGTCGTAGCCGCGGTTCGACGCAATCTGCTGTACTTTCTGGGGGGCGAGAGGGTTTCGTCGCACAGTTCCTCACGCAGGCGGATGACCTCCCCCGTCGAATGTCGATCGTCGAGCTCCTTCTTCTCGCGCTCCTTGTCTATTTCGGCCAGGGACAGGCACACCGGGCTTTCCCCGTGCTGAGCGGCGGCGCGCTAAGGGGCATTGTTGATTGCGGGATGCTGGCGCGTGCTCTTCGCACGCCCGGCGCGACGGTGGGCAGCGCCTGCGAAGGCTCAGTGCTGCACTTCGCGCTGCCCGGCGAGAATTGCCGCACGGTCGCCACGCGGATGGCCCGCTATCGGCTCGAGCGGCTTCCGGTCGTCTCCGATGCGGCCTCGATGTCGCTTGTCGGCATCGTGTCGCGCAGCGATCTGATCAAACCGTCGATCGTGCATTTCGACGAAGAAGAAAATCGCGAACGGCTGCGCAGCATGCCCTGGCGATCGCAGCCGTAGTTCGGCCCCCGTGGTCACTTCGCGAGGGCGTCCACCTGGGCGGCTTGCCCCCTGCCACTTTCGTCGTGGTGGTCGGCGGCAGGCCGCGCCCGCTTTGCTTGGAGAGAGCTCGCAATGGTTGCCTCGGGTGTATCCGCAAATACACGCGACATCCGGAAGGCACGCGAGGAATCTTCCCTGGCGCGTCCCACGTGTCCTTTGTAACTCCTTCCTCGTCAGCCCAGCCGCTCTGACCCTCTCTGGGCAACGCGGACGCCCCATGTCATCGCCTTACGGTCAGGTCAGACCGTGACATCTTCCACGGGAGCTCCTTCGTTCGCACGAGCGCTTGAGGGTCGAGCTGATCGATGCTCGGCGCGCCAAGCTGGCCCAATGCATTCATCGTTTCGTCCCGAAGGATGTCGAGGGCGCGAGCCACCCCGTCCGCGCCACCCGCGCAGAGCCCATAAAGAGGCGCACGCCCTGCAAGCACGGCATCCGCTCCCAGTGCGAGCGCCTTGACGATGTCGGTGCCGCGCCGGATGCCTCCGGACATGAAGAGCAAGACGCGATTGCCGGCGATGCCGCGCGCAACGGGCAGCACGTCGAGAGCGGAAACGGCCCAGTCGAGTTGCCTGCCGCCGTGAGTGCCGAGCATGATGCCGTCGACGCCGCTGTCGCACGCACGCCGAACGTCATCCGGATGCAAGACTCCCTTGATGAAGAACAGCTTGCGCCAGCGCGAACGGATCTTCTCTACTGTCTCCCACGATAGCGAGCGGGACATCTGGTCGCGGATCCAGAACGCGCTCTGGAAGAAGCCGCGCTGATCCTTCGGGACGAAGTCGATCACGTTTGCGAACACGGGCATGCCGTGCGTGAGCAGCGTCGATGCGAGCCAGTGCGGATGCAAGGCGGCATCGAAGATCGCAGCGGCCGATGGACGCGAGCGGGTCGCGCGCGTGCGCTCATCCCACTCGCGGTTGCCATAGATCTGCGCATTGGTGGTGAGCACGAGCGCTTCACACCCGCAGGCGTCCGCACGCCGGAGCAACTCCTGCCAGACTTCGTCGCCGCCGAACACGTACAGCTGCCACCAGTGCCGCAAACCCGCAACCTTGGCGACCTCGTCCATGCTGTCGTTCGACATGGTGCTCTGGATGAAGGGAACGCCCACGCGTGCGGCACCTTGCGCGAGTGCGACGTCAGCGCCATGCATGAAAAGGCCGTTCAGACCTGTTGGCGCAATCAGCAGCGGCAGCGCAGCCGGCCTCCCCGCAACGTCGCGCTCCGCACTGCAATGCGCCACATCGACAAGGGTGGGCGGGACAAAACGCCATTCGGAGAATGCTTCCAGCTCGCGGCGAAGCGTGGCCTCTTCCTCGGCGCCGCTTTCGAGGTACTCCAAAACGAAACGCGGCATGCGCCTGTGCGTGCGCGCGCGCAAGTCCTCGATGGTCTTCGCCCTCTTCAGGTCCGCACCGCTGTAGTAGCTGCGGCGTGGCGTGCCGCATAGCTGGGCGGGATCTGACGAAAGTTCAGACGTCGTGAAAGCGGGTGAATATGCCATGGCATTGGTTCCGGCGATGCTTAGGTTGCGGAATCCATTAGGTCATAACATGATGTATTGATTCCCCACCAACGCACTATTCGTCGATGCCCGCTTTGGAACTCGGTGAAGTCCTACATCGAATTCACAGCTTCTGGGTCGAATCTCACCGTCCTCGTTTGCCTGTCGTGATCGCGGACTGATGGAGCAATCGGCATGCACGCATCTCCGGGTTCATTGGTTCGAACGCCGATCATCGGCAAGGTGGAGCCGCAGTCCGCCCAGGCAGAAGCGCTTCGCGCGATTTGGGAGACCAGCCCCGGCTGGATTGGCTGGCTCGGTTCGGTCGACCACAAGGAGATCGGCAAACGCTACCTCGTGACGGCATTCCTCTTCCTGCTCGCTGGCGGCGTCGAGGCGCTCGTCATGCGCCTGCAACTCGCCCGGCCGAACGAGACCTTGCTGACACCTGAACAGTACAACCAACTGTTCACGATGCATGGCATCACGATGATCTTTCTGTATTCGCTGCCCGTGCTCTCGGGTTTCAGCAACTTCCTCTGGCCGCTGCTCCTCGGCTCCCGGGACATGGCGTTTCCTCGGCTGAACGCGGTGTCGTATTGGATCTTTCTTCTTGCTGGCGTGTTTCTGTACGCGTCGTTCCCTCTGGGCGAAGCGCCCAATGCGGGCTGGTTCAACTACGTGCCATACGCATCCCGCACGTACAACCCGGGACCCAACATCGATGTCTACGCACTGGGCATGATCTTCCTCGGACTCTCGACGACGGTGGGCTCGGTCAATTTCGTGGTGTCGCTGTTTCGCACCCGGGCCCCGGGGATGTCGATCAATCGCGTGCCCATCCTGGTATGGGGCACGCTCACCGCTTCGGTCGGCAATCTGCTCGCGGTACCTGCCGTATCGCTGGCCTTCCTGATGCTCTGGCTCGACCGCCAGTTCAATACGCACTTCTTCGACTTCACCGACGGCGGCAAGCCGCTGCTCTGGCAGCACCTCTTCTGGATGTTCGGGCACCCGTGGGTCTACGCGCTTGTTCTGCCAGCCATGGGCATCGTCTCGGACGGGCTGCCGACCTTCTGCCGTCGTCCATTGGTGGGTTACACCGCGGTCGCCCTGTCGACCATCTCCACCATGATCCTGGGCTTTGGCGTGTGGGTGCACCACATGTTCGCCACCGGCTTGCCGCCATTGTCATTGTCGTTTTTTGGCTCGGCCAGCATGGTGATCGCCATCCCGAGCGCGGTGGCGGTCTTCGCGTGGATAGCGACGATCTGGTACGGCCGCCCGGTCTTCAAGACGCCGTTCCTGTTCTTCGCGGGGTTCGTGTTCCTGTTCGTCGTGGGCGGCGTCTCCGGCTTCATGACAGCGGCCGTGCCGCTCGACTGGCAGCTGACCGACACCTATTTCGTGGTTGCCCACCTTCACTACGTGCTGCTTGGAATCAACGTCTTTCCGGTCGTCGGAGGCATCTATTACTGGTTCCCAAAGTTCACTGGCCGCCTGCTGAGCGAGCGGCTCGGCCGGTGGGTGTTCTGGACCATGTTCATCGGGTTCAACCTGGGCTTCTTTCCAATGCACATCTCTGGTTTGCTCGGGATGCCACGCCGCGTCTACACCTACGGCCCGGAGATGGGATGGAACACGGTGAACATGGTGACCTCACTGGGCTCTTTCGTCTTCGCGGCCGGTGTCGCTCTATTCGTGGTCGATGTCGTGACCAGCTATTTCAAGGGGCCGAAGGCGGGGCCGAATCCCTGGGATGGTGCCAGTCTCGAGTGGGCAGTTCCGTCTCCGCCGCCCCCCTACAACTTTGCGGTAATCCCCATCATCGCCAGCCGGCACCCGCTTTGGGAGGGGCGAATGGAAGAGACCGCGGGACGCTCTTCGATCGAAGAAGGTGCACTGCTGAACCATGGCCGGGAGACTCTCGGATCCACCATGCTCGACGCGGTGCCTGACGTGATCCTGCACATGCCAGGAGATTCGCTGACCCCGCTGTTCACCGCGCTGACCTTGGGGCTGGCATTCCTCGGGCTGCTAATGCATTCGGCATTCACTGCCGCGCTCGGAACGCTCGGCTTGGGGTTGACCCTGGCCGTATGGCTTTGGCCGGCGAAGCGGGACGCACACGCACGAGGTGCTCATGGATAGCGCGATGCTCCTTCAACGCCCGCTGCCCATCCGGGGTTCGCGATGGGAGTCGACTGCATGGTGGGGCATGGCGTTCCTGATCCTCACCGAAGGGTCGTTGTTTGCTTATCTTTTCTTCAGCTATTTTTATCTGGCGTCGCAAAGCACCGGCACGTGGCTGCCAAACGGGCCGCCGGATTTGACGAACGCATCGATTGGCACGGTTTTGCTGCTGTCGAGCAGCGGGCTCGCGTGGTGGGGCGAGCGCCGAATTGCGATGGGCAACACGCGCGGGCTCTCGATCGGACTGGGCGCGACCATCGTGGTCGGCATTATCTTCATCGCCATCCAAGGCCGTGAGTGGGCGACCCGGCCGTTTGGTCTTTCCAGCAGCCCCTACAGCTCGCTCTATTTCGTCATCACCGGATTCCATGGCGCGCACGTGATCGTCGGCCTGCTCATGCTCTCTGCGCTGCTGTTCTGGAACTTGACCGGACGCTTCGCGCAGGGATGGCACCTGGAAGTTTCGGTGGGCATCGTGTACTGGCATTTCGTCGATCTCGTCTGGCTGGCGGTCTACGCCACGCTCTACCTCAGCCCTCGCCTTAGCTGAGCACGTCATGGCCGAGCGCGCGACCCACGACCCGGAACTTGAGATGCCGCGACCCAGCCGGTCTCGACCGGGGGCGGTACGGCTGTTCGCCGGCATGGTCATTGCGCCGACCGCATGGTCGCTGCAGGTACTCATCGGCTACGGGTTCGCGGCATATGCCTGCTACCCGACCGACAGGGCTCTTGCTGCGCCCCTTTGGGAGAACTTGCGCACGATCGTCGGCCTGGTTTCTGCCGTGCTGTGGCTCCTCCTTTTCGTGGGCTGTGGCATCGCATGGGGAAACTGGAAAGCCACGCGCTCGCAAAGCAACGTCCATCCGCGCACGACCATCCAGGCGGGCACCGGACGAGCGCGCTTCATGGCCTTGTGCGGGGTCATGGTCAGCGGCCTGTTCGCTATCGTCCTGCTGTTCACGAGCATTGGTATCTTCTGGGTACCGAGCTGCGGGCCATGACAGTCGCCGCCGACGTTGCCATTGGGGGGGCCCGCATGCTGCCACGGGGGTGGGAGCCGGAGCCTGTCGTATGTCTGTTGCTGACCGCCATTGCCGCCATCTACGTCGCCGGACTGATCCGCCAGTCGCGCGAGCGTCGGCTGCCCAGGCATGCGCACATGCGCGCGCTCAGCTTCTCGACGGGCATCGTCGTCCTTGTGCTGGCACTGCTCTCGCCGCTCGACGCATGGGGCGATGAACTTTTCAGTGCGCACATGGCGCAGCATTTGATGCTCATGATGGTCGCGCCGCCGCTCCTCGTGCTGGGACGGCCCGCGGTGGTCGCGCTGTGGGCCTTGCCTCGTGGGCGGCGACACGCGCTCGGCGCCTGGTGGTTGCGCAGCCGGGCATTGCGTCCATTGACTGAAATGATCCGCGCACCCCTGACCGCGTGGCTGCTTGTCAGTGCCTCACTCTGGTTCTGGCACCTGCCGAAGCCCTATGCATTGGCGTTCTCGCACCCGACGGCGCACGCGCTGGAGCATCTGTCGTTCTTCCTGACGTCCATTCTGTTCTGGCGCGTGGTGATCGGCGGCCCGCAGGCGGGACGACTGTCGGCCGGCGCGATCATGGTCTTTCTCATCACATTCGCGATGGAGAACGCAATGCTGGCGGCAATCCTCATCTTCGCGCCAGGTGTGTTGTACGTCGTGCATGCGGTTGCCCCGGCCTGGAGCCCTTGGACCCCTGTCCAGGATCAACAGGTCGCCGGCATTCTCATGTGGTCGGTCACCGCCGCGGTGGACTTGCTGGCGCTTTGCCTGCTGTTCGTCGCGTGGCTTGCGAGCAGCGATCGCAGGATGCAACGCGCATGACAGCCGCGACTTGCCTTCTCCTGGCGCGGATCGCCCTGTTGGTCGTTTGGACACAGGCGGGCGCTGCAGCGCTTGCGCAAGGCATGCCGGCGACAGGCTCGGTCGACGCCGATCTGGTCACTCGCGGTGCCTACCTCGCGCGCCTGGGGGATTGTGCGGCATGCCATTCGGTGCCGGGCGAACCCGCTTTCAGCGGCGGTCTGCCGTTGCATTCGCCGCTCGGCACGATTTATTCGACCAACATCACACCCGATCCCGAAACCGGCATCGGGTCCTATTCCCTGCAAGACTTCGACCGGGCCGTGCGATCGGGCGAATCACCTCGCCACCATCTGTATCCGGCGATGCCATATGTGTCGTTCGCGAAGATGTCGAGCGAAGACGTCGCGGCGCTCTACGGCTATTTCATGCACGGCGTAGCGCCTGTGCACCGAACGCCGCCAAAGACCGCCCTCACCTTCCCCTTCGATCAACGCTGGGGACTGGCCGTATGGAATTGGTTCTTTCTCGAAAAGGGCGCCTACGGCGACGACGGCGCGCGAAGCGCCCAATGGAACCGCGGCGCGTACCTCGTCCAAGGCCTGGGTCACTGCGGCTCATGCCACACCCCGCGCGGGCTCGCGTATCAGGAGCGCGGCTATTCGCAGACATCGAGCCACTACCTGACCGGCGGCATCACGGATCACTGGCTGGCGCCGAATCTCACGGGTGACCCGATCAGCGGCCTTGGCGGCTGGAGTGAAAGTCAGATCGTGCAGTTTCTGAAAACCGGCCACGGGGGCCGGTCCATGGCATTCGGACCCATGAAGCAAGTGGTCAGCGACAGCACGCAACACTTCGATGACGCCGATCTCGCGAGCGTCGCGAACTATTTGAAGTCGCTGCCGCCGCAGCGCCCGGCCACGTCATTCCTGCCGCCTTCCCGCGCGAACCGTACCGTCGAGTGGCTCGACAGCGGCGACGTTCGAGTACCGGGCGCCGGGCTCTTCAACAATTTTTGCGCCAAGTGTCATCAAGCGAGTGGAGCGGGCAACCCTGCCAAGGCGCCGGCGCTCGCGGGCAGCGGTGTAGTGCGCGCCGAGGACCCATCCTCGGTCATTCACATCATCCTGAGCGGCGCCAAGCCGCACCAGGCTGCCGACATGCCGCCGGTCGAGCCCATGCCAGGGTTCGCCGACCGATTCGATGACCGCGAGATCGCGGAGGTCGCGAGCTTTGTGAGGCGCTCCTGGGGCAACGACGCCCCGCCCGTCACCTCGCGGAAGGTGGGGCAGGAACGTGCCCAGATCGCCGCCGAGAAGCCGTGAGTTGCAGACCGACGACGAAGGGGTTCCCAAATGAATGACGCCGTCGCTCCGCTGGCCTACTTTCACACGGCCGGGCCCGCCGCCGATCCGATCACGCGACTCGGCTGGGGCCTCGCCCTCGTCTCGATAGCGGTCGTGGTCATCATTTCGGTGCTGCTGACGCTGGCGATCTTTCGCAAGCGGCTGCGCAGCGAAGAGAATTCGGAGCAGGACGGCGGGCAAGCCAGGATGCCGCTGCACGAAAAAGCGGGGCTGACCTGGATCGCGGTAGGGACAGGCATTTCCGTCCTGGCCCTGTTCGGTTGCGCAGTCTGGACACTCTTCACCTTGAGCGCCGTCGCCGCACCCACCACCACGCCGCGGGTGGTCATCGAGATCCATGGCTACCAGTTCTGGTGGCGTGTGCGGTATCTCGATGCGAATGGGCAGGTGCTGCTTACGACCGCCAACGAGATTCACATTCCGGTCGGAGAGCCCGTGCGGGTGCGTCTTTCAAGCAGCGACGTCATTCATTCGTTCTGGGTGCCCGCCCTCGGTGGAAAGATGGACGCCATACCTGGTCAGACGAACGTGACGTGGATGCAGGGCGATCAGGTGGGTCGATACCGCGGCCAATGCGGCGAATACTGCGGGCTGCAGCATGCGCACATGGCACTCTTCGTCAACGTCGATTCTGCTGCCGATTTCGATCGTTGGCTCGACTCGCAACGCCGCCCGGCAAGTGCACCCGAGCAGCAGAGCATCGCGGGCGCCCGCATATTCATGGACAACTGCGCAGGTTGCCATGCGGTTCGAGGCACCGCAGCACGCGGCGCAGTGGGTCCCGACCTCACTCACCTCATGACGCGAGAGACCATCGCAGCTGGCGCATTGCCCAATGGGGCCCCATCGCTGCGACGCTGGATTGCCCAAACGCAGAGCGTGAAGCCTGGAAGCGAAATGCCGGTCGTGGGGCTCAACTCGTCCGAGTTGGACGCGACCGTCGCGTACCTGGCGACGCTTCATTGATCATGGGGTCTGCTTGCAGAGGTCTGATCCAGGTCGACGCGACGCAGCGCAAGAACGCAATGGATCAATGCGAGATGACTGAGTGTTTGGGGATAGTTGCCGGCCAAGCGTTTGCTAGCCACGTCGTATTCCTCTGACAGGAGGCCAAGCGGACTGCGCAATGCCAGCACGCGCTCGATGGTCCTTCGGGCATCCTCGTGGCGACCCTGCCGGATCTGGCATTCGGCCAGCCAGAACGAGCACGCCAGGAAAGCTCCCTGCGGAATTTGGAACTCAGACAGGTTTCGCAGCACCAGCCCGTCGACTGTGAGTCGCTGCTCGATCAATGCGATGGTGGCGGCCATGCGCGGCTCATCGGCCGGGAGAAAACCGACGATCGGCAAGAGCAACAGCGACGCGTCGACCGATTGACCGCCGAAGAAACTGGTGAAGGATTGCAGGCCTTGGTCGAAGGCTTCCGCACAGATCACCGCATGGATGTGGTCGCGCAAGGCGTGCAGGCGCTCGCGCTCATGAGTTGAACATTCGTCACCGCCCTTGCCACTCAGGAACCGCTGCAGGACCACCCAGGCCATGACCTTGGAATAGGTGTAGTGGCGTGCCTCACCACGACTTTCCCATAGACCCTGATCGGGTTCGACCCAGATACGCTCCACATGCCGGACGATCGCGAGTTCAAGGTGGCGTCCCTGTTCGTTGCGTTCGAGGCCAGCGTCTTCGGCGTCGTGCAGCGTCCGCAGCAATTCACCCCAGACGTCCAGCTGCAGCTGACTGGCCGCCGCATTGCCGATGCGCACCGGCCGCGCGTACCGGTAGCCGGGAAGCCATTCCAGTTCGGACTCATCGAGCCGACGCGAGCCATCCACGCGATAGACGATCTGCATCTTGTCAGGCGCCCCAGCCACTGCCCGCAGGATCCAGTCGCGCCACGCGGCAGCTTCGTCGAGAAAGCCGCAGCCAACCAATGCGTTGAGCGCGAAGCTCGCGTCTCGCAGCCAGCAGAATCGGTAGTCCCAATTCAGTGTCCCGCCCGGCCGTTCCGGCAGTGAGGTGGTGGGCGCCGCGATGAGGCCCCCGGTCGGGCGGTGGATCAGGGCCTTGAGGGTCAGCAGCGACCGGCGTACGGCATCGGCGTATTCGACGGGTCGGTCGAAGCGCGCAATCCAGTCGCGCCAGAACGCCTGTGTCGCAATGAGCGCCGCCTCTGGGTCGACAGGACCCGGCTCCGGCTCATGCGATGCGCCATAGCGCAGCACGAAGACGTGCCGACTGCCCGTGTCGACAACGAAATGGGAAACGACAGCGTAGTCCTCCACGGTGAATTCGGTCGGGCCATGCAGGACCAGCTTGTCGGGTCCGACGCGCATGACCGCGTGGCCGTTCGTCGTCTCCGTCCAGGGCGGCATGTTGCCGTAATCGAATCGAAAAGCGGCGTCCAGCCGAGCACGGACACTGCCCGAGACGCCGGTGACGATCCGCACCAAGGCCGGAGCCCCGTCCCGCATCGGCATGAAGTCGGTCAGGCGAATGGTGCCCGTGGCCGAGGTGAGATCGGTCTCCAGGATCATGGTGTCGCGCTGATAGCGATGCACGCCTTGTTCGATCGGATCTTCGGGTGCGATGGACCACCGCCCGTGCTGGCTCGTTCCCAGCAACGCCGCGCAACAGGCGGGCGAGTCGAACCGGGGCAGGCACATCCAGTCGATCGAGCCCAGGCGCGAGACCAACGCCACGGTCTCGCCATCGCCGATCATCGCGAGGTCTTCGAGCGGCAGGGTCATGGCCCGACACTCTGGCTTGCCGTCCGAAGCGCGAACCGATGGCGGGCGATACACGGGGGCGTCATCGTCAACGCACTGCAAACAGACGGGCGATGCCACGCGCGCCGGGATTCACGCGCATCAGGGCGCCAGCCATCGGCTCGCGTTGTTTTTGCTCCGGGCTCATCGCGGAAGAAGCGCTGCTGACATACATCGTCGTGAGGTCATCGCCAGCGAACGCGCACATAGTCGGCTGGCTGACCGGGAGCGTGAGGTCTCGATCGGGCGACCCGTCCTGGTTGAACCGCCGCAGCTTGTTGCCGCCATGAAGCGCGCACCAATAGCCGCCTTCGACGTCGATCGCCGCGCCGTCCGGGATGCCGTGCGCCTTGGGTATGGTCGCGAACAGTCTGCGGTTGGACAGGCGCCCGTCCTGTGGCTCGAAGTCGAAGGCGAAAATCTCTCCGGCATAGGTGTGCGAGACGAAGAAGGTGCGCCAGTCCGCGCTCCATGCCATGCCGTTGTGCAGTTCGGAGGCGTCGGGCTCCTCGCGCAACCCGCCTTGCAGCGTATAGCTGTGCAGTCGGCCCGGCCGCGGCGAGGCATCGGCGTCGAGCGGGTCGAACATCACGCCCACCCAGAAGCGCCCATTCAGGTCGCATGCGCCTTCGTTGAAGCGAAAGAGCGTCGGATCGTAGGGCGGAGGCGTCAGGAGTTCGAGGCTCCCGCTTTCGAGGTCCAGGCGGTGCAGGCCCTGGCGCAAGGCGACGAGCGCGGCGCCATCCGGCAAGAGCGCAAACGCGCCCAGGTCGCTGGTCACCTGCCAGCTTCGCAGCGCGCCGGTATCGATGTCGAGTCGATGAAGCGCCGGCGCCTTGACGTCCACCCAATAGAGCGCTCGTTGATGAGCGACCCAAGTCGGCGATTCGCCGATCTCGGCGCGCATGGCAGTAAGGGGTTCGATGGTCATTGGGCCTCCATCAGAGTTCACGGGCGGCGGCCAGCTTCTTGATCCTGTCCGCAGTTCTGAGGGCGAGGGCCTGGATCGTCAGGGACGGGTTGACTCCCCCGACCGTTGGGAAGACGGAGCCGTCGCATATCCAGAGGTTCAGGATGTCCCAACTGCGGCAATCCGCGTTCACCACGCTCTGGTGGGGATCGGTTCCCATGCGCGCGGTGCCGCCGAGGTGGCAGGTGTCGTCCTCCTGGCGAAAAATATCGGCTGCGCCGATCACCTCGATTGAGCGAGTCATCTGGTCCAGCGCATGCGCGATCAGGGCCTTGTCGTTCGCGCCCCACGTATAGGTGATCCTGGGGACGCGCAACCCGTACGGGTCCGTCTCGTCGGCAAGAGTCACGCGATTGGCTTCGTCGGGCAGCATTTCGCCGACCATCTTCACGCCGATCATGTGGTTGTAGTCGAGCATCGCGGTGCGCAGTCTCTCGCCCCACAGCCCGCGCGCAGCGGTCAGCATCGACACCCACTCGATCGGCAGTGGCCCCTGGCCCATCCAGCAATAGCCGCCATGGAAATCCTTGCGGTCGTCGTAGTTCCAATGCTCTGTGATCGCGAGGCTCGGCGGTCCCTTGTACGAGCGGACCTCCTGCTCCATGCGCCCCCAGACGGCCTGGTTCGACTGGGTCATCAGGTTCTTGCCGACCAGTCCGGAGCGATTCGCCAGGCCATCGGGAAAGCGGTCGTTTGCGGAGTTGAGCAGCAGTCGAGGTGTCTCGATCGCGTAACCGGCGACCACGACATTCCGGGCGCGCTGGAAATGCCACCGGCCCTCGCGGTGGAAGTGCACCCCGACGGCACGGCCGTGGGGGCCCGTCTCGATGCGCCCGACCATCGCGAGGTCGCGAACCTCGGCGCCTGCCGCGAGTGCGCGCGGAATCCACACGGTGAGCGCCGAGCGCTTGGCGTTCGTCGAACAGCCGAACCGACAGAAGCCGCGATAGACGCAAGGCGGCGAGCGGCCCTCCGGCCCCGCGTGCGGCGCCGAGAGCGTCGCGAGCGGCGTTTCGGTCCAGGCCATGCCGAGCGCTTCGCAACCCTTGGCAAGCAGTTTGGCGGCCGTGTTGAGTTCGTGGGCGCGATAGGGATAGCGCGGGCGCGGCGGACCCCATGGGTAGTTCAGCGGGCCGGCGACGTTGAGCTGCCGTTCAACGAGGTCGTAGTAGTGCCACATCTCCTGCCATGAGATGGGCCAGTCCGCGCCATAGCCGAGCGACGTGCGGGCCTTGAACCACTCGGGCCGGAACCGCAGCGACACCATCGCGAAGTGGACCGTCGAGCCACCGACGGCCTTGCCCGAGTTGTTGCCACCCATGTTGATCGGATTGGCACCATCGACGATGCGCCTGTCGGTCCAGTAGAGCTTGTTCTGCGCCGTTTCGTCAGAAGCGAAATCTTCGAGTGGCCGGAAGTAAGGTCCCGCATCGAAGGCCACCACCGAGAACCCGAGTTCAGCGAGCCGGGCGGAAAGAGTCCCGCCGCCGGCGCCCGTGCCGACGATGACGAAGTCCACCTCGTCGGTGTGCCGGTATTCGCGCATCGGCACCCACGCGCCCTCGCGAAAGACGTCCGGCGCTCGCGCATCCTTTGCGCGCGGCGCGCTCAGCGGATCAGACGACATGGCGATTCATCCACTCGGCGTCGTCCCGATCGCCTCCAGGCGTCGCTTCGACGGCTTCCCAGGGGTCGAGTCGGTCGCCGTCGAGTCGAACGTAGCCCCGCGGGCTCGCCGGACCGCCGAAACCAATCTCGTCCCATGCGTTCGGATGACCGTAGTAGAGCGCGGGCACGTCCACCAGCACACGTTGCTTGAAGAACTTCTCGGCGCTCATCCCGCACCAGTGCTCGCCCTTCAGGTGGCCGTGCTGCATCGAATCGATCAGCGCGTCCTTGTCCTGATCGTCGAGACTGCGATACGAGCGGCCTGCATGCCGGTTTTTCGCTTCGACCTCCAGCGCTGCAAGTCCACAGCGCCAGGCGTCCTGCATGGCAGGCATGTCGACCTCGCGAAAGCCTTCGCCCAGATCGCGCAGCAGCTTGGCGTCGAGCAATGCGACGAGCGACACCGGTGGCCGGTCTGGAGCCTGTGGCATGACACGGCGGCAGAGCGCCTCCGCCACGGCCCACTCCTGAGCGGTGAAGAAGCGAGGATGCTCGGGCGTGCGAAGGCGTTCGTCGATGGCCCGCCGGGTCTGCTCGTTCCACGAAAGGGTGTCGCGCTTCGCGAGCACGCGGTAGCCGGGAAACCGTGAAGCTTCAGTCATCGTGGGCATCCGCCAGCAATGCAAGTGCGGCCAGCCCCGCCAGTGCGAGTCCGGTGAATGAGGGCGGCGCAGGCAGCGGCGGACCGGCGAGCGCGTTCTGGCGCCAGTTTTTCCATCCCCCCATGCCTCGCGATACGCCCCAGGCGTGAAAGGCGACGCCGCACAGCCCCATCAACCCGGTCGCGGCAAGCCACCAGCGCGACAGCGGCCGCGGCGTGTCGCGGCGGCGGCCCAATGCTGCCGCCGCGAGCAGGCCGGCGGCCACGGGCGGCATGGTCACAGGCAGTGCCATCGCAGGGTTGTGGAATGCGCCCCTGAAGTGCAGCAGTCCCGCTTCGGCCGTGGTGCCGAGGAGCGACGCGCTGGTCAGTCCCGCGACCACACGGCCGGCATCGAGGCCAGCGATGCGCGGCGTCGAGCCGGTCGGATTGCTCCGCACGCGCTCGCCCAGAAAGCCCATCAGCCCCGAGAGCGACATGGCGGCTGGCGCGCCGAGCGGGGCTGAATAGAACACGTTCTGCCAGCTCAACCCGCCCACTTTCTTGGTCACGTTGTAGACGTGAAAAGCCGTACCGACCACGCCCACGACGCCGGCCGCGCCGTAAATCAGGTCGCGCCCGAGGTGGGGACGCGCGCGCCGATCCACGTGGCCGTGCATGCTCGCGCCAATCGACAACACAGAGGTGAGGATGGGCGTCCACATCGCCTTGTTGTGGAAGTTGCCCCGGGCGTGCTCCATGGCGCTGTCGAGCAGCACGGACGCCGCCAGCGTGCCAGCCGAGCGGTTGAGCCGCGTGGCGGAGCGCACGATCAACCCCGAAGGGGTTTCGGCGATCTCCGCATGGGGAGCCTCGGTGTGACGGCCGCTTTTGGCCCGGGCGGGTGATGCCAATGCGGCAAGCGCGACTGCTTTCATCGCTTCAGCTCTTGCCGGGAATGACGCTCGCCAGCAGCTCCTTGGCGCTGTTCTTGAGGACGCTTCCGAGCTCGGGTTCGTTGCGCATCATTGTCATGAAGTTGCGCGCGTCCTTTAGGGTGATGTGCGGTGGCAACGGCGGCACGTTGGGGTCGGCCTTGAACTCGATGATGACGGGCCGGTCCGCCTCAAGAGCCTGCTTCCAGCACGACGCGATCGCGTCCGGGTTGTCGCAGAAGATGCCTTTCAGGCCGATCAGTTCCGCGTATTTGTGATACGGGAAGTTGGGAATGGTCTGTGTCGAAGGTGTCTTGCCTTCGCCCAGCTGCACGCGCTCCTCCCATGTGACCTGGTTTAGGTCCTCGTTGTTGAGCACCATGATGATCAAGCGCGGGTCGGACCACCGCTGCCAGTACTTGCTGATGGTGATCATGACGTTCAGCCCGTTCATCTGCATGGCGCCGTCCCCGATGAAGCCGATGACCGGCCGATGCGGGTAGGCCATCTTTGCCGCTACTGCATAGGGCGTCGCCGCCCCGAGTGAGGCCAGTCCGCCCGACAGCGAGCCCATCATGCCGCGCCGCATCTTGATGTCGCGCGCATACCAGTTCGCCACCGAGCCACTGTCCCCCGTCATGATGACGTCGTCTGGCAGCAGCGATGAGAGCTCCCAGAAGATGCGCTGCGGGTTGATGGGCGTCGCGGCCTCCATCGCGCGTTCTTCCAGCGTCTTCCACCACGACGCGACATTGCCTTGGACCGTCTCGCGCCACGCAGTGTTCGTGTTCTGCTCCAGCAGGGGCAGGAGGGCAGCCAGCGTCTGCTTGCTGTCGCCCACGAGCGAGTACTCCATCGGATAACGCAGGCTCACGTTCGAGCCGTTGATGTCGATCTGCACGCCGCGCGCGTCTCCCGGCTTGGGCAGGAACTCGCTGTAGGGAAAGGCCGAACCCACCATCAGAAAGGTGTCGCATTCCTTCATGAGATCCCAACTCGGCTTCGTGCCGAGCAGGCCGATCGATCCGGTGACATACGGCAAGTCGTCCGGGACGACCGCCTTGCCCAGCAGGGCCTTCGCGACGCCCGCGTTCAGCCGGTCGGCCACGGCAATGACTTCGTCAGTGGCGTGCAGCGCGCCCGCGCCGACGAGCATCGCCACCTTCTTGCCGCGGTTCAGGATTTCAGCCGCACGCCTGAGCGCGTCCATGCCGGGCAGGGTCGCCTCGCCTGCGAAACCGACTCCGGTGTGCGTGGCGCCATGCGCCATCGGAGGCTCTTCGTAGTCGAGTTCTTGCAAATCGTTGGGCATGATCACGCAGGTCACCGTGCGTTTGGAATGCGCGATTCGCACGGCGCGGTCGATCAGCGTGCGCACCTGGGTCGGGACGACGGCCGTCATGACGAACTCGCTGACCACGTCCTTGAAGAGATTTTGCAGGTCGACTTCCTGCTGGTAACTCGCGCCGAGCGCGCTGCGCGCCTGCTGTCCGACGATGGCGACGACCGGCATATGGTCGGCCTTCGCATCGTAGAGACCGTTGAGCAGGTGGATCGCTCCTGGGCCGGAAGTCGCATAGCACAGCCCCACCTGCCCCGTGAACTTAGCGTGGGCCGAGGCCATGAAGGCAGCCATCTCCTCATGGCGTACCTGCACATAGTCCATGAAGTCCTTGGCCTTCTCGAGCGCGACGTCGAGGCCTCCGACGCCGTCGCCCGGGTAGCCATAGACGCGTGACAGTCCCCATTCGGACAATCGCTTCCAGACGAATTCAGCAACGTTTTGGGACATGATGAGATCCTCTGCCAAAGGGAAAAATGGTTTGAAACCGGCGGCGAGCGGGGCGCTAGCGTGAGGCACGTCGAGCCAGGAGGCCCGTGATGGCGAGAAGCGCGAGGCCAACGAGCGCGAAGGCGGCGCTGCGGTGCCGTTCGGTAAACATCTGCCAGCTCCGAGCGCTGGCTTCATCATCGAAGCGGCCGTGCGCCCCGAAGTCGCCAGGCACGGGCGCGAACAGATTGGCTGGTGCATTGGGAGCCGTAGGGTGATCGCTTAGTTGTCCCGAATAGCCGGTGGTCGCCAGATACCGGTCCAGAAGGCCGGGCGCCACGCGGTTGGCCAGAATGGCCTTGACTGTCGGGAATCCGACCCAGACCTCGCGCCGCTTGTGCGTGGCGGCGAAAAAGATGGCGCGGGCCGCGACCTCGGGCTGAAAGATCGGCGCAACAGGCTTCGCGCGACGACCTGTCTTGTTCAATGCCCAGTCGAACTGCGGCGTGTTGATTGCAGGCAGATCGACGATCGAGAGTTGAATCTTCAGCTTGTCGTGAATGATCTCCGATCGCAAGCTATCGGTGAACCCCCTGATCGCCGCTTTCGCGCCGCAGTAGATCGACTGCAGAGGAACCGAGCGGTACGCCAGCGCCGAGCCAACGTTAACAATCGTGCCGCGGTTGCGCATACGCATCCGACGCATGGCGGCCATCATTCCGTGGACCTGACCGAGGTACGTCACTCGCGTGCCCCGTTCGACCTCGGCGGCAGTGAGATCTGCGACAGGCGCGAACACCGTGGCCATGGCGACATTGACCCAGATGTCGATCGGACCGAGTTCCCTTTCCGCGCGGTTCGCTGCCGCATCAACCTGCTCAGCATCGGCGACATCTGTTGGAATTGCCAGCGCTCTAACACCGTGCTTGCGGAGTTCGGCAGCAGCGCGTTCAAGCCGGGCTGCATCGCGCGACATCAAGGCAACGTCGTAGCCGTTCCTAGCGAACTCTTCGGCCGTCGCACGTCCTACTCCAGCGCCAGCGCCGGTAACCACCACAATCTCGGACACTTGAGCTCCTGACCTTGGCGGGATGCCGCAGGAAAAGCCACCCTGAGTGGAAGGCTCACCGAAGCACACTTACTCAATAGACATTACCAGCCAGGCGAGCAGCGTCAGCCGTGTCCTTTGTCTCATGGCGGACGTGTATTACAAGCACGTGCGCTTTTCCATTGTTTGCGACGGCACGGTAGGCCTCACGCGATCGATGAAGCGCTGCAGCGCTCGCCTTCCCTCTCATGCCACGACCTGGTGAGGAAGGCATAGCGCCGGCCCACATCCAGAACATCATCGGAATTGCCTACGTTGCGGCGAGCGTCCGCCCAGATCAACCCCGCGTGACGCAGCAATGCGTCCCGGCGACCTTCGTCGGCCTCGCAGATGGTGGTCGCGATCAGAACGTCCAGCATTCGAATTAATACGGCCGCGCTGCCGCCCGCGTTCTGTCGAATCATGTGGAACATTTCGTCGACCAGACGGTCGTAGCTGACACGGGGCACCACCAGCACGACTTGGTCGTCACGCGTGGAGACACCGCTCGGAAGGTGGCTGCCTGAAAGATCACACAACGCGGCGCCCAATCGGTCGAGCACGCTCATGGCCGTGTGCGGGTCATTGATGCTTGGCGAAAGTGCGCGCACCGCCACTTCGACGAGTTGCCGGATCGCGGATTCGGCATCTCCACTACTACCACGCGTAGAACCCAGCGCGGTGGCTTTACGGATTGCCGCTTCAACATCCGGGACCTTGATCGATACAACCGCGATTGGCGCTCCGGGGAAGACATAGTCTCCGCGGCGCACGAGGAGTCGCACCGCTGTCCCATGGCGAGCCGCCCAGTCTGCCAACGACGCTTCATCCAGTTGCTGGAGATAGCCCCGTCGAAAATCGATGACAGGCGTCGCCTGCGCCCAAAAAGCTTCAGCGGGAGGGTCTGGCTCCTGCGCATCGACGGACAGCAAGCGCATCGCAGTTCGCACGTCGTCGCTAACGAGTTCCACCACCGTATCCACATTGATCCTGTTCGCCATGTGCCCGACGAAGTAGACCAGGGTCGCGACGCAGCCAAAGGCGAGCAAGAGCCCGACAGAAAGCGCGAGGTGTGGTGTGAAAGGTCCTTCTTCTTGAGTGCGTACGCTGCGCAGCACCATCAGCGCGTATGAGAACGTGCCAAGGAACGCACCCAGAGTGACCTGCACTCCGCGATCGCGTGTGAAGTTCCGCAGCAGCCGCGGCCCCATCTGGCCAGCGGCCAACGATAGCGCGGCGATCGTGATCGAAAACACTGTCCCCGCGACGCCGATGGTGGATGAGGCGATTGCCCCCAGAAGCGTCCTCGCGCCGGTCCCACCCCCGTTGTACAGCCAAGCGCTCTGCGTCATCCATGAAGGTAACGCACCGCCGCGATCGATACCTAGCAGTCCGACAGCAAGCAGGATCCCAAGCAGAACCATTCCTGCGGGAACAAGCCAGAAGCTTTCGCGAAGATCGATGAGGAGTTTGCGTAGACGTGCAGTCATTAAGATTTGAAAGCGCGTGGGCAACCCTCATCGTGCAGGGGCCACTGCGGCGGTAAGCAGGCTGGTGCTGAAGCGGGTGTGGGACTTCGCCTCCTCCGCCAACTCGCACGGCGGAAACGACCGCGCCCGAATACCCTGACCGCCGCCACCAAACCCGAGGTCGTCCTCAGCACAAGATTCCCACTTTCGTGAGGTCCCACATCCGCTGTAGCGCCGCGGAATCAGCGGGCCGTTGTCGTGGTCGGCACGGTCGGCGCGGTCGTCCCGGCGATCGGCGACTTGATGATGTGACGGCGACTCGAACAGCATCTTGATCGGCTCGCGAATCGACCCTGCGCAGAGGCATCACTGCCAGGCGTCACAAGCTGGAAACGAAGCTACCGAAAGCTGGTCGTTCTGAAGCGGCCGCCGCGCGACGCAGTAGCGTTCGATCCAGGGGCCAATTCGCCGTACTCGGGGTCGAGCGCTAAGGGCCTCGGCCGCGTCCGAAGTCCAATGGCACTCTGCCCCAGAGCGAAGGGTGCCAACGGTGGGACCTCGAAGTTCCGTCACTGGTTATTCAATCCGCTCGTAGGTAGTCGTGACAACCATCTCAGCGCCATCAGTATTTGCCTTGAAAGGAGCCGAGACCATGGTCAATGTTTTGTCAGAGACTTCGTATTTGTCGACCTTGAATTTGGTGCCGACCCAACCCTCGTTCCACGCGCCTTCTATGGTGTCGACAATCTTGCCTCCCTCAACCTTGTAGGTGCCGTTGTAGGCGTACATGGTCTTGAACAAGGCAACGCTCTCGGCGTCGGTTGGCTCGGCTGCTGCCGGCTTTGGACGCTGATCCTTGAATCCGCTCCACATGAAATGGCCATCCTTGGTAAAGATCAGGTAGCCGGTGGGATGCTCGCCAAACGGCTTTCCGTCCTTGCCCGAGGCAACCTCATGTCGGGTCCAGGAAGTCATTTTCCAGACGCCAGCCAGCTTTGCCGAATCGTCAGCAACGACCGAAGTAACGACACCAAAGACGATGCAGGCGATAAGAAATTTGCGCATACGTTCATCCTTTCCATGTTGGTCAATGCCGAGAACATCGTGGTCTCGTGTTCTTGTTGTCAGGCTGGCTGCTTCCTGCTCGCGCCGGACGAGACAGGATCGCGATGCGGACGAAGCAGGATTTACGCGATCACCGCGAGTTCGAGCAGCGTGACGAGGGCGATCAGCGAGCGATGGAGCGCGTCGATCATGCGCGCGACCTCATCCCGCGACCCGTGCCCATGCGGCCCAAGCGCTGACTCGCTGGCGGCTGGACTCACAGGATCAGGGGGCATTTCCACGGGCCGATCTCGTGCGGCCCCGTCAATGCACCACCGGTCGCGCCCGTTGACGACTTCGGGGGCGCCGGCGTGGGCATGTAGATCACGAGTGTCAGTGTAGGGATCATCGCAAGATCCTGAAGGCCAGGGAGGGGCTCGATCTTGTTCGATTTCGGTGCTTAGGTCAGCAACGACACCAGCGATTTGCGCGCCGATAACCTTGATGGCAGGCTAATCTGAGCCACGGTCGGCGCATTTCCACGCACCTTCCGTTTGGTGACCACCAGGATGGCCCCTTGGCGACTTCTACTCCCTAATTGCTTCAGAGTCCAATGCCGCTGCCTGAAGTCGATGCCTGCGGAGGCCAGCCGTGTCACGCCCTTGTTTGAGAAGCAATTTCGGCGCGCAACGCGCATGCCGCTTGCGGAGCTTTGACATCCAACGTGGACTGCTCGAAAGCCGACGCTCGTGTACTTCCGGTCATGGCCGCGAGTACCAGTCCGCTGCGGTCCCTGTTACTGCCCCTCGGGGCTATCGCCCGGATAGCCCAAGGGCCGCTATCAGGGAGGTTGGCGAACAGTCAGTCCCGGCCAGTAGCGGAAGTTAAACCTGCCGGCGGAATTTGCTTGGAAGCAGTCGTTGCCGGGGGCAAAGCAAAGCCTCTTCGGGTGCCGAACGCCAGCCTCTATGGGCTCGCTAGGACTTGGGCGCATCCGACGGATCTTTCGTCGTACGCCACTCGTTGCCGTTGACCTTGCCTTCGGGTGCAGCCTGGTCGTGTGAAGTCTGCTCGCTGTTTCCACCACGATCCTTCGCGTCCTGCTGCGCAAGCCAAGAAGCTGCCGTGGGTTGCCGGGTGCTCTCCTCGCGCGAAAGGGCCTGTATCAGATCAACGAGCTCGCTACGGCGGGTCACGGGGTTCCTTCTTGTTCCCTTATTTCCTTTTTGCAGTTTTCGGCGTAGCGTCAAGCGCAGTCGTAGGACGCCACCAACTGCGGGCCTCGTCCTTGCCCGACTGGATGTGGCCACTGGGCGCTTGCCCCAGGGGTCCGGTAACATTTAGCACTACTTCCGAAACAGCCACGCCCAGACCCTCAGCACCAAATTCAGCCATGGCACCCGAACCCCGCGTTCAGATTCCGCTCTCGACTCACAGCGTGTCTGAAAGGTCTGACGATGCACGATGGAGCCAAACGGTCATTGACCGCTATCGCCGGGTGCTCAATGGGGCGACGGAGACGGCCATCATCTCCATCGATGCCGACGGCATCGTCACCGGCTGGAGCGAAGGCGCGCACCAGATCCTCGGTTGGACCGAGGCGGAAATGCTGGGCCAGCCGCTCGCTCGAATATTCCCTATCGAGGAAGGCGGTGAGCAATTGCTTCGCTCGGAGATCGCTCTTGCTGTGGAACAAGGCGCCGGTGGCGCCGAGGGCTGGCGTCTGCGCAAAAACGGCGAGCGCTTCTGGGGGATAGGGGAGACCAAGCCCTTGAATCGAACGGACCCCAGTGGCGGCTTCGTCAAGGTCCTGAGAGATCGGACAGCGCACCGTCAAGTCGAATCGGCCCTGCGGGAGCGCACGCGGGCGCTCGAAATCCTCAACCAGGCTGGCGCGACCCTCGCCCGTGAAACGGACCTTGACGCCCTCGTTCAGACCGTCACCGACGCGGGCGTGGCACTGACCGGCGCCCAGTTCGGCGCGTTCTTCTATAACGTGGTGGATGCGGCCGGCGAGAGCTACATGCTTTACGGCATCTCCGGCGTTCCAAAGGAGGCGTTTTCAAAGTTTCCCATGCCACGGAACACCGAAGTTTTCGCACCGACGTTCGAAGGCAGCGGCATCGTACGCTCGGATGACATCACGCGCGATCCTCGGTATGGACACAATGAGCCTCACTGGGGAATGCCCAAGGGGCACCTTCCAGTGTGCAGCTACCTCGCGGTGCCAGTCATCTCACGCAACGGGTCAGTCATTGGCGGTCTCTTCTTCGGCCACTCCGAGTGCGGTGTGTTTACGGAAGATTCAGAGCGCAATCTGAGCGGCCTCGCCGGCGAGGCGGCCGTCGCAATCGACAACGTTAGGCTTTTCGAGGAAACGCAGCGAGAGATCGCCGAGCGCCGTCGAATCGAAGCTGCATTGCGAGAACTCAACCTGGACCTGGAGGAGCAGGTCAGGCGGCGTACCGAAGATCTCGTCCAGAGCACGGAGGCCCTGCGCCAGGCCCAAAAGATGGAAGCGGTAGGCCAGCTGACCGGCGGCATCGCACACGACTTCAACAACCTCCTTCAGGTGATCGTGGGCAACCTCGAGATTCTGTCGCGCAGCTTGCCCGAGGAAATGGCGCGCCTGCGCCGCGCTGCTGCCCAGGCTATGTCCGGGGCCCGGCGAGCAGGAGCGCTCACGCAGCGACTGCTAGCATTTGCGCGACGCCAGCCACTCGATCCCAAGCCTTTGAACGCGAATTTGGTCGTGCAGGGCATCTCGGAACTGTTGCGGCGTGCGATCGGAGAAACGGTCCAACTCGAAACAGTCGCAGCGGGTGGGCTCTGGACGACCGAGGTCGACCCGAACGAACTGGAAAGCACGCTGTTGAACCTGGCGGTTAACGCCCGGGATGCAATGCCCTCCGGGGGCAAGCTCACGATCGAGACGTCCAATGGCCATCTCGACGAAGCCTATGCTGCACGGCACGCTGAGGTTATACCCGGTCAGTACGTCGTCATCAGCGTCACTGACGCGGGCGTCGGCATGGACCCGCAAACGATGACCCGCGTGTTCGAGCCCTTCTTCACGACCAAGGCGGAAGGCAAGGGGACGGGCTTGGGACTGAGCCAGGTCTACGGCTTCGTGAAGCAGTCCGGCGGTCATGTGCAGCTCTATTCGGAAGTGGGGCATGGCACTACTGTCAGGCTGTATTTGCCGCGCAGCCATGGCGACACGGCGCAGGAAGAGTTGACCGAGCCTGCGTTGGCCCCCGAAGCATTGGGCGAGACGATTCTGGTGGTCGAGGACGATCCTGACGTGCGCCTGTATACAGTCAACGCATTGCGAGAGCTCGGCTACCAGGTGATCGAATCCCTGGACGGCCCAGCGGCCCTCGGGGTACTGCAGAAGCGCAGCGTTGACCTCGTGTTCACGGATGTCGTTCTCCCCGGAGGCATGACCGGTTCCGAGGTGGTGGCGCGCGCGCGAGCCTTGTGGCCGGGCATCAAGGCGCTTTTCACCACCGGTTATGCGCGCAATGCCATCGTTCACCATGGGCGCCTCGATCGGGGCGTTCAGCTCATCACGAAGCCGTTTTCGTTTGACGAATTGGCCGCGAAGGTACGTGACGTGCTCGACAAATAGCAATGATCGCCAGCAGCCACCCGGTTCGTCGCGCCCTTCGGTCCCCAAAAGGTACGTCATTTATGGCGAAGCATCCTGGCGGAGTAAAGCCGCGGTAGGTTCTGCCGTCTTCTGTCGAGTGGTCCATACTCCGGATCCAGCCCGGCCTTTACACATGTCCAATACCGCCGAGTCCCTCCCCAAAGACCACGAAGTCCGGTTCTATGACCGGGACGACTGGTTGATCGATGAGGTCTGCGAGCACCTCGACTCCGCTCTGCGCGCCGGGGGCATGGCCGTGGCTATTGGGACATCCGCGCACCGCGCCTGTTTTGCGCAGCGGCTGAGCGCCTTCGGCAAGGGAGCCTGCGACATCACCGGCGGATTTGCCGGTCGGCTCGTGATGCTCGATGCAGCAGAGACCCTGGAGCGCTTCATGGTCGATGGACGGCCGGACGCCGCGTTGTTCGAAGAGGCACTGGGGCCGGTGTTGCGCAATGGACGGTCAGGCAAGCCGCTGCACGCATTCGGTGAAATGGTGGCGCTGCTGTGCGAGCAAGGCAACTACGAAGGCGCGCTGCAGCTAGAGCAGATCTGGAACCAGGCGGCGCGGCGCTATGCCTTCGCGCTGTTCTGCGCATATCCTTGGCAGCTCTTTTCCTCGTCGGAGAAGGCTCGCGCCTTTCAACATGTCTGCGCGGCCCATTCGCGCGTGCTCAATACGCTCGACGAAGCGGCGGCTCCGCCCGGCTCCGCGGCGATGACCTTCCTCGAGCTGCAGCAGCAGACGCGCGCGCTGCGCGTCGAGCTAGGCAGGCGTCAGCGCGCCGAGGAGACGCTGCGCGAGCGAGAGCGCGAGCTCGCCGATTTCCTGAACAACGCGAGCGAAGGCATCCACAAGGTGGCCGGCGACGGCGCAATCCTCTATGCCAACCGGGCCGAGCTCGAGATGCTGGGCTACCGCTGGGAGGAGTACGTGGGCCACAACATCGCCGAGTTCTATGTCGACCCTGCCCGGATCGACCAAATTCTGCGCCGGCTCAGGGCCGGCGAGGTGCTGCGCGACGAACCGGGCGAGATGCGTTGCGGGGACGGCAGTACAAAGACGGTCCTGATCTGCTCGAACGGGTACTTCGAGGACGGCGAGCTGCGCTACACGCGCTGCTTCACCCGCGATGCCTCCGAGCGCATCGCGCGTGAGGCGGCTCAACTCGCCGCAGCTTCGGAGCGGGAGCAGCTGCTGGAAGAACTGCGAGAGGCAAGCCGTGCTAAGGACGAATTCCTTGCCATGCTTGGCCACGAGCTGCGCAATCCCCTCTCCCCGATCGTGATGGCCTTGCAGCTGATGCGCATGCGCGGCGACACGGGCACCGCGCGTGAGCAGGGCATCATCCAGCGGCAAGTCGAACATTTGGTGCGCCTCGTGGACGACCTTCTCGACATCTCGCGTATCACACGCGGCAATATCGAGCTCAAGCGCACGCCCAGCGATGTAAAGGCGCTGCTCGCTAAGGCGGTCGAACAGGCGAGCGAGCTGCTGGAGCAGCGCAATCACGAACTGCGCGTTGACGTGCAACCCGACCTGCGTTGCGTGTGCGATCCCGTTCGCATCGCGCAGGTGGTCGCCAACCTGCTGATAAACGCGGCTCGCTACACGGAACCCGGCGGCTGCATCGAACTCTCGTGCAAGGCGGTGGACGAGGCGCGCTTCGCGATCAGCGTTCGCGACAACGGCCGAGGCATTCCGCGCGAGATTCAGCCGCGCATCTTTGAGCTCTTCTACCAGGGCCCGCGCGGCATCGACCGTGCCGAGGGCGGACTGGGCATCGGCCTCGCGCTGGTGCACAGCCTGGTCGGTCTTCATGGCGGAAGCGTTGACGTGCAAAGCGAAGGGCTCGGTCGCGGCAGCGAATTCGTGGTGCATCTGCCGCTTGCTATTCCCGAGGCCGAGGCGTGCGCACCAACCATCCCAGACGACGCGCCGGCCGCGGTGGGTCGCGGCCAGCGCATCTTGCTGGTGGACGACAACGTCGACGCCGCCTCCACGACCGCTCAACTACTGCGCGCGCACGGGTACCAAGTCACCGTGTGCCACGACCCGGTGTCGGCACTGGAGGTCGTCGGCGCGGTGCTGCCCGAAGTCGCCCTGCTCGACATCGGACTGCCAGTCATGGATGGCTACGAGCTGGGCGCGCGCATTCGCGCGATCTGCGGCACCGACTGCCAACTTGTCGCACTCACCGGCTACGGGCAGGATGCGGACAAGGCGCGCGCCCGCGAGGTCGGCTTCGACCGGCATCTGGTGAAGCCTGTCGCGCCGCAGGACGTGTTGGAAACAGTCTCAGCGGCCTCGCGCAGGTAGGCGCAGAGAGCGCCTCGGAGTTGTCGTCGATGGCACTGGTGATTGCGCGGCTGCACCGGATCAACCCACCTTACGCGAATGCCTCCGGACGGCATCGACGAGCGGCTTCTGGGGTATTAAACAGCCGGTATGACCACGCAGCAGATGACTGCTTCGAAGCGAGCCCAGTGACCGCTTAGGGCCCGAACCACCATTCCGGCGCTGATGCAAGCAGCCATTCGATGTGACGCGGCCAGGTTGCTTCACCCGCTCCGGTCACTTTCGCCGTCCAGTCGCCCGCCGATCCGCGGACGAGCATCCCGAAGTCAAGTTCCAGACTAGACCAGTCAGTCGCAAAGAAAGGCGCGGACGTCAGGTATCGGCGATCTCCGTCGTTCGCCGGAAAAATTCGACCGACAGCAGCCAGTGTGGATCAGTCGTAGCGGGTGGACTCGCGACCGGTTGCTCATGGCCGGGACTGCCTGTTCACCAACCTCTCCAATAGAAGTCGTTGGCTATTCCGGGCGATAGCGCCGAAGGTCAATACCAACGACCACCAAAGGCACCCAGACAAGGGCAAGTGGATTAAAAGATACGGCAAGTTCCAGCGCGGGCTTCTATAGAAAAGTGACGCGAAGACTAGCGACCAGCAGCGGCTCACTTGGCGACGGCGTAGAACACGGGTGGGCTTCGCCGGAACCCAGGCCCAAGATCAAGAAATCGAATCGCGTTAACGGCTTACCGGCCACGCCGGAGGAGCAGGCACTTCACCTTGCGAGATAAGTGATTCATACGTCCGCCTTCAGTATGGGCGGGCGCGGAGAGAAGATGCCCTGACGGGTCTGTAGGTCGGGCCGATAGATAACGAAGCCTCCGCTGGCAGCTCTTACCTTGTATGACTTGGACGGCGTGGTTGCCGATTCGACCATGTTCCGGAGCACCCGCTGGGCGCGCGGGGACATCTCTCTACAAATGGCGCGCCCAACGATACTGGTCATCGAATTCTCCTTTGGCCATATTGTGCGCGCCACCTCGACACAGTCGACCCAGACCAAGGTCGACCCAGAGTAGACGATTTTCAGCCCAAACCGTTCCTAAGAGCCGTTGCGACGGTGCGAGCGCGCCTCTTCAAAGCGTCGATGCTTGGCAGTCATCTATCTAGGACGAGACAGAACAGTCTCGACCTCGTCAGTAGCATCAAATTCATCTTCGACCTGGATGCCTCTCGCTTGCTTCCATGCTCCCCAGACGTACAGGGCGTCAGTATTGACTCCGGAGTCTCCGGCCAACCGGTAGACGCGGCCTGAGCGAGTCAACACACGCCGACTGACCGGATCAAGCCTTGCAATCGCGGTGCTGACGCGGCCGCGGCAAGTCTCGCGCACAAACCCCCACAAGTGGCCCGTCCTGGGGCGGTCTAGTCCATCAGCGGGAACGATACAGACTCGCCAAGCATCGAGCGTTTTGGTCGGTAAAGCGTCGACTGGTCCAACTTCCCACTTGCTCATACCTCAAGTCCAATCAGCAAGAGCGCCCTCGCGACATTTCGGTTCGGCGAGGGCGCCGTACAGATTCGGCCATATCGCACCAGATGCTGGCAGCCAGTCTTAGGCCTCGGCGTTCTTACGTGCCGGCGGTAGCGGCGTCCAGCGGCGCATGGACCCAGAACTTCGGTCGGTAGGCGGATCCTTCTTCTTCCCAAGCCTTTTGAGCGGCCGGCGCCTCGACTACGGCACGCTGCAGTTCTTCTTCACTCCACCAACGGTAAGGCTCGAAGTTGTAGCCGGCCCCGATTCCTGACGCTTGGTCACGAGCGAGCAATAGGTCGGGATCCTCCGCGTGGAGACGCCGTACCCAGACGTCTTCTCCACACACGACAGCCACGACGAGAACGATTGCTCCACTTCGTTTGCGTAGAGATTCGTCCATCGGATACGTTGCAAGCTCCAAGGACTTGCCGCCCCCCTTGAGAACCAGGCAGGTGGTCGATGTCGTCAAATCGAAAGACGTCAGGTTCACGATATCCGCGTCGTCCTCGAGCAAGGCAGGCAAGGAGTCGTGAACTCGCTCGGGCAAACAAATCAGGACGACGGACGGCTCGCCAGCGCTCATCTTGGGCAGGTACTTGGCCTTTACGACGCCCGCCACAGCGCCGCCCAGGACCTCTGGCCGATCGGTGGTCTCCCGAAGACTTTGGACAATGGGAAGAAAGTCAGGCTGTCCTTCGGCCGCCTGCTGCAAGGTCATTTGCAGGGTGGGTTCGCATTTTCGAAACATTCGCATTCACTCCGGTGTTGGTATGCAGGTGGGTTGTCCGCAAAGGGACACGCGTTAACGTGTATGCCCGCGGTTTATTCGCTGCGGCGAGACATGCCCATGGAAGTGCGAAGTGGCCTAAGGTATGCCCGGCCCCGCGATCCGACGCAGTCCTTCCCGGACGGCGCCCAGCACGCTCGGGTGACTGATTCCTTCGAGAGGATCGGTGCGGACGTACTGGTCTCTGCACCACGCTGGCCAATTCATGTAGTCGTCATCCAGAGCGAGCCAGTCCCGAGGTTGGCGCCGAAGCACGTCCGCCCAAACCTGCAACCCGCGGGGCAGAGACTGGAAGTCGATCGAATCCATGGCGCTGTGAAATGTTGCGCCCACAACCCGCTCCCGCAATCCAATGGGAAGCCTGCGCGCGGTTCGCAAACAGCCATATCGCAAGACCCAGGAGGTACTCAGGATGATGCGAACGTCGGGATAAGGCATCAGCAGCGATTCAAGCAATCCGACATGCTGGAAAAGCCGGTAGCTCGCCGGCGTCTTCAGGTAGGGTCCTCGCTTTGGGCTCCACAGCACTTCTTCGTTGTGCAGTACACCGTCAAAGTCAAGGTACACAACCGGCCCGCACCTTTCCGTTGTGTCTTGGGCACTGGCTGTCGTGATCATCGACCCCATACTGTCTTCTGTCTTCAGTACGGGCGCTCCTGGGCCCAGCGGCGCCACCGCAAAGTGGCATCCGTACAGAGTCCCCCGAGACATGGTCTCAAACTTCTCAAGGCACGCCATTTCGCAGATGCGAGGTCTGGAGGCTTGCCACGCGCTATCGGCATGCACCCCAGCATAGATGCGCGCCGCTCAAAAAAACGCAGTGAAAGCACGCTACCTGATGCATGGCATGCGAGCAACCAGTGCCCCGAAGGAGAAACATCACTTGAAAGCCCGGGTGTGCCCGAACGGCGCGCTCAGCTTCGTTCGAGTACCGCGAGGAGCTCACCGCAGGTGCCCCGCCCGGCTTTCGTCGATGCGATGCTCCTGTTGACACGCAGTTCGTGAATTCTGAAGTCCTTGTAGAGAGCCCGGGTGACGGGGGTGTCGTGGTTCGAGATGAAGACGCGCGCACCTCGAGCCGCCGCGGCCCTGGCGCTGTCGACAAGGCGGAGGTGATCCGCGTCACCGAATCCGTCGCTCGTATACGCCGCAAACGAGGCACCGCGGGCTGACCGGTGATAGGGCGGGTCGCAGTAGACGATGTCCCCCGCCACAGCGAGGTCGATTGCAGCTTGAAAATCCCCCGCTTGGACCGCCGCGCGCTGCAAACGGTTGGCGGCCTGCAGCGCGGCATCCATCGGGAAAACAGGTAGCTGGGCTGGCTTGCCGTAGGGGACGTTGAATGCGCCGGCCCGGTTCACTCGGTACAACCCGTTGAATCCAAAACGGTTCAGATACGGCAGCAAGGTTGCGCGGAAATGCGGGTCCGACGAAGCGTTGAACGTTTCGCGCAAAGCCAGATAGCTACTCTGGTTGTGGTTGGTCTCGCAAAAGTACGCGGCAGCGTCCCGCACATAGTCGCAGGGGCTCCGCTTCAGCGCCGTCCAAACCGCGACGAGGTCGGCATTGGCGTCATTGAGGATGTACGCAGGGTAGTCGGACGCCAGAAAGACAGAGCCCGCACCGACGAACGGCTCGATGAGACGCGCGCCCGCCGGAAGAAGGGGAAGGAGAGACTTGAGCAATCGCTGCTTGCCGCCGGCCCACTTGAGGAACGGACGGGTGCTGGTGGTTGGATGCTTGTGCATCCGCCGTCTAGCGGATGTTGTTTATCCTTCCCGACGCGGCTGGGGAATTGCGAAGATGGGAGGCGAATGTGTGTCTCGCGAACAAACTGCACGCCATCAAGGGACGGGCGAACCGACTGAGGACGGGAAGCGGACGGGCGAGATATCGCGAATGGCGCAGCAAGCCCTTGTCAGTTTGTAATACCCGCATCTCGATGTGCCCACATTGGCAGGTCGCTTGCAGTCGCCGCGCTCACACTTGTCGGGATTCTTCAGGGCATGTTTCGCCGCTGTTGCGTCATGCGGAGGACGCTAGATTGCCGTTGCGCGGGTTTGGCCAATCTGGTCAAGACCACGTTCGCTGAGACGAACGATTCAGCGGACAAGGGGCTCGTAGCAGCGGCCGCGCAGACCTGGTCCGAGCCGGCTCATGCACCGACCTAGGCGTTCAGCGTCGCGGCCTCGATCACTAGTCGAAGGCGGTGGACGCTATCGCCGTCCTCCACATCTGGAGGTGCTTTTCTGAATGGGATCGGCACACGCCTCAGTGCCATCGGGACGCAGGCAATTTCGATGAACGAGCGCCAGCTCTGTCTTCTTTCGGAGCGTATGACCGTGGCGACCGCGTTGCCGACGGCACTCACTTTAAGTCGCGTAAGTCCAGCAAGGAAGCGGTGTCCTTGAGCTCAAGATCAGAAGGAAAGGCAATGCGAGTGAGCTTCTCTGCTTCGGCACGCGAACCTTAAACCCAGGTGCTGACGAGAGAACTCTGATTCAGGCGAGCGAGCAGGCGTTACGTTAACCGGTATGGGCAAACGGGGCGAACTTGCGATAGATTTAAAGATTCGCGGACTGGGCAGTGCAAGGCTGCGCTTTACTTGACTTTAAACCGCGACTCATGTGATGTCGCATCGCGTGCAGGCAGACGTCTCCTGGCATGCAGGGGTCATAGGAGTTCTTCTCGCATGTAGACGCTTTCGCGTCCCTATGCTGATGACATGCTCAAAAGTTCACGTCATCCCCCACCCGCCCGGCGCATTCGAAGGCTCCTCTCCGCACGGTTCAGTAGCGCGGCATGAGCGACGGGGCGGGAGTGGATGGACCTCGAACTGCTGGCCCGATTGCACCTTGACCTGGAAGAGGCGAACTCGGGTGAAGCTCCTCGATGAGGGGCCGTGCTCAGCACAGCGCGCACTGCTGGACGCTGCGTGCTAAGCGAACTTCGGCTCCGTCGCCAGAAACCCGTGGCCGCCTTAGGCGGCATCGCTAGACAGATCGCAGAGGCCCTCTCTGTATTTGTCAGGCCAACATGAATGAACCTTTTTCTTCTCGACCGCCCGCGCTGAGGGCGGCCGGTGAAAGCAGCGCGGGCGGGCGAAGGGGCCCGTATAGCGCTCAATTGCTTGTTGCAGCGTTGGAGTCCGAAGCGATTCGGCGGCGCCACACAGTTCGGGATTTGGCTGTCGCGATAGGAGTGCACCCCGCGCACTGGTATCGCTTGCGGGCAACGCCTAAACTCCTTGCCCGGTGTGAACGTCCGACACTCGAGAGCATTGCGGTGTACTTAAAGTGGCCACCCAGCCAGGTATTGCTCGCTAGCGGAGCGATCGGTTTAAGCGAGCTCGAAGCCCTCTTGGGAGGGGAGGATGCCGTGTCTGCGACGCTTGCGCAGCTCGAACGCAGTCCTCTTGGGGCAGCTCTGGCCAGACCTCTATCGAGCGCAAGCCGAGACCATCAATTGCTGGTCGCTGAACTTTACGCTGCCCTTCAAGCAGAGCGGCTTCGCTGCACCCGTCTGCAGGGATTGGCTGACCGGCCTGAGGCTTAAAGTGATTTATTGATGCGGCCAACTTCCAGTTGGCCGCATCGTCTTTGACGACCAAACTCGTTCCTGCGTCAATTGCTTTAAATCAGCGATGCGTCTTAAGACTAAATTCGCTCCATATCCTATGGTCCCTCGCGTGTGACGCACACCAGAGAGTGCATGTGCTAATCGACACGTTTAATCGACCTGGCGCAATCTTTCGTCCAGTGAGGTGCGCAAATGGATCGTTTTATTCGGATTGAAGTGAGTATTGGAAGCTCGGCTGTAAACCGATTTACAGGCGAAATAGTGTCATCGCGGCCGTCGCTTGTAGACACAGTCCGACTATTCGACTTGGCTACTGGTTCCTGCGTATCGGCGATCCAGAGCTATCCCCACTACGTCGAATCGCCCGTTGTACTTGTGCAGCGGCTATTAAATCAGAGGGGCCTGAGCGAACCGCTTAATTCGGAGTTGCCCGAAGAGGCAACGGTGGCGCTCACTTTAAGCCGGGATCCCCAAGCTGTATTCGCGACTACTTTGCTCCAAATTGAATACTCTGATCGACATCTTTTGTGCCGCATCGTGACGGATGAAAGCTTGGTCGAGAAGGCTAGCTCGCCAGGGCCTGTGATCAGACACACCGCTGCAAGTGCGGTTGTCTGGGCCGTGAACTCGACGATGGGGCGGCAGGCGTGCGCTGCGCTCCCGACCGCCTTGTGCTCGATACCGATCCGCGCGCGCGCAGGTCAAACGGCATTTGTCCGGATGGCAGATGTCCCCGAGTTCGCTCGCAGACGTTTCTGCAAGCGAACAGGCATTAGTTTGAGCGACGAACAGATTGACGCAACCGTTTGGAAGACGTACCTCCGGTCCGTGAGGCACGAGCGGCAATGCGAATTGACGTTAGCGCAGATGGGGCCTGCAATCTTCAAACATTCAGTTTCACTCTAGGCAGTTGAGGTATTTGCTTGAAAGAAAGAAGAACTCTAATCTTCTCCCAACTACCTAAATCACAGATGCTGAAATAGATAAAGCAAACGCCAGCTCCCTTTCGAGAACCGGCGCTGCCGACCGCCCTGACGGGGCCGTCTGAGGTTGTGGGACCCTCATGACAGTATCGTCAGTGCTGCCAATAGCGTCAAGGGGCGCTTGCGTCTGCTTTCCAGGAAATCAACCTGAGGAGCAACGATGCATGGACACATCCCTTTTGACGGCGCCCGCGAGGTCGTCTCTCGCTCGCCCACACGTACTGTGGGTCTCGTCAATGCGCCTTGGGCGCAGCCTCACCCGGTTGAACACGAAAGCGACAACGAACGAAATTACGTCATCTCTGCGCTCCTTTGCCCGTGGCTGCTCACGTTGGTGCATCAGCCATGCACGCTAACGGTCGGTTCACGCAAGTACACGCCCGATTTTGCTCAGAAATTCCTGGACCGAACTGGAGCCTTTATAGAAGTCAAGATGGGGAATCGCGTGAAGGAGAACCGCAGCCTCTTCAACGACGTCGCATTCCAACTTCGTGCAAAAGGCTACGAGTTTTACGTCGTCCATGACGGGCAGAGCAATGCAGAAGGAAGAGCAGAGCGGGCGGAGATTGCCCGCAAGTACGGGATGCATACGGTCCCTCCCGAGAAACGCAGCTCGGTAGAGGAACTGCTATCCATCGCGGGGCCTGAAGGGCTCGCATTCGGACTAGTGATGGAGAAGTGCGGTGTTTCCAGATGGGACGTGCTCCACCTCGTGTGCCGCCGTGTCATTTCGCTGGACAGGTACCTCCACATGAGCGATGACGACTCGGTTTTCCTGGCGCCGAAGCTGCCCCGTAATTGCTCGAAAAGCTTCGGAGAGTGGTTTGGCTGCTCGCCGTGGAACGATGGCGGAAATTAAGAGCAGGAGCGGTCATGTCCATCTTCGTATTGGAAGAAGGTTTGGTCCTTCGGCGTGGTTGCCAAACTTTGGAGTATCTGCGTCAAATCGACAAGGACACATACCAATTTGAGGACAAGCGGACCCGGATGGTCCAAAATTTCAAGTTAAGCCGTCTTGTTGCAGATATTGGCTCTGGGCGGTTAACGGTGATACTTGGGAATACGCCGCATTCTTCTAATCCGGAAAACCAAGAAAATCAGCCGGTAATATTGATTGACCTTGCGTCACTTAAGGAGAAGGATCGAAATCAAATTGAGCGCGCAATGGATTACATCCTATGGATGCGTCGTAAAAATATCACCAAAGGTCAGCGATTTCGGATAGAAAACGAAATTCCAAAAGTCGCAAAGAGCCGAGAGGAAGCACGCCAGAAGACGGGCGATTGTTCCAAAGAGAATTTGCCTAGCGCGGCGGCGGTAATGACGTGGATGCGCGTCTACGAAAAGTCGGGTTGCAATCCAGCAGCGCTGCTGTCCGGTAATCGCTGTAGAAGGCGGCAGAAGAGACTTCCTGACAAGGTCAATGAGGTCGTGGACAAAAAGATCCGCTCCGTCTACCTCACGACGTTCCACCACACTTTGCGGCATACGTATGAGTTGATCCATCGGGAACTCAAGAGCCTTGTGGCCCAAGGGAAACTGGCCGCACGTGACGCTCGCGTTAGCTTGGCAACGATTCACAGGCGGGTGCAGGAGTTCGACCCCTATGACCGCGACCGAGCACGGTATGGGCCCCTATATGCCCGAGCGAAGTACCGCACAACGGTCGAAGGAAATCGTGCATCGCGCGTCCTCCAGCGCCTGGAGTGTGACCATACGCCATTAAATTTCGTCGTCGTCTGCGACAGAACGTGGCTGCCATTGGGTCGGCCAACACTGACGGTGCTGGTCGACTCAAACAGTGGCTACATAGTCGGCGTTTACGTCAGCTTTTATGGACCCGGCCTAACTTCAGCGATAAACGTCATTAAGAACGGAGTCATGCCCAAGGATGACTGGGCCGCAATGGCAGGCCTTTCGAAACCGTGGCTTGGGTTTGGAATTCCAGAAATGCTTGTATTTGACAATGGCTTGGAATTTCACTCGCGCCAGCTACGCCTGGTTGCATGGGAACTCGGTGTAGACATTAAGTACTGCCGCACGCGAATGCCCTGGGTAAAACCGCGGGTCGAACGTTTCTTTGCGGAGCTTGACTATTTGACTTTGACGCAGGGCCGCATAGCAAAGCCAACACCGAAGGTGACGTACACGGATGCAGCCAAACAAAACTGCATCACCTTTTCGGCTTTCGTGATTGGTCTTCTCAAGTTCGTGGTTGAGATTCATCCATTCGAGCTCAATAATCGGCGTCTAGAAAAGCCCTTTGATGTGTTCAAGGACGGCATGGATTTCTTGCCGCCCCCTGCATTTCCGTTAGACGTTGAGCGCCTCAACTTGATCGCGGCAATGAGCAAGGAATTGACGATTGCCCACCACGGCGTGGAGCTCTATGGGCTTAATTATGCAGGCTCTGAACTGCGTGATCTACGGCGCCGCGCCGGAGCGAAATTCAAAACGCTTGTGAAATGGAGTCCCGACGATTTGTCTTTTGTTTACGTGAAGGACCCGATGAACGATGCTTGGGTGATAGCACCTAGCATGCAGCCCGAATACACCAAGGATCTGTCGTGGGTGCAGCACGTGGCCATCCGTACCTTCAAACGCTCCCAGGCTGTCCATGGGGCAGAGGCTCTCATGCAATCGCGCCTCGCGCTCAGCGATTTTTGGCATAACGAAATGCAGAATTCAAGAAAGCGAATTTCGCAGCAAAGAGGGGCTAAGTTCATGGGTATTTCCTCCAATCAGTTGCTGCTTCCATCGCAATCAATTAGCCCTGGACTACTCGTGGCACGCGAGGAATCGCCTGTGGATATTAAAAATATCCCGCCGTTGGAAACTTTTATTCTCTGAATTAATGAGGTGCAGAAATGATAGTGTCAGATCAAGCCATTAATCCCGATTTCTCTGAGTATGAATATTTCCAGGAGCCCCAGCTGACTCGACGCAAAGCGACTTATTCCGAGTTGGCATTGAAGTCGGTAGAGTCGATAGAATCCGTTAATGTCGCGTGGACTGAGTTTATCCAGGTTACAGATGCGCTTGAGCGCATTTATACGCATTCGACTCGTGACACCGATCGTCCGTATGGGCTCTGCATTCACGGCCCCCACCTTACGGGCAAATGGACCGCTGTGGAATATTTTTATCGAACCCACGTGTCGCGTGAGCTCGTCGCGGTAAGGCGGCACGAAATAGTGATGATTCGTGCCATTCGGTCTGGTCGCGCCGAACCGCTCCTATCGGCGCTGCTTCGGCACTATGGGTATCCGATCAAGGTAATTGGTCCTGGTTCAATTGAGGCGAGAATCAACGTTATTCTGGCTGCAATTGAACAAAAAAGGACGAAGGTGATTTGCATCCGGAATGCCGACAATTTGCTGGTTCCGGCCGGAATGCCTCGGGGGTCGGCATCCTCGGCAACCGATGTTCTCACGCAAATAATGGACGATCGGAAGATAGGCGTCGTTCTTGCTGGATCTGATCGATTGTTGACGCTAAAAGATGCCGACCCCTTGTTTGCAAGTCGTATTCAAACATTTGAGCGTCTAGGTAACTTTGAGGCATTGCAATCTTGGTTGTCCTTTGTGAAGGCCTTTTTCGACAGTTGCAATCGTTTTGATTTTAATTTCTTCTGGGTGGACGGTCAGGCTGAAAAGCTTTATGCGGTTTGTACTGGAAACCCCGGGCTATTCAAAATGTTTATAGTTGAGTGCGCGCTGTGCGCGGCGGAACGGGGCTCGCGAGAAATAACGCTGGAGGACGTGAAGAAGGCTTTTCGCGCCTTCTTTGGTTCCTCGACACCGATGGTCAACCCGTATGAAAACGCTCGATGAGCTTCCCGTTGCGGTGGGCAGGCATGACCAGGAGGCTCCACTCGGCTGGCTCTTTAGGACGGCAGTCGCCAACGACCTGTCGATGCCCGAGTTGCTTGGCCTGTTGGGGGCTAGGGGTCTGCGTGATGTCGACGTGAGGCGCACCGGACTATGGATGAGCGCTGCAAGGGCGCGCGAGGTCGACGGTTGCGGCGGGAGCGGCGAGACCCTTCGCTATTTGGGTCAGTTGATTTGGCCGCCGTTTCTGTTGCGATTGAGGCGGCCCCAGATTTGCGTGAGGTGCATTGATGAGTCGGGCTTCTGCCATGCAGCGTGGGAGTTCTCTTGCTTCTGCGTCTGTACGGCGCATGAGTGCAGGCTCGTTGATCGATGCGGAAGGTGCGGGCGTGGCTTACGTTGGTTCCGCCCGGCGTTGGACGTCTGCGATTGCGGCGCCTATCTGCATGACGACGGGCACGGCCTGCCTGAGTCTGAAGTGGTTTGGTTTGCTTCCGAAGTACTCGCGAGATCGTGCTGCGGTGATTCTGGAGCAGCAACCGTGGGCGATTTCTCGTTCTTGGAGGCCTTTCCTTGGTGGCGCTCAATCTCGCTGAGCGGTCTCATGCAGATCGTGCTGGCATGCGGAGTCCAGACAAGCTCAAAGCCCCCCAGTTGGGGAGCGCTGCATCGGACCTCAACCAGGGAGTGGACTGAACTTGTAAGCCGAGGACTGAAGCGGCTGCGTCTCCTGGGAGAGGCTACTTTGGAGAGCGCCACGGGTCTGGACCTGAGGGGCTTGGTTTGGGAGGGCGCTTTGGAATCAACAGCCCTGCGGCCGACGATCGCCTCCGACAGAGATGCCGCGTTGAGCATTCTTGATTTGGTATTTGGACCGGTCGCAGGTGCTCGTCTTCGCCAACAACGGGTTGGAAGGCAACTCGAACTATTTGGAGTTGGCCAATGAGTGATCATGATCTTCACGGGGTTTGCGAATACGAGTTCTTGGAAGCGCCGAGCAGTTGGTTGGTGCGCGTCGCACTTGGCCAAGGCGTGCCAGTAAACGAGCTGTGCAAATGGCTCGAAATCAAGTATGGCCCCGACTTAGACATCAATTTCGCCGAAGCGAATGTCCGGGCAATCGCGCGCAGGTGCGGTTTTGCGGAAACCACTTTCTTTCCCATAAGCCGAATGCTGAGGTCGATCCAATCCTTGGGATACGGCGAACCCCCACTACTGCAGGCGGGTTCAAAGGCTGCCTACCAATTCTGTTCCATTTGTTTGCGCGAGCAGGAGACGCCATTCTTTCCCCTTCATTGGAGGCTGCGGCCCTACAAGATGTGCTACCGGCATTCATGCCTGATGGAAAGAATGTGCTCTTTGTGCGGTCGCTCAGTGACGTTGGCGCGTCAGCGTGCAGAAATTGCACGAGCGTCCATTGCATTTGTGACTCAGTGCATGTGCTGTGGTCATTTGCTTTCGAAGGCAGAGCCGGTTTTCGTGAGCGAGCTGTCTTACCAGGATTTGAGCTGGCAAGAACGCGAGCAATTGGATAACGGCTGTGCATTCGCGTCTGCGCTTGCTTTTGACCTCACTGCACGGTGGTTTCGTGCGGGAAACCTTTTCCAGTCGGAAGGCGACTTACTGGAAATCCTGCCTGGGGATTGGATTCCTTCACCAGACGCGATCCGACGGCGCAAGCTGGGCACAGCTGCTTGAGCGCCCGGAGCGCTACTTTTGACCTCGATTCAAACCGGTAGCCCCCGATCCGCTCGTTCAGCTTCAAAGGAGATTGACTATGAGGCAAAGCAAGATTCGTGTACAGGATGGCTTCGGGCTCCGGTCCGTCCGGGGACGTGAGCATCGGCGCATGGCAGCGCGTATCACCGAAAGTGAACCAAAGTGGTCATGGGAGATCGATGTCATTTGCATCGGGACGCATGAAGGTGCGCTTTATCTAAGCGTCGTCGTGGGCCAGTTCTTCCGTGACATGATTGGCTGGTCCATGGGTCAGCACGAAGGCACTGGCTTGGTGCTCTGCGCGTTGCGGAGCGCATTGCGACGTCGGCGGCCCAAAGGCCTTGTCACCGTCAGGACGGATCACAGCCAACTGTACAGCGGACGTGTTTGGCAAGAGTTCCTTTGCGAACACAACCTTGCCTGGAGTCGTTCTCGTTACCTTCCCGGCAAGAGCGCCGCAGAGAGGTTTTTCCAGTTCCTTGGCAAAGAGCAAATTCGTCACGGGATTTACCCGACTCGCGATCGCGCGCAGGCCGAGGTTCTCCGCTGCATCAGCAAGTGGTCGCGCTGATCTGCGCGCCACGGTGCCAGCGATACGGCGGTTCCATCAGGGCGCGAATTTCCGCAAGCACTCTGGCTGTCGCGAAGAAATAGTTCAAAGTTAAGCGAGTCAGATTGGCGATGATTCAGCATTAAGCGGGACGAGAGTTCAACGCTCGGTGCGAAAAGCAGCTACCTACCTAGGTAGCCGACTTCGGTGCTCAGTGAGAATCGACACGTGAACGGGAGACCGGTTGGGCCCGTGAACCCGCGTCTCAGGGTTTACCCCTGATGGTCGGCGCTGCGCCCGGGGCGGTCGGCCTGTTCTCTTCGTCCGGGTCCACCAGCAGGCGTGGCACGGTGGAAACCCGCTCGGCTTCGACCTTGCTGAACTCCTGGTCGCCGGCGATGAAACGGATTTCATACTCGCCCAATCGGATCACGTCATCATGAACCAGCATTTGGGACAGGATCCGGTCGCCATTGACGAAGGTGCCGTTGCGGCTGCCCAGGTCGGTGATCGTGACGAATGCCGGCTCGACCGTGACCACCGCATGCACGCGGCTTGCCTGGGGCGAGTCGACGGCGATGCTGTTTTGCGGGCCTCGGCCGATGGTGTTTTCATTGGGTGCGAGCGAGATCAACCTCGTTTCGCCAGAGATCGTCTTCATGATCAATTGAGGCATGTCGCGGAGTATGAGTTGTTTCGCCCGGTCAAGGGGGCGTGCGATGTCTCGGCCGCTTGAGGTAGGCATCGCGAACGATCAGCGCCATCGTCTCGACAGGGGTGAAGACAAGCGATGCGCTCGCAAACACGGCCAAGCAGAAGTCGCCAAGCTGGAACACCGGCGCCGGATCCGGCTGAGCGAGAAACCCGCTGAGAGCCACCGCGTGGATGACGAAGAGAAGGAAGTTGGTTGCGACCGCCACCGCGAGCAATCGGTTCGGAAACATGGCGGAGCAGATGAGCGCCTGCAATGTCGCGGCGGCCAGGAGCGCCATGGCAAGGGGATATCCCGCGGTATATGCCTCCAGGCCCAGCGCCGCGAGGATGAGCGACGCCGCGGCGAGAAGCGCAGATTTGCGACGAACCGACGCAATGGCGGCCGGCGGCCGCATCGACGCCATCAGCGGTCTGGCGTGCCGCCGATCGCGTCAGCGGACCGGCCGAGCTGCAGACGGAGTTCACGCGCAAGATCGGAGTTGCTCCATGGTCCGGCATGGTTCATCAGCCATCCGCACATGAGCACCATCGCAAGCACGCCCAGGGTGTAGAAGTCGGTTTCCATGTCCGTATTCCTCGCTGTTCCGATGCGTGCAGTCTGCAGCGTGACGGATCGATTGGATATCTGCCAATCGACAGGTGTCGGCAGGTGTTGACAGGTGTTGCCCTTCGGCACCTATTGCTTTCGACATCGGATTCCTTCACTTCCGGCGCGACCCGAGCAACCTGGATCGGTCTTTCTCCAGTTGCCTGAGCTGATCCAGCTGTGCAGGGCAATCGGCCTGGGTTCCGATGAGCATGACGGGGTTTCTTCGCAGAGTGGTGACGGTCTTTTCGACTTGCACCGGATCCCGATGTTTGACGACCAGGCCGGCGGCGACGGCCGCCTTCGACTGCTTGTAGAAGCCCCTCTCGAAAGCCGGCGTGCCACAGCGCGCAGCGATCACGCGGTAGTCGGCCTCCTGTTGCTCGATCGACAACGGCGAAGCATCCACGGCTTGCTGGGCTGCAGCAAACCACGGAGCCCCGAGCGATATCGGAAGAAGACTTGCGGCAAAGACGAAGCGCGCATTCATGGATACCTCGCATTCACGCGGTGCGCGAATGAAGATAAGAGCGCGTTTCGACCGAAGAGTTGCGACTCGTCAACTGATCAGCTGATCAACTGGTTTTTCAGCGCGTAGTAGGTCAGGTCGCTGTTGGACGAAAGATTCATCTTCTCCATCAGGCGGCTGCGATACGTGCTCACTGTCTTGACCGAAAGCGAGAGGTGTTCCGCGATGCTGCCGGCGGTCTCGCCGGTCGCGAGCTTGAGGAACACCTGGAACTCCCTCTCCGACAACTGCTCGTGCGGTGCCACATCGTTGTTCCGGTCGAGCTGGCGCGCGAGGAGTTCGGCCACGCCGGGCGTGATGTAGCGACGCCCCAGCGAAATCGTGCGGATGGCCTCGACGATCTCCGCCGGATCGCATTCCTTGTTCAGGTAGCCGCTCGCGCCCTGGCGGATCAGGTTCATGGCGTAGTGTTCTTCGGGATAGCCGCTCAGGATCAGAATGCCCGTATCGGGTGCCTTGGCGCGAACCATCGCAATGGCATCGATGCCACTCTGGCCCGGCATGGAGAGGTCCATGACCAGCACGTCGATTTCTGTTGAGCGAACGAGGTCGATGGCTTCGCGGCCGCTGGATGCCTCGCCGACGACGCGCAGGTCAACATGCTGCGAGAAAAAGTCGCGGAGACCCGAACGCACGATGGCATGGTCGTCCACGATTCCGATCTTGATCATCTGATTCCCCTCGTTGTTGGCAGCCGAGAGAATGCCCTCGAAGGACGCAGGAGCCCGTCTGCCTCGGCGCCGATGGCGCGTAGGAGAGAGGCCAAGATCGCCGAAGGTCAGGGGGCGGGCGCGATCGCCTTGTCGACGATGGACTGTGCCTCAGCCAAGATGCGTTGCAGATGTTCGGCGCCGCGAAAGCTTTCACCGTAGATCTTGTAGATGTTCTCGGTCCCTGAGGGTCGGGCCGCGAACCATCCGCCTTCAGAGATGACCTTGATGCCGCCGATGGCCGCGCCATTTCCGGGTGCGTGGCTCAGCACGTTCACGATCTTGTCTCCGGCGAGTTCGCTCGCGCTCAACTGCTGCGGAGACAGCGCGGCCAGCTGTTTCTTCTGCGGCGGTGTTGCTGGCGCATCGATCCGGTCGCCCACGGGATGATCGAATTCGTCGGCAAGCGCTGCATAGAGCGCTCCCGGATCGCGGCCTGTGCGCGCAGTGATCTCGGCCGAGAGCAGTGCCGCCGTGATGCCGTCCTTGTCGGTCGTCCACACCGAGCCGTCGCGCCGAAGGAAGGTGGCGCCCGCGCTTTCTTCGCCGACGAACCCGAGTGACGCGTCCTGCAAACCGTCCACGAACCACTTGAATCCAACCGGCACTTCATAAAGGCGCAGGCCCAGCCTTGCGGCGAGCCTGTCGATAAGCTGCGTCGAGACGACAGTCTTGCCCACGGCGGCGCTGGCGGGCCACTGGGGTCGATGTTGGAACAGGTAGTCGATCGCCACCGACAGATAGTGGTTCGGCGCGAGCAAACCCGCGCTGCGGGTGACGATGCCGTGGCGATCGTGATCGGTGTCGCAGGCAAAGCCCACGTCGAAGCGATCCTTCATGTCGAGCAGCCGCTGCATGGCGTACGGGGACGAAGGGTCCATGCGAATCTGGCCGTCCCAGTCGAGCGTCATGAAGCCGAACTGGGGGTCGACCGCTTCGCTGACCACGGCGAGGTCGATGTTGTACCGGTCTGCGATCGCCGCCCAGTAGTGCACGCCTGCGCCGCCGAGCGGATCGACGCCCATGCTGACCTTGGCGCCACGGATTGCGTCCATGTCGATGACGTTGCCCAGGTCGCCCACGTAGGCGTCGATGAAATCATGACGGCGCGTCGTCGCAGCCCGCAATGCCGCGCCGTGCGGAATGCGCTTGACGCCATCGAGCCGCCGCTCGAGATAGCGGTTGGCAGCGGCTTCCATCCAGGACGTGATGCCCTGGGCAGCCGGGCCCCCGTTCGGCGGGTTGTACTTGAAGCCGCCATCGCGCGGCGGGTTGTGCGACGGCGTGATCACGATGCCGTCGGCCAGGCGATCCGGAAGGCCGCGGTTGTGCGTCAGGATCGCGTGCGATACGGCGGGCGTGGGAGTGAACTCGTCGTTCGTCGCGATCATGACGTCCACGCCGTTGGCCGCGAGGACTTCGAGCGCGCTTTCGCCCGCGGGGCGCGACAACGCGTGAGTGTCGATGCCGAGGAACAGTGGGCCATCGATGCCCTGGGTCTTGCGGTAGTCGCAGATTGCCTGCGTGATCGCAAGCACATGCCATTCGTTGAACGAGCATTCCAGCGCCGTGCCGCGATGCCCGGACGTGCCGAAAGCGACGCGCTGCGCAGCAACGCCGGGGTCCGGAACGTTGTCGCGGTAAGCGGCGATGAGTCCATCGACGTCGATCAGCGACGCCTCGGGCGCCGGCTTTCCGGCGAGGGGACTGAGTCGTGTCGACATGGAGGCCTCACCTATGGGTTATGCGCATGCCTCGCCAATTGCGCCTTGGCAGCAGCAACGACATGCGCCGCGTCGAAGCCGAAATGCGCCTCGGCAACCTTGCCGGGCGCCGAGAGCCCGAAGCTGCGCATGCCGATGACCGCGCCGCCGCGGCCGACATAGCGCTCCCAGCCCAGCGCCGAGGCTTCTTCGACGGCGACGCGCGCGGCAACGTCCGGCGGCAGCACGCTGTCGCGGTACTCATCGCGCTGTTGTTCGAAGAGGTCCCACGAAGGCATGCTGACGACGCGTGCCTTGATGCCCTCTGCCTTCAACTGCTCGTAGGCATCGATGCAGAGCCTGACCTCGCTTCCGGTGCCCAGCAGCAGAACGTCCGGTCGCCCGCTGTCGGCATCGGCGAGCACATAGGCGCCGCGTGCTACGCCGCTGGCGCTGGCGTACTTGCCGCGGTCGAACGTGGGCACCGCCTGCCGCGAGAGCACGAGGCTTGCCGGACGATCGGTGAGGCGCATGACGATCCGCCAGGCTTCGACGACTTCGTTCGCGTCTGCCGGACGCAGCAACACCATGCCGGGCATGGCGCGGAACGAGGCGAGTTGTTCGACCGGCTGGTGGGTCGGTCCGTCTTCGCCCATGCTGATCGAATCGTGCGTCCACACGTAGATCACGGGGATGCCCATCATCGCGCTAAGCCGCACCGCGCCGCGGCAGTAGTCCGTGAAGATGAAAAAAGTCGACGCGTAGGCGCGCAGCTTCGACAGGGTCATGCCGCTCACGGCTGCGCACATCGCGTGCTCGCGGACACCGAAGTGGAAGTTGCGGCCGCGATGTCCGGCACTGTCGAATTCGCCTGCGCCCTCGAAGCCGAGCGAGGTCTTCGTCGACGGCGACAGATCGGCAGCGCCACCGAGCAGCCACGGCATGCGCTTGGCGATGGCGTTCAGCACCTTGCCTGAAGATTCGCGCGTGGCGACGCCCTTTGCGTCCGCCGGAAAGGTCGGCAAATCGCTGTCCCATCCGACGGGGAGTTCGCCGCGCTGCATGTGTTCAATTTGCGCCGCGAGGTCGGCATGCTGCGTGCGGTAGGCGGCGAAGCGTTCGTTCCATGCATCGCGCGCGCTTGTTCCGCGCTGGCCGAAGTTCGCGTGGAAGTGCTCCCGCACGCCGTCCGGCACGGCGAACTGAGCGTCCGGATCGAAGCCGTAGAACTGCTTGGCCAGCCGCACTTCATCGGCGCCGAGCGCCTCGCCATGCGCTTCCTTGGTGTCCTGCCTGTGCGGCGCGCCATAGCCGATGTGGCTGCGGACGATGATGAGCGTCGGCCTGTCTTGGGTCTCGCTGAATTCCTCGAGGCCTCGGGTCACTGCTTCCAGGTCGTTTGCATCGGCAACGCGAAGGACCTTCCATCCATAGGCCTCGAAGCGGGCGCCGACGTTCTCGTCGAAGGCCAGCGAGGTCGAGCCTTCGATGCTGATCTGGTTGGCGTCGTAGATCCAGCAGAGGTTCGATAGCTTCAGGTGTCCGGCGAGCGATGCGGCTTCGGCACATACACCTTCCATCATGTCGCCGTCGCCGCACAGCGCATAGACGTTGTAGTCGAACAGCGCATGGCCCGGCTTGTTGTAGGTGCCCGCCAGCCATTCCCCCGCGATGGCCATGCCGACGCTGGTCGCCGCGCCCTGGCCCAGCGGGCCGGTGGTGGTTTCCACACCGGAAGTCCATGCATATTCAGGATGGCCGGTGCAACGGCTTCCGGCCTGGCGAAAGGTCTGGAGATCTTCCATGGTGACCGCAAGGCCTTCGCCCTCGTAGTGAGGTCCCTTGCCCTTCACGCCGCACAGATACAGCATGCTGTACAGCAGCGCCGAAGCATGTCCGGCGGACAAGACGAAGCGATCGCGATTCAGCCACTCAGGATCGTTCGGGTCGAAGCGCAGGAAGCGCTGCCAGAGGCAGTACGCAGTGGGCGCCGCACCCATCGGCGTTCCCGGATGTCCCGAGTTCGCCTTTTGAACCGCATCGATCGACAAGGTGCGCAGCGTGTTGATGCACAGCAGGTCGAGGGTCTTGTCTTGCGTCATCGCATCCGTCTCCGAAGGATCATCCTTGGGTTTTCGGCGGCCGCTCGGGCTTTTCCGCATGTCCGCCGAATTGGTGCCGCAGTGCCGACAAGACACGGTTCGAAAAATCCGCCTCGCCGCGCGAACTGAAGCGCGCGTAGAGTGCTGCGGTCAGTACTGGCGCCGGCACGCCTTCGTCAATGGCGGCCTGCACGGTCCAGCGGCCTTCGCCGGAATCCGAAACCCGCCCCTGGAAAGTCTCCAGCCCCGGATCGGTCGTGAGCGCGGCGGCAGTCAGGTCGAGCAGCCATGAACTGATGACGCTGCCCCTTCGCCAGAGTTCCGTGATCTCCGGGAGGTTCATGTCGTACTGATAAAGCTCGGGGTCGCGCAGGGGGGTGGTTTCGGCATCGATGTCGTGCGTGTGCTTGCCGATCCCGGCGCCTCGCAGGATGTTCAAGCCTTCCGCATAGGCAGCCATCAAGCCATATTCGATGCCGTTGTGAACCATCTTGACGAAATGACCTGCGCCATGCGGCCCACAATGCAGATACCCCTGTTCGGCGGTTCCGCTGCCGGGTACGCGCCCGGGTGTCGGCTTGAGATCGCCCGCGCCGGGCGCCAGTGTCGCGAACAGCGGCGAGAGGTGCTGAACGGTCTCAGGCTCGCCGCCGATCATCAGGCAGTAGCCGCGGTCGAATCCCGCGACACCGCCGCTGGTGCCGACATCGACGTAGTGCAGGCCTGAATTGCGCAACAGGGTCGCGCGGCGGATGTCGTCGCGGTAGTAGGAGTTGCCGCCGTCGATCACGATGTCACCGGCGTCGAGCAACGGTGTCAGGCTTTCGAGCGCCGAATCGACAACCGCAGCGGGCACCATCAGCCAGATTGCGCGCGGGCGCGTCAGCTTGGCGACGAAATCCTGCAGCGTGGCCGCGCCGGTCGCGCCTTGCGCGGCAACCCGTTCGATCGAAGCCGGGGCGTTGTCGTGCACCACACATTGGTGACCCCCGCGCATCAGGCGGCTGGTCATGTTGGCGCCCATGCGTCCGAGTCCGATCATGCCGAGTTGCATCGTTTGCTCCTGCCCGTTCAAAGCCATTGGTTGAGGATCGTGATCGGCGATCATCTTCCCGGCCAACCGAAATGTCGAGCGCGCCCCTGTAGGCCAACCGCGCTTCTGAACCCATCCTTCAGAGGCGATCAGAGCAGGTCGGTCGGCACGAACCACGAGAACAGCAGCAGCTTCAGCTTGACCAGCGCGCTGGCGTCGGGCTCCCGATCGAGGACCATGTTTTCGCCGTCGGTGGTGACCCACTGGATCGTGTCGGTGCCCGGCTTCAGCCGGACCTTGTAGACGCTTTCGACGTTGTCGATCTGGAACGCATCGAGCAACCGGTGCGTCACCTCATAGCTTTGCAGGCGCACGCCGAGTTCGGTGTTGATGTAGGCCGAACGCGGATCGAAGTTGAGCGAGCCGACCAGCGCCCATTCACGATCGATCAGCGCGAGCTTGGCGTGCAGGGCGCCGCGCGACTGCTTGAACACCTTGCGCAGATTGATGCTTCGCTTGATCTGTTCGGAGCTCACTTCATAGAGCGTGACACCGAGCTTCAGCATCTCGACTCGGAAGCGGTTGTAGTGGAAGTTGACGAGCGGCTCGTCGGTGTCGGCCAGCGAATTGGTTGCGACGGTGACGCGGATGCCGCGCGCGCGCAATCGCGCAATGTGATCCATGCCCGCATCGCCCGGCAGGAAGTACGGCGTGATGATGTTGATGTCCGACTTGGCCTCGTCGAAAAGCTCGCGCATCCGCTCGGCGACGGTGGGTGGGCGATTCGGCGGGGGCTCGTCGTCGTCCTCCAGCAGAAGCGCCTTCGTTGGCGAATCCGCAACGGCATTGGCGCGGGTCGGAACCAACTCCAGCTTGCCTTGCGCGAGGGCGGCGCTCACGGACGGGTCGCCGAACATGTCGCCATCCGCGAGGGGTGGAGGCGGCGGCGCCTCGGTCGGCGAAGTCAGCTTGTCGAACCTTGCGCGCGACGCCTCTGGTGGTTCAGTGGGCTGCACGATGTCGTGGAGCGGATAGACCACTTCGCTGTTCCAGTAGTTGTCGAAGATGGTTTCGAGTTCGGTCACCACCGGCCCCGCAAGCAGCACGTCGAGGTCGATGAAATTGGCGCCGGCGCTGCGCAGGAAGTACTCGTCAGCGAGATTTCGCCCCCCCGCGATCGCGATGGCACCGTCGACGACGAAGAGCTTGTTGTGCATCCGATGGTTGAGTCGCCGAAAGTCGGTCGCGAAGTTGAGCCATCGGGTCGCACTGTGGTCCCGACCCGCAACGATGGGGTTGAAGAGTCGGATCTCCACGTTCGGATAGGCGGCAAGCCCCAGCAGCATCGGGTCGAGCTTGGTGGTGTAGAAGTCGTCGAGCAGAAGCCTGACGCGCACACCCCGGCGAGCAGCGTCGCGCAACTCGCGCAGGATCAACTTGCCGGTCTTGTCGTTGCCCAGCAGGTAATACTGCAGGTCGAGCGCGGTCTGGGCGTGCCGAATGAGGGCGAGGCGCGCATCCAGCGCGTACGCCGCCTGCGGCAGCACCCGCGCGCCGGACAAGCCCTCGGGCTCCGCATGGACGGCCGCGGTCAGCCTGCCCAGTTCGGTAGCCGGGGAAAAGGTGGCGGCCGGCTCATAGCTCACTGCGGTGCGCGATGGCAAGCTGGCGCAGGCCGAAACCAGGCAGACGAGCGCAATCGCGAAACAACGAAACGCAGTAGCAAGCAACACGCGAGATTTGGACATGGACCGCCGGTGAACCGGCGGGCGGATGGTAGCCGCGCCCGCGCGTCCTGGCTGCATAGGGGCGATCCTAGGGTCAGTCCCCGCATCGCAGGCGCGCGGCCGCCTCAGAATCGCCGCGATGAAGTTTTCCGTTGTCGCCTCTGCCTGCCTGTTGCTCGCCAACTCTTTGGCGGCCCATGCGCAAGACGTCGGCAACCCCCCGACACTCGGCGAGGTCACCGTCTCCACGCCGCGCGGGACCGAGCCGGTCTTCGATGTCGCCGGCTCCGTGGATCGTGTGGAAGGCGCAGACATGCGCGACAGCCGGCTGGGCGTGAACCTGTCGGAGAGCCTGAACTCAGTGCCCGGGCTGCAGATCCAGAACCGCCAGAACTACGCGCAGGACCTGCAGTTGTCCATCCGCGGCTTCGGCGCGCGCTCGAGCTTCGGCGTGCGCGGCGTGCGGCTGTACGTCGACGGCATCCCCGCGACCTTGCCCGACGGACAGGGGCAGACCTCCAACATCGACATCGGCTCGATCGACCGCGTCGAAGTACTGCGCGGGCCTTTTTCCTCGCTCTACGGCAACTCCTCGGGCGGCGTGATCCAGACCTTTACCGAGACCGGCGAAGGTCCGCCCAAACTGGGCTTCTCGATCGCCGGGGGGAGCTTCGGCACGCTGCGGATCGGTTCGATCATCAGCGGCTCTTCCGGCGCGGTGGACTACCTGCTGAGCGGCAGCCACTTCGAGACCGACGGCTATCGCGACCACAGCGCCGCAACGCGCGACATCGTCAACGGCAAGTTGGGCATCACCTTCGACGACGGCAGCCGCCTCAGCCTGGTCGCCAACACGGTGCACCTCGATGCCCAGGACCCACTGGGGCTCACCGCCGATCAATATGCGCTGAACCCCCGCAGCGCGAGCGTGGCCACGCAGTTCGATACCCGCAAGAGCGTCGACCAGACGCAAGCAGGCCTGACCTACGACCGCCGCATCGACGCGGACAACACATTGCGCCTCATGGTGTATGGCGGTGAGCGCAAGACCAGCCAGTTCCAGGCCATTCCGCCTTCGGCCCAGGTGAGCCCGCTGAGTGCCGGTGGCGTGATTGGCCTCGCGCGAGACTTCGGCGGTGTCGACCTGCGATGGACGTCGCAGCTGAAGCTGGCCGATCGCCCTTTCGAGCTCGTCGCGGGGCTGGACTATGACGACCTGCGCGAGCACCGCACCGGCTACGAGAACTACATCGGCGCGGTGTCCAAGCCCATCCTGGGCGTGCAGGGCAGGCTGCGGCGCAACGAGACCAATACGGTGCACAACCTGGACCCCTATGTGCAGGGCACCTGGCACTTTGCCGAGCGCTGGACGCTCGAAGCGGGCGTGCGCCGCAGCACGGTCGACTTCGATTCGCGGGATCAATACATCATCGGTGCGAACCGGGACGACAGCGGCAGCGCTCGCTACGCCGAGACGCTGCCCGTGGCGTCGCTGCGCTACCAGCCGACGCGCGACCTGGCGTTCTACACCTCCGTGGGCCGCGGCTTCGAGACGCCGACGCTCAACGAGTTGTCCTACCGCGCTGATGGCTTGGGGGGGCTGAATTTCGCCCTCCAACCCGCGACCAACGAAAGCGTCGAAGTGGGAGCCAAGGCGCGCATCGCAGGGGGCCTGCTCACTGCCGCGGTGTTCCAGACGCGCACCGACGACGAGATCGTGACCGCCACGAACATCGGGGGCCGGGCAACCTACCAAAACGCCGGCCGCACCCGGCGCGATGGCTTCGAGCTGGCCTGGCAGCACGAGACGGAAAACCACTGGCGCACCCAGCTTGCCTACACCTGGCTCGATGCGCGCTACAGCGACCCGTTTTGCTCGACCGTGCCGTGCAGCGCGGGCAGCTTCGTGCCGGCCGGCAATCACATCCCGGGCATTGCCCCGCAGATGTTCTTCGCCTCGTTCGGCTGGGTGCCGCCTGAGGGCTGGCGCGCGGGCACCGAAGTGCGAGCGATGGCGAGCGTGCAGGCCAACGATCGCAACACGATCAGCGCACCGGGCTATGGCCTGCTGGCGCTGTTCGCGGGCTACGTCAAGCATTGGGAGCACTGGGAAATCAACGCCTTCGCGCGCATCGACAACGTGCTCGACAAGCGCTACATCGGCTCGGTCATCGTCAACGAGGGCAACTTTCGTTACTTCGAGCCGGCACCAGGGCGCAACTGGACGCTGGGCGTGAGTGGGGCGTATCGTTTCTGAATTCCGACAGGGGGTGCCTATGGAATTCAAGGATCGACACGATGCGGGCCGCGTGCTCGCCAAGGCGCTCGATGCATGGCGCGGGCGTCAGGATGTGCAAGTGCTGGCGCTGCCGCGCGGCGGTGTGCCCGTTGCGTGGGAGGTCGCGCAAGCATTGGGAGCGCCGCTGGACGTGCTGGTCGTGCGCAAGCTGGGCCTGCCAGGGCACGAAGAGTTCGCGATGGGCGCCATCGCATCGGGCGGCGTGCGGGTGATGGAAGAGCTGAGCCACGCCTGGCCCGTGTCCGAAGAGGCGGTCGAAGCGGTGGTTGCGCGCGAGCAGGCCGAACTGGTGCGCCGGGAGCAGCTTTATCGCAGCGGCCGGCCGCCGCTGGAACTGGCAGGGCGCGTGCTGATCATCGTTGATGACGGCCTGGCAACGGGTGCCACCATGCGCGCGGCCGTGATGGCGGCTCGGGCGGGCAAGCCTGAACGGATCATCGTCGCGATACCCGTAGCGTCTTCAGAGGCCGTGCAGAGTGTGGGTGCGGTTGCCGATGAGGTGGTTTGTGTTTTCGCGCCGGAGCACTTTCGTGCCGTGGGCCTCTGGTACCAGGACTTCGAGCAGACGAGCGATGAAGAGGTCAGGCAATTGCTGACCGGCAGCCGTTGACTTCGAGAAAGCAAAAAGGCCCGCCGGACGCTTGAAACGTCTGCGGGCCTTGGTCGGCGATGCGCCGAACTGAATCAGAGACCGGCTGCCTCGCGCAGGGCGGCGGCTTGTGCCGTGCTCTCCCACGTGAACTCGGGCTCTTCGCGGCCAAAGTGGCCGTAAGCCGCGGTCTTGGCATAGATCGGGCGCAGCAGGTCGAGCATCTGGATGATGCCCTTGGGACGCAGATCGAAGTGCTCTTGAATCAGCGCTGCGATCTTGTCGTCGGAAATCACGCCCGTGCCTTCGGTATAGACGGTTACGTTCATCGGCTTTGCCACACCGATCGCGTAGGCGACCTGGATCTGGCATTGCCGCGCCAGCCCGGCGGCGACGATGTTCTTGGCGACGTAGCGTGCAGCGTAGGCGGCCGAGCGGTCGACCTTGCTCGGGTCCTTGCCCGAGAACGCGCCGCCACCGTGCGGGCAAGCGCCGCCGTAGGTGTCGACGATGATCTTGCGGCCGGTGAGGCCGCAGTCGCCCTGTGGGCCGCCGATGACGAAGCGGCCGGTCGGGTTGATCAGGTAGCGCGTGTCCTTGAGCCATTCCTTTGGCAGCACCGGCTTGATGATTTCCTCGATGACCGCCTCGACGAAGGAAGGCTTCATCTGGGTTGCGGTCTCGCTCTGGTCAGGGTGGTGCTGTGTGGAAAGCACGACGGTGTCGATGCTGTGCGGCTTGCCGTCGACATAGCGCATCGTCACCTGGCTCTTGGCATCGGGACGCAGAAAGGGCAGGCGGCCGTCCTTGCGCAACTGGGCCTGGCGTTCGACGAGGCGATGGGCGTAGTAGATGGGCGCCGGCATCAGTTCGGGTGTCTCGTCGCAGGCATAGCCGAACATCAGGCCCTGGTCGCCGGCGCCGGTGTTGAGGTGGTCGTCGCTCGCGTGGTCCACGCCCTGTGCGATGTCGTTGGACTGCTTGTCATAGCAGACCATTACTGCGCAGCCCTTGTAGTCGATGCCGTAGTCGGTGTTGTCGTAGCCGATGCGCTTGATGGTATCGCGCGCTACCTGGATGTAGTCGACATGCGCGTTGGTGGTGATTTCGCCGGCCAGCACGACGAGACCGGTGTTGGTCAGCGTCTCGGCAGCGACGCGCGAGCGGGGGTCCTGTGCAAAGATCGCGTCGAGGATTGCATCGGAAATCTGGTCGGCCACCTTGTCTGGATGGCCCTCGGAAACCGATTCGGAAGTGAAGAGAAAGTCGTTCGCCATTTCGATGTAACTCCATGCTGGTCGGTTGGCGCGTTGCCAACCCTATTGGAGCTTTGGCGAACGCTTTAGCAGTGTTGTTTAAGGTCGCCCTGCAAGTAGTTCCATAACTCAGCGACAATTTGGATTCTATTCGAGCCGCGCTGTAGGCTGCGCGCGCGTCATGGTTTCACCCCCCTTGCTTCGATGATTTTTCTGTTCCGATTGCTTGCTCGTGTGCCGTTGCCGTGGATGCACGCGCTCGGCGGCGGCCTGGGCTGGCTGGTCTGGTGGACGGCGCCGGACTACCGCCGGCGCTTTCGGGAAAACGCCGAGGCAGCCGGCTTCACGCCCGGCGAGTACCGCCCGGCCATTGCCGCGGCGGGGGCCATGGTGGGCGAACTTCCGTGGGTCTGGGCTCGGCCACGGGGTGAAAGCCTGCTGCCGCACATCGTGCGATGGGACGGCATCGAGGCATTCGAAGCAGCGCTGGCCGAACGCAAGGGCGTGATCCTCGTGTCGCCTCATCTCGGCAGTTGGGAAACGTTTGGCCAAGCCGTGGGCGAACGCTTCTTCGAGAAGTACGGACCGATCACGGCACTCTTTCGACCCGCTCGCAAGAAATTCATGGCCAATCTGATTGCCGGCTCGCGCGACAGGCCTGGTCTGCAGACCTTGCCGACCACTGTTTCCGGCGTGCGTGGACTCATCCGCACGTTGCGCGGCGGGGGCTACACCGGCATCCTGCCCGACCAGGTACCGCCGCTCGGGCAGGGCGTCTGGGCTCCGTTTCTCGGCCGGCCGGCCTACACGATGACCTTGCTGCCGCGTCTTGCTCAGCAGACGGGCGCTCGCGTTTTCCTCGGCGTGTGCGAGCGGCTACCTCGCGGCGCAGGCTACGCCATACGCTTCGAGCCATTCGATGGCACCGCCATGAGCGATCCCAAGGCCACGCCAGAGGCCGCCGCCACCGCGATGAACCAAGGGATCGAGCGGCTGATCCGCAGCCTTCCTGGCCAGTACGTTTGGGACTACGCGCGCTACAAGCAGCCGCGCGCCGAAACGGTCACGGCGGCATCGCCAGGGGATCGCGCATGAGCCTGACTTCCAAGCTCGGCATCGAGTTCATGCGGGCCTTGGCGCATGTGCCATTGCCACTGATACGCGGCTTCGGCAAGGCGCTCGGGCCGGTCTTGCACGCGCTCGCCGCGCCGCGCCGGCGTGTCGTGGATGCCAATCTGGCGCTGTGCTTTCCCGAAAAATCCGCGGCGGAGCGTCGGCGCATCGCGCGCGAGACGTTTGTCTACGTGGCGCAATCGTGGCTGGACCGAAGCTGGCTCTGGCATGCGCCGGAGCACGTTGTCGCCAGCCGGCTCAAGGTGGTGGGCGCTGCCAGCGAAATCGACGAAATTGCCAATGGCAAGGAGCCGATGATTTTGTTCGCGCCGCATTTCTACGGCCTCGATGCCGCAGCCACGGCGCTGACCATGCATACGGCGCGTCCTTCGACCACCATCTACACCACGCAACGCGACCCCCTGATCGACGAGTGGATCAGCGAAGGCCGCAAGCGCTTCGGCAACGTGATCACGCTCAACCGCGTCGACGGCATCAAGCCCATCATCGCGGGTCTGCGAAAAGGAGGGTTGCTCTACCTCTTGCCGGACATGGATTTCGGCCGCGACCAGACTGTGTTCGTGCCGTTCTACGGTGTACAGGCTGCCACCGTGCCGTCGCTCTCGCGCTTCGCGCGGTTGGGGCGCGCCAAGGTGGTGCCGATCGTGTCGAAGCTCGTCAAGGGGGGCTATGAAATCCAGGTGCTGCCCGCCTGGCAGAACTTCCCGACCGATGACGTGATCGCCGATACGACGCTCATGAACGAGCGCTTGCAAGGCTATATCGACACGATGCCGTCGCAGTACTACTGGGTGCATCGCCGCTTCAAGACGCGACCCGAAGGAGAAGCGAGCGTCTATTGAGAGGGCTTTCGAGAGGGATTTCGGTTCCCCTTGACGAAGGCTTCTATTTCGGCGGCGACCCGTTGAGACTGTTCGTGAACGATCCAGTGCGTAGCGCCCGGGATCTTCCTGATGTCGAGGTCCGGCACGTAGTCGTCCAGACCGTCGAGCAGACCCGGCAGGAGCGCTGCATCATCCATGGCCCAGAGCACCAGCGTCGGGGCGCTGACGGTCAAGCGTTCTCTCGGCAGCGTCGGAATCTGTGACGGCTGCCCGGGCATCGGCGGCTTCAGCGGAGTCACGCGGTACAGATTGCACGCCCCGGTCAGGCCGGCGTCCCATACCTCGCGATATTGGTTCTTGACGTCTTCCGTAAGCCAGCCGAAGCCATCGGCGCCGGCCTTCATCAGTTCGAAGAACGGCCACATGCGGCGATAGTCGTCGGCTGAAAGCAGCGTCTCGGCATCGGGCCGTGCAAGGAAGTTCATGTAGGCGCTGGCGGCCTGCTGTGCGGGGTTGTTCTGCAGTTCTCGCATGAACGTGCCCGGGTGCGGCGAATTGATGATGACCAGCTTGCCGAGTTTGTCGGGATGTTGGTTTGCATAGCCCCAGCCAAATGCACCGCCCCAGTCGTGCGCGACGAGCACGTCGATCTTTCCGTCCTTGCTTTCGCTTGCGGCAAGCTCGAAGACGTCCTGCACGAGCAGATGCGGGCGATAGGCCGCCACGTCTTTGGGCGAACTGGATTTCTCGAAGCCCCGAAGGTTTGGCGCCACGCACCGAAAGCCGCCATGCTCGGGCTTGGCGAAGTGCTCGAGCAATTCGTCCCAGATGAAAGCCGCTTCGGGAAAGCCATGCAGGAACAGCATCAGCGGCCGGCCGGGCGCGCCGGTCGCCCTGCAGCTGAGCGTGGTGCCGTTGGGGAGCTGGCGGGCGAAAGTTTCGATCACGGGGTCTCCTTCATTGCGCTTCGTTGAATGTCACGGTTCGTCCGGAGGCAAGAGGAAGAAGGAGTCGCCGTCGCGTCAGGGCCCTTCGTCAGCCGATCCGGCCGATCCAGCCGGTTCGGTCGGCTCGGCAGCATTTGCGTCGCCCGGATGCGCCCACTGCCACAGCAACTCGGCGGCTTCGTCCACCCCTTGCAGCTTCAATGCGGAGAACAGTTTGACCTCGCCGCCGCCGGCTTGCAGTCGCGTAATCGACAGCACCTTCGCTCCGTCGGAGCGCGTGAGCTTGTCGGCCTTGGTGAGCAGCACGAGGAACTTGAGCCCTTGCTCGACCCTCGGCCGGATGACCTCGAGCAGGATCTCGTCCAGTTCGGTGAGGCCGTGGCGTGGGTCGCACATCAGCACGACACCCCGCAGGTTCTCGCGCGTCATCAGATAGTTTCCCATGACGCGCTGCCACCGCAACTTGGCTTCCCTGGGCACTGCTGCGTAACCGTAGCCGGGGAGGTCGGCCAGCACTGCGTCGTCGACCTTCTGCTTGCCGACGCCGAAGAGATTGATGTGCTGCGTGCGGCCCGGCGTCTTGGATGCGAAGGCGAGCCGGGTCTGCTGGGTCAGCGTATTGATGGCAGTCGACTTGCCCGCGTTGGAGCGACCGACGAAGGCGATCTCCGGCAGGTCGAACATGGGTAGGTGCTCCAGCTGCGGAGCACTGGTGAGGAAGTGGGCGGTGTGCAGCCATCCGCGCGCGACACGAACGCGCTCGGCGGTTGCGGCGTCGACGGCGGGCGCCGTGCGGGAATAGGATGCGGCCGGCTTGCGCGGCGGGGTGGTCATCAATGAGCTTTCGTAGCGGGGCGCCATTGTAGAATCGCCGGGTTTTGCGCCATAAATCTAAGCCCCCGATATGAAGTTGTTTGCCCATTTTCTGCTTGCAGCCCTTCTGGGCGCCGCCGCCAATGTCAGCTTCGCGGCTGACGAGCCTGCCGACAAGGCGGCTGCCGAAGCACCCGCCAAAGCGGCCAAGCCGGATCCGGCCAAGGGGGACACCCTCTTCAATACGGCACCTCCGAACARCCAGAGCTGTGCGTCGTGCCACAACGCCGACGGCAATTCGGCCATTGCGGGCAATCCCAAGCTGGCGCAACAGCATCCCGAATACATCTTCAAGCAGTTGCAGGACTTCAAGTCCGGCAAGCGCAAGAGCGCGATCATGAGGCCCATGGCCGAGCGCCTGTCTGAAGAGGACATGCGCAACATCGCCTGGTTCGTCGGATCCAAGAAGGTCAAGATCGGCTATTCGAAGGAAAAGGACCTCGTAGGCCTTGGCGAAAAAATCTTCCGCGGCGGCCTGGCCGATCGGCAGATTCCGGCCTGCGCCGGCTGCCACAGCCCAGACGGTGCCGGCATTCCCGCGCAATACCCGCGCCTGGGTGGCCAGCATGCCGAGTACACGGTGGCGCAGTTGACCATGTTCCGCGACGGCGGGCGCCTCAATTCGCCGCAGATGAAGGGCGTCACCGCCAAGCTCAGCGATCGCGAAATCAGGGCGGTGGCCGACTACATTGCCGGACTGCGTTGACCCCCTGCGGTTCATCGTGAACTAACCGCCAACAACAAACCCCAAACAGGGCGGGCCGATCCAGACAGGATGGCCCGCCTTTTTGCTTTTCAACGACTTGCTCTCCATGTCAGTTTCCACGCACGGGCTTCGAGTACGACACGGTCCCCAGGCGGTCCGTGCGGCGGTGGAGTTGTTTTCTTCGATGCGCTTTGCGATCGCCTTGCTGACGATCATCTGCACTGCATCCATCATCGGCACCGTGCTGAAGCAGCACGAGCCAATCGGCAACTATGTCAACCAGTTCGGACCTTTCTGGGCGGAGCTCTTTCACACGGCGAAGCTGGACACGATCTACAGCGCCTGGTGGTTCCTGCTCATCCTCACATTCCTGGTCATCAGCACGTCGCTGTGCATCGCGCGCAATACGCCGCGCATCTTTGCGGACCTCAAGACCTACAAGGAAGACATCCGGGCGCAAAGCCTCAAGGCATTCGGCCAGCGCGCCGAAACCGTGCTCGACGAAACGCCTGACGTCGCCGCCAATCGAATCGGGCAACTTCTGGTCAGCGGCGGTTGGAAGGTCAAGCTCCAGCAGCGCGAGGGCAAAGGCTGGATGGTCGCTGCGCGCGCGGGCGGCGCACACAAGCTCGGCTACATCGCCGCGCACAGCGCTATCGTGCTCGTGTGCATTGGCGGCTTGTTCGACGGCGACCTTGTCGTGCGCGCCCAGACCTGGTTCAACGGAAAGAGCGTCTACACGGGCGGCGGACTGATCTCCGACGTTGCACCGCAGCACCGGCTGTCGCCGAACAATCCGACCTTCAGGGGCAACATTCTGGTGCCGGAGGGCGGACAGTCGAGCGTGGCGATCCTGAATCAGGCAGACGGGGTGCTGCTCCAGGATCTGCCCTTTTCGATCGAGCTGAAGAAGTTCATCGTCGACTACTACTCGACCGGCATGCCCAAGCTGTTCGCGAGCGAGGTGGTGCTGCACGATCGCGAGACGGGCAAGGAGATTCCGGCGCGCATCGAGGTGAACCATCCGGCCAGCTACAAAGGCGTCGAGATCTATCAGTCGAGCTTTGACGATGGCGGGTCGACCGTGAAGCTCAAGGCCGTCCCCATGGGTGCGGCATCGAAGCCGTTCGAGATTGAAGGCACCATCGGGAGCAGCACCGAGATCACCAACGGCAGCGATCGGCTCACGCTCGAGTACACGGCTCTGCGCGTGATCAACGTCGAGAACTTCGGCGATAGCTCTGGCGAGATGACGAGCGGGGCGGACGTTCGCAAGGTCGATCTGCGCGGGGAACTCGAATCTCGCCTGGGCGCCGCCAACAAGACCAACAAACCGAAAACCTTGCGCAACATCGGCCCGAGCATTGGCTACAAGTTGCGCGACGCTGCCGGTCAAGCGCGCGAATACCAGAACTACATGGTCCCCGTCGACACCGGCGACGGCCACCCGGTCTTCCTGCTCGGCGTGCGTGATCGCCCTGAAGATCCCTTCCGTTATCTTCGCGTGCCCGCCGACGACAAGGGCTCAATGGACGGTTTCGTGCGCATGCGCGAGACGCTCGCGGACCCCAAGGGGCGAGCGCTCGCCATCGACCGCTACATCGAGCGGACCACCGATCCGAAACGTCCCGAGCTGGCGAACCAACTGCGCACGTCGGCCACGCGCGCGCTCGCGCTGTTCGCGGGCACGGAACGGGCCAAGGCCGATGCGGTGAGCACCGGCGGCTGGCAGGCCATTGCCGAATTCATGGAGGCGAACGTGCCCGAGGCCGAGCGCGAACGCGCGGGCGCGGTGCTGGTGCGCATCCTCAACGATGTGCTCTTTGAAGTGCTCAATGTGAGCCGGGAGAGGGCGAGTCTCGCTCCGCTGCCGCCTGACGAGAACTCGCAGGCATTTCTCACCCAGGCCGTCCTGGCGATCAGCGATGCGCACTTCTATCCCGCCCCGGTGGCGATGATGATGACGGACTTCAAGCAGGTGCAGGCCAGTGTCTTTCAGGTGGCTCGGGCGCCGGGCAAGAACATCGTCTATCTTGGATGCCTGTTGCTGATCATCGGCATTTTTGCGATGCTTTACGTCCGGGAGCGCAGACTGTGGGTCTGGCTGACGAAGGACGGCGTGACGAGACCCGGAACGTCCGCCACCATGGCTTTTTCGGTCAATCGCAAGACCATCGATAGCGATCGCGAATTCGAGCATCTGAAAGACAAGCTGCTCGCCATCAGGAAAGACACGGCGTCATGACTACCACCACCCTCACGCTCAACGACAGCTGGCTGTCGCGCCGAAACACCTTCGACTGGATCTTTGCGGCCCTGGTCGTGGCGGGCGGGCTCTTTGCCTTCTCGCGCTATGCCGGCTCGATGGACTATTACGAAAAGGTGATCCTGGTCGCGGCGATGGTCGCCGGTGTCTGGATCGGCTGGTTCTGGCGGCCCCTGCGGGTGCTCGCCATCGTGGTTGGGTGTGCGACGCTGCTGGCGATCACGTCTTACCAGGGTGATCTGGCGCGTGCCGATTCGGTCTTCTGGCTCAAGTACTTCCTGTCGAGCCAGTCGGCCATCCTGTGGATGAGCGTGCTCTTCTTCATGAGCACGCTGTTCTACTGGATCGGCTTCTTCGGTGGCAAGCAGGGTGACGCCATGGATCTCATCGGCTCGCGGCTGGCCTGGGCCGCTGTGACGATGGCGCTGATCGGCACGATGGTTCGCTGGTACGAGAGCCATCAGCTGGGCCCGGATATCGGCCATATCCCCGTCAGCAACCTGTACGAGGTATTCGTCTTGTTCTGCTGGCTGACGGCGAGCTTCTATCTCTACTTCGAGTCGCGATATCGCACGCGCGCGCTCGGCGCCTTCGTGATGCTGGTGGTGAGCGCCGCGGTGGGCTTTCTGCTTTGGTACACGCTGGTGCGCGATGCCCACGAGATCCAGCCATTGGTACCGGCCCTGCAGAGCTGGTGGATGAAGCTGCACGTGCCGGCCAATTTCATCGGCTACGGCACCTTCTCCCTTGCAGCCATGGTGGCCTTCGCCTATCTGATCAAGGAACAGGCGGATGAGACCCGCTGGTACAAGCTCACGCCTATCTGGCTGCTCGGGGTGGCGCTGTGCTTCGTGCCCGTGGCGTTCCGCCAGCGGGCGCAGGAGGCCGGCGGCAGCTACTGGGTCGGCTATGCCGTGATTTCGGCGCTGATCGCGGCAGGAATCCTGCTCGGCCGCCGCCGCATTGCTGCGCGCCTGCCCGCGAACGAGGTGCTGGACGACGTCATGTACAAGTCCATCACCGTCGGCTTTGCCTTCTTCACCATCGCGACCGTGCTCGGGGCGCTTTGGGCGGCCGACGCCTGGGGCGGCTACTGGAGCTGGGACCCGAAGGAGACTTGGGCGCTGATCGTTTGGCTCAACTATGCGGCCTGGTTGCACATGCGGCTCGTCAAGGGGTTGCGCGGCACTGTGGCCGCTTGGTGGGCCCTTGGCGGACTCGCAGTAACCACTTTCGCGTTCCTGGGCGTCAACATGTTCCTGAGCGGATTGCACAGCTACGGAACCCTGTAGAGCCGTGAATCGGCTTGCCGCGTAACCAGATCGTTGCCGGGAACGAACTCAGTCATGCATACCCATTCTGTCGAAAAGGCGTCCCATGTTGATTCGGTCTCGTGACAACGGCTTTATCCATCCGCATTCGAGCGAAATCACGCCCAAAGGCGTGTACGAAGGCAGGCGTGACACGCTGAAGTGGCTCGCCACCGGCGTAGCGGGCGCCGCGATGGCGTCGTGGGCATCCCGCGAGGCGCTCGCACAGGTCGCCGCACCCGGCAAGCTGGCGCCGCTTCCAAGTGTGAAGTCGACCGTTCCAGGTGCGCAGACCATGGAAAAGCTGACCGACTACAAGGACGTCACCAGCTACAACAATTACTACGAGTTCGGCACCGACAAGGAAGATCCGGTCAAGAACGCGGGCACGCTCAAGACCAAGCCTTGGACGGTGGAAGTCGAAGGCCTCGTCAAGAAGCCGGGCAAGTACGGAATCGAAGACCTGATCAAGCTCAGCGCCCAGGAAGAGCGCATCTACCGGCTGCGTTGCGTCGAAGGTTGGTCGATGGTCATTCCGTGGGTTGGCTACTCTCTGGCCGAGTTGATCAAGAAGGTCGAACCACAGGGCAATGCGAAGTACGTGGAGTTCGTGACGCTCGCTGATCCGAAAACCATGCCCTTTGTCGGCTCGCGCGTTCTCGACTGGCCCTACACCGAAGGCCTGCGCATGGACGAGGCCATGCATCCGCTCACCTTGCTGACTTTCGGCATGTATGGCGAGGTGCTGCCGAATCAGAACGGCGCCCCCGTGCGAATCGTGGTGCCCTGGAAGTACGGCTTCAAGAGCGGCAAATCGATCGTGAAGATCCGCTTCGTCGAAAAAGAGCCCGGCACCGCGTGGAACAAGGCCGCGGCGCAGGAGTACGGCTTCTACTCCAACGTCAATCCCAACGTCGATCATCCGCGCTGGAGCCAGGCGACCGAGCGCCGCATCGGAGACGGCGGCGGCCTGTTCGCCAAGCGGGCGAAGACGCAGATGTTCAACGGCTACGAGGCCCAGGTCGGTCAGTTGTACGCCGGCATGGATCTCAAGAAGTACTACTGAGCGAGCCTGTCGTGAACAAGCTCCTGATGCACCCGGCCGCCAAGCCGGTGGTGTTCGTCGTCTGCCTTCTGCCGTTCGCGTGGTTGTTCTACGGTGCGCTCACCGACGGGCTAGGCGCGAATCCGGCGGAGCACCTCATCCGCTCGACGGGTGACTGGACGCTTCGCTTCATCTGCATCGTGTTGGCCGTGACACCTTTGCGGGTGATCACCAAGACGAACGCGTTGGCGCGTTTTCGCCGGATGCTGGGGCTCTTTGCGTACTTCTATGTTGTTGTCCACCTGTTGAGCTACAGCTGGTTCGACATGGGTTTCGAAGTGCAGGACATCGCCAAGGACATCGCGAAGCGGCCGTTCATCCTGGTGGGTTTCACCGGTTTTGTGCTGCTGACGCCGCTCGCCGCGACATCGTTCAATCGGGCCATCAAGGCAATGGGCGCAAAGCGCTGGCAGGCGCTGCACAGGCTGGTCTATGTGATCGCCGGGCTTGGCTTGCTGCACTTCTTCTGGATGCGCGCGGGCAAGAACAACTTCTCTGAAGTGTTCGTCTACGCGGGGATCATTGCTGTTCTGCTGGGATGGCGGCTGTGGAACTTCGCCAGCAAGACAAAGCAGAAGCTGGCGCCCTCGGTCGCCCCCCGCGCGCAGTTGAGCAAGTAAGAGTTTTCGGCGGTCTGCGGCGGCGGACGCTCAGTCGCTGAAGCGTTCGCTTCGGAGTTGCTCTTCGACGCTTTCGCGGCGGCGGATCAGTTTCGCGGTTTGTCCGCTGACGAGGACCTCAGCCGCGCGGCCGCGTGTGTTGTAGTTGCTGGCCATTGCCATGCAATAGGCGCCGGCCGAGAGCACAGCCAACAGATCGCCGGCTTCGGTACGCAGGGCACGATCACGCCCGATCCAGTCGCCGCTTTCGCAAATCGGGYCCACCACGTCGTACAGCACGAAAGCACCGTCCTGCCGCTCCGCGACAGGAACGATCTGGTGGAAGGCTTGGTACATGGCCGGCCTCGGCAAATCGTTCATTGCCGCATCGACAATGCAGAAGTTCTTTTCTTCGCCGGGCTTTGTGTAGAGCACCTCCGTCACGCAGACGCCCGCGTTGCCCACCAGCGAACGGCCAGGTTCGACGATGAGCCGACGCTCGCCGAAGTCTCGCGCATCGAGACGGGCCAGCATCTGGCGCCAAAGCGTATCGGCACCGGGGGGTGTATCGCCGTTGTAATCGATGCCGAGCCCACCGCCGAAGTCGAGGTGGTGCAGCTTGATGCCGGTCTTTTCGATAGCCTCGACGAGGTCCAATACACGCTCGAGCGCTTCGAGGTAGGGGGATGTGTCGGTGATCTGCGAGCCGATATGGCAGTCGATGCCGACGACCTGCAATCCCTTGAGAGAAGCCGCGTGCTGATAAATTGCCACTGCTCGGTCGTGGGCCACGCCGAACTTGTTTCCCTTGAGGCCGGTGGAAATGTAGGGGTGCGTCTTCGGGTCGACGTTCGGGTTGATGCGCACACTGATGGAAGCGCGGCGCCCCTCTTCAACGGCGACTGCGTTGAGCACGTCGATTTCCGCTTCGCTTTCCACGTTGAAGCATGCGATGCCGGCGGCGAGCGCCTGGCGCATCTCGGCGCGCGTCTTTCCGACGCCGGAAAAGATCACCTTGGCGGGATCAGCGCCCGCTGCCAGCACGCGTGCCAGTTCGCCGCCGGAAACAATGTCGAAGCCGCAGCCGGCCTCCGCGAACACGCGCAGGACGCCGAGTGATGAATTTGCCTTGATTGCATAGCAGATCAGCGCGTCGCGACCTTCGAAACCGCGCTGGTAGGCCGCGAGCGCGTCCAGCATCCATTGCCTCGAATAGACGAAGAGAGGAGTGCCATGCTCCCGGGCGAGCGCGGAAAGCTTCTGTCCTTCAACATGCAATTCGCCGTCCCTGCGTGCAATGTGAGGATGGCCGGGGAGTCGTGCGACTTCGCTCACTTGGTATCTCCGTGCGGCGTTGCCGGTGCGTTCGGTGCAGTCGAGTCGTTCAGTGTGGACGGCGGCGGGGCGGCGTTCGTCGGAGGTGTTGGTTGTTCAGGCTGAGGGGCGGCCTTTGTCGCCGAGTCGGACTTTCCAATGCCCGGAAGCAATGCCTGCGGCAGCGTGGCACGCTCCTTCGCAGCGGGATCCGTAGGCAGGTAGAGCGAACCCTTCTGGCCGCAGCCCGTCAAGGCGACCCCAACGAGCGTCAGGCCGACGGCGCTCACTAGAATTTGGCGAACATTCAACATGGCGAAATTGTAATGACCGACCCCGAGTACATGGACCGCGCAGAAGCAGCGCTCGCAGCGATCGAACGTGGTTGCGATCGCATCAACGATTCGACCGATGCAGACATCGACAACCAGCGCGTCGGCGGGATGATCACGATCACGTTTCGCAATGGAAGCCAGTTGATCATCAACCTGCAGAAGCCCTTGCAGGAAATCTGGCTGGCCGCGCGTTCTGGCGGTTATCACTACCGCCATGACGGCAGCGCCTGGGTGGACACCAAGACGCGCGAGGAATTCTTCGAGAATCTCTCGCGCGAAGCGACCCTCCAGGCCGGTCAACCTCTGAGGTTCTCCGCCGACTGACGACCCATCATTCGCCCGGCTCGTTCGATTCGGCCGGTTCGACAGGTCAGTTGCGGAACAGGTCGAGGATCTTGCTGCGTTCTTCCGGCGCCGGCGTCGGGCTGATCGGTGCTCCGCTGATTGCTTCCACCGGCTGCGTCGGGCCGCTTTCGACACCTAGCGTCGCAACGCCCCGGCCCGGTGCGTAGTCGTCGTAATACCACTCGCCGCCCACGTTGACGACACCGGCAGGCGCGGGTACTTCAGCGACTGGAACGCCCTTGATGGCGGTCTCCATGTAGTTGATCCAGATCGGCAGACTCAGGCCGCCGCCGGTTTCGCGATCGCCGAGCTTGCGTGGCGTGTCATAGCCCATCCACGCGATGGCAGCCATTGTTGGCTGGAATCCCGCAAACCACGCATCGAGCGAATCGTTGGTGGTCCCGGTCTTGCCGTAAATGTCCGTCCGCTTGAGCGTGGCCTGCGCCTTGGCCGCCGTGCCGCCGCTCGCCACTGATTGCAGCAGGCTGTCCATGATGTAGGCATTGCGCTGCGGGATCGCTCGCATCGATTCGTTGAGCAAGGGCGGCTGCTTGTCCACCAAGACTTTGTCCTTGTGGTCGGTCACGCGCGTCACGAGATAAGGATTGACGCGATATCCGCCGTTCGCGAACACGGAATAGGCGGTCGCCATCTGCATCGGCGTGACCGAACCGGCACCAAGGGCCATTGGCAGGTAGGCCGGGTGCTTTTCTCGCTCGAAGCCGAAGTTGGTGATCCAGTCCTGTGCGTAACGCGTTCCGATCGATTGCAGGATCCGGATCGACACCATGTTCTTCGACTTCATCAACGCGCGACGCAAGGGCATGGGCCCTTCGAAAGCGCCGTCGTAGTTCTTCGGCTCCCAGGGCTGGCCACCGGTCGTGCCGGCGTCGAAGAACAAGGGCGCGTCGTTGATCACCGTGCTGGGCGTGAAGCCCTTTTCCAGCGCCGCCGAATAGATGAATGGCTTGAAGCTCGAGCCGGGTTGCCGCCAAGCCTGAGTGACGTGATTGAACTTGTTCTTGTCGAAATCGAAGCCCCCGATCATTGCCTTCACGGCCCCGTCGCGCGGGTCCATTGCGACGAAAGCGCCCTCGACCTCGGGCAATTGGGTGATTTCCCATGATCCCTTCGGCGTCTTGACCACGCGGATCACTGCGCCGCGGCGAACCCTGATGTTGGGCGGTGCCTTTTCTGAGAGGCCGGATTGCGCCGGCTTCAAGCCGTCACCCACGATCTGCAAGGTGTCGCCGTTGCTGCGAACCGCGGTGATTTCCTTGACGTTGGCCTTGAGCACGACCGCCGACATCACATCGCCGTTGTCGGGATGTTCGGCCAGCGCATCGTCCACGGCTTCGTCGAGTTCTTTCGGGTCGTTCGGAAGATCGACGAACTTTTCAGGCCCGCGGTAGATCTGGCGGCGCTCGTAATCCATGATGCCCTTGCGAAGCGCGCGGTACGCCGCTGCCTGATCGTCCGCCACCAGCGTGGTGTAGACCTTCAGGCCGCGCGTGTAGGTGCTGTCGCCGTATTGCGCATACATCAGCTGCCGAACCGTTTCGGCGACGTATTCGGCATGCAGGCGCGTGGGGTCGGCGGCGTCGCGCAGGTGAAGGTCTTCCTTCTTGGCTTCGGCCGCCTGTTCGGCGGTGATGAAGCCCGCTTCCTGCATGCGGTCGATCACATAGAGCTGCCGGCCGCGTGCGCGCGTCGGATTGTTGACGGGATTGTTCGCGCCCGGCGCCTTCGGGAGGCCCGCCAGCATCGCCGCCTGCGCAATGGTGATGTCCTGCAGGGGCTTGCCGAAATACGCTTCCGACGCAGCCGCAAAACCATAGGCCCGATTGCCCAGATAGATCTGGTTCAGGTAGATCTCGAGGATCTGGTCCTTCGTGAGCAGGTGCTCCAGCTTGAATGTCAGCAAGACCTCATAGATCTTGCGGGTGAGGGTTTTCTCGGAACTCAGGTAGACGTTTCGAGCGACCTGCATGGTGATGGTCGACGCCCCTTGGCTCTTGACGCGATTCATGTTCGCGAGTCCGGCCCGCAGCATGCCTTTGTAGTCGACGCCGCCATGGTCGTAGAAGCGCGCGTCCTCGGCTGCGAGGACGGCATCCTTCATGACCTTGGGAACTGTGGCGATTGGCGTCAGATTTCGGCGCTCTTCGCCGAATTCGCCGATCAGGATGCCTTCGGACGAAAAAACCCGCAGGGGAAGCTTCGGACGGTAATCAGCCAGCTCGGAGATGTCCGGAAGGTTCGGATAAGCGACGGCCAACGCGACGGCAATGACGCAAATGACGGCGATCGCGCCCGCGGCAGCGAGGCCCAGGCACCACAATATGATTCGGATCAACCATTTCAGCCAGGCCGGTCGTTTGGGGGCAGGAGCAGGGGCTTTTGCGGCGCCCTTGGGTCGGGAAGTTTCTGGCATTGAGGCTGTTTGAGTCTTTGAGCATTATAAAAACGCGCTTGATGGAGGCGGAGAGTTCGTATCAGTTAGGACCCAAGTACTCCTATTTGTGACGTAAGTTGCAGATGGGAACTGTTGCGTCGACTTTTGACAACGATTGGTGATGCCGTGAGGGGTTCGTCTCTTGGTTGGCGTACTACCTGCTGCTAGCATGCAACCACACGCAAATTTTTCCAATCGTTACAAACGGACGGATCGAACTTGACAGACTTGGGATCGTTGTTTCGCCGCCAGCCCGCGCCATTGCTCGGGCTGGACGTCAGCTCGTCCAGCGTCAAGCTGGTCGAACTGGGCCGTGACGCGAGCGGCAAGTTGGTGCTGGAGCGATGCGCCATAGAGCCGCTCGAGCGCGGATGGATCACCGACGGCAACGTGGAAAAATTCGATGAGGTGGCGGAGGCCGTGCGGCGCGTCGTGCGCAAAAGCGGCACGCGCACCAAAAACGTCGCGCTTGCTTTGCCGCCGTCTGCGGTAATTACCAAAAAAATAGTCTTGCCGGGTGGAATGAGCGAGCAAGAACTCGAAATTCAAGTCGAGTCCGAGGCAAATCAATACATTCCTTTTTCCTTGGACGAGGTGAGTCTTGATTTCTGCGTCATTGGCCAGAGCGCGAGTTCGGCGGGCGACGTCGAGGTATTGATTGCCGCATCGCGCAAGGAAAAAGTGCAGGATCGCCAGGGCTTGGCTGAAGCGTCGGGCCTCAAGGCGGTGATTCTGGATGTTGAATCCTACGCATCGCGTTTGGCGACTGCGCGCCTCATCGAGCAACTTCCCGGTCAAGGTCGTGACGCCGTCGTCGCATTGTTCGAAGTAGGTGCCTTCACGACCAGCATGCAGGTCCTGCGCAACCAGGAAGTGCTGTATGACCGGGACCAGGCATTCGGCGGCGCTCAGCTCACCCAGCTCATTGTTCGCCAATACGGCTTTTCCGCAGAGGAAGCCGAAGCCAAGAAGCGAAGCGGCGATCTGCCCGAAGATTACGGCTCGGGCGTGCTCAAGCCCTTCGTCGCCAGCATCGCCCAGGAAATTGCCCGGGCGCTGCAATTCTTCTTCACGAGCACACCGCACAACCGCGTCGACTACGTGCTGTTGGCCGGCGGCTCGGCATCGCTCCCCGGCCTGACCAGCGCGGTCACGCGCCAGACTTCGTTCGCTTGTTCGCTCGTCAATCCTTTCGACGGAATGGAAATTGGCAGCGGGATCCGGGAAAAGAAGGTGCGCCGTGAAGCGCCCTCCTACCTGACATCGTGCGGCTTGGCGATGCGGAGGTTCCTGCAGTGATCCTCATCAACCTGCTCCCTCACAGGGAAGCTGCGCGCAAGCGTCGTCGAGAGACTTTTTACGCGACGCTGGGGCTTGCCGCCATTTTGGGCGCGGTGCTCGCCGGCGGGACTTACCTCTGGTACCAGGCCCAGATATCAGGCCAGCAGGCCAAGAACAGCCTGCTGCAAACCTCCATCACCAAGCTCGAAACCGAAATCAAGGAAATTTCGACCCTGCAAGCTGAAATCGCAGCACTGCGCGCGCGGCAGCAGGCGGTCGAAGATCTGCAGGGCGATCGAAATATGCCGGTGCACTTGCTCAACGAGCTTGTGAGGCAACTTCCTGACGGCGTGTACCTGACGAGTATGAAGCAGGACAACCAGACGGTGACCCTGCAAKGCATGGCGCAGTCCAACGAGCGCGTGTCCGAGTTGCTGCGCAATCTTGGCAACAACAGTCCATGGCTCGTCAAGCCGGAACTGATCGAGATCACATCGGGCAGTGTCAGCCTGAGCCCGCGCGACCAGCGACGAGTAGCGAACTTCACGATGCGCATCGGCCTCAAGCGGCCCACCGATGCGCAGAAGCCCGCGGCCGGCAAGCCCGCGGCCGGCAAGCCTGCGGCACCAGCAACAACAGCAGCACCAGCAGCCAAGGGTTAGGCGTTCATCATGGCAACTAAACGCTCTTCCCAAAAGTTCGACGTGGGCGCCGCAGTGCAGCGCCTGGGCCGGCAATTCCAGGGACTGAATCCGAACGATCCTTCGGTATGGCCGCCTGTGCCTCGCTATGCGCTGTGTGTGGCCGTCGCCGCAGCCGTGTTGGCAGCTCTGTGGTTTGTCTGGCTGACCAATTCGAACGACGAGCTCGAAGCGGCGCGTGCAAAGGAAGTCACTCTCCGTGCCGACTACCAGAAGAAGGTCGCGCAAGCGGCCAACCTCGAACTGCTCAAGAAGCAGCGCGAACAGGTCCAGCAATACGTCACGCTGCTTGAAAAGCAATTGCCGAGCAAGGCTGAAATGGATGCCCTGCTTTCCGACATCAATCAGGCGGGGCTTGGCCGCAGCCTTCAGTTCGAACTGTTCCGGCCCGGGCAGATTTCGGTGAAGGACTACTACGCCGAACTGCCGATCGCTGTGCGCGTGACCGGTCGCTACCACGACATGGGTGCATTCGCGGCCGACGTCGCGAACCTCTCGCGCATCGTGACCCTGAACAATCTTTCCGTGACTCCGCAAAAAGACGGGGCCCTTGTCATGGATGCCACTGCGCGGACCTACCGCTATCTGGATGAGGAAGAGCAAAACATGCAGAAGCGTGCGGCGGCGGGGGCAAAGAAGAAATGAGAACGCTCGGTTTTCTGGGTCTCTGTGTCGCCGCGGCGGTCCTGAGCGGCTGCATGGGGTCCGAACAAGAGGATCTGCAGCGCTGGATGGACGAGCAGCGCGCGCAGGTCAAGCCGACCGTGCCTCCGATCACGGAGCCCAAGAAGTTCACTCCGCAAGCCTATACGGAAGGCAGCGCCGTCGAACCGTTCGACATGCAGAAGCTGACGCAGGCGCTGCGTCGCGACTCCAGCCAGCCCAGCACCTCCGCACTCATCGCTCCGGAATTGACCCGCCGCAAGGAAGCGCTGGAAGCATTCCCGCTCGATTCGATGTCGATGGTGGGAAGCCTGAATCGCAATGGCCAACCGGTCGCGTTGATCAGTGTCGACAAGTTGCTCTATCAGGTCCGGGTCGGCAACTACCTCGGACTCAATTACGGGCGCATCACCCATATCAGTGAAACCGAACTCGGCTTGCGTGAAATCGTGCAGGACGCCGCCGGTGAATGGATCGAACGCGTGGCGACGCTGCAGTTGCAAGAGAGGACGAAATGAACCAAGAAAAATCAATGCTTGCGCAGTGGCTGCGCGCTGCCGGCGCGGCCGTGCTGGCCCTCAGTGCCGCTGCCGTCGTCCATGCCCAGAACGCGATCGAGTCGGTCACGAGTTCGATGCAGTCCGGTTCGGAGGTCGTCCGGATCGACTTCTCCCAACCGTTGGCTGCGCCGCCGACGGGCTTTGCCATTCAATCGCCGGCACGCGTCGCGCTCGATTTTCCGGGCGTCACCAATGCCATCGGACGCTCGGCCGTCGAAGTGAACCAGGGCAACCTGAAGTCCGTCAATGTGGTTCAGGCGGGCGAACGCACGCGTCTGGTCCTTAACCTGAAACAGGCGACGGCGTACAAGACCGAAATCCAGGGCAAGTCGCTCCTGGTGTCGCTCGAGCCCGTCGCTGGCGCGGCCTTGGCGACCACCATGGCGCAGTCGACCTTTGCCGAAAACCGCAACCGCGACATGCTGCCTCTGCGCGATGTCGATTTCCGGCTCGGATCCGACGGCACCGGTCGCGTGATCGTCGACCTCGCCAACAATCAGGTGGGCGTGGACATCCGCCAGCAAGGCAAGAACCTTGTCGTCGAATTCACCAAGTCGACCCTGCCGGAAGGCTTGCGTCGCCGGCTCGACGTTTCCGACTTCGGAACGCCCGTTCAGTTGGTGACGACGCAGCAAGTCGGCGACCGCGTGCGCATGACCATCGAGCCCAAGGGCGAGTGGGAGCACAGCGCCTACCAAAGCGAAAACCAGTTCGTCGTTGAAGTTCGTCCACGCAAGGTCGACCCGACCAAGCTGACCCAGGGTGTTGGCTACAGCGGCGAAAAACTGTCTCTGAACTTCCAGAACATCGAGGTGCGATCGCTTCTCCAGGTGATTGCCGACTTCACGAACTTCAACATCGTGACGTCAGATTCGGTCACCGGTGCGCTGACGCTTCGCCTGAAGGATGTTCCATGGGATCAGGCGCTGGACATCATCCTGCAGGCCAAGAACCTCGGCATGCGCAAGAACGGCAGCGTCCTCTGGATTGCTCCGAAGGATGAGATCAACGCCAAGGAAAAGCTTCAGTTCGAAGCCGAGAACGCCATCCAGAACCTGGAGCCGCTGCGCACGCAGTCCTTTCAGCTCAACTACACCAAGGCAGTTCAGATTGCGCAGGGCCTGACCGGCACCGGTTCGGGCAGCGGTGGTGGCGGCGGTACGGCGACGCGAATCCTGAGCCCCCGCGGCAGCGTGCTCGCCGAAGCACGGACCAACCAGATCTTCGTCTCCGACATCCCCTCGCGCCTGGCGCAAGTGGCCGAACTGATCCAGAAACTCGATGTGCCTGTGCGTCAGGTGCTGATCGAAGCGCGCATCGTCGAGGCGACAGACACGTTCGGCAAGTCGCTGGGCGTCAAGCTCGGCGGCGGCATCATCAACACCAACGGCACAGTTGGAGCCAACCCCATCGTCACGCCGAATCCGGTCGTGAATGGCGTGTTCCAGAACCAGCCGACCGCAACAACGGTTTTCACGAATTCCAATTTCGTGAACCTGCCTTCGACGGGTGTTGCAGGCAACGGAAATGCGGCTGGAACCTTCGCGATTTCGCTGTTCAATTCGAGCTTGTCGAGAATTCTGAATCTGGAAATCTCCGCACTTGAAGCTGACGGAAAGGGCAAGGTCGTGTCGAGCCCACGTGTCGTGACGGCCGATCAAACCAAGGCTTTGATCGAACAGGGTACGGAACTCCCGTACCAGGTCGCGACATCCAGCGGTGCCACTTCCATCGCTTTCCGCAAGGCCAACCTGAAGCTCGAGGTGACGCCGCAAATCACCCCGGAAGGCAACATCATCCTGACGCTCGACGTCAACAAGGACACCGTCGGCCAAAACACAACGGCTGGTTTTGCCATCAACACCAAGCACGTTCAAACCGAGGTGCTCGTTGAAAACGGCGGCACCGTGGTGATCGGCGGTATTTTTGAATTGACGGAAGCGACCGATGAATCGCGCATCCCGGTCCTCGGCGAAGTGCCTTACGTCGGAGCGCTTTTCCGTACGCGAAATCGCACGGCGAACAAGACTGAATTGCTGGTATTTATTTCGCCCAAGATGATCACCGACCGCAATGCGGCTCGCTGACAATTTAATTCACCATATCACGTGACACGTGACACGAAATCTGAGGGAACTGATGAGATATAGGAAATTCCTGGCTGTCGCTTTGATGGCCGGCGCATTGATTTCGTGTGGTGGTGGGGGCGGCAGCCCCGGCCTGCCACCCGTGGCGAATACCGGTACAGGTACCGCCCCCGGCGGCTCAACTGGTCAACCGGCAACGCCTGCGCCGAAAGTCTCGGTCGATGTGTTCAATGGAAGTGGAAGTTCCACTTCCAGCATCTCTGGCGTGGAAATCGCCCAGGTCAAGGCGGTGTTGAAGGACTCCCAGGGGGCTGCGGTACCAGGCGCGATCGTTACCTTCAGCGAAACTGGCGGCTCGCTTCTCACCTATTCACCGTCCTCCAAGACCGCTCTGACGGATGCCACGGGGACCGCCGTGGTGGAAATCCGCGCTGCGTCTGCGGCGAATACCGGCGCCACAGCTGTTTCCGCGGGCGCGACAGTCGGGACGACCGCGGTCACCGCGCAGAAGGCCATAGCCATTACGAGCGCGCCTTCCAGCGGTACGACCGATCCGCAACTCCTGGCGACGGCAATCAACTTCCTGGATGTCAATCCTTCGGACAGTTCTATTGTCCTGAAGGGTTCGGGCGGCAATGGCCGGCTTGAGTCCGCAACCCTTCGCTTCCGGATCGTGGACTCGAACAACAGTCCGGTCAAAGGTGCTGGTGCGACCTTCTCCGTTACCCCCGCGGCGGACGTGACGTTGAACATCCCAACTGCCACAAGCGATTCCGACGGAGTGGTGGTGACCACTGTTTCCTCGAAAACGGTCCCGACTGCCGTTGTCGTCAAAGCCACGATCAACGGCAAGACAGTCAGCACCCAGTCTGATCAGTTGACTGTGACCACCGGTGTCGCGACCCAAGAGGGCTTTGACATGTCGGCGAGCAAATACAACCTGAACCTCAACAAGACGGGTGACAAATCCACAGTCACGATCCGGGTTCGGGATGCACATGGCAACCCCGTGTCAGACGGCCTTCCGATCGTCGTGACTGCGGACTACGGCGTGGTTGGCACGTCCACTCGCGGTGGTTGTGTCACATCGGGCGGCGCGTGTTCGGTTGACTATCTTGTCCAGGATCCGCGGCCCGCTGATGGCGTGCCGGCCACGGTGACCGCGTCGACTGCACTCGGTGATGGCACGCCGATCGGCAAGTCGCTGTCCTTCCGCATGGTTGATGCAGGATTGCTCAATGTGTTTAGTGCAAGTACCGGCGGGACCGTGGTCGCACAGGTGTTCAAGAACGCGTGCGCCGCTGAGACGTTCTCTGCGTTCGTGGGCACTCCGGCGAATTTCCCACCCGCGGCCGGAACGACGATCACCCTCAAGCCGGTGACTGCCGGGTTGACGGCCAAGCTGATCTCGGCGTCACCGGTGACGGATCAACTCAGCGTGGTCCCAAGCCGTATTTCGATGGACTTCCAACTGGATCTGAGCGCTTTGACGACGAATCCTTGCGCTCCCGCCGGCTCCACCCCGACTACGGCTTCGTTCGACGTCGAATTCGCGGCCGACGGAATCGTCTCGTCGCGTCGCCTGACGGTGAACTACCTGAGGTAGTAGTACCAGGCAGGGGCGGCATCATTGCCGCCCTGGGGCCTCCGGCTGCCTCGGCACCCGGAGGCCTTTGTACGTTCGGCTTCCGGTCAATTGGGATGCTATCTTTTGCATCTACTATGCGAACCATCTTGCGCTCATACTTCCAGAGTCCCGGCAGCCCGTCGCTTCAGTCCGCGATGGATGAATAGCATGGCGGTTGCACTCGTCGGCTTGCCTGGCGCCGGAAAATCCGCAGTGGGTCGACGCCTCGCCCAGCGCCTTGAACTGCCCTTCATTGACAGCGACCATGTGATCGAGGAGCGGATCGGTTGCTCGATCCGGGACTTTTTCGAACGTGAAGGGGAGGCCCGTTTCCGTGAACTGGAGCAGACGGTTATCGCAGAATTGGCAGCGACGCCGTACGGTGTGGTCGCGACCGGCGGCGGCTCCGTATTGCGCGAGATCAACCGTATCCAGCTGCGGAAGGGTTTCCACGTCATTTATCTGCGCTCAGCGCCCGAGGACCTCTTTCGCAGGTTGCGCCATGACGTAAAGCGCCCGTTATTGCAAGTGGCAGATCCTCTGGGCCGCTTGCGTGAGCTTTATGGAGCACGCGACCCGCTCTACCGCGAAACCGCACACGACGTGGTCGAAACAGGCCGCCCTACTGTGGCCATGCTCGTCAACATCATCGTCATGCAACTCGAACTCGCGGGCATCGTTTCGCCGGGCGCAGAAGGCGATCTTCCGGACTGAGTCGGCCAGCGGCGGCATGGACCTAAACTCGGGGTCATGCGATTGTCCGTCCCCCCTGAAAGCGTTGAGATCCACCTCGGCGAGCGCAGCTACCCCATATTCATCGGCAGCGAGCTGCTCGAAGACCCGCACAGTTTCGCGGCGTTGCCCGCAGCAGCAACGGCCCTGATCGTCACCAACACCACTGTGGCGCCGCTTTATGCCACTGCCCTGCGTGATGCACTGGCCGAACGCTACCCCTCCGTGCACGTCCTCGAACTCCCCGACGGCGAGGCACACAAAGACTGGCAAACGCTCAACCTGATCTTCGACGCACTGCTGTCTCACGGGAGCGATCGCAAGACGGTATTGTTCGCGCTCGGCGGTGGCGTGGTGGGCGACATGACAGGCTTTGCCGCCGCGAGCTACATGCGCGGCGTCCCGTTCGTCCAGGTACCGACCACTCTGCTCGCCCAGGTCGACTCATCGGTTGGCGGCAAGACCGCCATCAATCATCCGAGGGGCAAGAACATGATCGGCGCGTTCTACCAGCCGCAGCTCGTGTTGTGCGACTTGGCAACGCTCGCGACTTTGCCGGCCCGCGAACTCAGCGCCGGGCTGGCGGAAGTCATCAAGTACGGCCCGATCTATGACATGGAGTTCATGTCGTGGATTGAAGCGAACATCGACGCTCTGGTGGCGCGCGAACCCGCTGTACTGGCGCTCGCCGTCAAGCGGAGCTGTGAGATCAAGGCCGCAGTCGTCGGCCAGGACGAGCGGGAGACCGGGCTTCGCGCGATCCTGAACTTCGGCCACACCTTCGGGCATGCCATCGAATCCGGCCTGGGGTATGGAGAGTGGCTGCACGGCGAAGCCGTCGGCTGCGGGATGGTGATGGCCGCGCACCTGTCGCAGCGCCTTGGCGGCGTCGACGCCGCTTTTGTGCGGCGGTTGACGGCACTGATCCAGAAGGCCGGCCTTCCGGTGGTCGCGCCGGCGCTTGGCGCAGATCGCTATCTGGAACTGATGCGCATCGACAAGAAGTCCGAGGCCGGCGAGATTCGCTTCGTCGTGATCGACAAGCCGGGATCGGCTGTGATGCGCAGCGCCCCCGATGCGATGGTGCGAGAGGTGATCGCGCATTGCAGCGCACACTGAGCGGCACCGCCGCAGCCGAAGTGAGCCTCGCTCCTTACGCAAGCCATGCCGCGCACTCGCGCGGGCGCAGGTATGCCGAAGCGCCCGCACCGACGCGGGACGCGTTCCAGCGCGACCGCGACCGCATCGTGCATTCGACGGCGTTCCGGCGGCTGGTCTACAAAACCCAGGTGTTCCTCAACCACGAAGGGGATCTGTTCCGGACGCGGCTGACTCATTCGATCGAGGTGGCTCAACTTGCGCGATCGATTGCCCGCGCGCTTCGACTCAATGAGGATCTGGTCGAAGCCATCGCGCTGGCGCACGATCTGGGGCACACGCCATTCGGCCATGCGGGGCAGGATGCGCTCGATGCATGCATGCAGCATCACGGCGGTTTCGAGCACAACCTGCAGAGCCTTCGCGTGGTGGACGAACTGGAGCATCGATATCCGCAGTACGACGGCCTGAATCTCAGCTTCGAAACCCGTGAAGGCATTCTCAAGCACTGCTCGCGTGCCAACGCCGAGCGGATCGAGGCTCAGGAACCCGGCGGCGTCGCGCGACGTTTTTGCGATCGCACGCAGCCGAGCCTCGAGGCGCAGCTTTGCAATCTCGCGGACGAGATCGCCTACAACGCGCACGACATCGATGATGGCGTGAGGTCGGGCCTGATCGGCATCGAGCGGCTGAGCGAAGTCGCGCTCTTCGACCGGTACCGCCGCCAAACGTTGGACGAATATCCGGAGCTGCAAGGCAGGCGAGTCCTCTACGAAACCATCCGGCGCATGCTCAGTGCTCAGGTCTACGACGTCATCGATGCGACGACGGCGGCCCTGGAATCGACCGCGCCTTCGGATGCCGACGCCGTGCGCAAGGCGCCGCCGTTGGTGTTGTTCAGCAAAGCGATGCGACTGGAGTCCACGGAACTCAAACGTTTTTTGTATCGCAATCTCTATCGGCATCCTCGCGTGATGCAGACGGCCAATCAGGCGCAGGACGTCGTCCGATCGCTCTTCGCTGCCTATGTCAACGATGCCGCCCTGATGCCCGAAGCCTATGCCGCGCGCGACGACCGGTACCGCGCGGTGGCGGACTATATTGCCGGCATGACCGATCGATTTGCGATCCGCGAATACGAGCGCCTCACTGGGCAGCGGTGGACCGAATGACGACGCCTGGCCGAGCCGGAACACGCATACCCGCCGCCGCACTGGCGGTGATTGCCGCGGGCGTCGCCGCCGCGTTGCACCTCGGCAAGCTTCCGCCGGCAGTCCCGGCTCTGCAACTCGACCTCGGCATCGGTTTGGTCGAAGCCGGGTTCCTGCTTTCGCTGGTGCAGGTCGCCGGCATGACGCTCGGTCTTTTCGTCGGCCTGGCGGCGGATGCCATCGGGCTCCGGCGGAGCATGCTGACCGGACTGGTCGTCGTCACCCTCGCCAGTTTGCTGGGCGGCGCGGTCGGACTCTGGGCCGGTGACAAGTCGCAGGCGCTGCCGTTGTTGTTTGCGCTTCGGGCGATCGAGGGATTCGGCTTTCTGCTCGCGGCAATGCCTGGGCCCGGGCTGATCCGGGCTTTGTCGCCCGCCAGCGCAGAAAAGGCTGCGATGGGTTTGTGGGGCGCCTACATGCCCATCGGCGTGGCGCTGGCGCTGCTTGTCGGGCCGGCGCTGATCTCGCGCGTTGGCTGGCAGGGCTGGTGGTGGACGCTATCGTGCGTCTCCGCGGCCGCGGCCATCTGGGTGGCGCTGGTGGTTCCTCGCGACAGCGCCCGACGAGCGGCGGCGGGCGCATCGACAGAGCCCTGGACGGCGCGATTGCGTGTCACGGCGGGCGCCAGCGGGCCGTGGACGCTCGCGCTGGCTTTCGCGGTGTACTCGTCGCAATGGATGGCCGTGATCGGTTTTTTGCCGGCCATCTATGTCGAAGCAGGCGTTCCGGCGACATGGACTGCGGCGTTGACGGCGCTTGCCGCCGCAATGAACATCGTCGGCAATGTGACGGGTGGGCGGCTGCTGCAGCGCGGGGTGGCGCCTGATCGATTGCTGCGGTGGGGCTTCGTCGTGATGGCGCTCGGAAGTGTTGCGGCGTTCGCGCAAATCGGCGGCTCGCACGACGCGCTCGGCCTTCCTCCCGCGCTGCGCTACCTGGCGGTTTGCATGTTCTCGCTCGGCGGGGGCGTGGTGCCGGCGACGTTGTTCATGCTCGGCGTGCGGCTCGCTCCGGGGCCATCGACGGTGTCGACAACGATCGGGCTGATGCAGCAGGCGTCGTCGCTGGGCCAATTCATTGCGCCGCCAGTCGTCGCGTGGATCGCGCACCGCGCGGGCGGGTGGCAATGGACCTGGGTGGTCACATTGATTTGCTCGCTGGCCGGCCTTGCATTCGCCGCCAGGCTTTCGCCGGCAGTTCCGCGTACGGAAGCGGCATGAGATGAGCGCTCCCAAAGTCGTGTCACCTTTGCAGGCCGAGGCGGATACGCGCCGATGGCTCGAGCGCGCCGTGATCGGGCTCAACCTGTGCCCGTTTGCCAAGGCGGTGCATGTCAGGGGCCAGATCCACTATTCGGTCTATCTGCCCGACAGCGATTCCGAGCTCATCGACGCGCTGCTTGTCGAAGCCGAAGCGCTTTCCGCCATGACCGCCGCCGAGCGCGACACCACACTCTTGATTGCACCGAATACCTTGGCAGATTTTCTCGATTTCAATGACTTCACCGCCCGCGCCGAGCGGCGGCTGGCGCGCGAAGGCTATGGTGGCGAATTCCAGTTGGCCAGTTTCCATCCCCAGTTTCAGTTCGCCGGCACCGCTGCGGACGACATCACCAACTCGACCAACCGCGCGCCGTACCCGACCTTGCATCTCCTGCGCGAAGACAGCGTAAGCCGCGCGGTTGAAGCCTTTCCTGACGCGGAAGCCATCTTTGGCCGCAACATCGAGACGCTGGAAACGCTGGGTGCCGAGGGATGGCGCGCGCTGGACGTCGGGCCGGGAGGGGCGGGGCGATGAACAAGACAGCAAAAACCTCCAAGGCTGAAGCCGACGTGTTGAACGAACTGCGCCCGGGGCAATCGGTGGAGCTTTTGAAGGAACTGCACATCCTCACGCGCGAAGGCCGGCTCAATCAGGATTCGAGGCGCAAGCTCAAGCAGGTCTATCACCTCTTCCAGTTCATCGAAAAGCTGCTGCATGAACTGCCCGCAGAAGGCGCGCAAGCCACGCTGGCCGATCACGGCGCGGGCAAGTCGTACCTCGGATTCATCATCTACGACTTGTTCTTTCGTGCGCGAGAGGGCGGTCACGTCTACGGCATCGAAACTCGGGCGGATCTCGTCGACAAATCACGCGCGCTCGCCGAGCGGCTGCAATTCAGTCGCATGTCGTTTCTCAACCTGACGGTGGCGGAATCTGCGGCATCTGCCGCCTTGCCGCCCCGCATCGACGTCGTGACCGCGCTGCACGCTTGCGACACAGCCACCGACGACGCGATCGCTTTCGGACTCGCGAAAGAGGCGCGCTTCATGGTGCTTGTGCCTTGCTGCCAGGCGGAGATTGCTGCGTGTCTGCGCCAGACGAAGGCGCTGGCGTTGTCGCGTACGCCACTGGCCGAGTTGTGGCGTCATCCGCTGCACACGCGCGAGATTGGCAGCCAACTCACCAACGTGTTGCGCTGCCTATACCTCGAAGCCAATGGGTACCAGGTCACCGTCACCGAACTGGTGGGGTGGGAACACAGCATGAAGAACGAGCTGATCATCGCGCGGCACACGGGGCAACGAAAGGCCAGTGCGGCGGCGCGCTTGCGGGACCTGCTGGGCGAGTTCGGTCTCGAGTCGCTGATGGAGACACGCTTCAGGCTTTCCTGAGTCGTTCATCCTCCATATTCGCGCCATGGCAAGACTGCCCCGCCTCACGCTGGCCGACCAGCCGCATCACATCATCCAGCGTGGCAACAATCGACAAGTTGTCTTCGTCGATCGGGCGGACCACGAAATGTTTTTGGCCCTCGCCGGGGAGAACGCCATCGCTTCGGGCGTCGCCCTTCATGCCTACGTGCTGATGGACAACCATTTCCATCTCCTGGCGACGCCATCGACCGCCGAAGCGCTGCCGCAATGGATGCAGGCGATCGGCAGGCGCTACGTTCGGTATTTCAACGACAGGCACGGCCGCTCTGGCACCTTGTGGGAAGGGCGCTACAAGTCGACCTTGATCCAGACGGATCGCTATCTGCTGGCATGCATGGCGTACATGGACCTGAACCCCGTGCGCGCCGGCATCGTCGAGGACGCGCGAGACTATCCGTGGTCAAGTTACGGCCACTATGCGGGCCTGCGCCACGACAAGCTGGTCACGCCGCATTCGCTCTATTGGGCGCTGGGGAACACGCCGTTCGCTCGAGAAGCCGCGTATGCCGAATTGGTGCGCAGAGGCGTTTCGAGTGTCGATCAGGCAATGCTGACGGACGCCACACTCCATGGTTGGGCGGTCGGCGACGGCGGTTTTCTGGAGTCGTTACAAAAAACGACAGGCCGTCGGACGCACAAAGGCCGTCCGGGACGTCCGCGGGCGACGCGCGGACATTGATGGACCGGCTGCACGCTGCGCCAGCCGGTGATCGAGCGCTATGCTTTTTGATGTGTCCCCGATTAATAAAAAAACGGAACCGTCGCCGGTAAATATTGATCTGACCCCCTTTAAACTGTTTGGCATTATTTGTGCAAAGCAATATGCTCCTTTTCCCTGCGAAAACTGAAGGAGCACGCCCATGACGACGGCTGCCGAGATCGAGCATCTCCAACAACACGGTCTTTATTCCGCCGCTGACGAGCACGACGCGTGCGGCGTTGGCTTCGTGGCCCATATCAAGGGCGAAAAGAGCCATGCCATTGTGTTGCAGGGCCTCAAGATACTTGAGAACCTGGACCACCGCGGCGCAGTAGGCGCTGACAAACTGATGGGCGATGGCGCGGGGATCCTGATCCAGCTGCCGGACCTGCTGTACCGCGAAGAGATGGCAAAGCAGGGCGTCACGCTTCCCCCTCCTGGCGAGTACGGCGTCGGCATGATCTTTCTGCCCAAAGAGCACGCCTCGCGCGAAGCCTGCGAGCAGGAAATGGAACGCGCCATCAAGGTCGAAGGCCAGGTCCTGCTGGGCTGGCGTGATGTGCCGGTCAACCGCGACATGCCGATGTCGCCCAACGTGCGCGCCAAGGAGCCGCTGTTGCGTCAGGTCTTCATCGGCCGTGGCAACGACGTCATCGTGCAGGACGCGCTGGAGCGGAAGCTCTATGTGATCCGCAAGACCGCCAGCGCCAACATCCAGCGCCTGAAGCTCAAGCACAGCAAGGAATACTACGTTCCGAGCATGTCGAGCCGCACGGTGGTCTACAAGGGTCTGCTGCTCGCCGATCAGGTCGGCACCTACTACCTCGATCTTCAGGACAAGCGTTGCGTCTCGGCCCTGGGCCTGGTGCACCAGCGTTTCTCGACCAACACCTTCCCCGAGTGGCCGCTCGCGCACCCGTATCGCTACGTGGCGCACAACGGCGAGATCAACACTGTCAAAGGCAACTACAACTGGATGAAGGCGCGCGAAGGCGTCATGTCTTCGCCAGTACTGGGCGCCGACTTGCAGAAGCTCTATCCGATCAGCTTTGCCGGCCAGTCTGACACCGCGACCTTCGACAATTGCCTCGAACTGCTCACCATGGCTGGCTATCCGATCAGCCAGGCCGTGATGATGATGATCCCCGAGCCGTGGGAACAGCACGCCACCATGGATCCGCGTCGCCGCGCGTTCTATGAGTACCACGCCGCGATGCTGGAGCCGTGGGATGGCCCGGCTTCGATCGTCTTCACGGACGGCCGGCAGATCGGCGCTACGCTCGACCGCAACGGCCTGCGTCCCTCGCGCTACTGCGTGACGGATGACGATCTGGTCATCATGGGTTCGGAATCCGGCGTGCTGCCCGTGCCTGAACAGAAGATCGTCCGCAAGTGGCGTCTTCAGCCGGGAAAGATGTTCCTCATCGACCTCGAGCAAGGCCGCATGATCGACGATGAGGAAGTCAAGGCGACCCTCGCGAACAGCAAGCCGTACAAGCAATGGATCGAAAACCTGCGCATCAAGCTCGACAGCGTCGAGGCTGAGACGGTGCAGCCGCCGTCGAGCCAGGTGAGCCTGCTCGACCGCCAGCAAGCGTTCGGCTACACGCAAGAGGACATCAAGTTCCTGATGAGCCCGATGGCCGCGGCAGGCGAAGAGGGCATCGGGTCGATGGGCAACGACAGCCCGCTGGCCGTGCTCTCAAACAAGAACAAGCCGCTCTACAACTACTTCAAGCAGTTGTTCGCGCAGGTGACGAACCCGCCGATCGATCCGATCCGCGAAGCCATCGTGATGTCGCTCGTGTCCTTCATCGGACCGAAGCCGAACCTGCTGGACATCAACCAGGTCAACCCGCCGATGCGGCTCGAAGTGAGCCAGCCAATCCTCGACTTTGCCGATATGGCCAAGCTGCGCGACATCGGCAAGTACACGCAGGGCAAGTTCAAGAGCTATACGCTCGACATCACCTATCCGCTCGGCTGGGGCGAAGAAGGCGTCGAAGCCAAGCTGGCCTCGCTCTGCGCGGAAGCGGTGGATGCGATCAAGGGCGGACACAACATCCTGATCGTGAGCGACCGCGGCGTCAGTCCCACCCAGATCGCCATCCCTGCGCTGCTGGCGCTGTCGGCGATTCATCAATACCTCGTTCGCGAGGGACTGCGCACCACGGCGGGCCTCGTCGTCGAGACGGGCTCCGCGCGCGAAGTCCATCACTTCGGCGTGCTCGCCGGCTATGGCGCCGAAGCGGTGCATCCGTACCTGGCGATGGAAACCCTCGCCGCGATGCATGAAGATCTCTCAGGCGACCTGAGCGCTGAAAAGGCCATCTACAACTACGTCAAGGCGGTGGGCAAGGGCCTGTCCAAGATCATGTCGAAGATGGGTGTCAGCACCTACATGAGCTACTGCGGCGCCCAGTTGTTCGAAGCCATCGGCCTCAACAGCGAGACGGTCGAGAAGTATTTCACCGGCACTGCGAGCCGCGTCGAAGGCATTGGCGTGTTCGACATCGCCGAAGAGGCGATCCGCATGCACAAGGCGGCTTTCAGCGATGACCCGGTTCTCTCGCGCATGCTCGACGCTGGCGGCGAATACGCCTGGCGTACGCGTGGCGAGGAGCACATGTGGACGCCCGACGCGATCGCCAAGCTGCAGCACAGCACCCGCGCCAACAACTTCAACACCTACAAGGAATACGCGCAGATCATCAACGACCAGAACCGCCGTCATCTGACGTTGCGCGGTCTGTTCGAGTTCAAGATCGATCCGGCCAAGGCGATTCCGGTGGACGAGGTCGAATCGGCAGCGGAGATCGTCAAGCGTTTTGCCACAGGTGCGATGTCGCTCGGCTCCATCAGCACCGAAGCGCATTCGACGTTGGCTGTGGCGATGAACCGCATCGGCGGCAAGAGCAACACCGGCGAGGGTGGCGAAGACCCGGCCCGCTATCGCAACGAGCTCAAGGGCATTCCGATCAAGGTCGGCGACACGCTCAAGAGCGTGATCGGCGAGGCGAACGTCGAGGTGGACCTTCCGCTGAAGGACGGTGACTCGCTGCGTTCGAAGATCAAGCAGGTCGCGTCCGGCCGCTTCGGCGTGACGGCCGAGTACCTCTCGTCCGCCGACCAGTTGCAGATCAAGATGGCCCAGGGCGCCAAGCCCGGTGAAGGCGGCCAATTGCCAGGCGGCAAGGTGTCCAACTACATCGGCCAGTTGCGCTACTCGGTACCTGGCGTCGGCCTGATTTCGCCGCCGCCTCACCACGACATCTATTCGATCGAAGATCTCGCGCAGTTGATTCACGACCTGAAGAACGTCGCGCCGCATGCGAGCGTCAGCGTCAAGCTGGTGAGCGAAGTGGGGGTCGGCACTATCGCGGCCGGCGTCGCCAAGTGCAAGAGCGACCACGTCGTGATCGCCGGTCATGACGGCGGCACGGGCGCATCGCCCTGGTCGTCGATCAAGCATGCCGGCAGCCCGTGGGAAATCGGCTTGGCCGAGACGCAGCAGACGCTGGTGCTCAATCGCTTGCGCGGCCGCATCCGCGTGCAGGCCGACGGCCAGATGAAGACCGGCCGCGACGTCGCCATTGGCGCGCTGCTGGGCGCCGACGAGTTCGGCTTCGCGACTGCGCCGCTGGTGGTCGAGGGCTGCATCATGATGCGCAAATGCCACCTCAACACCTGCCCGGTCGGGGTGGCCACGCAGGATCCGACGCTGCGCAAGAAGTTCTCCGGGAAGCCTGAGCACGTGGTGAACTACTTCTTCTTCGTCGCCGAAGAAGTCCGTCAGATCATGGCGCAGCTCGGTGTGCGCAAGTTCGACGACCTCATCGGCCGCGCGGACCTGCTGGACACCAAGAAGGGCATCGAGCACTGGAAGGCGCGCGGCCTGGACTTCAGCCGCCTCTTCGCGCAGCCGAACGTGCCGGCCGACGTGCCGCGCTACCACGTCGAATCGCAAGATCATGGTCTTCAGAAGAGCCTGGACAACAAGCTGATCGAGCGTTCGCGCCCGGCGATCGACAAGGGCGAGAAGGTCCAGTTCATCGAGGTGGCGCGCAACGTGAACCGTTCGGTCGGTGCGATGCTGTCCGGCGCGTTGACGAAGGTGCACCCTCAAGGTTTGCCGGACGACTCGATTCGCATCCAGCTCGAAGGCACAGGCGGCCAGTCTTTCGGCGCCTTCCTGGCGCGCGGCATCACGCTGTACCTGATCGGCGACGCGAACGACTACACAGGCAAGGGGCTTTCGGGCGGCCGTGTCGTGGTTCGACCAAGCCTGGACTTCCGCGGAGAGGCCATACGCAACACCATCGTCGGCAACACCGCGCTCTACGGCGCAACCACGGGAGAGGCCTATCTTTGCGGCGTCGCGGGTGAGCGCTTTGCAGTTCGGCTGTCGGGCGCCACGGCAGTGGTCGAAGGCACCGGAGACCACGGTTGCGAATACATGACCGGCGGCACGGTGGCCGTGCTCGGCAAGACGGGCCGCAACTTCGCGGCGGGCATGAGCGGCGGCGTCGCTTTCGTCTACGACGAAGACGGCCAGTTTGCTTCGCGCTGCAATCTCTCGATGGTGTCGCTGGACAAGGTGCTGACCTCGGCCGAGCAGGTGGCCAGCGTGCACCGCAAGGTCTGGCACGACGGCGAGACCGATGAAGCGCAGCTCAGGAAGCTGCTCGAAGACCACCACCGCTGGACGGGCAGCAAGCGCGCGCGCGAACTGCTCGACAACTGGGCGGTCGCCCGCACCAAGTTCGTCAAGGTGTTCCCGAACGAATACAAGCGCGCACTGGCCGAGATGCACGACCGCGAGGTCGAACTCACCAGCAGCGGCAACAACGCGCATGCCGGCATGGAGCCGCACGCAGCAACGGCTGCCAAGCCCGTCGCTGCAGTCTGACGCGCACGAGAACGAAGAACAGAGGAAAGCACGATGGGAAAAATCACCGGCTTCATGGAGCATGAGCGTATCGAGGAGGGCTACAAGCCCGTCGACGAACGGGTCAAGCACTTCAAGGAATTCGTCATCGGACTGGACGACACGCAGGCCAAGGTGCAGGGCGCGCGTTGCATGGATTGCGGCACGCCGTTTTGCAACAGCGGCTGCCCGGTCAACAACATCATTCCGGACTTCAACGACCTGGTCTATCGCGCCGACTGGCAAAGCGCTTTCGTGGTGCTCGATTCGACCAACAATTTTCCGGAGTTCACCGGCCGCATCTGCCCCGCGCCCTGCGAGGCGGCTTGCGTGCTCAATGTGAACGACGATCCAGTGGGGATCAAGTCGATCGAGCACGCGATCATCGACAGGGCCTGGGATGAAGGCTGGGTCACTTCGCGCCCTGCCAAGCACAGGACCGGCAAGAAGGTCGCGGTCATCGGCTCCGGTCCGGCCGGCATGGCGGCGGCCCAGCAATTGGCGCGCGCCGGCCATGACGTGACCCTCTTCGAGAAGAACGACCGCATTGGCGGCCTGCTGCGCTACGGCATTCCCGACTTCAAGATGGAGAAGGTGCACATCGATCGCCGCGTCGATCAGATGAAGGGCGAGGGCGTGACCTTCCGTACCGGCGTGATGGTCGGTGCTGCCAAGGATCCGCTGGGCAAGGGCTCCAAGGTCACCAATTGGGCCAAGGAAATCGTCACGCCTGAGCAGCTCGACAAGGAATTCGACGCGGTACTGCTCACCGGCGGCGCGGAGCAGTCGCGCGACTTGCCCGTGCCCGGCCGTGATCTCGACGGAATCCATTTCGCGATGGAGTTTCTGCCGCAGCAGAACAAGGTCAATGCGGGCGACAAGGTCAAGGGTCAGCTTCGCGCCGACGGCAAGCACGTCATCGTGATCGGCGGCGGCGATACCGGCTCCGATTGCGTGGGCACCAGCAATCGCCATGGCGCAGTGAGCGTGACGCAGTTCGAACTCATGCCCCAGCCGCCGGAAGAGGAAAACCGTCCGCTCACCTGGCCCTACTGGCCGTACAAGCTGCGCACCAGTTCGAGCCACGAAGAGGGTTGCGAACGCGAATTCGCCATCTCGACCAAGGAGTTCATCGGCGAAAAGGGCAAGGTCACGGGCCTCAAGACCGTTCGCGTCGAGTGGAAGGACGGCAAGATGGTCGAGGTGCCCGGCAGCGAACAAGTGCTCAAGGCCGACCTCGTACTGCTCGCAATGGGCTTTGTGAGCCCCGTCGCCAATGTGCTGGATGCGTTCGGTGTCGAAAAGGACGCGCGCGGCAATGCAAAGGCCACAGTGGACTTCATCGGTGGCTACGCAACGAACGTACCCAAGGTGTTCGCCGCCGGTGATATTCGCCGCGGCCAGTCACTGGTGGTATGGGCCATCCGCGAAGGCCGCCAGGCAGCGCGCGCGGTGGATGAATTCCTGATGGGATTCAGCGACCTGCCACGCTGAAGCGGCGGCCGAAGCGAGGGAAGCAGCGGGCGGAAAAAGGGGCCCCGCTTTCGGATTTGTCTGGGCCGGCCGGCCGCTTGTGCTTCCCGTATCATTGCGCCGTACCGCGAGCCGGGATGCCTTAGGGTGCCCGGCTTTTTCATTGCCCATGGACACATCCCCTCCCACCTCAGTTGTCGAATTTCACAACGTCATCTTCGGATACGGCGCGCGTGCCATCCTCGACGGCGTTACGTTCTCCGTGCCGCGCGGCAAGGTAACTGCCCTCATGGGAGCGTCTGGCGGCGGAAAGACGACGGTCCTGCGGCTGATCGGTGGCCAGTTGCGCGCGCAGCGCGGTGAGGTCCTGGTGAACGGGCAGGATGTCGGCAAGCTCGATTCCGACGCCCTCTATGCCGCACGGCGCCGAATGGGCATGCTGTTCCAGTTCGGAGCGCTCTTCACCGACATGAGTGTGTTCGACAACGTCGCGTTTCCCCTTCGCGAACACACGGCGCTTTCTGAATCCCTCATTCGCGACATCGTGCTCATGAAGCTCGACGCGGTCGGCTTGCGCGGCGCGCGGCAGCTGATGCCCAGCGAAGTGTCGGGCGGCATGGCGCGGCGCGTGGCATTGGCCCGGGCCATTGCACTCGATCCCGATCTCGTGATGTACGACGAGCCCTTTGCGGGGCTCGATCCCATTTCGCTAGGCACGGCAGCGCGACTGATCCGGCAGCTCAACGACACGTTGGGTCTGACCAGCATCATCGTTTCGCACGATCTCGAAGAGACATTCCGCATTGCCGACCACGTGATCATCATTGCCAACGGCGGCATTGCGGCGCAGGGCCGCCCTGAAGAAGTCCGTCGCAGCAACGACCCACTGGTTCATCAGTTCGTCAATGCGCTGCCCGAAGGACCGGTGCACTTCCACTATCCGGCCGTAGCGGTCGAGGACGACTTCGGCAACGCCCAGGGAGGGCGGGCATGAGTTGGTATCGGCCGGCGGACATTGGCTTCGCAGTGCGCAGCAAGCTCGCGGACCTGGGCCTTGGCGCCCGGCTATTCCTGAGATTGTTCATACGCGGAGCGGGCAGCTTGCGCCGCTTTGGACTGGTGCGCGACCAGATTCATTTCCTTGGCAACTATTCGCTTGCGATCATCGCGGTGTCCGGTCTGTTCGTCGGGTTCGTGCTCGGGCTGCAGGGCTACTACACATTGCAGCGCTACGGTTCCTCCGAGGCGCTGGGATTGCTCGTGGCACTCAGCCTCGTCCGTGAACTCGGCCCGGTTGTTGCGGCGCTGTTGTTCGCCGGGCGGGCGGGCACTTCCCTCACGGCGGAGATCGGCCTGATGAAGGCTGGCGAGCAGCTCAGTGCCATGGAAATGATGGCTGTGGATCCGGTGCAACGCATTCTTGCCCCGCGGTTCTGGGCCGGCGTCGTCACGATGCCGCTGCTGGCTGCGGTGTTCAGCGCTGTGGGCGTGTTGGGTGGTTACGTCGTGGGCGTCCTGATGCTGGGCGTCGACCCTGGGGCATTCTGGGGGCAGATGCAGACTGGCGTGGATGTCTGGAAGGATGTTGGCAATGGTGTCGTCAAGAGCATCGTGTTCGGGCTGACGGTCACCTTCGTGGCACTGCTGCAAGGCTATGCGTCACAGCCAACCCCTGAAGGCGTCTCCCGCGCCACTACACGCACTGTGGTCGTCGCTTCGCTCGCCGTGCTGGGGCTCGACTTCCTGCTGACCGCCATGATGTTCAGCATCTAGAAAAAACGATCAGGAGAGTGCAAGACATGCAACGTTCAAACAAAGATATCTGGGTCGGCCTGTTCGTGCTGATTGGTGCCGCCGCGCTGCTTTTTCTCGCGCTCCAGTCGGCCAACCTGTTGAGCCTCAACTTCCAGAAGACCTATACAGTGACCGCGCGTTTCGACAACATCGGTGGTTTGAAGCCACAGACGGCGGTCAAAAGCGCGGGCGTCGTTGTTGGGCGTGTCGAATCGATCACGTTTGACGACAAGAACTTCCAGGCCAGCGTCGCGATTGCGCTGCAAAGCCGATACAGTTTCCCGAAGGACAGTTCGCTCAAGATCCTGACCAGCGGCTTGCTGGGCGAGCAATACGTCGGAATCGAAGCTGGCGCCGATGAAAAGAACCTGCAGGCCGGCGACGTCATCACGTCGACGCAATCCGCAGTCGTGCTCGAGAATCTGATCGGTCAGTTTCTATACAGCAAGGCTGCAGAGGGCAGCACGCCGTCAGGCAATTCAAACAAGAAATGAACCCACGATCCCTTTTTGCCATGTCGAATGCGCTTGCTGCGTGCCTGCGAGGCTTGACCGTCGGCGCTCTTGTCATGCTCGCTGGTTGCGCAACTGGCCCGAACGCCAATCCGGCTGACCCGCTCGAGCCGCTCAATCGCCAGGTCGCGCGCTTCAACGACACCGTGGACGACGCCGTGCTGCGCCCGGTCGCGACGGTCTATCGCCGATTCCTTCCCTCACCGGTTCGCACGGGCGTGAACAACTTCTTCGGCAATCTCTCGGACGTGTGGAGCTTTGCCAACAGCGTGGCGCAGCTCAAGCTGCAAGACAGTGCACAAACCTTCATGCGCGTGAACGTCAACACGTTCTTCGGGCTTGGCGGATTGCTCGACATCGCGACAGAGGCCGGAATCGATCGCCACACCGAGGACTTCGGCCAGACGCTGGGTCACTGGGGTGTGCCAAGCGGTCCTTACCTGGTGCTTCCGCTGCTCGGTCCATCGACGTTCCGGGATACCGCTGCGCTCGTGGTGGACGTGAACGGCGACCCCGTCAACTATGTGACCAATATTCCGCTGCGAAACTCCATGTATGCACTTCGCTTGGTGGACCTGCGCTCCAACCTTCTGCGCGCGGGGCAGCTTTTGCAGGATGCCGCGCTTGACAAGTATTCGTTCACCCGCGACGCCTTCTTGCAACGTCGCCGCAATGACATTAACGATGGCAAATTGTCCGACGACTGAAGCCGTTGGATGACTGCGGGGTTTGCAATCCGTTGCTGCGAGCCTCGTGAGGCCATGGAACCGTGGCACTTGGTGCGGCGTCCAACACCGCTCGACCGATCAAGACTTCGAACAAGGGATTAGACCGATGAATCAGATTTTTCAACGCCGATTTTTGGGGCGCCTTGCGCTCGCCGGCCTGCTCATGGTCGGCGCGGCCTTGACGTTGGTACAGCCTGCCCGCGCAGCCGACGAATCGCCCGACGCGCTCGTCAAGCGCATTTCTGCGGACGTGCTCGACACCATCAAGGCTGACAAGTCGATCAAGGCCGGCGACATCAACAAGATCATGGCGCTGGTGAACACCAAGATCATGCCCAACGTGAACTTCGAGCGCATGACTGCTTCCGCGGTCGGGCCTGCCTGGCGTCAGGCGACGCCCGACCAGAAGCAACGGCTGGAAGAGGAATTCAAGAAGCTGCTGGTGCGGACTTACGCGGGGGCGCTCGATCAAGTCAGTGATCAGACCGTGAGCGTGCGGCCTTTCAGAGGCTCGCCAGACGAGAAGGAAGTGCTGGTTCGCACTGAAATCCGCGGCGGCGGCGATCCCGTGCAGCTCGACTATCGGCTTGAGAAAACGCCCGGCGAAGCAGGCGGCTGGAAGATCTACAACATCAATGTGCTGGGCGTCTGGCTCGTCGACACCTACCGCACGCAGTTTTCGCAGCAGATCAACAGCAAGGGCATCGACGGCTTGATCGACGCGCTGGTTGCGCGGAACAAGAGCAATTCTGCCAACGGCAAGGGCTGATCGGCCATGCTGGTCCTGCCGCAGAAGCTGACCCACGACCAAGCGCCCGCTTGCGTTTACATGCTCCAGCGCGGTCTGGCCGGGCAGACGGACACCGCCACGGTGATCGATGCCACTGCGTTGCAGCACTTCGATTCTTCAGCGCTCGCGGTGCTGCTCGAATGTCGGCGAGAGTCGAGCGCGCTAGGACGCGGCTTCGCCGTAAAGGGCCTGCCACCACGCCTGCGAGAGCTTGCTTCTTTGTACGGCGTTGCGGGACTTTTGCCTGCCGCGCCATAAAGAAGCGGCCAGACCTCTAAAATCGCGGGTTCCCATGCCCGCGATCTCCTTTCAATCGGTCTCAAAGACCTATCCTGCCTCACGCCAGCAACGGGCCCAGGGAACACCGGGTCTACGCGCCGTCGACAACGTGACCTTCCAGATCGAGGAAGGTGAATTCTTCGGCCTTCTCGGCCCGAACGGCGCAGGCAAAACCTCCCTCATCAGCATGCTCGCCGGACTTTCGCGTCCGACGGAAGGCGCAATCAGCGTGCACGGCTTCGACGTCCAGAAGCAGTACGCTGAAGCGCGCCGCCAACTTGGCGTGGTGCCGCAAGAGCTGGTTTTTGATCCGTTCTTCAACGTGCGCGAAGCTTTGCGCATCCAATCCGGCTACTTCGGCATCAAGAACAACGACGACTGGATCGACGAGCTCCTGCACAGCCTGGGGCTGGCCGACAAGGCCAATGCCAACATGCGTCAGCTCTCCGGCGGCATGAAGCGTCGCGTGCTGGTCGCCCAGGCGCTGGTGCACAAGCCGCCGGTAATCGTGCTCGACGAACCGACCGCAGGGGTCGACGTCGAATTGCGCCAGACCCTATGGCAGTTCATCGCCAAGCTCAACAAGCAAGGCAGCACGGTGCTGTTAACCACGCACTACCTGGAAGAAGCGGAGGCACTATGCCATCGCATTGCCATGTTGAAACTGGGTCGAGTGATCGCGCTGGACCGTACGAGCGAACTCCTCCGCTCCGCCGCGAGCAACGTTTTGCGCTTCAAGACCGACGGCATGCTGCCATGGTCCATTGCGCAGCACGCGCGCGTCACCGGACGCATCGTCCAACTGCCTGCCCAGAATGCTCGCGAAGTCGAGCAATTGCTTGCCGCAATCCGCGAAGCCGGCCTGGATGTCGAGGATGTCGAAATGCGCAAGGCTGACCTGGAAGACGTCTTTATCGACCTCATGGCCGGCGAGCAGACGCCCTTGGAGGTCGCAAGATGATGGTCAATGCGCTCGGGTGGCGCGCGCTGCTCTACAAGGAAACACTGCGCTTCTGGAAGGTAGGCTTCCAGACCGTCGGCGCCCCGGTGCTGACCGCAATGCTCTACCTGATGGTGTTCGGGCATGTGCTCGAAGACCACGTCAAGGTCTACGGGACTGTGAGCTATACGGCTTTTCTAGTACCGGGCCTCGTGATGATGAGCGTCTTGCAAAACGCTTTTGCCAATAGTTCGTCGTCCATCATCCAGAGCAAGATCATGGGCAGCCTGGTATTCGTGTTGCTCACGCCTTTGTCTCACTGGGGCTGGTTTTTTGCCTACGTCGGATCATCGATCGTACGCGGGCTGGCTGTCGGCTTGGGTGTGTTCGTCGTGACGGCGTTGTTCGCCGTGCCGGGGTTCGTCGCACCGTGGTGGATCGCCATTTTTGCCTTTCTGGGTGCTGCCATTCTGGGTACGTTGGGGCTGATTGCAGGTCTTTGGGCCGAGAAGTTCGATCAGATGGCCGTGTTCCAGAATTTCCTGATCATGCCCATGACCTTCCTGTCGGGCGTGTTCTATTCCATCGGCTCGCTGCCCCCTTTCTGGCAGACCGTCAGTCACCTGAACCCGTTTTTCTACATGATCGACGGCTTTCGCTATGGCTTCTTCGGTGTCAGCGACGTGTCGCCATGGCTGAGTTTCGCGATCGTCGGCACTGCGTGGTTGGTGGTCAGTGCGATCGCCGTTCACTTGCTGCGCATCGGCTACAAGATTCGCGGATAACCCTGATATGACTGCTGAAGAACTTCAATCGATCATCGCGGCAGGCATGGCCTGCGAGCACATCGCGCTCGAAGGAGATGGCAGGCACTGGTACGCGACGATCGTCTCCGCGGAGTTCGAGGGCAAGCGCGCCATCCAGCGTCATCAGCGTGTTTACGCCACTCTGGGTGCCAAAATGCATACCGACGAGGTGCATGCGCTCTCGATGAAAACGTATACGCCCGCCGAATGGGCGAGCCAGAACTCTTCGCCTTCTCGCTAGACCTCCGCTGGATTTCACATGGACAAACTTCTGATTCGCGGCGGGCGTACGCTTCGCGGCGAGGTACTCATTTCCGGCGCCAAGAACGCCGCCTTGCCCGAACTCTGCGCGGCACTGCTGACGGATCAACCGGTGACGCTGCACAACGTGCCTCGCCTCAAGGACGTGGCGACGATGCTCAAGCTGATTCACAACATGGGTGTCGCAGCCGAGCGAGATGACAACGGCACAGTCCGCATCAACGCGCGATCGCTCGAAGTCCCCGAAGCGCCATACGAACTCGTCAAGACGATGCGCGCTTCGGTGCTTGCATTGGGGCCGCTTCTTGCGCGCTTCGGCAAGGCCAAGGTGTCGCTGCCGGGCGGCTGCGCCATCGGATCGCGCCCTGTCGACCAGCACATCAAGGGCATGCAGGCCATGGGCGCTGACATCGTGGTCGAGCACGGCTATATGGTCGCGAGCGTCGGTGGGGGCCGCAAGCGCCTGCATGGCGCGCGCATCACCACCGACATGGTCACCGTCACCGGTACCGAGAATTTCCTCATGGCAGCCGCGCTGGCAGAGGGCGAGACGGTGCTCGAGAACGCCGCCCAGGAACCCGAGATTGCCGACCTTGCCGAGATGCTGATCGCCATGGGCGCAAAGATCGAAGGGCACGGCACCAGCCGCATCCGCATTCAGGGCGTGGACAAGCTGCGCGGATGCACCCACCAGGTGGTGGCGGACCGGATCGAAACGGGCACCTTCCTGTGCGCCGTGGCGGCTACGGGCGGCGACGTGCTCCTCAAGCACGGTCGGGCCGACCATCTCGATGCCGTGATCGAAAAGCTTCGCGCCGCAGGGGCTGAAGTGACCGCCGTCGATGGTGGCATCCGCGTGCAAAGTCGCGGCCGCCTCAAGGCGCAGAGCTTCCGCACCACCGAATACCCCGGCTTTCCGACGGACATGCAGGCGCAGTTCATGGCGCTGAACGTAATCTCGGAGGGCACTTCGACGGTGACCGAGACGATTTTCGAGAACCGCTTCATGCACGTCGACGAGATGCTGCGCCTGGGCGCCCGCATCCAGACCGACGGCAAGGTGGCAGTGCTCGAGGGAGTACCGCAGCTGTCGGGTGCAACGGTGATGGCAACCGACTTGCGCGCGTCGGCCAGCCTTGTCATCGCAGGACTCGTGGCGGACGGCGAGACGCTGGTGGATCGCATCTACCACCTGGACCGCGGCTATGACCGAATGGAAACCAAGCTGCGCGGACTCGGTGCCGACATTGAACGCGTCGCCGGGCCTGCCGAGGTGCAGCCATGATCACGCTGGCGCTCTCGAAGGGACGAATCTTCGAGGAGACCATGCCTCTGCTTGCTGCTGCCGGCATCGAGGTGACGGAAGATCCCGAGAAGTCCCGCAAGCTGATTTTGGCTACGACTCGGCCGGAAGTGCGTGTGGTGTTGGTGCGGGCGTCCGATGTGCCGACCTACGTGCAGTACGGTGGCGCCGACCTCGGCGTTACCGGGCTCGACGTTCTGCTCGAGCACGGAAACCAGGGCTTGTATCAGCCGCTCGATCTGCGCATCGCGGCCTGCCGCCTCAGTGTCGCGGTTCGCGCCGACTACGATTACGCTTCGGCCGTGAAGCAGGGTTCGCGCATCAAGGTCGCGACCAAGTACGTCGGATTGGCGCGCGACTTCTTCGCGAGCAAGGGCGTGCACGTGGACCTGATCAAGCTGTACGGCAGCATGGAGCTCGCTCCGCTGACGGGTCTGGCGGACGCCATCGTCGATCTGGTGTCGACGGGCAACACCTTGAAAGCCAATCAACTGGTGGAAGTCGAACGCATCATGGACATCAGCGCACGGTTGGTCGTCAACCAGGCTGCGCTCAAGCTCAAGCGTGAAGCGATCCGTCGCATCGTCGATGCTTTCGAATCTGCCATACCTTCTTCGTGACAGTGCACCCGCCATGAACCTGAAAGCAGTCCCCGCCCGTCTGTCGACCGGTTCGGCCACCTTCGAGGCCGAATTCAAGGCACGCCTCCATTGGTCCGCGGAGGCAGATGCTGCAATCGAGCAGGTCGTGGCGGACATTCTTGCCGACGTGCAACGTCGTGGTGACGCGGCAGTGCTCGAATACACCCGTCGGTTCGACCGGCTCGACGTGGCCACCATGGACGCACTCGAACTCACGGCCGTCGAACTGCGCGAAGCTTTCGAGTCGCTTCCTCACGCCCAGCGAGAAGCGCTGGAAGCCGCTGCAAGCCGCGTGCGCAGCTATCACGAAGCGCAGAAGACGGCGAGCGGCGAAAGCTGGAGCTACCGCGACGCGGACGGGACGCTGCTGGGGCAGAAAGTCACGCCACTGGACCGCGTCGGCATCTACGTTCCTGGAGGCAAGGCCGCCTATCCGTCGAGCGTCCTGATGAACGCCATTCCTGCGCATGTTGCCGGTGTCGGCGAAATCATCATGGTCGTGCCGACGCCCGGCGGCGAAAAGAATCCGCTGGTGCTCGCCGCGGCGCACGTCGCCGGTGTGACGCGCGCCTTCACCATCGGTGGGGCGCAGGCGGTGGCGGCGCTGGCTTACGGCACTGGCTCAGTGCCTGCGGTGGACAAGATCACGGGTCCGGGCAATGCCTATGTGGCGGCCGCGAAGCGCCGCGTGTTCGGCACCGTCGGCATCGACATGATTGCGGGCCCCAGCGAAATCCTGGTGCTTGCCGACGGCACGACGCCGCCGGATTGGGTGGCAATGGACCTGTTCAGCCAGGCAGAGCATGACGAACTGGCGCAAAGCATTCTGCTGTGCCCTGATGCGGCCTACGTCGAGCGCGTTCAGCAGGAAATCGATCGACTCCTGCCCTCCATGCCACGCGCGGAAATCATCGCGGCGTCCCTCAGCGGACGTGGCGCGCTGATCCACACGCGAAGCATGGAAGAGGCGTGCGAGATCAGCAACCGGATTGCGCCGGAGCATCTGGAGGTGAGCAGCCGTGAGCCGCATCGCTGGGAACCGTTGCTCAAGCATGCGGGTGCGATCTTTCTCGGTGCGTACACGAGCGAAAGCCTGGGCGACTACTGCGCGGGCCCGAACCACGTTCTGCCGACCAGCGGCACGGCGCGTTTCAGCTCTCCGCTGGGCGTGTACGACTTCCAGAAACGTTCGAGCCTCATCGAGGTCAGCGAAGCCGGCGCGCAGGTTCTGGGGCGCGTCGCCATGGTTCTGGCAGAGGGCGAGGGGCTGTCCGCGCACGCCGAGGCTGCACGCATGCGACTGCGCTGATGGTCTTTGGAAGGAATTCCTGAAGTGATGCAAAACCGAGTGAACACGCTCCGCGCTGCGCTGGCGTTGGCAGTGTGGGTCTTCGCTGCAAGTGCGCAAGCCATGACCATCCGCGAGCTTCGCACCCTCGAAGCGAACGAGAAAGACGGCAAACTCTACGCCAACTACTACCTCGTCGGCGTCATGGAGGGTCTGCGTGAAGCCAATGACGCGGATCAGCGGGAGCACCTCAAGCCGCGCTTCTGCGTCAACGGCCGCAAACTCGAGCCCGTCATGGCGCGTTCCCTCTACCAAACCGAACTGACCCGCAACGCCGACAACTACGAAGCGGACATGCCCGTGCAGCTGGTGCTTGCCGCTGCCTTGCGTAACAGCTATCGCTGCGCGCCTTGAATCGAATGACTTCCATGACCGCCATAAACCGCGCACTCGGCCGCATTCGTGCCGATGTGCAATCCATGCACGCCTATGCCGTCCAAGACGCGCGTGGCCTGCTGAAGCTCGATGCGATGGAAAACCCATACAGCCTGCCGCCAGAGTTGCAGACGGCTTTGGGACAGCGCCTCGGTGCCCTTGCATTGAATCGCTACCCGGGCGATCGGGGCGCCGATTTGCAACGCGCACTGGCGGAATACGCCGCGATGCCGGAAGGTTTTGCCCTGATGCTCGGCAACGGCTCGGACGAGCTGATTTCGCTCCTTGCCATGGCCTGCGACTTGCCGGGAGCAACCATCGTGGCGCCCGTCCCCGGTTTCGTGATGTACGCGATGAGCGCCCAGTTGCAGGGACTGCGCTTCGTTGGCGTTCCGCTGACGGCCGATTTCGAGCTGGATGAACCAGCGATGCTCACGGTCATCGAGCGCGAAAAGCCCGCCATCGTCTATCTGGCCTATCCGAACAACCCGACGGCCAATCTCTGGAACGACGCAGCGATCGAGAAGATCGTCGAAGCGCAAGGCGCGCAGGGTGGTCTGGTCGTCATCGACGAGGCTTACCAGCCCTTCGCCGGCAAGAGCTACATCGATCGCGTGAGCCGCCATGACCATGTGCTGCTGATGCGCACGCTCAGCAAGTTCGGCCTGGCCGGGGTTCGGCTGGGCTACATGATGGGCCCGGCAGCGCTGGTCGCCGAGGTCGACAAGGTCCGGCCACCCTACAACATCAGCGTCCTGAACTGTGAGTGCGCGCTTTTCGCGCTGGAGCATGCGGACGTGTTCGCCAACCAGGCAGCGGACATTCGAACACAGCGAAACCGGATTTTCGAGGCTTTGGGCCGTCTGCCCCGGGTGAAGAGTTGGCCGAGCGAAGCCAACATGATCCTCGTCCGCGTGCCGGATGCCTCGAAGACCTTCGAGGGCATGAAGGCGGCCGGCGTACTGGTCAAGAACGTTTCTAAAATGCACCCATTGCTCGCGAATTGCCTGCGCCTGACCGTCGGAACCGCCGACGAGAATGCGCGGATGATCGCGGCGCTCGAAGCTTCACTATGAACACTCCAACGGCACCCGAAGCAGTCGTCGCAGCTGGCGCGCGCGTGGCGTCCGTCACGCGCAACACCGCCGAGACCAAGATCACGGTCCAGGTCAACCTCGACGGCACCGGCCGCTCGAAGCTCTCGACCGGGATCGGCTTTTTCGATCACATGCTCGATCAGATCGCGCGGCACGGCCTGATCGACCTCGACATCGACTGCAAGGGCGACCTGCACATAGACGGCCACCATACCGTGGAAGACGTCGGCATCACGCTGGGGCAGGCTGTTGCCAAGGCAGTGGGCGACAAGACGGGCATCCGGCGCTATGGGCATGCCTATGTACCGCTGGACGAGGCGCTCAGCCGCGTGGTGATCGACTTTTCGGGCCGCCCGGGCCTGGTGATGGATGTCCCCTTCACCAGCGGGATGATCGGCACCTTCGACACCCAACTCACCTCCGAGTTTTTCCACGGCTTCGTCAATCACGCTTTCGTCACGCTGCACGTCGACAACTTGAAGGGTGTCAATGCGCATCACCAGTGCGAGACTGTCTTCAAGGCTTTTGCCCGGGCGCTGCGTGCGGCGCTGGAACTCGATCCGCGTTCCGCCGGGGTCATTCCTTCCACGAAGGGTTCGCTCTGACAAAGAACACTGTTGCCGTCGTCGACTACGGCATGGGCAATTTGCGGTCGGTGTCGCAGGCCGTCCAGCATGCGGCCGATCAGGTGGGGGTGGAAGTGTTCGTCACTTCAGACCCGGACGTCGTACGTAAGGCCACGCGGATCGTGCTGCCGGGGCAGGGCGCCATTCCCGACTGCATGCGCGAGTTGCGCGATTCGGGGCTGCTCGAGCCGGTCCTTGAAGCCGCGGCTTCCAAGCCGCTCTTCGGCGTGTGCGTGGGCATGCAGATGCTGTTGTCACACAGCGACGAAGGACCGACCGAAGGTCTCGGCTTGATCCCTGGCGACGTCCGCAAGTTCGACCTGGCCGGCCGCGTGCAGCCGGACGGCAGCCGCTACAAGGTCCCGCAAATGGGATGGAACCAGGTGGTGCAGGCGCGCAAGCATGCAATGTGGGCCGGCGTGCCCGACCAAAGCTACTTCTATTTCGTGCATAGCTTCTACGTGAAGCCTGCCGATGCCGCCCACAGTGTGGGCGAGGCAGACTACGGCGGCCGCTTTACCGCCGCCGTCGCACGCGATAATATTTTTGCCACCCAGTTCCACCCGGAGAAGAGTGCGAACGACGGGCTTCAGCTCTACCGAAATTTCCTCCACTGGAATCCTTGACGCAGTGAACGCACCGAATACCCGGCTCCGGCCTGCCATCGCAGGTCCTGCCGTAATCTGAGTACGATCCCGTTTCCTGCCGCCCACTTTCATCCGTCCGCTTCGATTTCCCGCGATTCCTCTTCCATCGCTCGTTCCAAGCAATTTCGCACCATGCTCCTCATTCCTGCGATCGACCTCAAAGATGGCCACTGCGTTCGCCTCAAGCAGGGCGATATGGATCAGTCCACCACTTTCAGCGAAGACCCAGCCGCAATGGCGCGTAAATGGCTGGAGGCCGGCGCGAGGCGGCTTCACCTGGTCGACCTGAACGGCGCCTTCGCCGGAAAGCCGCAGAACCATGCCGCCATCAAGTCGATCCTCAGGGAAGTCGGCGACGACATCCCCGTGCAACTCGGCGGCGGCATTCGCGATCTGGACACGATCGAGCGCTACATCGACGATGGCCTGCGCTACGTGATCATCGGGACCGCGGCGGTGAAGAATCCCGGTTTCCTGAAAGACGCATGCAGCGCGTTCGGCGGCCACATCATCGTCGGGCTAGACGCCAAGGACGGCAAGGTGGCGACCGATGGCTGGAGCAAGCTCACCGGCCATGAAGTCGCCGATCTGGGCAAGAAGTTCGAGGACTACGGCGTGGAATCGATCATCTACACCGACATCGGCCGCGACGGCATGCTGTCGGGCATCAACATCGACGCCACTGTGCGCCTGGCCCAGGCGCTCACGATTCCGGTCATAGCCTCTGGCGGGCTGTCGAACATGGCGGACATCGACAAGCTCTGCGCTGTCGAACCCGATGGCGTCGAGGGTGTCATCTGCGGTCGCGCGATCTACTCCGGCGACCTGGACTTTGCCGCCGCGCAGGCCCGCGCGGACGAACTCGCCGAACAGTAGGGCTCGCCCCCAGGTTGACTCACTTCGTGTAGTCGCCCACCCCATGCCGGGGGCAGCGCCAGCGGCCCGGCGAAGCCGGTTCCCCGGCGCTTCCCGCACTGAAACCTACTCCGTCTTGATCGCCATCATCTGGATGATTGTTTCCAGCTGGGGGCTCATCGGCAGGTTCAAGCTGGTGCCTGAAGGCAGCTTGCGCAGGAACCAGCGCTTGTATTGGCGTTCGATTTCGCCATCTTCCGCGAGGTCGTGAAAGGTGTCGTTGACGACGGCAGCCATCTGAGGGTCGTTCTTGCGATACATCACCCCGTACGGGTCATACGACAGAAACTCGCCCACGACCTGGTAGTCGCTCGGGCCGTTCGCGTTTCCGCGGTCTTGGGCGATCAGGCCGTACAGCAGCACATCGTCGGTCGCAAATGCCTCCGCCTTGCCCGACTTCACCAGCGCAAATGATTCGGAATGGTCGCGCGACACCACGAGATTCAGGTTGAGCTTGAAGCGCTCGGAGATGTCGCGCATGGTTTTTTCGTTGGTCGTTCCGCGCGTTACGGCGACCGACTTCCCGGCAAGGTCCCGGAACGATTGGATCGGCGAATCCTTTCGGACCAGCAGCTTGGTGCCCGAGACGAAGATCGTGGGCGAAAAGCTCACGCGCTTCTGTCTCTCGAGATTGCTCGTGGTGGAACCGCACTCGAGATCCACCTGGCCGCTGACGACCGCGTCGATGCGCGATTCGGAAGTCACTGGAACCCATCGGGTCGCGAGCGTTTTGTGGACCGCATCGCTCATCGCCTCGACCAGCGCCCTGCAAAGTTCGATCGAATAGCCGATCGGCTCATTGCGTGACGACAGGTAGGAAAACGGAATCGAAGACTCCCGGTAGCCGATGGTGACGGCTCCGGCGTCGCGCACCTTGGCCAGTGTCCCGGACAGCGCGGCTGGGGTCGAGGGCGCAGGATCGGACTGTGCCCACGCCCGCGTCGACGGCATTGAAAGGGCCGCAAAGCCGCAAATCAGAGCGGCTGCGCCCGACAGTATTCGCGTTCGCAAGAGCGCCATGGCCGTTCGTCCTCAGGCATGGGCCGGATGGGCGATGGTGGCGGCGAGCTCGGCGTCCAGTGATCGGGCGTTCGCCTCGGCCTCGCTTTGGGTCATCAGTTCGCCTTCCCATTTCGCGACGACCGCGGTGGCGATGGAGTTGCCGACGGCGTTGGTCGCCGAGCGGCCCATGTCCAGGAAGGTGTCCACACCCAGTATCAGCAGCAGCCCCGCCTCCGGAATGTTGAATTGGTTGAGCGTGGCGGCAATCACCACCAGCGATGCGCGCGGCACGCCAGCCATCCCCTTCGAAGTCAGCATCAGGATCAACAGCATGGTGATCTGCGTGCCAATGGGCAGGTTGATGTCATAGGCCTGCGCAATGAAGAGTACCGCGAAGGTGCAATACATCATCGAGCCGTCGAGATTGAAGGAGTAGCCCATCGGCATGACGAAGCTGGAGATCTTGCGCTTCACTCCGAACCGGTCGAGAGCGATCAGGATCTTCGGGTAGGCCGCCTCGGAACTGGCCGTTGCGAACGACAGCAGGAACGGTTCGCGGATGTAGCTCAGCAGTTTCAAGATTCGCGGCCCCAGGAAGACGAAGCCTGCAAGAGCCAGCAAGCCCCACAGCATGAACAGACTGATGTAGAAGCCGCCCATGAAGACGGCGAACTTCAGCAGGATGTCCAGGCCGTTAACGGCAACGGTGGCTGCCATCGCTGCCAACACGGCAAGGGGCGCGAGCTTCATCACGTAGCCGGTGATCTTGAGCATCGCGTGCGAGAGTTCCTCGATGGCGCTGACCAGCGTCTTGGCCTTCTCGCCGAGCGAGGCCAGCGCCACGCCGAAGAACATCGAGAAGACGACGATCTGCAGGATCTCGTTGTTGGCCATCGATTCGACAAAGGAGCGCGGCACCATGTGGCTGACGAAGTCCTTGAGGGTGAACTTCGAGGTGGCCAGGTTGGCGGACGATCCAATGTCCGGCAGCGGCAGACCCAGGTTGTGGCCCGGCTGCAGGATGTTGGCCATGACCAGCCCCAGGATCAGCGATACCAGCGAAGCAGTGACGAACCATGCCAGCGCCTTGCCGAATACGCGCCCGACCGCGGCCGCGTCGCCCATGTGCGCGATGCCCACCACCAGCGTGGAGAACACCAGCGGACCGATCAGCATTTTGATCAGCCGCAAGAACACGTCTGACATGATCGATATGTAGCCGGCGATCTCCGTTGCGGTCTTCTTGTCCGGAAAGTTCACGAAGACCATGTAGCCCACGATGATCCCAATCACCATCGCGATCAGGATCCAAACGGCTGGGGGCAGTTTCCTTCTCATGGGTGCTCTCCTTGCGAATACGTGCGGGAGGATCTTCTATGGCCGACATCCCGCCGTCGCGAGCGCCTGCTGACGCGATTTCAAGCGAAATCTGTGTTGACCGCAATCCCGACACAGGCGAAACCTAGAATCGGGCCATGTCTGTCCAAACGTCAGCTTTTCGCGGCCAACCGGTGGTGCGCCTTGCGCTTCCCGCCGGCGACAGTTGCATGGTCGCCCTCCACGGTGCGAACGTGCTGTCCTGGATGACCGCTGATGGCGTGGAGCGCCTATACCTGAGCCCCGATGCCCGTTTCGACGGCCACAGCGCCATTCGGGGGGGCGTGCCGATCTGCTGGCCGCAGTTCAACATGCGTGGGTCGCTGCCCAAGCACGGGTTCGTGCGCAATGTGCCGTGGCAGCCTGAATCGCAGGAAACCAATGGCAAGCGCAGCACGGCCGTCCTCTTGTTGCAGGCTGACGAGGCAACACGCGCCATCTGGCCACATGCGTTTCGCCTGCGCCTGACAGTGACTCTTGCGCCGCATTCGCTGCGCGTTGCGCTCACGGTCGACAATCCCGGGAGCGGCCCTTGGTCCTTTGCGGCTGCGCTGCACACCTATTTGCGTGTCGACGACGTGACTTCGCTTCGGCTCGAAGGCCTGCAAGGCGCCAATCGCTGGGATGCCGTGCGTGACGATCGCCACGTCGAACTGGCGCCCGCGCTCAGCTTCGGCTCTGAATTCGACAGCGTTTATGCATCCCCCGCGCGTCCGCTGCGGCTGATCCAGCCTTCAGGCACGCTCGAGATATCGCACAGTGCGAGCTGCACCGAGACGGTGGTCTGGAACCCCGGCCCCATCTTGAGCACCAAGCTCGACGACCTGCCCGATGATGGATGGCGCCACATGCTTTGCGTCGAGGCGGCGCGAATCGACGAGCCTGTCCTTCTGGTGCCGGGTGCGCAGTGGCAAGGCTGGCAGCAACTCACTATTTCCTGAATTCCTGACCCTCGAATCCATGCTTGCCAAACGCATCATTCCCTGCCTTGACGTGACCGGCGGCCGCGTCGTCAAGGGCGTCAACTTCGTCGAATTGCGCGACGCCGGCGACCCGGTCGAAATCGCCGCGCGCTACAACGCACAGGGCGCGGACGAGCTCACGTTCCTCGACATCACCGCCACGAGCGACGAGCGGGACCTCATCCTCCCCATCATCGAAGCCGTGGCTTCGCAGGTGTTCATTCCCCTGACAGTCGGCGGCGGCGTGCGCACCGTGGCGGATGTGCGCCGTTTGCTCAATGCCGGCGCGGACAAGACCAGCTTCAACTCGGCAGCCATCGCGAATCCGCAGGTCATCGAAGACGCGTCCCAGAAATACGGCGCCCAGTGCATCGTGGTGGCAATCGACGCCAAGCGCCGCACGGTGGAGGACGCTGCAACCCGTGGACCGGGTTGGGACGTCTACAGCCACGGCGGCCGCAAGAACACCGGTCTCGACGCAGTCCTATGGGCGGTCGAGATGGCGCGGCGCGGCGCCGGAGAGATTCTCCTGACCAGCATGGACCGTGACGGCACCAAGAGCGGCTTCGACCTCGAACTCACGCGCGCCGTCAGTGACGCCGTGAGCGTGCCCGTGATCGCTTCGGGCGGGGTCGGCAGCCTCGAACACCTAGCTGACGGCATACAGACGGGCGGCGCCGATGCAGTCCTTGCCGCAAGCATCTTTCACTACGGCGAATTCACCGTGGGCCAAGCGAAGGCGCAGATGGCGGCGCGGGGCATTCCCGTGCGGTTTTGATGACCGACAATTCAGCCATGAATTGGCTCGACGAAGTGAAGTGGGATGCAAACGGACTGGTGCCCGTGATCGCACAGGAGCAGGGCAGCAAGGACGTCCTGATGTTCGCCTGGATGAACCGCGAAGCACTGGCAAAGACCGCCGAAATCGGTCGCGCCGTGTATTTCAGCCGATCCCGCGGCAAGCTCTGGTTCAAGGGCGAGGAATCGGGCCACGTGCAGACCGTCCATGAGATTCGTATCGATTGCGACAATGACGTCGTGTTACTGAAGGTCACTCAGCTCGGACACGAGCCGGGGATTGCATGCCACACGGGCCGCCACAGCTGTTTTTTCAGCAAATACGAAAACGGCCGTTGGACAGTTGCCGAACCGGTCTTGAAAGACCCTGCCGCGATCTACACATCGTCCCCAAGATGAGCGACACACAATCCAACTCCGCGGACGCACTGGCGCGGCTGGCTGCCGTGATCGAGAGCCGGCTGCCTGCGCGCGGCGGCGATCCCGACAAGAGCTACGTCGCGCGCCTTCTTCATCGGGGGCCGGACGCTTTCCTGAAGAAAATCGGCGAAGAGGCGACCGAAGTTGTCATGGCGGCCAAGGATGCTGACCATGGCGGCGATCGCTCCAAACTGGTGAACGAAGTGGCCGATCTCTGGTTCCATAGCATGGTGGCGCTCGCGCATTACGGCTTTTCGCCAAGCGACGTGGTCGCAGAGCTCGAGCGCCGTGAAGGTACCAGCGGCATCGAGGAAAAAGCCCTGCGCAAGGCGCAGGATCGCGAAGCTTCCAACGACTGAGGAAACGAGAGGACACCATGCCCAACGACATCGTGACTGTCGAACCCAACGACTCCCTCAAGACCTGGGGCTGGGTCAGTTACATCCTGCACCTCGTGGTGGCAATCGGCGCGGTCCTGCCTGGTGCACAGGCTTCCGTCGGCCTGCTGCTGATCGCCCTGATCATCGACCTCGTCAAGCGCGACGAGGCGGCAGGCACTTGGCAGGCATCGCATTTCAGCTGGCGCATTCGAACGGTCGTGTTGGCCGGCGTGCTGTATGTGCTCACGGCATGGCTGTGGCTGCTTCTCTTCGTGCCGGGCTGGATCGCCTGGGCCCTGATTTCCCTTTGGTTCCTCTATCGCATCGTCAAGGGGATGGTGCGAATGAACGCGGGCCGATCCATGGAGCCATCGAATGTCCTCTGACCCGAACTGCGTCTTTTGCAAGATCATCGAGGGCAAGATTCCCTCGCGCAAGGTCTACGAGGATGAAGAACTCTTCGCCTTCCACGACATTGCGCCGTGGGCGCCAGTGCATTTCATGATCGTGCCGAAGCGGCATGTCCCTTCGATGGCACAGGTCAGCCCTGAAGACGCGCCTTTGCTCGGGAAGATCATGGTCCTGGCTCCCAAGCTGGCCGTCGAGCAGGGCTGCAGGCCCTATCCTGACGGCGGTTTTCGCATCGTCGTCAATACCGGGGCTGAGGGCGGGCAGGAGGTCCACCATCTCCACATACACGTCATGGGCGGCCCCCGGCCATGGCTCAGAGGGTGATTCCCGCCCCATCAGGCGGCATTTGCGCGCCGTCTAAAATCTCTCACATTCTTCAGGAGTAATCCATGGGTTCACTTTCCATCTGGCACTGGCTGATCGTGCTGCTCGTCGTTGTGATGATCTTCGGCACCAAGAAGCTCCGCAACATGGGCTCGGACCTCGGCGGTGCGGTCAAGGGATTCAAGGACGGCATGCGCGACGGCTCGGCACCTGAAACGCCAGCCAACCCGAACGCTCAGGTGACCAACACCGGCGCTGCCGACAAGTCGACGATCGACGTCGAAGCGCGTCAGAAGTCCTGAGCCACAAACGTCCGTGATCGATCTCGGCATCTCGAAACTCGCGCTGATCGGCGCAGTCGCACTCATCGTCATCGGACCTGAAAAGCTGCCGCGCGTTGCCCGCACTGTGGGCACGCTGCTCGGCAAGGCGCAGCGCTACGTCAACGACGTCAAGGCCGAGGTCAATCGATCGATGGACCTGGACGAGTTGCGCAAGATGAAAGATACGGTGCAGGATGCCGCTCGCGATGTCCAGCACAGCATCCAATCGGGCGCGAGCGAATTCGAAAAGCAGATTTCTGATATCGGCCACACGCCCGCCGATCAAGAGCCGGTGCTCGCCGCTTATCCGCAATACAAGCACCCACGCAAGAATTGGCGCTTGAAGCAGGGCGCCACGCCGCAGTGGTACAAGGCGCGCAACGGGGTGCGCACCAAGGCGCTCTCGGGCGCAGCGCGTGTAGCCCGTTACCGTCCTCACAAGATCAACTAGTTTCGGCGCGATCCGGGTGCATCGAGCGCGCCCTGAATTCCCGTCCGCAGCGCCCCCCACATGGCCGACTCCACCGACAAGAACAAAGAAGACGAACTGGCTGGCACCGAGCAGCCTTTCGTCCAACACCTGATGGAGCTGCGGGATCGCCTGCTCTATTGCGTCTATGGCCTCGTGGTTGCCGGCATCCTGCTTGCCATTTGGCCGGGCCCCAGCGGTTTGATCGACCTGATCGCCGTGCCGATCCGCAACCACATGCCACACGACGCGAAGTTGATCGCGGTGGGTGTTTTCTCGCCGTTTTTCGTGCCGCTCAAGGTGCTGGCAATGACCGCGGTGCTCCTGGCGCTGCCTTGGCTCATGTACCAGGTCTGGATGTTCGTGGCGCCGGGGCTCTACAGCCACGAAAAGAAGTTTGCGCTGCCGCTGATCATCTTCGGCAGCCTGCTCGCATACGCCGGCATCGCGTTCGTCCAGTTCTTCGTTCTGGACAAGATGTTCGGCTTCATCCAGCGATTCACGCCGCCGTCTGTCGCCGCCACTCCGGATATTTCGTCGTACGTAGAGGCGATCCTGTCGCTCTACATCGCTTTTGGCGTGGCTTTCCAGGTGCCGATCGTGGTCATGTTGCTGGTGCGCTTCGAGATGGTTACCGTCGAAAAGCTGCGCTCATTCCGCGGTTATTTCATCGTCGTCGCCTTCGTGGTCGCGGCGGTGCTGACGCCGCCGGATGTCGTTTCTCAGCTTGCGCTCGCGATCCCGATGTGCCTGCTGTACGAAGTCGGCATCATCGGTGCGCGCTACTTCTCGAAGTACACCAAGGCGCCGGAAGAAAGCGCCGACTCCGCTCAGCCCTGAGCGGCAGCGGTCGCCTCTGTCACTCGGTCTCCGAGGGCACGCGTCGGACCGGCGATTTGGGCCTCGCGCCTGCGGTCACTTCCAGTTCGAGCTTGTCGCCGCCCCGCTGCATGGCAAATCGGGTCGAATTGCCTGGCTTGAGACCGGCCACGGCGGTCAGCAGCTCCTGGACATTTCGGATGTCCTTGTTGCCGACGCCCGTAATGACGTCGCCAGGGCGAACGCCCGCCTTCGCCGCCGGCCCGTTTTGCAGCACGCCAGTGATGATCACGCCCGTCTTGGCCTTGACGCCGAAGGTCTCGGCCAGCTCGGGAGACAGTTCGTTCGGCTCCACGCCGATCCATCCGCGCGTGACCTTGCCGGTCTTGACGATGTCCTCCAGCACCTGTTTGGCCGTCGAGACCGGAATGGCAAACCCGATCCCCATGCTGCCGCCCGAACGCGAATAGATGGCGGTGTTGATGCCTTCGAGATTGCCGTTGACGTCGATCAGCGCGCCGCCCGAATTGCCCGGATTGATTGCTGCATCGGTCTGGATGAAGTTTTCGAAGGTGTTGATGCCGAGCTGGTTGCGCCCGAGCGCCGAAACGATGCCACTCGTGACGGTCTGACCGACCCCGAACGGATTGCCGATGGCGAGCACCTGGTCTCCCACTTGCAACGCATCGGAGTCGCCGAGGACCACCACCGGCAGCTTGTCCAGATCGATCTTAAGGACGGCCAGATCCGTATCCGGATCGGTCCCGATCACCTTGCCGTGCGCGTGGCGGCCATCGTTGAGCGTGACTTCGATTTCGTCGGCGCCCTCGACCACGTGATTGTTGGTGAGGATGTAGCCGTCCGCGCTGACGATCACGCCGCTGCCCAGTCCAACCTGCGGCTGGTTGGCGCCCGGGTCGCCGAAAAAGAAGCGAAACCAAGGGTCGTTGTTGCGGGGATTCAGCTGTGCCGCCTTGCTGGTGTTGATGCTGACAACCGCGGGCGACGCCTTCTTGGCCGCGCCGCTCAGGCTACCGGGCGCCGTCGCCTGTGGATTTACGGGGGGCGCCTCCGTCACGGCAATCGTGCCTCGCAGCCCGTTTGCTTGCCTGTCGAGCCACTCGGGCTTGAGTGTTCCAACGACAAAATAGGCCGCGAGAAGAACGGTAACGGCTTGGGCAAACAGCAGCCAGATGCGTTTCATGAAAAGAACTGATCCGAGGAAGTAAATGCGCCTCTGTGGGTGGGCGCAGTGCTTTTCATTGTCCCTCAACGCGCGACAGGTTTCCGGGTCTGCAGCCGCGCCCCTGGCATGCAGCCGGCGTCTGCCGGGTCCACAATGGCGCGATGAGCACGACCCGCCATGAACTACTTCTCGCCTTCGACGTGCTGCTTGCTCCCGAGCGATTCAAGGACTACGGACCGAACGGCCTCCAGGTCGAAGGCCGCACGACCGTCCGGAAGATCGTTTCCGGCGTGACTGCGAGCCGCGCGCTGATCGAAGCCGCCATTCACGCCGAAGCCGATGCCATCTTTGTCCATCACGGGCTTTTCTGGCGCGGCCAGGACGGGCGCGTGACTGGCTGGATGCGTCAGCGCCTCGGCCTGCTGCTCGGCGATGACGTCAACCTTTTCGCATATCACTTGCCCCTTGATGCACATCCGGAGTTGGGCAACAACGCTCAATTGGGCGCAAAGCTCGGACTGACCGCCCACGCCGGCTCAACGGGGCGGTTCGGGGATCAGGAACTCGGATTTTTCGGTGGACGAGCGGACGGCGAAGTCTTTGCCAACGCCGCCGCGCTGGCGGCGCATGCCGAGAAAGCGCTCCAAAAGAAAGTCACATTGGTGGGTCCCGCGCAGCAGCGTCCCATCAGGAGTGTGGCTTGGTGCTCGGGCGGGGCCCAGGGCTACTTCGAGGCGGCGATCGCGGCGGGCGCGGACGCCTTCATCACCGGCGAAATCTCCGAACCCCAGGCCCACTATGCGCGTGAAATGAACGTGGCGTTCCTAGCGTGCGGGCATCACGCAACGGAACGCTACGGCGCTCCTGCGGTCGCCGGCCATGTGGCCGCCCAACTGGGTCTCGCGCACGAATTCATCGACATTGACAATCCGGCGTGAGCAATCTTCAGTTTCCCATCGCGATCACACTGGGCGATCCCGCCGGCATCGGGCCGGAGATCATCGTCAAGGCCTTCGGCGGTGACGCGCATGATCTGCGGGGATGCTTCGTCGCCGGTGACGTCGGCATCATTCGGCGCGCTGCGCAATCCTTGGCGGTTCCGGGTTCGCTGCCGCTGCCCGTTGCAGAAATCGAATCACCCGACGCTGCGGCCGATGTCCCGCCTGCCTGCGTACCGGTCCTGCAGGTGGTCGATAAAGTCAGCACGCCAATCGACGTCGGGCGAATCAGCGCGGTCGCCGGGCGCATCGCGGGTGAGTGCGTCGTTTGGGCCGCTCGAGCAGCCCTGAAAGGCGACATTGCGGCGATCGTGACTGCGCCTTTGCACAAGGAAGCGCTGTCTGCGGCGGGCTTTCAGTTCCCGGGACACACCGAGTTGCTTCAGTTCGAGACTGCAATCCATCTGGGCCGTCCAGTGGCTGAAGTCCCGGTCCGCATGATGCTTGCCAACGACGAACTGCGAACCGTGCTGGTCAGCATTCACATGTCGCTGCGCAATGCGATCGAGGCGGTGACGCTCGACGGTGTTCTCGACACGATGAGGATCACGCATCGCGCGTTGAGCGCAGTGCTGGGCCGGTCTCCGAAGATTGGCGTGGCGGGGCTCAATCCACACGCTGGCGAAGGAGGTCTTTTCGGGAACGAGGAGCGCGACGTCATTGCGCCGGCGATTGCGGCTGCGAGGAAAGAGGGCATCGATGCCGATGGACCCCATGCGCCGGACACCGTTTTCATGCGGGCCCGCAAGAAGTCTGCAGGGGGAGGGGAGTTCGACGTGGTAATTGCGATGTATCACGACCAAGGCCTGATTCCGGTCAAGTACCTCGGCGTCGAGAAGGGCGTCAACGTCACACTCGGCTTGCCGCTGGTACGGACCAGCCCTGATCACGGCACTGCGTTCGACATTGCCGGCACGGGGCGTGCCGATCCGTCGAGCCTCGTCGAGGCGGTGCGCATGGCACGCACGCTCTCGCGAGACGCTGCGGCGCTCAGGGCCGCTTGAGGTTGTCGCGGATTTCGCGGAGCAACAGGACGTCTTCCGGCGTGGCGGCTGGCGGCGGCGGCGCAGCGTCGATCGCGTTCTTCACCTTGTTGATCTGCTTGACCATCAGGAAAATGATGAAGGCGAGGATCACGAAATTGAGCGCAACGGTAATGAAGTTGCCGTACGCCAGCACAGGAACGTTGGCCTTCTTGAGTTCGATGAGGTTGTCGGCGACGTTCGGCGGTTTTTGCGCCAGCAGGATGTACAGGTTCGAGAAGTCGAGTCTGCCGAAGACAAGGCCAACCAGCGGCATGATGATGTCGCTCACCAGCGAGTCGACGATCTTGGCGAAAGCGGCGCCGATGATCACACCGACTGCGAGGTCGATCACGTTTCCCTTGACGGCAAACTCTCGAAACTCCTTGAAGAAACTCATGCCGGGTACCTCATGTGCGGATTGAGACGCCGGCCAGTATAGGGCTGCGACTCAAGGGTTTTATCAAGGGGGAACTCGTCGCTCTCGCGCGACTCGGCGCGTTGAAATCGGCATTTACGCTCCGCTACAATCGCCGGTTGACCCCAAGACCCTAGCGAAGAACATTGAGGATCCCCATGAGTGACAGCACCGCCGGCCGCCCCCGGATCGACACTAGCAAGCGGACGTGGTTGATCGCATCAGGTTGTGCAGGAGCGGTGGGCGGAGTGGCAGTTGCCATTCCGTTCGTCAGCACCTTCGAGCCTTCAGAAAAAGCCAAGGCTGCCGGTGCGCCGGTCGAAGTCGACATCAGCGGCCTTCAGGTGGGCGAAAAAATGACCGTCGAATGGCGGGGCAAGCCTGTTTGGATTCTCAAGCGCACACCCGAACAAATCGCTGAGTTGCCCAAGCTCGATCCGCTACTTGCCGATCCCCAATCAAAGCGCAATCCCGACGAGTTCACTCCTCCCTATGCGCGCAACGAGCACCGCTCGATCAAGCCCGAAATCCTCGTTGTCGTCGGCATCTGCACCCACTTGGGTTGTTCGCCAACGGACAGATTCCAGCCCGGCCCGCAACCTTCGCTGCCGGACGACTGGCACGGCGGCTTCCTCTGCCCCTGTCATGGTTCAACTTTCGATCTGGCGGCTCGCGTGTTCAAGAACAAGCCCGCGCCGGACAATCTCCCGGTGCCTCCGCACATGTATCTCTCCGACACCCGCCTCCTGATCGGCGACGACAAGAAGGCTTGAGGAGAACGACATGGCTGAACTCAAGGAAATCTCCCCCAACGCACCCGCCGGCGAAAAGTTGCTGAACTGGGTCGACAACCGCTTCCCGCTGACCAAGCTCTGGAACGATCAGTGGGGCAAGTACTACGCGCCCAAGAACTTCAACTTCTGGTACATCTTCGGCTCTCTCGCGATGCTGGTCCTCGTGATCCAGATCGTGACGGGCATCTTCCTCGTGATGCACTACAAGCCGGACGCGCAACTCGCGTTCGCGTCGGTCGAGTACATCATGCGAGATGTGCCTTGGGGCTGGCTGATCCGCTACATGCACTCGACGGGAGCTTCGGCGTTCTTCATCGTCGTCTACCTGCACATGTTCCGCGGGCTCATCTACGGAAGCTACCGCAAGCCGCGAGAACTGATTTGGATCTTCGGCTGCGCCATCTTTCTTTGCCTGATGGCCGAGGCGTTCATGGGCTATCTGCTGCCTTGGGGTCAGATGAGCTACTGGGGCGCACAGGTGATCGTCAACCTGTTCTCCGCGATTCCATTCGTCGGCCCTGATCTCGCGATCCTGATTCGCGGTGACTACGTGGTGAGCGACGCTACCCTGAATCGCTTCTTCAGCTTCCACGTCATTGCGGTGCCGTTGGTGCTGCTCGGCCTTGTCGTCGCTCACTTGATCGCGCTTCACGAAGTGGGGTCGAACAATCCCGATGGCATCGAGATCAAGGCCAATCGCGGTCCTGACGGCAATCCGCTGGATGGCATCCCGTCGCACCCCTACTACACGGTGCATGACATCTTCGGCGTCGTTGTGTTCCTGACGATCTTCTCGGCCGTGATCTTCTTCGCGCCAGAAGCGGGTGGGTATTTCCTCGAATACAACAACTTCATCCCGGCCGATTCGCTGAAGACGCCGAATCACATCGCACCAGTCTGGTATTTCACGCCTTTCTATTCAATGCTCCGCGCGATCACCAGCGAGATGATGTACGCGCTCATTGCCTGCGTGGTCGCCGGTGCAGCGTTTGGCGTCTTGAAGACACGCATCCCGTCGATCTTCAAGGGGCTCATCGTGATCGTGGCGCTCGGCGTGGCCGCGATGATGCTGTCGATCGATGCGAAGTTCTGGGGCGTTCTCGTGATGGGCGGCGCCGTCATCATCCTGTTCTTCCTGCCTTGGCTGGACCACAGCCCTGTGAAGTCGATTCGCTACCGCCCGAGCTGGCACAAGTTCCTGTACGGGATTTTTGTCATCAACTTCGTGGTGCTTGCGTACCTGGGTGTTCAACCGCCGTCGCCTACCGGCGAGCGGGTGTCGCAAGTGGGTACCTTGTTCTATTTCGGCTTCTTTCTGCTAATGCCGTGGTGGAGCCGCCTGGGTGAATTCAAGCCGGTCCCTGAGCGCGTGACCTTTGCAGCGCACTGACCGGGAGAAGACAAGAATGAAGAAACTGATCCTCACGTTGATCGCAGCGCTTGGTTTCGTAGCAGGCGCGCACGCCGCGGAAGAAGGCATGCCTTGGGACAAGGCGCCAAATCGGACGAACGACCTCGCAGCTTTGCAGAACGGCGCCAAGCTTTTCGTCAACTACTGTCTGAACTGCCACTCGGCTGCGTTCATGCGCTACAACCGGCTGCAGGACCTCGGCATCACTGAGCAGCAGATCAAGGACAACCTGCTCTTCACGACCGACAAGGTCGGTGAGACCATGAAGGCCAACATCGATCCACGCCAAGCCAAGGAGTGGTTCGGTGCCGTTCCGCCCGACCTGACGCTCGTCGCGCGCTCGCGCGCAGGCCATGGTGGCACCGGTGCAGACTATCTCTACACCTACCTGCGGACTTTCTACCGAGACGACACGAAGGCGACCGGTTGGAATAATCTTGCATTTCCGAGCGTGGCCATGCCACACGTCTTGTGGGAATTGCAGGGCGAACGCCGCCCGATTTTCGACAAGGTCGAATCGCACGGTCACGAAACCGAGGTGTTCAAGGGTTGGGAGCAACTTACCCCGGGAACCATGACGCCGTTGCAATACGATCAGGCTGTGGGTGACCTCGTCAGCTACCTCCAGTGGATGGCCGAACCGGCGCAGAACACGCGCATCAGGGTTGGTGTCTGGGTGCTGTTGTTCCTCGTCATGGCTGTGGTCTTTGTTTGGCGGTTGAATGCCGCGTACTGGAAAGACGTCAAGTAGTACGACGACGATGCCGATCAGTCGCCTTGCGCGTCTGGTCCCGCAGAGTGGGTTGCGAACGCGACCCACTCTTTTTGATTTTTAGGAGCCTTTCGCCATGATGGTCTTGTATTCGGGAACGACCTGCCCTTTTTCACACCGCTGCCGCTTCGTGCTGTTCGAGAAAGGCATGGATTTCGAGATTCGCGACGTCGATCTCTACAACAAGCCTGAAGATATCAGCGTCATGAACCCCTATGGGCAGGTTCCGATCCTTGTGGAGCGCGACCTGATCCTGTACGAGTCGAACATCATCAACGAGTACATCGACGAGCGCTTTCCGCATCCGCAATTGATGCCTGGCGATCCGGTCGACAGGGCTCGCGTCCGACTGTTCCTGCTCAATTTCGAGAAGGAGTTGTTCGTGCATGTGTCGACGCTCGAAAATCGCAGTTCGAAGGGTAACGAGAAGGCGCTCGAGAAGGCCCGCTCGCACATTCGCGACCGGCTGACGCAGCTTGCGCCTGTGTTCCTCAAGAACAAGTACATGCTGGGTGACAATTTCTCGATGCTCGACGTGGCGATCGCGCCACTGCTGTGGCGCCTTGACTACTATGGCATCGACCTGAGCAAGAACGCTGCGCCGCTTTTGAAGTACGCTGAACGAATCTTCTCTCGTCCCGCCTACATCGAAGCACTGACCCCGTCCGAAAAGGTCATGCGCAAGTGAAGCGCTGACGCCGCCGGTCATGATCAACGCACTCGAATCGTCATCCACTCGCCCGTACCTGATACGAGCGCTGTATGAATGGTGCACGGACAACGGCTTCACGCCGTACGTCGCGGTTCAGGTCGACGATACCGTCCAGGTGCCCCGTGAGTACGTCAAGAACGGCGAGATCGTGCTGAACATCAGTTTCGATGCCACGAGCTCGCTCAATCTTGGCAACGAGTTCATCGAATTCAAGGCTCGCTTTGCGGGCACGGCGCGCGAAATCAGTGTGCCGGTGGGTCGCGTGATCGCGATCTACGCGCGCGAAAACGGGCAAGGAATGGCCTTTCCTGCGCCTGCGCCAGGACCTGCGCAGATCGAAACGGGCTCGGTTCCGGGGAACTCCACGCCGCCGTCCGCCCCGACACGGACGCCGTTGCGGGACGCTTCGCGGGGCACTGAAGGCGATGCAAGCAAGATCGTCCATCTTGTGACCGGCGAAGGTGCTGAAGAAGCTGTCGAGACCACGGATGCACCCGTGGACCCGGCGGACCCGCCCCGGCCGCCCAATGGTGGAGGCTCGCGGCCTTCACTCAAGCGAATCAAGTGAAATTCGAGCAGGCGCGGCGCCGCTAGAATCCGTCAATACGCCGCTTTAGCTCAGTTGGTAGAGCAACCGCCTTGTAAGCGGTAGGTCGTCAGTTCGATTCCGACAAGCGGCACCACTTCCCTTTCAGGGCGCCATCTGGCGGCGACTGCGGTGCCAGAATGGATGCAGATCCGATGCTCTTCAATTTGGATCCATGCTGCGCGCCGCGACAGAAGGTTCCGCGGAAGGGCGCTTACACAGCGAACATGTCCCCCTGACTTTGCCTGACGATCGACTCTGCGTCGGCCATGATCTCCTTGATCAGGACACCGGCAGAAGGCAGGTCATGGATCAGTACAGCGACCACGCCGCACGACCAGGCACCGGCGTCCATGCGCCCCATCGCATGACCTTCGGGTAGACGCCGCCCACTTGCGCGGCCATGTCGCCCAAGCTGATCGCAGTCCCGAGTTCGCGCTCTTCAACATGCGGTTGACTGCGACCGGCTTGACCGTCGTCGGTCGGCATCGCTCGATTTCCCCAGCGAAGTCCGCCGGTGTGCTTTGCGTGAGGGAGGTCAACGTGCCGAGTCCGCCAGCATTCGAAACGGCTGCAGCGAACCTTGGCGGCTGCGATATTGTCGGCCCACATCCTGATCGGAGAGGCGGCCGGCACTACGATGCCAAACGAATATCCTGTCAGGCCAACGAAGTAGGACGGGTCCGTGGCTGCATCCCACTTCAGGTCGGTCGTGTAGGGCAGGCGATAGATGCCCAGGGAAGCAATGCCCAAGGTGTAGCCGCCGTTGCCGGCGCTCCGAAGCACTTTGCTTGGCAAAGTCCCACCAGCGCTTGGCCGGCTCTCGACGATCACGGGTTGCTTCAGCAGCTTCGAAACGCCCCAAACATGTTCAGGACCTCTGCTGTTGCCTGTCACGAACGGCCATGACTTCTTCCTCGACCTCCCGCAGGCGGTCCTTGCCGAAGAACATCTCTGTTCCAACGAAGAAGGTAGGCGAGCCGAACGCTCCGCGCGCATGCGCTTCTTGCGTACTGGCCATCAGTTGCGCTTTCACCTCCGGAGCTTGGCTCAGCGCCACGAGCGCGTCGGCGTCCAACTCGGCCGCACGCAGCTGCGCCCGCATCACTTCCAGTTCGTCCATCTTCTTCTCCTGCTCCCACATGCTCGAGAAGACCACCTCGACATAGCGATCGAAGCAGCCTAGCTTCTGTGCCGCGACCGCCGCCCGCATGATTTGCAGCGTATTAATGGGAAAAAATGGATTGCGTCGGAAGGCGGTGAGCCCATGCTTTCGCACGAAACGCTGGAGCTCCAGGAGCTCGTAATTGCGCTTGTTCGGGATTTCGGCATTCGTCTCGCCGGGCGAGCGATTGTTGGTGAGCTTGAACAAGCCGCCCAACAGGATCGGCACGTATTCAAAACGCGCTGCGCTGCGCGCCTCGATCTCCGGAATGAGCTTGTGACTGAGGTAGGCGTTGGGGCTACCGAAGTCGAAAAGAATTTGCACGGGAACAGGATTCATAAGACGTGCTTGCTGGAATTGCCGGCGGCTCTCACCAGGATTCCATCCACGGCCGGATCTCGGTCTCGTGAGTCCAGGCGTCCCGCGGTTGCATATGCAGCTGCCAGTACAGATCTGCGATGTGATTTGGATCGACGATGCCGCCCTGGTCTTTGAGCTGATAGCGCTCCGGGAAGTTGGTGCGGATGAACTCGGTATCGATGGCGCCGTCCACGACCGGATGCGCCACATGGATGCCCTTGGGCCACAGCTCGCGCGCCATGCTCTGCGCAAGTGCGCGCAGCGCGTGCTTGGCACCCGCAAACGCCGCGAAGCCATCCCGGCCGCGCAAGCTCGCGGTGGCCCCCGTGAAGATGATCGTTCCACGGCCGCGCGGAAGCATGGCCTTGGCGGCTTCCCTGCCCATCAGAAATCCGGCAAAGCAGGCCATTTCCCAGACCTTGTAGTACACGCGGGCGGTGGTCTCCGTAATGGGAAAGCGCACATTGGCCCCAATATTGAAGATAGCCACTTCGATGGGCGCGATCTCGTTTTCGATCTTCTGCACCAGAGCAACCATCTCCTCTTCTTTGCGGGCGTCGCTTCCGAAGCCGTGCGCCTCACCGCCGGCAGCGCGGATCTGGTCCACGAGGGGTTTCAGCTTCTGAGCGTCGCGCCGAGTCACGCAGGCGATGTAGCCCTCGCGCGCGAACCGCTGCGCGATCGCTCCGCCAGTGGCATCGCCGGCACCGATCACGAGAACCGCTTTCTTTTCTGACATTGAATTTCCTTGGCTGGGTTTGAAGGAATTCACCGTGCGCGACTATTGCGAACACGTGAACGACCGGCGTTGCGCGGAGAGCTCGGACACCTGCTTGGACAGTTCGTGCTTGAGGATCTTTCCGGCGGAAGACTTCCTCGTTGCCCGGGGCTTGGCGGCCGACCACCGCGCAGGCGGCGACCGCCGGATGGCGTGCGATCAAAGCTTCGACTTCCGGTGGATACACATTGAAGCCGGATCGGATGATCAACTCCTTGGTGTGCGGCCTCGATCAGTGCGGGCGCGACCGGCTTTTGCCGCGCCCAAGGGCGGAGCACGTGAGACATGCGTGCGGGCAGCGAGGCGAGCTGTTCGGCGAGTGCACTGGGTGTTCTCATCATCGCGACGTCCCTTGCGTTTATTTTTAGAACTGACCGCACCATAAGTTTGAAAAATGAACTCGTCAAGCGTAGAGTTGCGCCATGAAATGGACAGATCTGCAACAAGAGCATTGCTCGGTCGCACGGACCGTGTCAGTGATCGGAGACCGGTGGACGATGCTTGTGCTGCGCGACGCGTTTCTCGGTGTGCGCCGATTCGAGGACTTTCAGGAGCGACTGGGCATCTCGCGCCCCATGCTCGCTGATCGTCTGACCAAACTGGTCGATGCGGGGGTCTTCAAGAAGGTGGCCTATCAGGACTCTCCTGTGCGCTATGAGTACCGGTTGACGCCCAAGGGCATGGACCTCCATCCGGTATTGATGGCAGTGGTGCATTGGGGCGATGTCCACATGTCAGGAGAGGCCGGAAGGCCGCTGCTCCATCGTCACTCCGGATGCGGACACCTGTTCGATCCCGTGACGGTCTGCTCCGAATGCAATGAGGCTTTGCGAGCCAGGGATGTCGCAGTCGAGCGAGGACCTGGCGCGTAGATAGAAAAAGATAGAAAGATTGATTCGTATTTAGAATCGCCGACTGCAAGGCAGTCCCGTTGACGATTTGGGCCCTGCAAGCTTTCCTTCAGGAGTTCCATGAGTCGCTCGGAGTGCCCTCGTACGTTGCGTACGCCCATCGCATTGACCGTGATTGCCATGGCCTCCCTTCCGGCCACCGGGCAACAGTCGCCACCTGCGACATCCGAACAGCCGGCCGGCGCGCCATCATCTCCGGCGAGCACTTCGGTTCCGGCGACATTGCGCGAAGTGCAGGTTCAGGACACTGCCGACAACGGAAGCTTCGGCCCCAATCCGCTGTCGATCAGCCGGTTGCCTGCGGATCCGCACGATGTGCCGCAGTCGGTCACCATCATCAATCAGCCGCTGATGCAATCGCAGGGTGCCACCTCGCTGGAGAGTGCTCTGCGCAACGTCCCGGGCCTGACCATTGGTGCTGCTGAAGGTGGGCAAATCGGCACCAACATCAATCTCAACGGCTTTTCGGCTCGAACGGACATTTTCTTGGACGGTGCACGCGACCGTGGCCAGTACTACYGCGATACGTTTGCGCTGGACAGCATCGAGGTGCTGATGGGACCTTCGTCCATGTTGTTCGGTCGCGGTTCGACGGGTGGCGTGATCAACCAGGTCAGCAAGAAGCCGTCTCTGACACCCGCGGGGAACGCGGAGCTTTCAGTCACGAGCAACGGTCTTGTGCGGACGACTGTCGATGTGAATCGGCCGCTGTCGGAGACGTCGGCATTTCGCATCTCCGCAATGGGGCAGGAAGGTGATGCGTCGAATCGCGACCAAACGAGAATTCAGGACGTCGGCGTTGCCCCGTCGTTGAAGTTCGGCATCAACACGCCCACTCAGATCACCTTGTCTGCGTTACTTCAGCACAACCGCGACATGGCCGACTACGGGATTCCCCCGCTGAACGGCGCGCCGGCGCAGGTCGATCGGAACAATGCTTATGGATTCAACGACGATCGCACCGTTTCGGATATCGGCGCATTCAATGCAACGATCCTCCACAAGCTGACATCGACCAGTTCGATTCGCAACCAGACGCAGTACAACCAAGTCACGACCAACGCGACGGAGACCGCGCCGCAGGGCATCGGAACCGTGAGCGTCAGGGGCTATACGCCGTTTTCGACGGGGACCACAGCTTTCCCCGCCGCGGCAACCAGCACCTTGCCCCTCGGTCAGATGTGGGTTCGTCAACAGAGTCATGACCGGGACATCCGCGACACTTCGCTGTTCAACCTGACCGAATACAACACGAAATTCGAGACGGGCACGCTCAAGCACGCACTGCTGGTGGGGCTGGAACTCGGGCACGATACGTACAGGAACCAAGGCTACTACCGCAACGGCACCTGCGCCGGCATTCCGATGAATCCGGTGGGCGGAACAAGCGGCTATGTGTCTTGCACACCGCTTCTGAATCCCATCCCGTCCGATTCGCCTCTCAATGCGCCGGGGCTTCCTGGCAATCTTGCGACGGCAGCTGCCGACACGGTTGCGGGGTATGTCAACGACACGGTCGACCTCAGTCCTCAGTTCAAGCTCGTTGGCGGCGTGCGCCAGGACAACTATCGGGCCAGCATCAACAACACGGTGACGAGCGCGACAACCCTCGCCTACGAAAGGCAGACGGTCAACTACACCAGCGTCCGCGCCGGAGGCATCTGGCAACCGACTACCGAGCAGTCCTATTACGTCTCCTACAGCACCTCGTTCAATCCTTCGCTCGAGCAACTGGTGGCGACGACCGGGGCCACCCAGCCCTTGCCTCCACAGGAAAACAAGGCATACGAACTGGGCGGCAAGTGGGATGCCAATGGCGGCGCGCTGTCGATGACCGCTGCGGCCTTCAGCATCACGCAAGACAACGCGAGAGCGCAGAACTCCGACGGCACCTACTCCGCGACCGGCACCGTGCGTGTCAATGGCGCCCGCGCCGGCATTGCAGGGCGGATCACCGACGCCTTTCAGGTGTTCGGCGCCTATACCTTTCTCGACGGCACGATCGTCGACGGCATCGCCCCCGCGACCCAAGGCAACGTGCCGGCAAATACGCCCCGCAACGCCGCCAGCATTTGGGCCGTCTATACCGTCACCCCTCAGTGGGAATTTGGCGGCGGCGCCACTTACGTCGGGAGCCGTTATGCCTCCAACACCAACCTCGTCGCGGTAGGGAGCTACACGCGAATCGACGCAATGTTGGCCTATCACCAGCCTCACTACGATGTACGGCTCAACCTGTTCAATCTTTTTGACAAGCACTATTACGACGCCTTGATCCCGTCCGACGGCGGCCGGGCCGTCCCCGGCATGGCGCGCACCGCCATGCTGTCCGTGAACTACCGGTTCTGACGTCAATCCTCACCGCCATGCTGCTCTGTATTCCCCAGGTTCTCGATCCCGAGTCACTCAAAGCTGTTCGCGCGCGTCTGGATGCTGCAGGTGACGCATGGGTGGATGGCCGAGTCACAGCGGGGCACCAGGGCGCGGAGGTGAAGTTCAACCAGCAGATCGACGAGCGGTCACAGGTGGCCAGGGACTGCCAGGCCATCGTGGTCGGTGCACTCGAACGCAATCCGCTCTTCATCAGCGCGGCGCTGCCCAACGTGCTGTATCCGCCGATGTTCAACCGCTACAGTGCCGGTATGACGTTTGGCCTGCACGTGGATGGCGGAGTGCGCATACATCCTCACAACGGGCGCAAGCTGCGCACCGATCTTTCCGCCACGTTGTTCCTCTCGCCGACCGATAGCTACGACGGCGGTGACCTGCAGATGGAAGACACCCATGGAATGCAGAACGTGAAGCTGGACGCCGGTGACATGGTCATCTATCCGGCGACCAGCCTGCACCAGGTGACTCCCGTCACAAGGGGCGTACGTCTCGCTTGCTTTTTCTGGGTGCAGAGCCTCATCCGTGACGCGGGAGACCGGGCGCTTCTTTTTGACCTCGACAACGCTATCCAGCGACTGAATCAGACCGGCGCAGACGAATCCGCGCGGCGGACGCTGGTCGGGACGTATCACAACCTTCTTCGCAAATGGAGCGACACGTAGGTCGTCCACATGAACACCGCTCACGATTTTTCAGCCGGCCCCGGTGGGACTGCATTCATGTCGTCCACGCCGCTTGACGAGCGCCTTCGAAGCCGGCAACGCCGCACTGCGCTCGTGCAATGGATTCGCAAGACTCACGGTTGGATCGGCCTGTGGGGCGCGATTCTCGGGTTGATTTTCGGCACGGCCGGCGTATGGCTGAACCACCGTGCGGTGCTCAAATTGCCGATGGCCCAGCAGCGCCTTAACGCGCAATTGTCATTGCCCGACCCGGCGCCGGCCAACGCCAAGGAGATGGCCACCTGGCTTCAGACGGCGCTGGGGCAGAGTGGCCCGCCGAACTCCATGCGCGTGGAACCTTCGAAACCGGTCGGCTGGGCGGAGAAAGGCAAGCACGCCAGCGCCTCCGCGCCCGAAGACGCGCCTCGTGAACCAGCCTTGATGCAGCCGGAACGCTGGGTCTTCAACTATGGCGGTCCCGATGCCATTGTTCAGGCGGAATACTGGCGCGGCAATCGCTCGGTGGGTGTCACGACCACCAGCAACGGGTTTGTCGCCACCCTCGCAAATCTGCACAAGGGGGTCGGCATGCCGGTCGCATGGATTCTGCTGGTGGACACGCTGGCGGGGAGTCTGATCTTCCTGTCGGTGTCTGGCGTGGCGCTGTGGATGCTGACCCATCGCCGTCGGCGCGTCGGCCTGACCATTTTTGGCACATCGGTCGTGCTCACACTCGGGTTGGTTTTGGCGCAGCTCTGACTCAGCGGCCTGTCTGGACCTTGATGCGGAGGGTGGCGACGTCCCAACCCCTGGCCTTCAGTCGCGACAGGAAAAGTGGCGCCAAGTGACGGAGCTTGGCCGCTGCGGCGCTGCCGCTGACCAACATGCACCATACATCTGCCTCCGCCGGCCCTGCCTTGATGGTGGGGCGCAGTTCGGCAGGGATCAGGTCCTGGATGGCAGCGAGCCGTTCGTTCGCGTCGCGCGCTCGGGCGGTCAGGCTCGCCAGGGTTGGCGACTCCTCGGTCGCCTGGAGCAAAGTGACGGCGTGATAGCGGCGGTTCATGGGCAAAGGTCTGGACTCAAGAGTTTGGACAAGGCGGCTAAAATCTGCGGTTTGCCGGCAATCCTGCGGGCCGGTCGGCTTGCTTTCCAGCAAAGCGCGCCCAAGTTCCTTCTCGTCTATCTTAGGGATTTCGGTCGAAGTGCCCGCATCCAGCGAGTGTCCTTCGATCTCCATTCATGGCCACCAACCTCCTGACCCAAATTTTCGGCAGTCGCAATGACCGGCTTCTGAAGCAGTATCGCAAGACGGTCGAACGCATCAACTCGCTGGAGCCGTCGTTCGAGAAGCTCGATGAAGCTGCGCTGCGCGGCAAGACGCAGGAGTTCAAGGATCGCGTTGCCAAGGGCGAATCGCTCGACGAACTCTTGCCAGAGGCTTTTGCGACGGTGCGCGAAGCATCCAAGCGGGTCATGAAGATGCGCCACTTCGACGTCCAGTTGCTGGGCGGCATGGCCCTCCACAACGGCAAGATCTCGGAGATGCGCACCGGTGAAGGTAAGACGCTGACGGCGACCCTTCCGGTCTACCTGAATGCGCTCACCGGCAAGGGCGTCCATGTGGTCACGGTGAACGACTACCTCGCCAGCCGCGATGCCACCTGGATGGGTCGGCTCTACAACTACCTCGGCCTTTCCGTCGGTATCAACCTGCCGCAAATGCCGCGCGAAGAAAAGCAGCAGGCCTACGGCAGCGACATCACCTACGGCACGAACAACGAGTACGGCTTCGACTACCTGCGCGACAACATGGTGTACGAGCCCGGCGATCGGGTTCAGCGCGGCTTGAACTACGCAATCGTCGACGAGGTTGACTCGATCCTTATCGACGAAGCCCGGACCCCGCTCATCATCAGCGGCCAGGCCGAAGACCACACGGACCTGTACCTTGCGATCAACAAGGTCGTGCCGCTCCTGGTTCGCCAGGAAGGCGAGGCTGATCCTCGCACCGGCGAAGGCGTTACCAAGCCTGGAGACTTCACGGTCGATGAAAAAACTCACCAGGTGTTCATGACCGAAGACGGCCACGAAAAGGCAGAGAAGATTCTTGCCGAGTTCAAGCTGCTTCCTGAAGGCGCCTCTCTCTACGACCCCGCCAACATCACGCTGATGCATCACTTGAATGCAGCGTTGCGCGCGCGGCATCTATATCACCGCGACCAGCACTACGTCGTGCAACAAGGCGAAGTGATCATCGTCGACGAGTTCACCGGCCGTTTGATGACTGGGCGGCGCTGGAGCGACGGCTTGCACCAGGCGGTTGAAGCCAAGGAAGGCGTCGAGATCCAGGCCGAGAACCAGACGCTCGCCTCGATCACCTTTCAGAACTATTTCCGCCTCTACGCAAAGCTCGCCGGCATGACCGGCACGGCCGACACCGAAGCGTACGAATTCCAGGAAATCTATGGTCTCGAGACCATGATCATCCCGCCGAATCGCCCGAGCAAGCGCGATGACCAGCTGGACCGCGTGTACAAGACCACGCGCGAAAAATACGAAGCTGCCATCCAGGACATTCGCGAGTGCTATGAGCGTGGCCAACCCGTGCTGGTCGGCACGTCGTCGATCGAAAACTCCGAAATCATCGCAGGCTTGCTCGAGAAAGCCGACCTGCCACACCAGGTTCTCAACGCGAAGCAACACGCACGCGAAGCGGACATCGTCGCGCAGGCCGGCCGCACCAAGATGATCACCATTGCAACCAACATGGCGGGCCGTGGTACCGACATTGTTCTGGGCGGAAATGTCGAGAAAGCCATCGAAGCGGTCGAAGCCAATGAAGAACTCGACGCCAGCGCCAAGGCTGCCGAGGTCGCCCGGCTTCGTGCCCAGTGGGAGAAGGATCACGAATTTGTGAAGTCGCTCGGCGGCTTGCGGATCATCGCCACCGAACGGCATGAATCTCGCCGCATCGACAACCAGCTGCGCGGCCGCTCGGGCCGGCAGGGCGACCCTGGCTCGTCCCGCTTCTATTTGAGCCTGGACGATCCGCTGATGCGCATCTTTGCCGGCGACCGCGTGAAGGCGATCATGGATCGCCTCAAGATGCCCGACGGCGAAGCCATCGAGGCGGGCATCGTGACGCGCAGTATCGAGAGTGCCCAGCGCAAGGTCGAGGCGCGCAACTTCGACATCCGCAAGCAGCTGCTCGAATACGACGATGTCTCGAACGACCAACGCAAGGTGATCTACCAGCAGCGCAATGACATCCTGGATGCGGGTGACCTCACCGCGCAAATCGGGGCGCTGCGCGAGGGCTGTTTCAACGATCTCGTTCGCCAGTACGTGCCCGTCGAGTCGGTCGAGGAGCAATGGGATCTCGCGGGCCTGGAAAAGACTCTCTCCGAGGACTGGCACCTCGAATTGCCGCTGCGGCAAGAGGTCGAGGCCGCCACGGCCATCGGCGACGAAGACGTTGTCGAAAAGGTCGTCGCCGAGGCCAACAAGGCATTCGATGCCAAGGTCGAGCTGATCGGGCAGGAGAACTTCACGCAGTTCGAGCGCATGGTTCTGTTGCAAAGCATCGATACACACTGGCGTGAGCACCTGGCTTCCCTTGATTACCTGCGGCAGGGCATTCACCTTCGCGGCTACGCGCAGAAGCAGCCGAAGCAAGAATACAAGCGCGAAGCTTTCGAGCTCTTCGGTCAATTGCTCGACTCCGTCAAGAACGAAGTGACCCGTCAACTCATGACCGTGCGCGTCCAGTCCAGCGAGCAGCTTGAGCAAGCTGCCGAAGCGATGGAAAGCCGAGGTGAGAACCTCGCGAACGTCACTTACACGGCGCCGACCGAGACCGGCGAAGTCGAAGTGCGCGTGGACGAGGAAAGCCTTCGCCGCCAGGCTGCCATGGGACTGGGCGCCGGCGCTGCCGCATTTGCGCGCGTCGGGCGCAACGATCCGTGCCCCTGCGGCAGTGGTAAAAAATTCAAGCATTGCCACGGCAAACTTTCTTGATATCGATCTGCAGGACGTCTGGATGCCCGTGAATCTCTCCGCCCCCGATCCCGCAGCGCTGCACGCTGTGCCAGGTGTTCGCATTGGCGTCGCCGAAGCCGGCGTGCGCAAGGCCAACCGCAAGGACCTGACTGTCGTGCTGATCGACGAAGGCGCCGCCGTGGGCGGCGTGTTCACGCAGAACCGGTTTTGCGCCGCGCCGGTTCAGGTCTGCCGCGATCACCTCGAGAAAAATTTCGGGATTCGCGCGATGCTCATCAACACGGGCAACGCGAACGCCGGAACGGGCGAGGACGGCCTGATGCGTACGCGTGCCACCTGTATTGCGCTTGCGCGGCAATTGAACCTGGCCCCTGCGCAGATTCTGCCTTTTTCCACTGGCGTGATCATGGAGCCGCTGCCTATCGACCGCATCGAGGCTGGTTTGCCTGCTGCCTTGGCCGATGCGAAGGCGACCAACTGGGCGCGCGCCGCAGAAGGCATCATGACGACCGATACGGTGCCCAAGGCCTTCAGCCGGCAAGTGATGATCGACGGGGCGACTGTCACGATCACCGGCATCAGCAAGGGTGCCGGGATGATCCGTCCGAACATGGCCACGATGCTCGGTTTCATGGCGACTGACGCGAAGATCGATGCATCGCTGATCCAGCCGCTCGCGAGGGCCCTGGCGGAAGCATCCTTCAATCGTGTGACGATCGATGGGGATACATCGACCAACGATTCGTTCGTGGTCATTGCGACGCAGAAGGCTGCCCACGGCACCATCACCTCGCTCGACTCCGCGGAGGGGCGCGCCTTGCTGGAGGCCATGCAGACTGTGGCTAGGCTACTGGCGCAAGCCATCGTCCGCGACGGCGAAGGTGCGACCAAGTTCATCACGATTCGTGTCGAAGGTGGCAAGGACGCTGCCGAGTGCCGGCAGGTGGCCTACGCGGTCGCGCATTCGCCATTGGTCAAGACCGCGTTCTATGCGAGCGACCCGAACCTTGGGCGTATCCTGGCGGCGGTCGGATACGCCGGCATTGCCGACCTGGACCAGACAGGCATCGACCTTTTCCTGGATGACGTGCACGTGGCGGTGAAGGGGGGTCGCAATCCGTCCTATCGTGAGGAAGACGGTCAACGGGTGATGAAGCAGAGCGAGATCCTGGTGCGCATTGCGCTTGGCCGCGGCGATGCTGCCGACACCGTCTGGACCTGCGACCTCAGCCACGACTACGTTTCGATCAACGCCGACTACAGGTCATGAACGAGAAGTTCGAACGCCTGATCGAGCGCGCCGAGCATCTGATGGGTCGCATCGAGTCGATCCTGCCGCAACCGTTGGCTGCGCCCGCCGACTGGAACGCATCCATCGCATGGCGCTACCGGCGACGCAGTTCTGGTCACGGCACGCTGGAACCTGTCCGCCATATTGCGACGATGCCACTCGACGCGCTGAAAGAAATCGATCTTCAGAAGGAAAAAATCGAGCGCAATACCCGTCAGTTCGTCGAAGGCAAGCCGGCCAATAACGTTCTGCTGACGGGTGCCCGCGGCACCGGGAAATCATCGCTGATCCGCGCCTGTCTTCATGCCTACGCGCCGCAGGGTCTGCGCCTGATCGAGGTCGACAAGGCCGAGTTGACCGACCTGCCGGACATCATCGAGGTCGTTTCGAATAGGCCCGAGAGATTCATCATCTTCAGCGATGACCTGAGCTTCGACGAGGGGGAGCCGGGCTATAAGGCGCTCAAGTCCATTCTGGACGGCTCCATCGCTGCGGCGACGCCCAACGTGTTGATCTACGCGACCAGCAACCGCCGTCATTTGCTCCCGGAGTACATGAAGGACAACCTCAGCTACACCCACACGGAGGACGGCGAAGTGCATCCTGGCGAAGTGATCGAAGAGAAGATTTCGCTCTCGGAGCGTTTCGGTCTCTGGGTGAGCTTCTATCCGTTCAGCCAGAACGAATACCTGACGATCGTCGAGCAGTGGCTTTCGTCGTTTGGCGTCGAAGCAAAAGCCATCGAGGCGGCGCGACCGGAGGCGCTCGTGTGGGCACTCGAAAGGGGTTCGCGCAGTGGACGCGTCGCCTACCAGTTCGCACGAGATTACGCGGGGCGCGCCTGATGCCCGCCAGCACAACCGCGCGCAAGCACACTGAGGTTGCCGTCGGCATCCTCATCCGTGAGGATGGCGCGCTGCTGCTGTCTACGCGACCCGAGGGGAAGCCCTACGCAGGCTACTGGGAGTTTCCAGGCGGCAAGATCGAAGCCGGTGAGACGGTCGAACAGGCATTGCGCCGCGAACTCCACGAAGAACTCGGCATCGCCATTGATTCCGCGGCCATTTGGAAAGTCACTGAGCACGACTATCCGCACGCGCTTGTTCGATTGCACTGGTGCAAGGTCATTGCATGGGCGGGCGACTTTGAAATGCGTGAAGGCCAGTCGATGTGCTGGCAACAATTGCCGCTCGATGTGGCGCCGGTGCTTCCCGGAGCGCTACCCGTCTTGGAGTGGCTCGCTGAAGAACGGACCCGGCCCAGCGTTATTTAAGCAGCGCTGACGCCCTCGCGCGTCATTGCCGCTTCGGGTCGCCGAAAGGATCGTCGTCCGGCGGCGCTTCCGCGGGCATCCTGAAATCTTCACTTGCCCATGCGCCGAGATCGATTCCCTTGCAGCGGGCGCTGCAGAATGGCCGATAAGGATTGCTTGGTGCGTAGGCGCTGTCTTGTCCGCACGCGGGACACTTGACGATGCGCTCGCCGAAAGAATTGACGGGGCTCATGCGCAGAGAGTCAGCTCGAATGGCGTGTCGTCCGTGCTCTGGCGCAAGCGATCGTCTGTCTCCTTGCGCATCAGCCGCACAGACACCATCAGGCGGTTTCCGCTGATTTCAGGAATCAGCCCCAGCTTGGGATCGATCTTCAAGCGCAACAGCTGAAAGCTACGGCCTTGCGGCAGAGTCTGCTGAAAATGCCCGTTCGCCGCCATGACCTTGTAAGGCACGTCCGCGTCACGCAGTAGTTTCAGCAGCAGATAAATCGATTCCGCCAAAGGCGCCAGCGTCGACGACCAACGTTCCAGATCGGCGCGTCGCTCGGGGGGGCGGCCGTTCTGCCACGCGAAATAGGCCGGGAGGTCGAATTCACAGGTACCGCCGGGAATGCTTGCACGGCTGCGGATGCTCATGAGCCATTCGTTCTCGGTCAACGCCTGGCCGGCCTTGCCAGGCATGTTGTTGAGGGTCGTGAAGTTGCTCTCGAGCTTGCTGACCACCTGATCCAGCACCGACTCGGCAATCGCCGGGTTTCCCCGATAGCTGTTGAACACGTTCTTGTGCTTATCGAGGTCTCGCAGCAAATCGGCCTTGAGGTCGGCGCGCGCGGCCACATCCATGATCTCGAAGATCGTCACAAGTGCGTAGTGATGCAGCAGGGCCGAATCGGCAGGCACGAGTTCGCCAAGACGGCGAAACAGATGCTCCAGCCGCAAATAGGTCCGGATGCGCTCGTTGAATGGGTACTCGTAAAGGATCACGCGGGACGGCTTCCGATCAGAGACGATGATAGCGTCAAGATGGCTTCATCGACGGTTGCGGCACTATCTTACGAATTGCCTCCAGCATGACTTGGCCAAGCGCCAACTGACCATGCATCGACAGGTGGGTGTCGTTGGGAAAGTAGAAGTCACGGATTTTCGACTTCTGCTCCTGCGCGAACGTGAAAAGGTCCGGTCCCAAGCCTGCATGGTTGAAGGCCGTCACAAAATCTTTCGAGTGATCCGGCATGACGTAGGTTGTCGTCTTGTTGGGCACCACCATCCACATGATGGATCGGGAAGGGTGGGCTTTGTCGAAGGCGCTCATCTGTGCAACATTCTCGACAGTAAGCTCCCCGTTGTCGTCGTCTTCCTTGAAGAACAAGGCCTTCTCGCAAAAGCGGTTGCTGAACATCGAGCAGCCATCAGGCACGGGCCGCACCCAGGTCGCTTCGCCGGCCAGCGTTGTGCCTTCGGATTTCTTCGCGGCACGCGTATTCCGGTAAGTCGTGAGGCCGGAGGTCAGCTTGGCTTTCGAATTGAGTGCGAAACCAGGAACGTATTCGGGAGATTCGAAAAACGGCTTGGCCAGTGGCTCGATTGGTTTTTGCATCTTGGCGCACTTCTGCGTGTTGATCAGCCGATCTCGAAGCAGGCGTTCGACGCTCTCGACCACCACGACTTTGCCCTTGAAGCCGGCGCGGTCGAGCCATGCATCGAAGTCGTCGCAGAGGGACTCACCGAGTTCGCCCCAGTAAACGGTGGAGATCTTGTAGCCTTGTCTGGTGAGTACCGATTGCCAGCGGTAGGTCATGGAAAAGCTGTCGCCGATCACAAGAATGTCGGCCTGTGTGATGGGCGACCCTCGAAGATATTGAGGATCGACATGGGGCGGCTCCAACTGCCAGCCGAATTCGTGGTCCGATACCTGTCCAATTCTGGACAGGTCCCCATAAGGGATGGGCGTTCCCAGCGTGATGAGCAGCATTGCGACCACAACGGCGAAGCCCGCCGCGAAGATCTGCAACCAAAGTTTTGCGGGCGTCATATCAGAACTGGAAATAGAGGAACGGGCTGTACGTACCCAACCTCGACACGCAAAGGCCAAAAAGGACGACAGTCACAAGCGCCATGAACGCAGTGAAAGCTGTCGCCGCACGCGGCCGCCCAGCAAGCGCCTGAGCCTGAGGGACCCAGCGCTGCAGCGTGATCGTCGGCGGTAGCGCAAGACAGATGAACAGGCCAACCAGCAAGGTCTGGAAGAACTCCGGTTTGCGAGACGGCACACGGCCGAATTCCTCGAAGGCGACGAGCGGCGCGCCATGCATTCCGAGCATTCCCTTGTAGATCTCGATCGCGGCATGCATGCTTTCCGCGCGAAACACGACCCAGGCAATCATGACGAAGACGAAGGTCAGGAACCAGCCAAGGACCCGTGCCGAACGCCCCGGCTTGGCGTTGCGACGCACCTTGGCATTCCAGAGATGGTTGACCGCAAGAAAGGCGCCGTGCAGGGCCCCCCATATGACGAACGTCCACGCAGCGCCATGCCATAGCCCGCCTAGCAGCATCGTGATGAAGAGGTTCAGGTACCGGCGCCCGGGCCCCTTGCGGTTGCCCCCCAAAGGAACGTACAGGTAGTCGCGAAGGAACGTTGACAGCGAAATGTGCCAGCGGCGCCAGAATTCGATGAGACTGGTCGACTTATAGGGTGAATTGAAATTGAGCGGCAACTGCACGCCCAGGCACAGCGACAAGCCCACGGCCATGTCTGAATATCCCGAAAAGTCGAAATAGATTTGAAGCGTGTACGCGAGCACCCCGAGCCAGGCCGTGTAGAGAGTGGGTACCGCGCCGTTGTGGACGCCCGTGAACATGAGGTCGGCGTATTCGCCCACCTTGTCGCCAATCAGCAGCTTCTTGGCCAGCCCGAATACGAAGATCGCCAAACCTAGTGCAACCTTGTTCAAGTCCACTCTGTAAGTCGCCGGATTGGCGAACTGCGGCATCATTTGCGCGTGATGCAGCACCGGACCCGCGATCAAGTGCGGAAAGTAGGTGACGAATAGCGCGTAGTGAATGAAGCTGCGCTCGTGGACCTTGTCTTGCCAGCAATCCACCAGGAAAGCGATCTGCGTGAACGTGTAGAAAGAGATGCCGATCGGCAGCGCAATATGCAGCAACGGCAGGGGTGTGAATCCGGCGACGGAAAGGCCTTCATTCACATTGGCCAAGAAGAAATTCGCGTACTTGAAGGTGGCGAGCACGCCAAGGTTGACCACGAGCGCGAAGACCAGCGTTCGCTTTCTGCTGGACAGAGTCCGCCCGGGGCCGTTCGTCAGGCGCAGCCCCGCCCAATAGTTGAAGCAGATCGATCCGATGAGCAGTGGGAGAGCGTTGATGCTCCACCAGCCATAGAAGAACAGTGAGGCCAGCGCGAGAAAACCGGCCGCAGCACGCGCATTTCGCTTTCCGATGAGGAAGAACCCGAAAAGGACTATCGGGAAATAGCAGAAGATGAACGCGTATGAATTGAAGAGCATCTTTGGGATCTGTCGCGGGGCTCATTGACGCGCCGCTTTCTTGTTGTCCGGCGCAGGGCCGGCTTAGCCACGGATTATCGCGTGCCCGCGACCGTCCACTGCTTCCAGAGACCCCGCACGACGGAAGAGAGTTCCGCAAGAGTCAACCGCTCGTTGTAGATCACCGCATCTGCTGCCGCCCTGCGCAAAGCACGATGGGCTTGTTGGGCAATCACCGCGCGGACTGCATCGGGCGTCCAGCCTGACCTTGCGATCACGCGTTCGAGTTGCGTCTGTTCGCTGGCGTCGATCACCAGAACGCGATCGACGATGCCACGCCAACGCTTTGATTCCACCAGCAGCGGCACGTCGAACACGATGGGTTGTCCTGTGACCGCTGCGGCAGCTTGGCGCTCGCACTCCACTCCAATCAGCGGATGCAGGATGGTTTCCAGCCGCCTCTTGGACATGGGGTCGAGAAACGCGATTTCCCTCATGCGCGCGCGGTCCATGCTGCCTTCGGGCGTGACGATGGAGCGGCCGAATTCGGCTTCCAATGCGGGCATCGCAGCGCCGCCCGGCGCAGTCATCGCTCTCGCGATGGCATCGGTATCGACCAGATTCGCGCCCAGCGCAACCAGTTCGGAGGCGACCGTGCTCTTGCCGCTTCCTATGCCGCCGGTCAGCCCGATGCGCATGATTCGAGTGTCCTTCTCAAAGGCCAACCACTCGGAGAATCGCATCGGGGCCGAAGACCATGGCGGTGAAGCCCGCCCCCGCGAGGAAAGGCCCGAACGGCACGTAGCCGCCTTCGCGAAGCTTGCTGTTGATCTTGAGTGCGACTCCGACGATCACGCCGATGACCGATGCCATCAGGATGATCGGTACCAAGGCCTGCCAGCCGAACCAGGCGCCGAATGCAGCAAACAGCTTGAAGTCGCCGTAGCCCATCCCTTCCTTCCCTGTCGTCAGTTTGAACAGCCAATAGACGGCCCAGAGCGAACAGTAGCCGGCAACCGCCCCCCAGATGGCGTTCGTTATCGAAGTTCCGGTGAAGCCGGCCATCGACGCCAGCAACCCTGCCCATAGCAACGGAAGTGTGATGTCGTCAGGCAGGAGGGTCGTATCCCAGTCGATCAGCGCCAACGCCAGCAAGGCTGCTGCGAATCCACACCATGCGAGGCCCCCAAGGGAGCCTGGCATGCGCCAGACGCACCACGCGAAGAGCGCAGCCGTCACCAGTTCGACCACCGGATAACGCATGCTGATGGTCGTCTTGCATGCCGAACACTTCCCGCGCAGAAGCAGATAGCTGAGCACTGGAATGTTCTCGTACCAGCGAATGACGTGGCCGCATTGTTGGCAGCGCGAGTGCGGCACCATCAGATTGAAACGCTCCGCGGACGGAGGCTCCGAATCATTCAGGCTGGCGCAGTCGGCCGCCCATTGCTGCTCGAGCATTTTGGGCAAGCGATAGATGACGACATTCAGGAAGCTGCCGATCAACAATCCGAGCAAGCCGGCCAGTGCGGCATCCACCCCCTGCGAAACGAGCATCAGACGACCTGACCGAGCTTGAAGATGGGCAGATACATCGAAACGACGATTCCGCCGATGATCACCCCGAGGAACACGATGATGATGGGTTCCATCAGGCTCGAGAGACCGGCGACCATGTCATCGACTTCGCTCTCGTAGAAGTCTGCGGCTTTGCCCAGCATGTGGTCGATAGAGCCCGATTCCTCTCCGATAGCAGTCATCTGCAAGACCATCGAAGGGAACAGATTGGCGTTGGTCATCGCTGTGGTCAGGCTTGTGCCGGTCGACACTTCCTGCTGAATCTTGGTCGTGGCCTCCGCATAGACAGAGTTGCCGGAAGCACCACCGACCGAATCGAGTGCTTCGACCAGTGGGACGCCTGCTGCAAACATGGTGGCAAGTGTTCGCGTCCAGCGTGCGACGCACGACTTGTCGATGAGCGCGCCGAAGATCGGTAGGCGAAGCAGAAGCCGGTCCATGACTTTTTGAACGCGCTCGTTGCGCTTCCATGCTTGCAGGAAGAAGTACGTTCCACCGCCGATCACTCCGAAGATCAACCACCAGTAGGAGACGAAGAACTCGCTGATGCCCATGACGATCAGCGTCGGGGCAGGCAAGTCTGCGCCGAAGGACGTGAACACCTGCTTGAACGCGGGGATCACGAAGATCATGATGATCGCCACGACCACGAACGCAACCACGATCACGGAAGTCGGATACATCAGGGCCGATTTGATCTTCGACTTGATCGCCTCCGTCTTCTCCATGTAAGTGGCCAGGCGGTCGAGCAGGTCCTCAAGAATACCGGCGGCCTCGCCGGCCTCGACGAGATTGCAGTAGAGGTTGTCGAAGTACTTCGGGAACTTGCGAAAGGCGGCGGAGAGGGAGGTGCCGGTTTCCACGTCGCTGCGAATGTCGTTCAGCAGCTTGGCCACGCTCGGATTGGCGTTCCCGCGGCCCACGATATCGAAGGCTTGCAGCAGGGGGACGCCCGCCTTCATCATCGTTGCCAACTGGCGCGTGAAGATGGCGATGTCCTTCGGCTTGATCGCCTTGCCGGAGCGCATGCGACGCTTCTTGATCTTCGTCGTCAGCACGCCTTGCCGTCGAAGCGCCGCCTGTACCTGGTTTTCGCCAGCAGCCCGGACCTCGCCGCGGACTGTCTTTCCGCTGCGGTCTTTGCCTTCCCACTCGAATACGTATTCCTTGAGCGTTCGGTTTGATGCTGCTGCCGTTGCCATTGATTCTCCGCTTCTCGGTGCTACTCGTTGGTGACCGCGAGCACTTCTTCAAGTGACGTCAGTCCCTGCATGACTTTCTTCAATCCTGACTGACGGAGCGAACGCACGCCCTCGGCCTCGGCTTGCTTGGCGATGTCCAGTGAGGAACCGTCGCGAAGAATGATCTTCTGAATTTCCTCGCTGATCGGCATCACTTGGTAAATGCCGACGCGACCTTTGTAGCCACCATTGCAGGCAGAGCATCCGACGGGGTGATAGGGCTTCCAGGTGCCATTGATATCGTGCTCCTTGAAGCCGGCGTCCAGCAACGCTTGTTTGGGCACGTCCGACGGCGCGCGGCAAACCGTGCACAAGCGTCTTGCAAGGCGCTGTGCAGTAATCAAGATTACGCTCGACGCAATATTGAAGGGGGCGATTCCCATATTACGCATTCGCGTCAAGGTCGTAGGGGCGTCATTCGTATGCAGGGTCGAGAGCACAAGATGACCTGTTTGGGCGGCCTTGATCGAAATGTCGGCGGTCTCCAAGTCCCGGATTTCGCCGACCATGATGATGTCGGGATCCTGGCGCAGGAAAGCACGCAGTGCTGCGGCAAAAGTCAGGCCTGCTTTGTCGTTGACGTTGACCTGGTTCACGCCAGGCAAATTGATTTCGGAAGGATCTTCCGCCGTCGCGATGTTGACGCCCGGTTTGTTGAGCATGTTCAGACAGGTGTACAGCGACACCGTCTTGCCGGAGCCCGTGGGCCCGGTGACCAGCACCATCCCATAAGGCCTGGCAATGGCTTGCAGCAGACGCTCCTTTTCGTCGGCGTCATAGCCGAGGGCATCAATGCCCAGCCGCGCACTGCTCGGGTCAAGAATACGGATGACGATCTTTTCACCGAAAAGGGTGGGCAGGGTGCTCACCCGGAAGTCGATCACGCGATCAGGACCGATCTTCAGCTTCATCCGGCCGTCTTGGGGAATGCGCTTCTCCGAGATGTCCAGCCTCGAGATCACCTTGATGCGCGATGCCAACTTGTCCTTGATGACGGTTGGCGGGCTCGCGATTTCGCGCAGTTCTCCGTCGATGCGGAAGCGAACCCGGTAGTTGTGCTCGTAGGGCTCGAAGTGGATGTCAGATGCGCGCATGCTGAACGCGTCGAGCAGCATTTTGTGGAGGAACCGGACGACTGGCGCATCCTCGACCTCGGCGACGGCTTGGTCGGGTGTCTCACCGGGCGTATCCGTCGAGATCTCGTCGAACTCGAACTCGGAGCCGATGATGCTGTCGATGGTTTCGGAGGCCGTGACGGCCGCCGCTTCGATCATGCGAGAGAGCTTGTCGTACTCGGCGATGACCCAGTCGACGCCCATCTGCGAGGCGAACTTGATCTTTTCGGCAGCTTGCTGGTCGGAAGGATCTGCTGTGGCAACAATGAGACGATTATTGCGCTTGCTGAGCACAACGACCCTGTAGGCCTGACAGAGCTTGGCGTCCAGCAGGTCCTTGGGAAGGCGCTGTGGATCAATGGCATCGAGGTCGAGCAGCGGTGCCCCGAAAGCTGTGGAAAGCGTATGCGCCAAGTCAGCTGCCGACACAGCGCCCGTGCCAGTCAGCTCTGCAATGAAGCTGGTGCGCCCGCTAAGCGACTTCTGATAAATGTCTTCCGCAACCTTGGCGGGGAGTTTTCCAGCCGAGACCAATGCGCGCGCCAAGCCCGGAAGGGCTACAGGCGAGCTTTCTTTAACAAGGGGTTCGGCAGCGGCCATTCAACAATGTAAGAAACGTGAAAAAGTGCTTCACGATCATCGCTGATCACTCCGGGGCTGTAAACCTCTGCGAGGCGTCCGTCGCGGAGCATTTGGCATTTGCAGCTTGAAAGGTGGTTCCGCAGCGAAGATTGTGGGCTCCGGCCTCTGTCAGAAGACGAAAAAGCATCTTAGCAGCAGACCGAGGAGGTCGAGGGAATTGAAGGACCTTCAGGAGATGATCTGCACTTCGCGCCCCCTTGCAGGGCAGGCAGATTGATGTGCTGGGACGTTTGGTTTCCAGCGGATATCTGGTCGGGGTGAGAGGATTCGAACCTCCGGCCTCTACGTCCCGAACGTAGCGCTCTACCAGGCTAAGCTACACCCCGATGTTGCGAAAAAGAGAGTCGTCCTTTGTGGGTGACTTAGGCGCGTCGCTCAAGCAACTGAGCCGCTAATTGTAGCAAACCGGCAGAGTGCGAATTCGCAGGAAAACCATGAAGCGCATCAATGGCGCGCTGAGCTTCTGCGGCCGCAGCATCCCTTGTCGCCTCGAGAGCGCCCGTTTCCCGCACGATGGCGACGATCTGCGGCAACTGCGTTGTGTCGCCAGCTTCGATGGCTGTGCGGATGAGGTCTCGTTGGCGTTGGTTGCCTCGTTGCATTGCCAGGATCAAGGGAAGGGTCGTCTTGCCCTCCCGCAGATCATCTCCGACGTTCTTGCCGGTTTCGTTCGCGTCGCCTGCGTAGTCCAGAACATCGTCGATGACTTGGAATGCTGTGCCGAGCGCCTGCCCGTAGGTGGCACATGCCTCTTCGATTTCGGGTGTTGTATCGGCAAGTACCGCGGCAAGGCGAGTGCTTGCCTCGAAGAGCTTGGCGGTCTTTGAGCGAATCACCTTGAGGTAGGCTTCCTCGTCCAGCGAGGCGTCATGCATGTTCATAAGTTGGAGAACTTCTCCTTCTGCGATGACGTTGGTTGCCTCGGCGAGGATCTCCATGACGCGCATGTTGTGTGCGTCCAGCATCATCTGGAATGCACGCGAATAGAGAAAGTCGCCCACGAGCACGCTGGCGGGGTTGCCGAAGTATTCGTTCGCGGTCGGCCGCCCACGCCGAAGCGTTGATTCGTCCACTACGTCGTCGTGAAGCAGTGTCGCCGTATGGATGAATTCCACAACGGCAGCCAAGTTGAAGCGCTGTTCGCCCTTGTAGCCCAGTGCACCGGCCATCAGCAGGAGCAGCGCCGGGCGCAGGCGTTTGCCGCCCGCAGAGATGATGTACTTTGACACCTGACTCACGAGCGGAACACCAGTGTCTAGGCGGCGCTCGATGACGAGATCGACTCCGGCCATATCCTCCGCGATCAGGCTGAGGACGCTGGCGACGGGGGAAGAATCTGCGGCGAGAACTGACAAGGCGAGGGCGCTTGCGCGCTGCGAAGGGGGCGACGATGGCGCTGGGCCGGAAGCGCTGATTATAGAGAGGCCAGAGCTTTGCAGGCCTGAGGCGATAAGGTGTGGGTGCTTGGCCAGCAGRTGCATGCTAGAATCTTGGGCTCTGCGGAATTTGCCGTAGAGCCATCTTTTCCCAAGAGGTCCACATGTACGCGGTCATAAAAACCGGTGGCAAGCAGTATCGCGTTGCTTCCGGCGAAAAAATTAAAGTAGAACAGATTGCTGCGGACGTAGGCCAGGAAATCGTGATCGACCAAGTTCTCGCAGTCGGCGACGGCAGCGAAATCAAGGTTGGTACGCCCCTGGTGTCCGGCGCATCTGTAACAGCCACTGTGCTGTCGCACGGCAAGCACGACAAGGTTCACATCTTCAAGATGCGTCGTCGCAAGCATTATCAGAAACGTCAAGGCCATCGCCAGCAATTCACCGAATTGCAAATTGGCGCGATTGCCGGCTAAGGAGTTGATTCCATGGCACAGAAAAAAGGCGGCGGCTCTACGCGAAACGGGCGCGACTCGAAGCCCAAGATGCTCGGGGTGAAGGCTTTCGGCGGCGAGTTGATCAGTGCAGGCTCGATCATCGTGCGTCAACGCGGCACGCAATTCCACCCCGGCGTCAACGTCGGTGTCGGCAAAGACCATACGCTGTTTGCGCTGGTCGATGGCCACGTCTCCTTCGGGACCAAGGGCGCACTTAACAAGCACATGGTCAACGTGACCCCGGCTTAAGCCAGTCACTTCGATCTTTTCGGAGCCCCGCTTTGCCGGGGCTTCTTCATTTGTAAACTGGATACCTCATGAAGTTCGTTGACGAAGCCTTCATCGACATTGCCGCCGGCGATGGCGGCAATGGCTGCGTGTCGTTCCGTCATGAGAAGTACAAGGAATTCGGTGGACCGAACGGCGGAGACGGAGGGCGAGGTGGCCACGTATTCGCTGTAGCTGATCCGAGCCTCAACACTCTGGTTGACTTCCGCTTTTCGCGCCGACATGAGGCCAAGCGGGGCCAGCATGGGATGGGGTCGGACATGTTCGGTGCCGCCGGCGACGACATCACGCTCAAGATGCCGGTCGGAACCATCATTTCCGACGCGGAAACCGGCGAGGTGCTGTACGAACTGCTGACGCCCGGCGAGGTCATCACGATTGCCAAGGGCGGCGACGGCGGGTTTGGCAACATGCGATTCAAGAGCGCCATCAATCGCGCTCCTCGCCAGAAAACTCCTGGGTGGCCCGGCGAGAAGAAGAGCCTCAAGCTCGAACTCAAAGTGTTGGCCGACGTTGGTTTGCTGGGCATGCCCAATGCCGGCAAGTCGACGCTGATCAGTGCTATTTCGAACGCTCGTCCTCGCATCGCTGATTACCCTTTCACGACGCTGCACCCGAACCTCGGGGTCGTTCGCGTAGGCCCGGAGCAGAGCTTTGTAGTCGCCGATCTCCCGGGACTGATCGAAGGCGCGTCCGAAGGCGCCGGCCTCGGCCACCTGTTCTTGCGTCATCTGCAGCGCACCCGACTTCTTCTGCACATCATCGATCTGGCGCCGTTCGATGAGGGCGTCGATCCGGTGGCCCAGGCGAAGTCGATCGCTGGTGAGCTCAAGAAATACGACGCCGCTCTCTATGAGAAGCCTCGTTGGCTAGTCTTGAACAAGCTGGACATGATCCCCCTCGACGACCGCGCCGCGCGCGTCAAGGATTTCGTCAAGAGATTGCGGTTCAAAGGGCCGGTCTTTGAGATCTCCGCGCTCACCCGAGAAGGGTGCGAGCCTCTGGTGCAGGCGATTTATCAGCACGTCAAGGCTCAACAGGTGGCTGAGCAGCCGCCGACCGAAATCGATCCGCGGTTTTCGTGAGTGCAAGCCAAGGCGGACATTCCAGCAGCCATCCAGTCAGTCATAGCTCCATGCCTTCAAGTTCTGCTTCATCCGTGCTCCACGATGCGCGCCGCATCGTTGTCAAGGTGGGCTCAAGCCTGGTCACCAATGAAGGGCGAGGCCTCGACGAAAACGCCATTGGCGAGTGGTGCCGCCAACTCGCAACGCTGGTGCGCGATGGCCGAGAGGTCGTGATGGTGTCGAGCGGTGCGATCGCCGAAGGGATGAAGCGACTGGGTTGGCGTGTTCGCCCGCATGAAGTCCATGAACTGCAGGCAGCCGCGGCAGTGGGTCAGATGGGTCTGGCGCAGATCTACGAAACGAAGCTGCGCGAAAACGGGATAGGTAGTGCACAGGTATTGCTGACGCATGCAGACCTTGCGGATCGCGAGCGCTACCTCAATGCGCGCTCCACTCTCGTGACCTTGCTTGCGCTTGGCGTGGTTCCCGTCATCAATGAGAACGACACGGTCGTCAATGATGAGATCAAGTTCGGCGACAACGATACGCTGGGCGCGTTGGTCGCTAACCTGGTGGAGGCCGACGCGCTGGTCATTTTGACGGACCAGAAGGGCCTTTTCACTGCAGATCCACGCAAAGCTCCCGATGCTCGCTTCGTACATGAAGCTGCGGCGGGGGATCCTGCACTCGAGGTCATGGCCGGTGGCGCCGGCAGCAGCATCGGCCGCGGAGGGATGATTACCAAGATCCTCGCAGCCAAGCGCGCTGCAGCGTCTGGCGCATCGACCGTGATCGCCTGGGGCCGCGAGCCCGATGCACTGCTTCGGCTCTCGCGCGGCGAGTCCATTGGTACGCTTTTGCTGGCCCAAACCGCCAAACATCAGGCGCGCAAGCGCTGGATGGCCGATCATCTTCAATTGCGTGGCGCCGTATCGGTCGACGCAGGTGCGGCCACCAAGGTGCGCACCGAAGGCAAGAGCCTGTTGCCGATCGGCATGACCGCTGTCGAGGGTGAGTTTTCGCGCGGCGACGTGATCGCCATACGAGATGATCGCGGATTTGAACTCGCGCGTGGTCTGGCCAATTATTCCAGTGCTGAGGCCCGCATGCTCTGCCGCAAGCCGTCAGCGGAATTCGAGCGGCTTCTCGGCTATGTCGCTGAGGCTGAGATGGTCCATCGGGACAACATGGTCCTGATGCCTGGCGCCCACTGACGAATCATTCGGTCTCGCGGATCGGGGCCTTCAGGTATCGAACCATCTCGCTGACGGACGCGCGCGGAGCATGGCCGCGACACAGCCCCTGGTGGGCCAGCGCCTTGGCGTAGCGCGAACTCCTCTCATTGAAATGCTTCCATTCGGGATCGCGCTGCTGTTCCCACGCGCCGTTGCTGAAGTGGGCGTAGGTCTTGTATTGATCGGTTGCGCAGCGGATGCCTTCGTAGAAGGCGTTGAATCCGCCGTTTTCACGATTGGCAGCGACGACCACGTAGCGGACGATGCCGTCGCCTGTCACCTTGATGGTGGCCGGATCGACGCCGAACTTCAGGCTCATGTAGCGTGGCATGTCGATGTCGATCAGCTTGTCCTGAGCGAAGGCGGGAGGTGGGGGCGCTTCGCTTTCCTTCCAGTCGGCGTCGTCGAACAATTGCGCGTGGGCGAGGCTCGAAGCTCCAATCGCGCATGCAATGGCCACGTTCCAGCTAGCGCGGCGCATGAAATGGGTCAGGTGTCGAGGGAGAGTCGTTCGCAATATTTGCATTCGGATTCGGGTCGAAGCTGGCGCCGGGCGGCAGCTCGAAAGTAGGTTCATGGCCCCCGCCGGACGGGTGGCGCTCAAATTCGCGTGCGCGCACGTTGCTGCGCAGAAAGCGGTTGCGGAAATCCTGACGAGGGAGATAGCGGGCGAGTTCGGTCAATGCCATCTCATAGACGCCGCGCTTGAATTCGACGACGACGTCCAGCGGGACCCAGTAGTCGTGCCACCGCCACGCGTCGAATTCCGGATGGTCGGTGGCGCGCAGGTTGAGATCCCAATCGTGACCGATCAACTGCAGCAAATACCAGATCTGCTTTTGACCCTTGTAGTGGCCGCGCGCGTCACGGCGGATGAACCGATCCGGCACCTCGTAGCGCAACCAGTCACGGGTACGGGCCACGATGCGCACATGCTCCGGGTGGAGACCCACTTCCTCGTGCAATTCCCGGAACATGGCCTGCTCGGGACTTTCGCCGCGATCGATGCCGCCTTGAGGAAACTGCCAGGAGTGTGTACGAATACGCTTGCCCCAGAAAACCTGGTTTCTCTGGTTGAGCAGGATGATGCCGACGTTGGGCCTGAAGCCGTCCCGGTCGAGCATAATCAAACCCCAATTTTTGAACTGAGCCGATTATGCCTGCCGGCTTGCGTACGGCAAGCAGCCAGTTCCGGGCGCTTCCGCCCTGTCATCCGAGCCCTGCCCGTATCCCTCATTTGCGCGTCCAATGAAAGCTTCCCGATTCTTCATTTCCACCCTCAAAGAGGCGCCGGCTGACGCCGAAGTGGCGAGCCACCGTCTCATGATGCGCGCGGGCATGATCAAGAAGCTCGGCACCGGCATCTATACCTATATGCCGATGGGCCTTCGGGTCATTCGCAAGGTCGAGGCAATCGTCCGTGAAGAAATGGATCGGGCGGGCGCGGTCGAGCTGACCATGCCCGTGGTGCAGCCCGCCGAATTTTGGGAAGAGAGCGGTCGATTTCAGGGTTATGGCCTCGAGCTCCTGCGCATCAAGGACCGCCATGAGCGTTCGTTCGTGATCCAGCCGACCAGCGAAGAAGTCGTGACCGACATCGCCCGCCAGGAGATTCGCAGCTACAAGCAACTGCCAAAGAACCTCTATCAGATCCAGACCAAGTTCCGCGACGAGCGGCGTCCGCGCTTCGGCCTGATGCGAGGGCGCGAGTTCATCATGAAGGACGCCTACAGCTTTGATCGCGACCTCGAAGCCGCCAAAGCCAGCTACCGGGTGATGGCAGATGCCTACCGGAGAATCTTCGATCGATTCGGCCTGCGCTATCGTGCTGTGGCAGCTGACAGCGGCGCCATCGGCGGCGACGTGAGCCAGGAATTCCAGGTCATCGCAGCCACCGGCGAGGACGCCATCGTCTTTTGCCCCGACAGCGACTACGCCGCCAACATGGAGAAAGCCGAGGCGCTTGCCCCGGCGGGACCGCGCGCCGCTGYGACGAAACCGCTCACCAAGACGCCCACCCCTGGCAAGAGTACCTGTGAGGACGTGGCCGAATTGCTGGGCGTTCCGCTCTCGACCACCGTGAAGTCTCTGGTCCTGGCGACCGACAAGCTAGATGCGGCCGGCAACCTCGTCGGCGTCCAGGTTTGGCTGCTGCTGATTCGCGGCGACCATGAGATGAACGAAATCAAGGTAAGCAAGGTGCCGGGCCTCGACCAAGGCTTCCGCTTCGCCACCGTCGCCGAAATCGAGGATCACTTTGGCTGCAAGCCGGGTTATCTGGGCCCGCTGAACCTGAAGCAGCCGCTCAAGATCGTGGCCGACCGCGAGGTTGCCGTCATGGCCGACTGGATCTGCGGCGCCAATGAGGTCGATTTCCACATGACCGGTGTCAACTGGGGTCGCGACTTGCCTGAGCCGGACCTTGTTGCCGATATCCGCAACGTGGTTGCCGGCGATCCGTCGCCCGATGGGAAGGGTGTTCTGGCTATTGAACGCGGCATCGAAGTCGGCCACGTATTTGTGCTTGGCACCAAATACAGCAAACCCATGAATGCGACCTTTCTCGACGAAGCGGGCAAGCCCCAGTTTCTCGAGATGGGCTGCTATGGCATCGGGATCACCCGGCTGCCGGCCGCGGCGATCGAGCAAAACCACGACGACCGGGGCATCATCTGGCCCGATGCGATCGCACCTTTCACCGTGGTGGTCTGCCCCATCGGCATGGATCGCAGCGCAGAAGTCAAGGTTGCGGCGGAAGCTCTTTACGAGCAACTCCTGGCTGAGGGCGTCGATGTACTGCTCGACGATCGCGGCGAGCGCCCAGGCGCGATGTTCGCCGATTGGGAATTGATCGGCGTACCGCACCGCGTCGTGATCTCCGACCGCGGGCTGAAGGAAGGCCAGTTCGAATATCAACATCGCCGCGATGCGGGTGCGACGAAGGTGCCTGTCAGCGGAATTGCGGATTTCATTGCCGACAAACTGGCTGTGGCATGAACCTGGCGGGGCCCATGGATGCGGCCGGCTTCTCGCGGCGCCTCTGTCTGGGCGCTGCGGCCTCCGGCGCGTTGTGCCTGACATTGCCCCGTCCGGCATTCGCCGGCGCACAGATCGAGGAACCGCTCATTGACTCAGTGCGCACTGCGCTGACGTCGGCCATTCGCAACAACGCACCGCCAGTCCCGGAGTTCAAGGACACCGAATCTCGCCTGTCCTATTTGCGCTGGCTCGGCGAAATGAGCGAACGCCTCAAGAAAAAGCTGCCCGACTGGCCGACGCGAAAGGAATTTCTGCAAACGGTCTGGTACGAGGCTCGCCGGGCCGGTCTGGATGTCAGTCTCGTGCTCGGCTTGGTTCAGGTGGAAAGCAACTTTCGCAAGTACGCCATGTCGAGCGCGGGCGCGAGAGGCTACATGCAAGTCATGCCGTTCTGGACCCGAGTGATCGGCGATGGCGATCCGTCGAAGCTCTTTCACATGCAGACCAATCTGCGCTTCGGCTGCGTGATCCTGCGCCATTATCTCGACCGGGAATCGGGTGATCTCTTCATGACGCTCGGCCGCTACAACGGGAGCCGTGGCAAGTCGCCTTACCCCGACGCAGTGTTCGCGAATCAGCGGCTGTGGATGTTCAAGGATCCACGCCGGGATGTGCGGCCGGACTGAGCCTCAGACCTTCGCGGTGATCGCGGCCGTGCGGGTGACCATCACCTGGTCGATTCGGAAACTGTCCACGTCCATCACTTCGAAGCTGTAGCCGGCCCAACTCACACTGTCCGTCCGCTTGGGAACGCGGCGAAGCATCACCATGAGGAAGCCGGCGAGCGTCTCGTACTCGTCCGGGTGCGGCAATTCCTCGATGTCGAGTGCTCGTTGGACGTCCTGGATCGGGGTCACGCCATCAATCAGCCATGAGTTCTCATCGCGCTTCACGATCTGCTGTTCTTCGTCCTGCACGCCGACCAGGTCGCCCATCACTGTGCTCATCACGTCATTGAGCGTGATCACGCCGACCACCAGGCTGTATTCGTTCACGATGATCGCGAAGTCTTCGTGGGCCTGCTGAAATTGTTCGAGGACCTCGGTCAATGACAGCCTGTCTGGAATGACCAGCGCCTTGTGCAATGGCAGGCCGTGCTCGAACGAGAGCGGCTGACCGCTGAGCACGCGCTGGAACATGTCCTTGGCGTCCACGTAGCCGAGAACATGATCGATGTCCCCGTCGCACACCGGGTAGGCGGAAAACGGTTCGGCCACGATGCGCGCGCGCAGCACTGTTTCCGGGTCGTCCCGGAGAAACCAGGCTATGCGCTCCCGCGAAGTCATGACGCTGCTGACTAGGCGCGTATCCAATTCGAACACGTTGGCGATGACTTGCTGCTCGCGCAGCGCAAGAACACCCGCACGGGCACCCGCTTCGGTCATCGCCAGGATGTCGGCGGACGTGATCTTTTCGTCGCGCTGCATGGGCATGCCGAGCACCTTGAAGAGCACGTCGGTGCTGGTGGTGAAGAACCACACCAAGGGCTTGAAGGTGGTGATCAGCACTTGCATCGGGCCGACCATGCGAACTGCAAGCTGCTCCGGGCTGCTCATGCCGAGCCGCTTCGGGAAGAGGTCGGCGAACACGAGGAACACCGCAATGATCGTGACGAAAGAGGCGAGAAAGGCAGCAGTCTGCGCCGCCTCTACACTCAACCAAAGCTCGAACAAGCGCGCGTAGTAGGGGCTCAGCGAACCTTCGCCGACGACGCCACCGAGGATGGCAACCGCGTTGAGTCCGATCTGGACGACGGTGAAATAGTGGCCCGGCTGCTCCTGGATGCGCATCACGCGCTCGGCGCGCGCGTCGCCTTCGTCCGCCATCTGACGCAGGCGAAGGCGACGAGAAGCGGCCAGGCAGATTTCGGCGAGGGAGAAGAAGGCGCTCGTCGCGATAAGGGCAACGATCACGAGCAGGCTTTGAGTCAGGGTCATGGATCAGTCGATGAAGACCGACATGGTGCCACGAGCCGAGCGCCTTCCTTCCTGAGCCGATCCCTGTGCCTCGCCACGCGTCTACTGCACGAAGCCGATGCGGTTTCGATGCGTGCTGACGCGCGGAAGGTCCTCCACGCGCACCTCGCCCCGGTGCGCCAGACGGGCGTTGCCGAATCCGGTCATCAGCGCACGCCGCATCTCGCGCGGCGAGAGGATGGCGAGCTGGTCGAGAACGTCGTCGGACGGCTCTTCGGCCAGCAGCCGGCCCCAGTCGTGTTCTCCCCGGATCGACGCATACAGTTGGCGCGCGATCTGACGCGACGCATCCGGCGACGGTGCCTCGATCTCGAAGATATTCATCCGGTTCAGGATCGGCTCGGGGATGCTGCGCTCGTCATTTGCAGTGGTGATCCAGATCACTTGGCTGGCGTCGATCGGGACTTCGGCAAATTCATCGACGAACGCATGCGCAGTGTCATGCTCCAGCAGGTTGTAGAGCGCGCCGAGCGGGTCGTATTGGCTGTCGGCACCTGCCTTGTCGATTTCGTCGATGACCATCACGGGATTCGCATACTGACCGTCGACCAAGGCTTCGAACACCTTGCCAGGCTTGGATCCCTTCCATTGTGAAGATGCACCGGACAGCAGCCAGCCGGCCGTCATCGAGTTCATCGGTACCAGCGACATTCCGGTTCCAAGCAGCTCGGCGAGTTTTCTCGCAAAGTGAGTCTTGCCGACTCCTGGCGGCCCAAGCAGCAACATCGGCGTGACTTCCAGGCCGTCGCGGCTGTCTTGTGCGAGCGCAACGTGGCGCCGGACGTCGTCGAGCACTTCTGTGAAGTTTGGCAACTGCGCGTAGAGCCCGGACATCTCGGGAACGCCGCTTGGTTTGACCTGGAAGCGGTCGGGACCGCGTTCGAGCATGCGTTCGTAGGTCGTTCGCAAGTGCTCGTGGTCGCGATCGGGGAGCTTGGCGAGCTTGCGCTCGACGTCATGCGTCTGAAAAACGCTGCGCAGATTGGCGACCGGCAACTGGAACGACGACGCTGGGACGAGACTGCGGGAATCCATGGACACCTCCGGTTTCGAACACTTGGATACAGCATAAGCCGTGCCCGGCGTTCGCAGATGCCCATGTTTTCTCGAATTTGTCGATTTGTCGCAAAGAGTTCAAATACCGCCTTGCGGATGCGTGGGATCGACCCACAGCACGGATTCGGGCTTCTCGACCGGTTCGATGTCGAGGTTGATGGCCACGGCCTGCCCGTCGCTGCGGCAGAGCACGCATTCGAGCGCTTCAGTTTCGCTGGCGTTGATTTCCTGATGCGGCACATACGGCGGCACGTAGATGAAATCGCCCGGACCGGCCTCGGCCGTGAATTCCAGTTTCTCGCCCCATCGCATGCGGGCGCGACCCCGAACGACATAGATCACAGATTCGAGATGACCGTGGTGATGCGCACCGGTCTTCGCATTCGCATGAATAGTCACCGTACCAGCCCACAGCTTCTGCGCGCCCACCCGCGCAAAGTTGATGGCCGCCGCCCGGTTCATGCCCGGCGTCTGGGCCGTGTTCGTGTCGAGCTGGTTGCCCGGAATGACGCGCACTCCATCGTGCTTCCAGGCCGGCCCGTCATGGGCGTGCCCATCATCCCCGTGATCATGACTCATGACGGTTTCTCCCATCGTTTTCGTGAAACACCGCGGAACCGGCTTTGCCGGGCCGCCGGTGTTGCCCCCGGTAGGGGGTGCAGAGCCACACGAAGTGGGCGAGGCTGGGGGCGAGCGTCAGGCCGCGTTCAGCATCTGCTGCAATTCGCCGGATTCGTACATTTCCATCAGGATGTCCGAGCCGCCGACGAACTCGCCCTTCACGTAGAGCTGCGGGATGGTCGGCCAGTGGCTGTATTCCTTGATGCCTTGGCGAATGGCATCGTCTTCCAGCACGTTGACGGTCTTGAGTGTTCGCGGGTCGACACCGACGGCCTTGAGGATCTGGATCGCGCGCCCCGAGAATCCGCACATCGGAAAGCTGGCGTTTCCCTTCATGAAGAGGACAAGATCATTGGTCTTGACGAGATCGTCAATGCGTTGCTGGGCATCGGACATGGGTGACTCCTGAGTTTGGCTGGGCGGATTATTTCACCGCGCGCCAGATCCCGCCGGAACATCGCGCGATGCCGGCGAGGTCGTCGCGGCTTTGGGTTTCGCGAAAACCCGCCTGGGACAGCAACCGTCGAACGGGCTGGCTTTGGTCGTAGCCATGTTCCAGGAGCAGCCAGCCGCCGTCTTTCAGGTGCGCTGGGGCCGAATGGACGATGCGGCGGATGTCGTCCAGACCGTCTTCGCCGGAGACAAGTGCGCCTTGCGGTTCGTGGCGCAGAGCGTCGAGATGGATGTCGCCATTGGCGATGTAGGGCGGATTCGAGACGATCAGGTCGAGCCCGCAATTGGCGCCCGCCAGCCAGTCTGCCTGCGCGAAACGCACCGGAAGCCCGAGCCTTGTCGCATTCGCTTGCGCCACCGCAAGTGCATCGGCGCTTGCATCCACCGCCATGACGCGAGCATCGCGACGCGCGTGTTGGATCGCCAGCGCGATGGCGCCGCTGCCGGTGCCGAGGTCCAGCACCGAGGGAGCTTCAAGCCCCTCCAGGCACTGCAACGCCCACTCGACGAGCGTCTCTGTGTCCGGACGAGGAACCAGGACGCGGCTGTCGACCTTCAGCCTCAGGCCGTGAAACTCTTTTTCGCCCAGCAGATAGGCGACCGGTTCCCCCGCCATTCGCCGTTCGCAAAGTCGTTCAAACACGGGCCAGAACCCTTCCGCAAGCGTGTCGGTGTCATGCGCAAGCAACCAGGCGCGCTCGTCCGCGGCGCGCCCCAGCACGTGCAGCAACAGCAGCTGTGCGTCGAGCCTTTCAAGTCCCCGAGCGGCCGCTGCAGCGAGCATGCGAGCCGGCGTCAGGGGTGCATTGGCGTCAGAAGTGTTCACGCGGGCAAGCTGGCTTCGAGCYCGGCCAGTTGCTCGGCCTCACGTGCGGATTGCAAGGCTGCCAACACGTCGCCGAGATCGCCTTCCATGATGGCCAGCAGCTTGTAGAGCGTCAGGTTGATGCGGTGATCCGTGAGCCGCCCTTGCGGAAAGTTGTAGGTGCGAATGCGGTCGCTGCGGTCGCCGCTGCCGACGAGGCCCTTGCGCAGCGCAGCGTCCTTGGCCGCCCGTTCGCTGCGCTCCTTCTCTTGAATGCGCGCCGAAAGTACTTGCAGCGCCTTTGCCTTGTTGCGATGCTGGCTCCGGTCGTCTTGGCACTCCGCGACAATGCCCGTCGGAATGTGCGTGATGCGCACCGCCGAATCGGTCTTGTTGATGTGCTGGCCGCCTGCGCCGCTGGCGCGGAAGGTGTCGATGCGCAGGTCGGCTGGGTTGATCTGCACGGCTTGGGCCTCGTCCGGCTCTGCGAGCGCGGCAACGGTACAGGCGCTGGTATGAATGCGGCCTTGCGTTTCGGTGGCGGGCACGCGTTGCACGCGGTGACCGCCGGATTCGAAGCGCAGCTTGCCGAACACGTCGTCCCCGACGATACGGATCACGACTTCCTTGTAGCCGCCGAGTTCGCTTTCGCTTTCGCTCACGATCTCGCAGCGCCAGCCGACACGGTCGGCATACCGGGTGTACATCCGAAGCAGGTCGCCCGCAAAAAGGGCCGACTCGTCGCCGCCGGTGCCAGCGCGGATTTCAAGAAAGGCGTTGCGTGCGTCATCCGGGTCCTTCGGAAGCAGCAGGCGCTGAAGTTCCTCTTCGAGCTGCGTCAATTCGGCTTCGGCGCTCGTGATCTCCTCCCGCGCCATTTCCGCCATGTCCGGGTCGTCGAGCATTTCGCGCGCCCCGGCCGCATCCGCTTCTCGCTGAAGGTAGCGGCTGTATCGGCCCGCGATCTGCGTGACCTCGGCGTGTTCGCGGGAGATGGTGCGGTACTGCGCCATGTCCGACATGATGTCTTCCCGGGAGAGCAGGAAATCGAGTTCTCCGAGGCGTTGCACGTAGCGCTCGAGCTGTTGACGCAGAAAGGTTTTCACGGATTGAGAGAGGAGAGGGCGGAAGAGAGCGGGACCGGTCGGGATGGGGGCAGGTTTGCGAACCTTCGAGCCGCACGCCAATGGGCTGGCGGCAAGGGTATTTCGGCGGCGCGGCGCCGGAAAAGAAACTCGCTAACGCTCTTTGCGCAGGAAGAGACGCGAAATTGTCTGGGCGGTCTGTTCGCGCGCGGCGGCATCGCCGGCGTGCAGTTCGGCGAGCGCGCCGTGAAGCATCTTTTGCGTGAGTCCGCGGGACAAAGCTTCAAGCACGACTTCGACGCTTTCGCCCTTGGCAAGCAGTTTGCGCGCGCGAGTCAACTCCATCGTGCGCCACTCGTCGGTCTGGGCATTGAGTTGCTGGATCAGAGGCACCGCGCCGCGCTGGTCCAGCCAATGCATGAAGCTCTGGACCCCCGCGTCGATGATGACTTCGGCTTGCGCCACGGCCGCTTGCCGGCTGGCGTGGCCTTGCTGCACGACCTGAGCGAGATCGTCGACGGTGTAGAGATAGATGTCTTCGAGCGCCTTGACCTCGGGCTCGATGTCGCGCGGCACCGCAAGGTCGACCATGAACATGGGGCGGTGCTTGCGCAGCTTGAGGGCACGTTCGACGGCGCCCAAGCCAATCAGCGGCAATGTGCTTGCCGTGCAGCTCACCACGATGTCGAACTCGGCCAGGCGTGCCGGAAGATCGGCCAACCGCATGGCTTCGCCGCCAAAGCGCGAGGCCAGTTTTTCGCCGCGCTCCAGCGTGCGGTTGGCGATCACGATGGATTTGGGCTGCCTGGCGGCAAAGTGCGTGGCGGCCAGGTCAATCATCTCGCCAGCGCCGACGAACAGCACGCGAGTGCGTTGCAAGTCCTCGAACAGCTGTCCGGCCAACCGAACCGCTGCTGCCGCCATGCTGATGGAATGAGCGCCGATTTCGGTCGCGGTGCGGACTTCCTTGGCAACCGCAAAAGAGCGCTGGAAGAGCTGGTTGAGCGTCGTCCCGAGCGCCCCGGCCGTTTCGGCGGCGCGCACGGCGTCTTTCATCTGGCCGAGGATCTGGGCCTCGCCCAGCACCATGGAATCGAGCCCGCTTGCAACGCGGAACGCATGCCGGGCAGCCTGGTCGTCGTGGAGCGTATAGGCGTGGGAGCGGAGCAGCGCTGGCGAGACCCCTCCGCTGTGGGCGAGCCAATCGACCGTATGGTCGAGCGCCAGATGATTCGCGGCACAGTAGATCTCGGTGCGATTGCAGGTCGAGATGATGGCCGCTTCGACGTCGGGGTGCTTGTTGGAGCCGAACGAATGTCGCAGGCTTTGAAGCGTCGGGGCGATCTGATCGATGGCGAACGCGAAACGACCGCGCAGGTCGAGCGGCGCGGTCGTGTGGTTCAACCCGAGGGCCCAGACTGACATAGCCGCTGATTATAAAATCCGCCGCCCATGGATGGGCCGACCTTCAGAAAATGGCCGTAGCCAGGGCTTCCGATCTCCTGGACGTCGCTTCTCCATGGCCCTCGAATGACCCCGCTGGATCTTTTCAATCACGTTCTCAACTTCGCCGCTCCGGCTTTTGCGGTCGGCTTTTTGTGTGCGCTTCTCGGCCGGTTCGCCATGCGTCGGTCAGGCAAGCCTCTCGCCTTGTGGGTCCAGGGCGGGATCAATTTCGTCGTTGGGTTCGCAGTCCTCCTGGCCGGACTGATCGTCTTCGGCCAGGACGGCAGGATGGCGACCTATGCCGCATTGGTGGTTGCGTGCGGCACCAGCCAGTGGCTCGTCTCCGGAGCTTGGCGGCGCTAGGTCGCAGTGCCGGGCAGCACGCTAGGCGGCGGAGGCGGCACCGCTGCCATCGGGGAGGGGGGTGCCGGCATCCCTGACGGTACCCCGGGGTAGRCGGCCATCGGCATGCCCGCTGCGCGAAGGCCATCCAGGATCGCGAAGAGCACGTCGCTGCGCGCGCCGCCCGCAAGACGCGGGCTCTGCACATAGGCCACCGCCTGGAAGATCATGAAGCCCACCTCGATGCCTTCGAGCGTGACACTCGGTGCCGGGGTGGCGAGCACTGCGGGATGGTTCGCGAACGCGGCCAACATCACTTCGCGTGCGCGGGACGCATCCGTGGTCAGGGGCATCGGAAGACGAATCAGCACCCGGCCTTCGGCGTTCGAGAGCGTCATGTTGCGCACGGTCTTGGTGATGAATTCGGAATTCGGAACGATCATCGTCGAGCGGTCGCCCAGCTGGATTTCCGTCGCACGCACGTTGATGCGGCGGATGTCTCCCTCGGCGTTGCCCAGGACCACCCAGTCGCCGACCTTGACCGGGCGTTCGGCGAGCAGGATCAATCCCGAAATGAAGTTCTGCACGATTGCCTGCAAACCAAAGCCGATACCCACCGACAGTGCGCTGGCCACCCACGCAATGCGCTCGATTCCGACGCCGAGCGCCGACATCGCGAAGGCGATCACGATGATCCCGCCCACGTACCCCAATAGCGTGGTAATCGAGCTCTGCATGCCGGGCTCGAGCGCGGTGGTCGGCAGGAATCGTTTGTCGAGCCAGTTCTTGACAATGCGCAAGGCGATGAAGCCGGCGACGAGCACCGCAACGGCGGCGAAGATGGCGCCGGGCACCAACTGGATTTCGCCAACCTTGACGCCAGTGCCGTACTTGCCGCTGCGTTGGAACACCTCGCCGGGGCTCGTGCCCAAGGGCGTGGCCAGCGCGATGATCATGTAGAAGAACAGCGCGACGCGGCTCAGGCCCGATAGTGCGACCGCGGCTTGATCCAGAGTGCTCGGAGCCAGCCCGAAGCTCAGGTGCAGCCGTTGGCCGAAGCTGCTGCGCGACGACACAACGGCCATGAAGAAGTCGTCCGCGAACTTGAAGAGCACATAAAAGGCCGCCACCACGATGCCCGACCAGTTGAGCTGGCTGGCCAGAAAGCTCGCCATTGCGACATAGCCGATTGCCACCAGAACCCAGATCACGACCAGGATCAGCGTGACCATCCCCAAGAGCACACCGACCCAGAGCGGCCGCTCCAGCGCGTCCGTTGAGGGCGAAGGAGGGGCGTGAGGCTCCTGAGGTGCCGGACCGGGGGCGGCCGTGTCCCCAAGCGCTTCGGAGGCCGGCGCCACCTCGCGCGGGCCGCGCAGCCGCAACAGCATCGCCCCGATGATCCCGGTGAGCGCCAGGGCCGTGACGACGTGCGCGGCCACCACGGCGGCAAAACTGGCTTCGACCAAGGCGTTGATCTGCGTCGGCAACCACACCAATACGGCCACCAGCGCCATCAGCCAGGGGAAAGGCGCGAGGCGAGACGCCATCGCATTGGGGATGGGCGGCAGCCGCCACGAGGGCCGGCCGTTGGCCAGCAAAGCCCGCCCCAGACCCACGACAAAGGCGATGAATACGCTCGACTGCACCATCGCCTGGCCCAGCTTGCGCGTCTTCTCGCCCCATATCTGGTGCAGCTCGAGGGTAGTGAAGACTCCATGCGCCGCCACGCCAACCAGAACGACGTTGGCGGTGACGATCGCGATCACGAGCAGCGAGCGTCGCAGCCTTCCGGCAGGAAGAACGCGCGCGGCAATCCGCGTGAGCACGGTCTCCGCGAGCCAGTTGCCGGGCAGCGCAAGGAGCAGCGCAAGAATCAAGCTCACGAGCACGGCCGAGGCATGGGCGGGCTGTTTCGCAACCTCCACGCCTTGTTCAATCTCGCTTCCGAGTTCGCGCAGCCGGTCGACGTCGCCGGACCACGCCTCGGACATGTCGCCCCAGAATTCCCTTCCGAGCGGAGAAGGAGCGCGTTCGGTCAACTGGGCTTCGAACATGGCCCTGCGCTTGGCGAGAAGGTCGCTGGCGCGTTGCTGGGCGTCAACGGTCACGAGCCGTGCCAAGCGGATGTCGGCGTCCAGCGCGTTGCGTTCCTTGGTCAAGGTGGCGCGGCGACGGGTGATGTCGGGGTTCTCCGCTGGCGCTCCGGCGGGCGGCGGGTTGCCAAGTTCGCCGAGACGCGCGTTCAGATCGTTCAGGTCGCCGGTTCGCGAGGAGATGACTTTCTCCGCGGCGGCGCTGATTCCATTGAGCTCGGTGATGATGCTGGCGACATCTTCAGAGTGCTCGACATCTCCCGGCAGACTGTCGAGCCGGGCGCGGAGGGCCGCGACGCTCGGGGCGACTTCAGTGGCGTCGTTGTCCTGCGCAAGTGCCGCACTTGCCGCCATTGCCGTGCAGCAAAGCATGGCGGCAAGCAAAAGGGCCGCGAGACGTGAGAGCCAGCTCATGTCTTCATCATAGAAGGCGCACAGCCGGCGGACCCGACGAGTTGCGACCCGAGGGTCAGTCTGCCGGGCTGAACCTGTCGATCCGATCGGTGATGATTCCGTCGGTGTCCAGTGCGATCAAACGCTGGGCCGCCCATTCGTCATTGACCGTGTAGCTCAACGCGCGCATACCCGCCGCGTGAACCTGCGCCACCGTCGTCGCGTCCCACAGCGCATAGTTGCAGACGATAGCGGAGCAGCGCAGTTGCAAGGCCGCGTCGAGCCAGCCTTCCGACAGGGTGCCCAGCAGCAGACCGCGCGGGAGCTCGGGACGCGTCGTCAGGGCTCCCCGAAGTGCATCGGGCTGAAATGACGTGAGGAAGGGCGGGGCAAGAGTCGCGTCGGTCCACAGCGCGGCCGCGTGCCGCGCCACGGCTTCGCCAGTGGGCCGCTCCAGGCCGGGAGTCGGCTTGATTTCGATGTTGAGCGCATGCCGGTTCGCCACGCAAAAACGGATCAGCCCCTCGAGGCTGGCCAGCGGTTCGCCAGCGTAGCGGCGCGAATGCCATGCCCCGGCATCCAGTTGGGACAGTGCCGACCAGGGCTGGTCGCCCGCAATGCCCTGGCCGTTGCTCGTGCGTTCGAGCGTGCTGTCGTGCAGGAGGAAGGGCACACCATCAGCACTGAGCTTGGCGTCGCATTCGAACATGCGAAATCCGTATTCGGCGCCCAGCCGGAACGCGGCCATCGTGTTCTCGGGCGCGAGCTTGCCTGCGCCGCGGTGCGCGATCCAGCGCGGATAGGGCCAGCGTTTCATGCTTGGCGCTGCGCTCATCCTGCGCGCTTTCCGGAGCCGGCGTCGAACCAATGAAGCTTGTCCTGTCGGGCGGCAATCTTCACGGTGTCGCCCGCGGCGGGTGGGGTCTGGCTTTCGTCGGCCCGCATGACCAGCTGTTCTTCGCCGAGCCGGCCGTAGATCAGACGTTCGGCGCCGAGCATTTCCACGTACTCGACCTGCACCGACCATCCGCTTGCGTCGAGCGTCAGGTGCTCCGGCCGAATGCCGAGGATCATGCCGGTTCGCACGCCGGGTGCGTCCTTCAGCAAGTTCATCGGAGGTGAGCCCATGAAGCTTGCGACGAAAGTCGTGGCGGGTCGCGAGTAGACGTCCTCGGGCGTGCCGAACTGATCCATCACGCCGCCGTTCATCACGATGATCCGCTGGGCGAGCGTCATGGCCTCGACCTGGTCGTGGGTCACGAAAAGAGAAGTGATGCCGAGTTCGCGATGCAGCTTCTGGATTTCCAGGCGGGTCTGCGCGCGCAGTTTGGCGTCAAGGTTCGACAGCGGCTCGTCGAACAGAAACACGCGTGGCTGCCGAACGATCGCGCGCCCCATGGCAACGCGTTGACGCTGCCCCCCGGACAGCTCGCGCGGCTTGCGCGCCAGAAGATGCCCCAGTTCCAGGATCTTGGCGGCCTTGTCAACGCGCGTCTTGATCTCGGGCACCGGCACCTTGGCGATCTTCAGGCCGTAGGCCATGTTGTCGAACACTGACATGTGCGGATAGAGCGCGTAGTTCTGGAACACCATCGCGATGTCGCGCTCGGCCGGTTCGAGATTGTTCACCACCTTGTCGCCGATGCGGATCTCGCCGGCGCTGACCTCCTCCAGCCCTGCGACCATGCGCAGCAGCGTGGACTTGCCACAGCCCGAAGGCCCGACGATGACGATGAATTCGTGGTCTGCGACTTCGGCACTGACGCCGTGGATGACCTGGTTCGCCTTGGGCCCATGCCCATAGCGCTTGATAACGTTGCGAAACGAGAGAGCTGCCATGTTCTGTTCTTGTCTTTTCGGTCTTTCCGATTACTTCTCGGTATCCACGAGGCCCTTGACGAACCACTTCTGCATGAGCACGACAACGAGGGCGGGCGGCACCATCGCGAGGATGGCCGTTGCCATCACAACGTTCCACTCGTTCTGCGAATCGCCGCCGGCGATCAGGCGCTTGATGCCGACGACCACCGGGTACATGTCTTCACCAGTGGTCGCAAGCAGGGGCCAGAGATACTGGTTCCAGCCGTAGATGAACTGGATCACGAACAGCGCGGCAATGGACGTCTTCGACAGCGGCAGCAGCACGTCCCAGAAAAAGCGCATTGGGCTGGCGCCGTCCATGCGCGACGCCTCGGTGAGTTCGTCCGGCACCGTCATGAAAAACTGGCGGAAGAGAAACGTCGCCGTGGCCGACGCGATCAGCGGAACAGTCAACCCGGCATAGGTGTTGAGCATGTGCAGATCCGATAGCACCTGATAAGTGGGCAGGATGCGCACCTCCACCGGCAGCATCAGCGTCACGAAGATCATCCAGAAGCAGAACCGCCGAAACGGAAACTTGAAGTAGACGATCGCAAAGGCCGACAGCAGCGAGATCGTGATCTTTCCGATCGCGATGACCAGTGCGGTAACGAGGCTGACCCACATCATGTGCGCGACAGGCGCATTGGAGCCGGCACTGGTCTCGCGTCCGAAGAGCGCCGATTTGTAGCTTTCCAGCATGTGGCTTCCAGGCAGAAGCGGCATGGGAGCCTGCACGATTTCCTGCGCCGTGTGCGTCGAGGCCACGAACGCCAGGTAAATCGGAAAGGCGATGATGAAGACGCCGAGCACCATCACCACTTGGGCAAGGATGCCGTGAGTACCACGTTTTTCGACCATGGTCAGTACTGCACTTTCTTTTCGACGTAGCGAAACTGGATGACGGTCAGCACGACCACGATCAGCATCAGGATCACCGATTGCGCGGCCGACCCGCCGAGGTCCATGGCCTTGAAGCCGTCGTAGTAGACCTTGTAGACGAGGATCGCCGTGTCCCGGCCCGGGCCGCCCTGGGTCGCCGTATCGACGATGGCGAAGGTGTCGAAGAAGGCATAGACGACGTTGATCACCAGCAGGAAGAAGGTCGTCGGGGACAGCAGCGGAAACTGCACGGTCCAAAAGCGGCGCCAAGGACGCGCACCGTCGATAGCGGCCGCCTCGATGAGCGATTTGGGAATCGACTGAAGGCCCGCCAGGAAGAACAGGAAGTTGTACGAAATCTGCTTCCAGACTGACGCGAGAACAATCAGCGCCATTGCATGGCCCGAGTTGAGCAGATGGTTCCAGTCGAACCCAATCTTCCCGAGCGCATAAGAGACCACGCCCAGTGACGGCGAGAACATGAAAACCCACACCACCGCCGCAACCGACGGCGCGACAGCGTAAGGCAGGATCAGCATGGTCTTGTAGAACATGCCGCCGTGAATGATGCGGTCCGCAAAGACGGCCAGCGCGAGCGACAGGCTCAGCCCGATGCCCGCGACCAGCACCGAGAACACGGCCGTGGTCTTGAACGACTCGACGTAGCTCGGATCGGCAAACAGGTGGCGAAAGTTGTCGAAGCCGACGAACTCTATGGATGTCCCGAATGCATCCTGCTGCTGGAGCGACTGCATGATCGCCTGTGCCGCCGGCCAAAAAAAGAATACGAGGATCACTACCATCTGCGGTGCCATCAGCAGCCACGGCAGCCATCGGGATCGGAAAACAACCCGTTTTTCCATGCAACCTCAAAAAAGAAAAACCCGCCGACTCGGATGAAGCGGGCGGGGCGGAGTCTACTTCGCCATCGGCCGGTGGCCGGCGCCCCCCGCGCCAGGCGGGGAGCGGGGCTTCAGCTCTTGTTGGCCTTCTGGAAGCGTTCGATCTGCTCGTTGCCGCGCTTGACGATCTCGTCCAGCGCTTCCTTGGCAGTCTTCTTGCCGTTCCAGACCTGTTCGAGTTCCTCGTCCTCGATGGCGCGCACCTGCACATAGTTGCCCAGGCGAATGCCGCGGCTCTTGTCCGTCACCTTGCGGATCATCTGCGTCACGGCAACGTCCGTGCCCGGGTTTTCCTTGTAGAAGCCTGACTTCTCGGTGAGTTGGTAGGCGGCCGTCGTGATCGGAAGATAGCCCGTGCGCTTGTGGCTGGCGGACTGCACTTCAGGCTGCGAGATGAAGGTGAAGAACTTCGCGACGCCCTTGTATTCGGCGGGCTTCTTGCCCGACATCACCCAGAGGCTGGCGCCGCCGATCACGGTGTTCTGCGGTGCGCCCGGAACGTCCGGGTAATAGGGCAGCGGGGCCAACCCATAGGCGAACTTGGCGTTCTTGGCGACGTTGCCGTAGAAGCCCGACGACGTGTTGATCATGGCGCACTCGCCCGACACGAAGCTCGCCTCGGGCACGTTGCCGCGTCCCTTGTAGACGAAGAGGCCCTGCTTGGCCATATTGGCGAGGTTCTCGATGTGGCGCACGTGCAGCGGCGAGTCGATCTTCATGCGCGCGTCGAGACCGGCGAGCCCGTTGCTCTTGGTCGCGAACTCGACGTTGTGCCAGGCCGAGAAGCTCTCGAGCTGCGTCCAGCCTTGCCATGCCGTGGTGAAAGGGCACTTGTGGCCTGCTGCCTTCAGCTTGGCGGCCGCGGCGATGACTTCGGGCCACGTGGCGGGGGCCTTGTCGGTCGGGAGGCCGGCTGCCTTGAAGGCATCCTTGTTCCAGTAGAAGATGGTGGTCGAACTGTTGAACGGGAAGCTCAGCATCTGTCCGTTGGGCGCCGTGTAATAGCCGGCGACCGCGGAGATGTAGCCGCTCGGGTCGAACTTCTCGCCCGCATCTTTCATGACTTGCCCGACGGGAATGATGGCGCCCTTGCTGGCCATCATCGTCGCGGTGCCCACTTCGAACACCTGCAGGATGTGCGGCGCATTGCCGGCCCGGAAGGCGGCGATCGACGCGGTCATCGATTCATCGTAGGTGCCCTTGAACACCGGCACCACTTTGTATTCCTTCTGGCTCTCGTTGAATTGCTTGGCCAGATCATTGACCCATTCGTTGTTGACGGCGGTCATGGAATGCCACCATTGGATTTCGGTTTGCGCGAACGCGGGTGTGAACAGCGTTGCGGCAAGCGCCGAGGCCAAGGCGAGCGTTTTGAATCGCATGAAGACTCCTGAGGGAAACTGAAAGAAATGAACGCGCGAATGCTAGATCGCGCGTATGACACGACAAGGTCACATATTTTTCGTGCGCCGGGAGTGTGCCTCAACGGGGGAAACCCTTTTGGTGCGCCGCGACCCCGACGCCTGCGTGTTGCAGCGCACCATGCTAGGATCGTTTTCCCATTTTTCGGCTCCGCTCTCTGACTCGCCGACTCGCGCTGACTGACTCGCGGTTTCCCCATGAGCAAGACCTCCCTGGACAAAAGCAAGATCAAGTTCCTCCTGCTCGAAGGCATCCATCCTTCGGCGGTTGAAGTGCTTCACGCGGCGGGCTACACCAATGTCGAAACAGTGTCCGGCGCATTGCCCGACGCCGAACTCAAGGCCCGCGTTGCCGACGTGCACTTTCTCGGTATCCGATCGCGCACCCAATTGACGGCCGAAGTATTTGCCCAGGCGCACAAGCTGGTCGCGGTCGGCTGCTTCTGCATCGGGACCAATCAAGTCGATCTCGATGCGGCGCGCGAACACGGCGTGGCTGTTTTCAACGCTCCCTTCTCGAACACGCGCTCGGTTGCCGAACTGGTTCTGGCGGAAGCCATCCTTTTGCTGCGGGGCGTGCCCGAGAAAAGCGCCGTCGCGCACCGTGGCGGCTGGCTCAAGTCGGCTGAGAACGCTTTCGAGATTCGTGGCAAGACGCTCGGCATCGTGGGTTACGGCTCCATCGGCGCTCAACTTTCGGTTCTCGCCGAAGCGTTGGGAATGAACGTCGCCTTCTTCGACGTCGTGACAAAGCTGCCCCTCGGCAATGCGCGCCAGGTGCGTGAACTGAAGGACCTGCTCGCGCAAAGCGACATCGTCAGCCTTCACGTGCCGGAAACGCAGGCCACCCAATGGATGATCGGCGCCGCCGAAATCGCAGCGATGAAGCCTGGCGCCATCCTGATCAATGCCTCACGAGGCACAGTGGTCCAGATCGATGCGCTGGCTGCTGCCCTGACGGACAAGAAGCTGCTGGGCGCGGCCATCGATGTGTTCCCGGTCGAGCCGCGAAGCAACAAGGACGAGTTCCAGTCGCCGCTTCGTGGCCTCGATAACGTGATCCTTACGCCTCACATCGGCGGGTCGACCATGGAAGCACAGGCCAACATCGGCCTCGAAGTGGCTGAAAAGCTCGTCAAGTACAGCGACAACGGCACTTCCACTTCGTCCGTGAATTTTCCCGAGGTGGCGCTGCCTGCGCATCTCGGCAAGCATCGCCTGCTGCACATCCACCGCAACGTGCCGGGGGTGCTGTCCGAGATCAACCGGATTTTTTCCGAGAACAACATCAACATCGCGTCGCAGTTCCTGCAAACGAACGAGAAGGTCGGCTACGTGGTGACCGACATCGACGCGGCTTCGTCCGATCTTGCACTCGAAAAACTCGCGAAGGTTCCCGGCACGATCCGGAGCCGGGTGCTCTTCTGACATGTCTGCGAGCCCTTCGGGGCTGCCTTAAAATTCACGCCCCTGGTTCATGGGGCGCGCGGCGCCCGACCGAGGCCACTCCCCGATGAATGCTCCGACCGCGTTGACGGCGTTGTTGTCGCAGGCCGCAGAGCCCGCGCGATTGCGTGAGATCCCCTACAACTACACCAGCTTCTCCGACAGGGAGATCGTGATTCGCCTGCTCGGCGAAAGAGGTTGGGAACTGCTGCAAACCCTTCGATCCGAGCGACGCACCGGCCGGTCGGCCCGTATGCTCTATGAGGTGCTCGGCGACATATGGGTCGTCCAGCGCAATCCCTACTTGGTCGATGACCTGCTGGACAACCCGCGCCGACGCGGCCAGCTGGTGGACGCGCTCAATCATCGGCTCGCCGAAGTCCAGAAGCGGCGCACGCCCGACGCCGATGCACAGCGCGACTCGCTGGTAGGCGAATTGACCGCTCTGGTCGCCAAGGCGATCTCGGCGTTCGACACCATGTTCCGCGATGTCGCCGCGCTGCGGCGCAAGGCGACGCGCACGCTTCGCCGGCTCACTGCCAAGGACAACATCAAGTTCGACGGGCTGTCTCGCGTTTCGCACGTGACCGACGCCACCGACTGGCGCGTCGAATATCCCTTCGTCGTGCTCACGCCTGACACCGAAGCCGAAATGGCGGCCCTGGTCAAGGGCTGCATCGAGCTTGGCCTGACCATCATTCCGCGCGGAGGCGGCACCGGCTATACGGGCGGCGCGATTCCGCTGACCTGGAACAGCGTCGTCATCAACACCGAGAAGCTCGAGGCGATGACCGAGGTCGAGATGGCCTCGCTGCCGGGGCTGGATGCGCCGGTTCCGACCATCTGGACCGAAGCTGGCGTCGTCACGCAGCGCGTGGCCGATGCGGCCGAGCGCGCGGGCTTCGTGTTCGCGGTCGACCCCACTTCTGCCGAAGCGTCGTGCGTCGGCGGCAATGTCGCGATGAATGCAGGCGGCAAAAAGGCCGTGCTCTGGGGCACGGCGCTGGACAATCTCGCCTCGTGGCGCATGGTGACGCCGCAGGCCGAATGGCTCGAAGTCACGCGTGTCGGCCATAACCTCGGCAAGATTCACGATGCCGAAAGCGCAGTCTTCGAACTGCAGTACTTTGCGGCCGACGGAAAGACAGCGCTGCGCGCCGAGCGCCTCGAAATCGCCGGCAAGACCTTCCGCAAGGAAGGCCTCGGCAAGGACGTGACCGACAAATTTCTTTCGGGTCTGCCGGGCATTCAGAAAGAGGGCTGCGATGGCCTGATCACCAGCTGCCGCTGGATCGTGCATCGCATGCCGGCGCACACCCGGACGGTATGCCTCGAGTTCTTTGGCAACGCCAAGGACGCGGTGCCCAGCATCGTCGAGATCAAGGACTTCATGTTCGCGGAACAGAAACGCTCCGGCGTGCTGTTGGCGGGCCTGGAGCATCTGGACGACCGCTATCTGAAGGCAGTGGGCTATGCCACCAAATCGAAGCGCCACGGCGGACTGCCGAAGATGGTGCTGTTTGGCGACATCGCCGGCGACGACGCCGATGCGGTGGCACGCGTGACGTCCGAAGTGGTGCGCATCGCCAATTCGCGCAGCGGCGAAGGCTTCATTGCCATCAGCCCGGAGGCCCGCAAGAAGTTCTGGCTCGACCGCAAGCGCACCGCCGCGATCAGCCGTCACACCAACGCCTTCAAGATCAATGAAGACGTCGTCATCCCGCTGCCGCGCATGGCCGAATACACCGACGGCATCGAGCGCATCAACATCGAGTTGTCGCTGCGAAACAAGATTTCGTTGGCCGATGAGCTCGAAGCCTTCCTGGCGCGCGGCAATCTTCCGTTGGGCAAGAGCGACGACGCCAACGACATCCCCTCGGCCGAGATGCTCGAAGACCGGGTGGCCCAGGCATTGGCGCTCGTGCGCGAAGTCCGGGCGCTTTGGCAGCAGTGGCTCGACGACGTCGAACCGCTCTTCCCCCAATTGCAGGACCACTCGCTGCGCGCGAGTTGGAAGACGCAATTGCGTGCGCCGCTCGCAGAGATCTTCGCCGGCGGCGAGTTCGCGCCGATCCTCGCGGAGTGCAGTGCGATCCACAAGCGCGTGCTCAAGGGGCGTGTCTGGGTTGCGCTTCACATGCATGCGGGCGACGGCAATGTGCACACCAACATCCCCGTCAACAGCGACAACTACGAGATGCTGCAGACGGCGCACCAGGCGGTCGCGCGGATCATGGTGCTGGCGCGCAGCCTCGACGGCGTGATCTCGGGCGAGCATGGAATCGGCATCACCAAGCTTGAATTCCTGAGCGAAGACGAGCTTCAGCCTTTTGCCGACTACAAGCGCAGGGTCGATCCCGAAGGCCGCTTCAACAAGGGCAAGCTGCTGCGCGACAACGCGAATTTCGCGCAAGGCGGTCGCTCATTGCCGGCCGATTTGACCAATGCCTATACGCCGAGCTTCGGTCTCATGGGGCATGAGTCGATCATCATGCAGCAGAGCGACATTGGCGCCATCGCCGACAGCGTCAAGGATTGCCTCCGCTGCGGCAAGTGCAAGCCGGTGTGCGCGACCCACGTACCGCGTGCCAACCTGCTGTATTCGCCGCGCAACAAAATCCTCGCCACATCACTGCTGGTCGAAGCATTCCTGTACGAGGAGCAAACCCGACGCGGCGTGAGCATCAAGCATTGGGAAGAGTTCGAGGACGTGGCCGACCATTGCACGGTCTGCCACAAGTGCCTCACGCCTTGTCCGGTGAAGATCGACTTCGGCGACGTGTCGATGAACATGCGCAATCTCTTGCGCAAGATGGGCCAGAAGTCGTTCCGGCCCGGCAATGCGGCGGCGATGTTCTTCCTCAACGCGACCAATCCGCAGACCATCAAGATGATGCGCACGGGCATGGTCGACATCGGCTTCAAGGTGCAACGCCTGGCCAACGACCTGCTGCGCGGGCTGGCGAAGAAGCAGACGGCCGCACCGCCCGCCTCGCTGGGAGCGGCACCGGCCAAGGAGCAGGTGATCCATTTCATCAACAAGAAGATGCCGGGTGGATTGCCCAAGAAGACGGCGCGTGCCTTGCTCGACATTGAAGATGCCGAGTACGTCCCGATCATTCGCAACCCGAGTGCGACCACGCCGGAAACCGAGGCGGTGTTCTACTTTCCGGGTTGCGGATCCGAGCGGCTCTTCTCGCAGGTGGGGCTGGCGACGCAAGCGATGCTGTGGCATGCGGGCGTGCAGACGGTTCTGCCGCCAGGCTATCTCTGCTGTGGCTATCCGCAGCGCGGCAGCGGCCAGTTCGACAAGGCCGAGAAGATGATCACGGACAACCGCGTTCTCTTTCACCGTGTCGCCAACACGCTGAACTACCTCGACATCAAGACCGTGGTTGTGAGTTGCGGCACCTGCTATGACCAGTTGCAGGGCTACCAGTTCGACAAGATCTTCCCGGGGTGCCGCATCGTCGACATCCATGAGTACTTGCTTGAAAAGGGCATCACTCTGGGAGACGCTGGCGGGGGCGGCTATCTCTATCACGACCCCTGCCATACGCCGATGAAGCTGCAGGACCCAATGAAGACCGTGAAGGCACTCGTCGGCAACAACGTGCTCAAGAACGACCGCTGCTGTGGCGAGTCCGGCACGCTGGGCGTATCGCGGCCGGACATCTCGACGCAAATCCGTTTCCGCAAGGAAGAAGAGCTCAAGAAGGGCGAGGCCGAGTTGCGCGACTCGGGCAAGGTCGCGCCGCAAGGCAACGTCAAGATCCTGACGAGTTGCCCGAGCTGCCTCCAGGGCCTGAGCCGCTACGGCAATGACCTGAACAACGGCTTGCTCGAAGCCGACTACATCGTGGTCGAGATGGCGAACAAGATCCTGGGCGAACACTGGATGCCCGACTACGTGGCCGCGGCCAACCAGGGCGGCATCGAGCGCGTGCTGGTGTGACGGCGATCCGGGTCAAGGGCTGCCCCCTGTGCGATGAGTCCGGCGGACGGCTGGTCTTCGATGCACCGCTATTTCGGGTGATCCATGCGATCGAAGAGGGCTTTCCGGCTTTCTATCGTGTCGTGTGGAAGGATCATGTGGCTGAATTGTCCGATCTGTCGGCTGCCGATCGCGCGCACTGCATGGAGGCCGTTGCCATCGTCGAGCAAAGCCTGCGCAGCGCACTGGCACCGGCCAAGATCAATCTCGCGGCGCTCGGCAACATGGTGCCGCACCTTCATTGGCATGTGATCGCGCGTTTCGACTGGGACAGCCGCTTTCCAGCGCCGATGTGGGCACAGGCACAAAGAGCGCGCGACTTGCACCAAGAGGCCGACGTCAAGGCTCGCTTGCCGGCAGCCGAGCGCGACATGATCGAGCGTCTCTCAAAAAGGAGTTTCTGATGGCAGGTTTGCAGGCAGTCGCACCCACACCGGAATCGATCACCGTGCACAACCGGTCGCACGTGCTGGAAATCGGCTTCTCCGACGGCAAGCTCTTCAAGATCCCGTTTGAGCTGATGCGGATCTATTCGCCGTCGGCCGAAGTGCAAGGCCACGGTCCGGGCCAGGAGATCCTCCAGACCGGCAAGCGCAACGTCGACCTGCTGGATCTGCAGCCGGTCGGCAACTACGCGGTACAGCCGACGTTCAGCGACGGCCACAGCACCGGCATCTTCACCTGGGACCTGCTGTACGAACTCGGTGCACGCCAGCAAGAGAGGTGGGCCGAGTACGAGCGTCGCTTGGCAGCGGCGGGTGTCGATCGCGATGCGCCCATGCCCGACAAGGGCGGCCACGCCTGCGGCAGCCATTGAGTCATTCAGTGACGAATGCCCGGTGGCCCTGCGGGGTCGTCGCCTCGGTACTAACGCTTCCGTCTTAACATCGCGTGCATGAGCTCGCACGAAGTGCGCAGCACGAAGGTTTTCAATGAGCACCACCCATTTCGGATTCGAATCGATCGACGAGAGCGACAAGGCACGCCGCGTGCGCGGTGTGTTCGACTCTGTCGCCTCGCGCTACGACCTCATGAACGACCTCATGTCCATGGGGCTTCATCGAGCCTGGAAGGCCTACACGATCATGGTCGCGAACGTGGGCGAGGGCTCCAAGGTGCTCGACATCGCAGGCGGTACCGGAGACCTCGCACTCGCCTTCGCCAAGAAGGTTGGCGTCACCGGCGAAGTGGTCCACACCGACATCAACGAAGCCATGCTGCGCACCGGACGCGATCGGTTGCTCGATGCGGGCGTCGCGTTGCCGACGATGGTTTGCGATGCCGAGAAGCTGCCCTTTGCAGACGACCATTTCGATGTGGTGACCGTGGCCTTCGGCTTGCGCAACATGACGCACAAGGACCTCGCCATCAAGGAAATGAACCGCGTGCTGAAGCCTCGCGGCAAGTTGCTGGTGCTTGAATTCTCCAAGGTCGCGAAGCCGCTGCAGAAGGCCTACGACTGGTATTCGTTCAGCGTGCTGCCCCTGCTTGGCAAGGTTGTAGCCGGTGATGACGCCAGCTATCGCTATCTGGCCGAGTCCATCCGCATGCATCCCGGCCAGGACGAACTCAAGACCCTCATGAAGGAGGGCGGTTTCGGGCATGTGGACTATCACAACATGACTGGCGGTGTTGTGGCCCTGCATGTTGGAATCAAGTGTTGAAGCTGTTTGCCTAGAGGAGACGTTATGAAGAAATTTTGGTCCGTCATGTTCGTGTGCGCACTGGCCATCGTGAGCATCGATGCCGACGCGGCACGCATGGGCGGCGGAAAGTCGTTCGGCAGACAGTCGAACAACGTCACCCAGCGCCAGGCGACACCGCCGGCAGCGCCGGTCACACCGGGCGCGCCGGCACAGAGCGCGAACAACGCCGCGGCCAAGCCCGCAGCCGCGGCACCTGCCGCTGCACCCAAGCGTCCCTGGGCGGGCATGCTCGGCGGACTGGCTGCAGGCCTGGGCCTCGCTTGGCTTGCGCATTCGTTGGGGCTCGGCGCCGCGTTCGGCAACATCCTGCTGATCGGTCTTCTTGTGCTGGCTGCCGTGGTTGTGTGGCGCATCTTTTCCGCGCGTTCGCGCACGGCGCCCGCATCGCGCACCGGCGGCTTCGCTTTCCAGGGCGCAGGCAGTCCGGCCGATGCGACCGCACCGGCGCAGTACAGCCCCAACAACGTGGGCAACGATGCTTCTGCGCGTCCTTGGGAGCGCAACCAGGCGGCCTTCGACGCTTCTCCGGCGCAGCTCGATCACTCGGCAGAGCGCAGCGGCGGGTCGTCGATGGCTGGCGCTGYGGCGGCAGGCGGCAGCATGATCGGCTCTGCTCTCGCCGGCTCGCAGACCTGGGGTGTTCCCGCAGGCTTCGATGCTGACGGTTTCCTCAACGCTGCCAAGCGCAATTTCGTGACGCTGCAGGACGCATGGGACCGTGCCGACATTACCATGCTGCGCTCGATGATGACCGACGGCATGGTGGGCGAAATCCGCCAGCAATTGGCCGAACGCGAAGCGCATACGGGCGGGCAGCCGAACAAGACCGAAGTCGTGATGCTCGATGCCAAGCTGCTGGGCATCGAGGAACTGCCCGACGCCTACCTGGCCAGCGTCGAGTTCTCCGGAATGATCCGCGAGGACATGTCCTCGGGCCCGAGCCCGTTCCGCGAAGTCTGGAACATGACCAAGCCAACGAGCGGCACAAGCGGCTGGCTGGTCGCTGGCGTTCAGGCATTGCAGTAGCCTCGGGCAGGCCCGTTCGCGAAACACGGGGCGAGCAAAAGAACACCGCGGAACCGGCTTAGCCGGGCTGCTGGTGTTGCCCCCGGTAGGGGGTGGGCGGCTACATGAAGTGAGCAAGCCTGGGGGCGAGCCGATAATACCGACATGGTTACACCATCGTCCCCATTTTCATTTGTCGAGGATCTTTTCAATCGCGTGGGCGAGCGGTTGCAACCGCCCGCTTGGGCGGTCCATGAGATCCAGCACCGAACGGTGCTGTTCCTGAACCACGTCCTGCAGCAGGAGCCCGAAGCCCAGCAGCGGCTGACGCGTCAGCAGGGGCGCGTGGCGCTTTTCGAGTGGCGCTTCGTGACGATGAAGTTCGTTGTCACCCCGGCCGGTCTGCTCGACCTTGCGCCCGAAGAAGCCGCGCCCGAACTCACGCTGACCATGACGGAAGAGTCTCCTTTCGGCCTTGCCCAGGCTGCTTTCCGCGGTGAGAAGCCCGCCGTTCGCATCGAGGGCGACGTGCAGTTGGCCGCTGAGGTCAATTGGCTGGTTGATCATGTGCGCTGGGACGTGGAGGACGATCTTGCGCGCGTCATCGGCGACGTGCCGGCGCACACGATAGCGTCCAGCGCTCGTCGCGTGGTTGAAGGCTTGCGGCGCTTTGTCGGCGAACGCTCCGGCAAGGCCGGCGGCCCCGCAGGCGCCGAATGAGGCGTTTTTATCGCGGCATCTTTATCGTCTGGGTCGCACTTCGCTACGGCCTGGACGAACTTGTCCTGACGAGCTTCCAGAAGCCCTGGCTTCGCGTGGTAGCCCGGGTTATGTCGGTCGGCCGGAACCTCGAAGCGCCGCGCGGCCAGCGCCTGCGCGAGGCGTTGGAACGGCTGGGGCCGATCTTCGTCAAGTTCGGCCAGGTCCTTTCGACGCGGCGCGACCTGCTGCCTCCCGACATTGCGGACGAGCTTGCGTGGCTTCAGGATCGAGTACCGCCGTTTCCGTCGAAGGTGGCCATTGCAACGATCGAGCGCGCGTTCCGCCGACCTGTGGGCGACATCTTCGTGGAGTTCGACGAGACACCAGTGGCGAGCGCGTCCATTGCCCAGGTGCACTTCGCGACCGTTCGTGCCACCAACGGAGACGTGCGCGAAGCGGCCGTGAAGGTGCTGCGCCCCGGCATGCGCGACGTCATCGAAAAGGACCTCGCGCTGATGGCCATGATGGCCGGTTGGGTCGAGGGACTCTCCGCGGACGGAAAACGCCTGAAGCCTCGCGAGGTGGTCGCGGAGTTCGACAAGTACCTGCACGACGAGCTCGATCTTGTGCGCGAAGCGGCCAATGCGGCCCAACTGCGCCGCAACATGGAGAAGCTGAAACTGGTGCTGATCCCGGAGATGTTCTGGGATTTCTGCCATCCCGAAGTGATCGTGATGGAACGCATGAAGGGTGTTCCGATTGCGCAGCTCGACCGCTTGCGCGTCGCCGGAGTCGATATCCCCAAGCTGGCCCGCGACGGTGTGACGATCTTCTTCACACAGGTCTTTCGCGACGGCTTCTTCCACGCCGACATGCACCCGGGCAACATCCAGGTGAGCCTGGAGCCGGCGACCTTCGGGCGCTACATATCGCTCGACTTCGGCATCATCGGAACACTGACGGAGTCCGACAAGGAATACCTTGCACAGAACTTCGTTGCGTTTTTCCGCCGCGACTACAAGCGTGTCGCTGAACTCCATCTGGAAAGCGGCTGGGTTCCCGTGGGCACGCGCATCGACGAGCTCGAAGCGGCCATTCGCACGGTGTGCGAGCCTTACTTCGACCGGCCGCTCAAGGAAATCTCCCTTGGCATGGTGCTGATGCGCCTCTTTCAGACCTCGCGCCGCTTCCACGTCGAAATCCAGCCCCAGCTCGTTCTGCTGCAAAAAACGCTGCTCAACATCGAAGGCTTGGGCCGGCAGCTCGACCCCGAACTCGATCTCTGGAACACAGCCAAGCCATTCCTCGAGAAATGGATGAGCGAGCAGATCGGCCCTCGCAAGCTCTTCGAGCAGTTGCGCGCCGAGGCCCCGCGGTACGCTAAATTACTGCCCCAGTTGCCTCGGTTGATGCACGATTTCCTGGAAAATCGCCCCCCAGACCACCGCCGCGAACTGCTGGAACTGCTGGCCGCCCAGAAGCGCACCAATCGGTTGCTGCAGGCCATCATCTATGGCGGCATAGGTTTTGTATTGGGTTTGATCGCGATGCAGGTGCTGGTGCGCGTGCGTCTTTTCTGACGGGAGAAATGTGCCGTGCTGTTGACCTTGGTCATCGTCTATCTGTTGATCACGATCGCGATCGGGCTCTATGCAGCCAAGCGCGTCAAGAACACCACTGACTTCGCGATTGCAGGGCGGCATCTGCCGCTCTACATGATCGTGACCACGACCTTTGCGACCTGGTTCGGCTCGGAGACCGTGCTTGGCATCCCTGCGAAGTTCATCGAGGGTGGATTGAACGGCGTAATCGAAGACCCGTTCGGAGCCGGTACTTGCCTCATCCTTGTCGGGCTCTTCTTCGCCGGCAAGCTCTACCGCATGACGCTGCTCACCATCAGCGACTACTACCGCGAACGCTATGGCCGCGTCGTCGAGGTTGCCTGTTCGCTGATCATCATGCTGAGCTACCTGGGGTGGGTGTCCGCGCAGGTCACGGCGTTGGGGCTGGTGTTCAACGTGCTGTCCGCCGGCGCGATCCCCGTTGCGCTCGGCATGGTGATCGGTGTGGTTTCGATCCTGGCCTATACGCTCTTCGGCGGCATGTGGTCGGTCGCGGTGACAGACTTCATCCAGATGATCATCCTGGTCCTGGGGCTTGCGGTGATCGCGATGTTCGCGGGCCACATGGCCGGGGGCGCAGACAAGGTGGTCGAGTTTGCAGTCAGCAAGGACCTCTTCAAGTTCTGGCCCGAACCGAATCTGAAGGACATGATCTTCTTCTTTGCCGCGGCCGTCACCATGATGCTGGGCTCGATCCCGCAGCAGGACGTGTTCCAGCGCGTCATGTCGGCCAACAGCGTCAAGTCCGCAACACGCGGGCCTGTGATCGGCGGCGTGGCGTACATCCTTTTTGCATTTGTCCCGATGTTCCTCGTGGCAAGCGCTCTCCTCATCATGCCGGAGGAGACCGCCACGCTTTTGAAGCAAGACCCACAGAAGGTGCTGCCGACGCTTGTGCTCGAGAAGATGCCTTTCGTGATGCAGGTGCTGTTCTTCGGCGCCTTGCTCTCGGCCATCAAGTCCACTGCTTCGGCGACGCTGCTCGCGCCGAGCGTGACGTTCACCGAAAACATCTGGCGTCAGTTCCGGCCCGCGGGCAGCGATCGATCCAACCTCATGACGATGCGGATCACCGTGCTGATATTCAGCGCGGCCGTGTTGCTCTATGCAATCCGCATGCAGGGAACGCCCATCTATGAACTGGTCTCCGGCGCCTACCAGGTGCCGCTGGTCGGGGCCTTCGTTCCGCTGGTGTGCGGCCTCTACTGGCAGCGCGCGACCACTCAAGGGGCCGTGGCTTCAGTAGTGCTGGGGATTGGCGTCTGGCTGGTGTTCCTGGCCATGCCATGGGGCCAGGAATTCCCGGCCCAGTTGGCGGGCCTGCTTGCTTCTTTCGGCGGCATGGTCGTGGGCTCGCTGGCGCCGCAGTGGGTGTCCAATAGCCGGACGCCCCACCGCCCGCTTGCCACCGGACCCGCCTGATACGCGCGCGGTCCGGGGGGAGGGCGGCCCCTATAATCGTGGGCTTTGCGAGCGGCCGCCGGTCGCTCTTTTCGTCTCTATCCATGCCTATCTACGCCTACAAGTGCAGCGCCTGCGGCTTTGCCAAGGACGTGCTGCAGAAAATGTCCGATGCGCCTCTCTCGGAGTGTCCGGCTTGCGGTGCGAGCGCGTTCAGCAAGCAACTGACTGCCGCTGGCTTCCAGCTCAAGGGCTCGGGCTGGTATGTGACCGACTTCCGCGACGGCGGCAAGAAGGCGGGGGGCGACAAAGGCTCCGACAAGAGCAGCGACAAGAGTGCCGAAAAGGGCACTGACGCCGGTTCACCCGCCGATACCAGCGCCAAGCCGGCCGATGCGCCGGCAGCGGCCACCGCTCCTTCGCCTGTTGCGGCGCCAGCGCCTGCGGCTTCACCCGCGCCCAAAGCAGACTGACCGCCACGCCATGCTCGCGCTGCGCAAATGGTTGCTGTCCGGCTTGCTGGTCATCGTTCCGCTGGCCATCACGCTCGGCGTGCTGAACTGGATCATCGGCACGCTCGACCAGACGCTGTGGCTGCTGCCTGAAGATTGGCAAAAGTATCTCAACGACCACAAGGTCCGCGGCCTGGGCGTTCTGCTCACGCTCGGCATCCTCTTGTCCGTTGGCGCGATCGCGAGCAATTTCGTCGGCAAGCGGCTGCTCGGCTGGGGCGATGCGGTGGTCCGCCGAATCCCTGTGGTGCGGTCGATCTATTCCAGCGTCAAGCAGGTTTCGGACACGTTGTTTTCTGAAAACGGCAATGCGTTTCGCACCGCCGTCCTCATCCAATGGCCACGTCCGGACGTGTGGACGATCGCGTTCGTCACAGGCACTCCCGGACAGGAAGTCGTCGGCCATCTCGGCGGCGGTGACTACCTGGGCGTGTACGTGCCAACGACGCCCAACCCGACGGGCGGCTATTTCGTGATGCTCAAGCGCAGCGACTGCATCGAACTCAGGATGAGCGTGGACGACGCGCTCAAGTACATCGTGTCGATGGGGGTTGTCGTTCCTGGCGGCCCCGCGGCGATTGCGATCAAATAAAACGCGCCACCGGCGCCGGGAATCATCTATGGCCATGCGTACAACCTATTGCGGTCTCGTGACCGAAGCCCTGCTGGGCCAAACCGTCACCCTTTGCGGCTGGGTCAATCGCCGACGTGACCATGGTGGCGTAATCTTCATCGATTTGCGCGACCGTGAAGGGTATGTTCAAGTGGTCTGCGACCCGGACCGCGCCGCCACCTTCGCGGCCGCCGAAGGTTCGCGCAACGAGTTCTGCCTTCAGATCACCGGCTTGGTGCGCGCTCGCCCTGCGGGCACCACCAACGACAATCTCAAGAGCGGCAAGATCGAGGTGCTGTGCCAAGACCTGAAGGTGCTGAATCCTTCCGTGACGCCGCCGTTCCTGCTGGACGATGACAACCTTTCCGAGACGACGCGCCTTACGCACCGGGTGCTGGATTTGCGTCGCCCGGTGATGCAGCGCAACATGATGCTGCGTTACAAAGTGACCATGGAGGCGCGCAAGTTCCTCGACGCCAATGGCTTCATCGACATCGAAACGCCCATGCTGGGCAAGTCCACGCCGGAAGGCGCGCGCGACTACCTCGTTCCAAGCCGGGTGCATGACGGCAGCTTCTTCGCCTTGCCGCAATCGCCCCAACTCTTCAAGCAATTGCTGATGGTTGCGGGCTACGACCGCTACTACCAGATCGTCAAGTGCTTCCGCGACGAAGATCTTCGCGCCGATCGCCAGCCCGAATTCACGCAGATCGACATCGAGACCTCGTTCATGGCCGAGGAAGAAATCCGCGAGATGTTCGAGGGCATGATCCGCAAGGTGTTCCGTGCCGCGGCCGAGGTCGAACTCCCACCATTCCCGGTCATGAGCTATGGCGACGCCATGTTCAAGTACGGCTCCGACAAGCCCGACCTTCGCGTCAAGCTCGAGTTCACCGAACTCACCGACGTGATGCGCAATGTCGACTTCAAAGTCTTTTCGCAGGCGGCCAGCATGGTCGGCGGACGGGTGGTGGCGCTGCGCGTTCCGGGCGGCGGCGGCGAGGGCGGTCTTTCGCGCGGCGACATCGACGCGTATACCGAGTTCGTCAAGATCTACGGTGCCAAGGGCTTGGCCTACATCAAGGTCAACGATGCAGGGCAAGGCCGCGAGGGCCTGCAGAGCCCGATCGTAAAAAACCTCGACGACGCTTCCTTGACGGAGATCGTTGCCCGCACGGGTGCTCGCAGCGGCGATATCCTTTTCTTCGGTGCCGACAAGGCCAAGGTCGTCAACGACTCCATCGGCGCATTGCGGGTCAAGATCGGCCACAGCGCTTTCGGCAAGAAAAACGGTCTCTTCGATGATCGCTGGGCGCCGCTCTGGGTGGTCGACTTTCCGATGTTCGAGTTCGACGAGGAAGGCCAGCGCTGGTCGGCCGTGCATCATCCGTTCACGGCACCGAAGGACGGTCATGAGGACCTCATGGACACCGCGCCCGAGAAGTGCATTGCCAAGGCCTACGACATGGTGCTCAACGGTATCGAGATGGGCGGTGGTTCGGTGCGTATCCATCGCGAGGAAGTGCAGAGCAAGGTGTTCCGTGCGCTCAAGATCAGCGCCGAAGACGCACAGAACAAGTTCGGATTCCTGCTGGATGCGCTCCAGTACGGTGCGCCTCCTCATGGCGGGATCGCGATCGGGCTGGACCGCCTCGTCATGCTGTTGAGCGGCGCCGAGTCGATCCGCGATGTCATCGCGTTCCCCAAGACCCAACGCGCGCAGGACTTGCTCACGCAGGCGCCGAGCCCGGTGGACGAAAAGCAGCTTCGCGAGTTGCACATCAGGCTGCGCAACACCCAGCCTGCGGCCTGAGGGGGCCGACGACGGAGGGGCGCGGTATGAGCGAGCCTCCCTGGAAAATTCCGGAGTCGGTGCTGGTCGTGATCCATACGCCGGCACTCGATGTCCTCTTGATCCGCCGTGCCGACGCCAATGACTTCTGGCAGTCGGTCACGGGCAGCAAGGACTCCCAGGACGAAGCTCTGGCGCTCACGGCCGCGCGCGAGGTCGAGGAAGAAACCGGTATCGCATGCGGCCCCGGCACCGATCTGGCCGACCGGCTGATCGACTGGAATCTGCAGAACATCTACGAGATCTACCCGCGTTGGCGCTCGCGCTATGCGCCCGAGATCACGCACAACACCGAGCATCTTTTTGGCTTGTGCGTGCCTGATCGCATGACGCCGAAGCTCGACCCTCGCGAACATACCGCTTGGCGCTGGCTGCCATACCGGGAGGCGGCGGACGCCTGTTTTTCACCGTCGAACGCCGAAGCGATACTGCTCCTGCCACAATTTGTGCGATGAATTCGCCGGTCAACCAGCTCCGAGTGGCTACCTACAACATCCACAAGGGTGTTCAGGGGATCGGCCCCGCCAGCCGCCTCGAGATCCACAACCTCGGTCACGCGATCGAGCAGCTCGATGCGGACATCGTGTGCCTCCAGGAGGTCCGCAAAATGAACCGCCAGGCAGCCATGCGGTTCAGGCATTGGCCGGAGCTGCCGCAGGCCGACTTTCTGGCGCCCGAGGGCTATACCGCCATTTACGAGACCAATGCCGTGACACGGCACGGCGAGCACGGCAATGCGTTGCTCACGCGCTGGCCCGTGCTTCGCAAGACACACCAGGACATCTCGGACCACCGTTTCGAGCAGCGCGGATTGCTGCATGTAGCCATCGAGGTCGACGGGCAGCCCGTCCATGCCATCGTCGTCCATCTGGGGCTCATCAAGGGAAGCCGCGTTCGCCAAGTTGCGCGCCTGCGCGAATTCATCGAGCGCGAGATTCCGGCCAAAGAGCCGCTGGTGGTCGCAGGCGATTTCAACGACTGGGGCGCGCGCATGCGCTACGCGATGAACGCGATGGGCATGCGCGATTCGAATGATCTGCGCGGCCCGCGCCCGCTGACCTACCCGTCGCGCCTGCCCGTGACCCAACTCGACTTCATCTATGGAAGGCAGCTCGAACTCCTCGCCTGCAGCGTGCCGCGTGGGCCGATCTGGGCTCGGATGTCCGATCACCTGCCTCTGGTGACGGATTTTTTGCTATCAAAACAGTAGCTGCCGAGGCAGGCGGCAAGGGGCGTGTGGGCACAGTAGGGCTAATGGCGCCAAGTCCATTCGCTGGTAGGATGCTCGGATGCTAAGGACCATCGACGCCGCACGGCGCCCCGACGAAGGGGCTGAAGACGAAGGCACACCCGTGTCCGTCAAGATCCGGGAGCGCCTTCAGGCCGCCCGGAGACGATTCAACGCCAACGACAACATCGCCGAGTTCATCCAGCCGGGCGAACTCGAGGGTCTGCTCGACGAGGTCGAAATCAAGATGAAGGGCGTGCTCGAAAGCCTCGTGATCGACCTCGAGAACGATCACAACACCGGCAATACGGCCCGCCGCGTCGCAAAGATGTACGTCAACGAGGTGTTCAGGGGCCGTTACGTGGCGCCTCCATCACTGACTGAATTCCCGAACGCGGAGCATCTCAACGAACTGATGATCGTCGGCCCCATTACCGTTCGCAGCGCGTGTTCGCACCATTTCTGCCCGATCATCGGCAAGCTGTGGATCGGCGTCATGCCCAACGAGAAGACCAATGTGATCGGTTTGTCGAAGTACGCGCGGCTCGCCGAGTGGGTGATGGGGCGCCCGCAGATCCAGGAAGAKGCCGTGGTTCAACTCGCCGACCTGATCCAGGAAAAGACGCAACCTGATGGTCTCGCGCTCGTGATGGAGGCAGAGCACTTCTGCATGCAATGGCGTGGCGTCAAGGAAATGGACAGCAAGATGATCAATTCCGTGATGCGCGGCGTGTTTCTCAAAGACCCGAACCTCCGCCGCGAATTTCTGTCCCTTATTCCACGCAAGCGCTGAACGCCATGCTCGTACGCCTTCTCTATGCAAGCCGCGCTGTGGACACGAGCCAGAGCGCCATCGACGAAATCCTCGCGCAATCCCGTTTGCACAACCCCGCTTGCGGTGTGACCGGCATCCTTTGCTATGGGGGCGGCGTTTTCCTGCAGGCGATCGAAGGCGGGCGCACGGCCATCAGCGAGTTGTATGGTCACATCCAGCGAGATGCTCGCCACAAGGACGTGGTGCTGCTCCACTATGAAGAGATTTCGGAGCGTCGTTTCGGCGGATGGACCATGGGACAGGTCAATCTGTCGAAGCTCAACGCCTCGACCTTGCTCAAGTACTCCGAAACGGCCGAACTCAATCCTTATCTGGTGTCCGGCAACGTGTCGTTGGCGCTGCTGGAAGAGTTAATGGCGACTGCCGCCATCGTCGGGCGGCACTGAGTCTTCCATCAGTGCGGATCCCTGCGGACTTTGCGGCGGACTGAGCCGTCCATGCTGCTGCTCGGGTGCGATTTTTCAAGCTCGCCGAACGCGCGCAAGCCGATCGTCGTTGCGCTGGGTCTGGTGCAAGACAAATGCGTCCAACTCACCGGCTTCGAATGCTTTGCATCGCTGACCGCCTGGGGCCAATGGCTGGCCGAAACCCCCGAATGGATCGGCGCATTCGATTTTCCGTTCGGCTTGCCGCGCGAGTTGGTTGTTCATCTGGGATGGCCCTTGGAATGGCCGCGGCTCATCGACCACTACGCTGCGCTCCGGCGGTCCGAAATCCGGGAGACTTTCGCGTCCTTTTGCGCGTCGCGACCCGTGGGCGGGAAGTTTGCGCACCGCGCGACCGATGTCCCGGCAGGTTCGAGCTCGTCAATGAAGTGGGTCAATCCGCCGGTCGCCTTCATGTTGCATGCGGGCGTGCCCTGCTTGATCCGGGCGGGCGCCGATTTCCCGGCGGTGCATAGGTCGCAAGGCGACAGCGGAAGGCGCATCGCTTTGGAGGGCTACCCGGGGCTGCTGGCGCGGGAGTTGATCGGCCGGCGCAGCTACAAGAGCGACGATTCAGCATCCCAGACGCCCGAACGCCGTCTGGCCCGCGGCGAACTCGTGGCGGCGGTGCAGGAAGGTTCAACGCGCCTCGGACTGAAGCTGGCAGTGCCCGCACCGCTGCACCAACGACTGCTGGAAGATACCAAGGGCGACTTCATCGATGCAGCGCTTTGTCTGGTGCAAGCGGCTTGGGGTGCATCGCGCAAAACGAGCGCAGGGCCCGGATATGGCCTCCCCGAGACGCTCGATCCGCTGGAGGGCTGGATCGTGACGGCCTGATTTTCTGGCCTGATTTCCCCATGTCCTACAGGAGTTCGCGCTCACAGGCCACGCACCTCGCATCGCTGCTGACTAGATTGATCGAGATGGTTCAGTTGGACCATTCAACCATCCATCAAGGAGTTCTGTATGAACAAGGATCAAGTGGCAGGCCGTGTCGAGGAAGCCAAGGGCAAGCTCAAGGAAGGTGCCGGCAAGGTCGTCGGAAGTGAAAAGATGCAGACTGAAGGCGCTGTCGACCAGGCCGCAGGCAAGGTGCAGAAGACCTATGGCGATACCAAGGAACAAGTGAAGGACGCTGTGCGTCAAGATCCGGACAAGATCTGAGTCGATCCGGACGCCCTGTCGACCATCGAAAGACCATCAAAAACCCGGCAGCTGCCGGGTTTTTTGATGGTCGGAAGAAAGCCCCATGTTCAGCGGTCGAGCCAATCCCTCAGCTCATCGGCGTGCTCTTCCTCGTCCGAGAGGATTTCTTCGAGCATGCGGCGGGTCGTTGGGTCCTTGTCGCCGATGAGCACGATCATCTGGCGATAGGTCTCCACGGCGATTCGCTCGGCAACGAGGTTGGCGCGCACCATCGCCTGCAGGTCCAGCGCTTCATCGTATTGGGCATGGCTGCGCTCGAGCAATGAACGGGGGTTGAAGTCCGGCTCTCCGCCAAGTTGCACGATGCGCTCGGCGATCCTGTCTGCGTGCGCCGACTCTTCGTTGGCGTGAACGAGGAACTCGTCCGCGATCGGCGGCGATGCTTCACCCGTGGCAGTGAAATAGTGGCGCTTGTAACGCAGCACACAGACCAACTCCGTCGCCAGAGCGTCGTTCAAGAGCTTGACGATATCGTCGCGCCATGGCCCGTAGCTGGGCGTGACGGCGCCATCATCGAGGCTCTGGGAGGCCGCCGCGTCGATGGCCGATTGGTCGAGCACCAGGCGATTCGGGCGTTCTTCGACAGCAGTGTTCATGGTGCATCCTTTCGTGGGTTCGTGGTTTTCTTCATGAGCGTAGTGACCAGGTCGGCCACGTCCGATGTCTTGAGGACGGCCGCCAGCACGGCGGTGATGGAGAGCAGCCGCCAAGGCTTGACGAGCACCACCAGTGCCCCCGTGGCGGCTGCTGCAGCGACCAGCTTTGCCGGCTCTTCGCGGGCATAGCGTTCGAGCAAGGGCAATGCGAGCTGACCGGCCGCGTTCGCCGGGTGCCTGCGCCACCATCGCCGAACCACGTTGCCAGCCACTGCCGCCCAGCTGAAAGGCTGGCTCCTGCTTTCATCATCGCTGTGACTGAGCTGCGGCACGGCGCCCACATCCATTTCGTCCGGGTACGGCTGTTCGCCCTGCAGTTGCGCCATCAGCGCGCGACGCGATAGCGCCAGGCGTTGCTGGGGCGTGAGTTGGTCCCGCTCAGTGCCCATAGCGCTAGTACTCATGGCGCTCTCCTGCCAGATGGAGCGCATGCAGGTCGGCATCGACTTGCGCCCGCAGATCCGAAAACGCATGGAATTCGCGGGGTCGCGCGGCGACGACCGCCAGCACGATGGCAATCAGCACCGCAACGCCGGGCACGACGGCGAGCACCCAGTGAAAGCTGCCGTGCAAGAACCCCAGCATGACGGCGATGCCGATCAGGCCCAGGGCCAGCATGGCGCTCACAGCGGCCAGCACGCCCGCAACCGTTCGGGTGATCAGGTCTCGGCTCGCTTCCTCGGTCTCTTGCCGAAGCAGGGCGCCGTAGTTTGCAAGGTGATCAGCGATCAACTCCGGATGCCCTAGCACCGTGGAATAAATGGGATGAAGCATGGCGCCAGGCGGGTTGAAGGGCTCGCTGAGAGCCGATGAAGAAACGGCTCAGGTCAGTAGTCGTCCCGGCGGCGGCTTGCCAACACGATCAACGCCGTGATTGCGGCGCCTGCTGCGGCAGCCACGAGTACGGAGCGAACGGGTTGGTCTGCGATGTATTTGCCGGTGACGTCAGCGGCTTCTTCGAGTCGCCGCTGCGCGCGAGCGCTCGTGGTCGAAGCTGCGTCGAGCCCACGCTGGACTGCCTGCTGCACGCGCGCGGCAAGTTGTTCGACCGCTGGCTCCGCGTCGCGCCGCAGGTCACGAACCTTCTCCCCGGCGGCGTTCACGGCGTTTTGTGCATAGGCGCGCGTCGAGTCGACGGCGTCGCTCGCAGTCTGGCGAGCATCCTCTGCCAGTTGACCGGGTGACTTCACGTTCGTGTTCATGAAAATATTCCTTCCAGAAGAGTTATTGCGAGAGCCCGCTCATCGTAACGACGCTACCCGCGTCGTATCAAGCCTGCGATGAAACTTGCGAGGGCGAGGATCAGGAAGATCACGAAGAGAATCTTCGCGATACCCACGGCGCTTGCCGCGATGCCGCCGAACCCGAAGAGGGCGGCAATCAATGCAATGACGAGGAACACGACTGCGTAATGCAACATGCTGAACTCCTTCCGAGAACGGTCTCGTTGATGTGGATTCAACGTTAAGTGGCCGCTGACCTCACCCCTGTCAGCAGCCACGGCTGAGGGGCGTAGGAGAGGGTCGAATGAAAAAGCGCGCTGCAATGGCGCGCCTGGCTAACGGGCCGGAGCCGACGGAAGCACCGCGCTCAGGCGCGTTCCCTCGCCCGGTTTGGAGGTGACGGTGAGCTTGCCCTTGGCAGCTTCCACCCTGTGCCGCATGCCTTGAAGGCCATGACTCGTCGGGCCGTTGCGCTGCGGATCGAAGCCCTTGCCGTTATCGGTGACCTCGACCACGACATGATTGCCGTAGTTCTTCATCACGATGCTGGCCTCGCTCGCCTGCGCGTACTTGCCGATATTGGTGAGGCTTTCCTGCACCATCCGATACACCGTGAGCTCGTTCGCTTCGTCCAGGGTGGCGGGTTCGAGCACCATCTCGATCTCCATGTTCGAGCGTTCCGCGAACTCCCGTCCGAGAATCTCGAGCGATGCGACCAGACCGAGGTTGGCCAGCGATGAAGGCCTCAGGTCTTCAATGATCCGGCGCTTGAGCGCGATGCCGCTGTTGAGCAGGTCGTTCAGATGCTGTAGGCGCTGTGTGGCATCGGGAGAATCGGCAAGCCTGGATTTCAGGCGGGCGACATCGAGCTTGGCAGCCGTCAGCAGCGAACCCAGCTCGTCGTGCAGTTCGCGCGCCAGATAGCCGCGCTCGGTCTCGCGCACCTGCTGCAAATGGGTGGCGAGCTCCGCGAGGGTCGCGGTGCGCTCGCGGACCTCTCCCTCCAATGCGTTGCGTTCGCGTTCGAGCGCCAATTGCTGGAGCTCGCCGACAGAGCGCAGCGCATGCGTCTGCCTCAGGTACAGATAAAAGGCGATGAGCCCTGCGAGCGCGACGATGCCAATGCCGATGCGTGCGAATCGCAAGGAGCTTGCGATCTGGAGCTGCCCGCGCGCAAGCTCGTCGCTGCTGACCGCAACGAGCTGGCGGACCTGGTTGCGGATGGCGTCCATTTCCTCGCGGCCTACATCGGTGGTGATCACGAATTTCCATGCATCTTCGTTGCCGCTTTCCCGCAGGCGGACGCTCATGTCCATTTCAGCGAGCTTTCGCGAAACGTGCTTGGCGAGCTGGCCCAGCTGTGCGAGTTGAACCGGCCGCCGGGCATAAAGGCTCTGCAGCGTGGCCAGGTGGCCGTCAACTTGCTTGACTGCCTGGTCGTAAGGCTCGCGATAGCGCGCCTCGCCGGTCAACAAATAGCCCCGCTGGCCCGTTTCTGCATCGAGGATGTTCTGTAGCATCAGGTTGAGCACCATGCGCGCGCGCTGCGCATCGCCCACTTCGACGAGCGCCCGGTGGGATTGGCGATAGCTCGCCTCGTTGATGCTGACCAGCGCAAGCGCCGCCAGCGTGGCGAGCGTCAGGCTCAGGGCCATCTTCGGGAAAGCTAACCAGCGCATGAGGTCTCCGACAGATGCCTACGTCCCAAATTCGGGAATAATTGAAGTCGACAAGGGGTCGACAGGTTGCGGCGCAGAAAAGGCCGTCATACAACGGCGAAGGTAACAGATGATCAAGATCGGAATTGTGGACGACCATGCCATCGTGCGGTCCGGCTTGCGGCAGTTCTTTTCCGAGCACGTCGACCTGCGTGTGGTGGGGGAAGCAGCCAGTGGCCGCGAGGCTATCGAACTCGTGCGCACGACAGAGTTGGACGTGCTCGTGATGGACCTGTCGATGCCAGGTCAAAGCGGCATCGATGCGCTGGCGATGATTCGCGCCAAGGCGCCCGACGTGGGCATCCTCATCCTGAGCGGGTACCCCGAAGAACACTATGCGATGAATCTCATCCGTCAGGGTGCGAGCGGTTATCTCAACAAGGAGTGCGATCCGATCGAGATCGTGAACGCGATTCGCACCATTTCGCTGGGCCGCCGTTACATCACGCCGGCCGTGGCCGAATTGCTGGCGCGCCAACTCGATCGCAAGGACGACGCTGCGCCTCATGAGCAACTCTCGGAGCGCGAATTCCAGGTGTTCCTGAAGCTTGCCAAGGGCGAGACAGCGGGCGACATCGCCAAGACGCTGTCGTTGTCGGTCAAGACAGTGAGTACGTACCGAACCCGTTTGATGGAGAAGATGAACCTGTCTTCGAACAGCGATCTCACGTATTACGCTTTGAAGAACAAGCTCATTGATTGAGCTCGCCCCCAGGCTGCGCGCACTTCGTGTCGCTTCGCCTACCCCCTACCGGGGGCAACACCCGCGGCCCGGCTAAGCCGGTTCCGCGGTGTTCCTGTTGCTCGCCCCCCAGGCTTCGCGCACTTCGTGTCGCTTCGCCTACCCCCTGCCGGGGGCAACACCGGCGGCCCGGCTAAGCCGGTTCCGCGGTGTTTCTGGCGCTCGCCCTCGCACTCGGAGGGACTTCCGTTTAGTTGGGGCTGATCTTTGTGGATTGACGGGGGCGGGAGGCGGCTTGTTCTACGCAGAAATCGATGAGGGCGTCGATTTCGTTGGACTTGTCGAAGACTGCATCTACTCCGAACTGGGCGCAGCGTTTTCGGATATCAGGAGTTGCGTAGTTGCTGAGCACTACGACTCGTTGGTGCGGGCGGCGGGACATGCATGTCTGCAGGACTCCCAGACCGCTTCCCTGCTTGAGAAAAAGATCGACGATCGCCAGTTCCCATGCGTCGGGGTTCTGACTCAGCCATTGACTCGCGTCAGCCTCGGTTTCCGCGAAGCCGATGGCCGAAATGCACGTGAGTTCCTCCAGAGTGCCGACAAGATTCTCTCGGATGGTGACGTTGTCTTCGACGATATAGGTTTTCAATCTTGGGTCCATGAGAACCACTTGCTCCCTTGGCGAGCCATGCGACGCAATGCTTGCCCCCAAGGAAAGCCGTCCGCCAAATGTTATCTTTTTTGTTGGCGGCGATGATGCAGGGTTACGCGGCCTGCATGTGTAGGCCTGTTCTTACGCGGCGGCGGCCGTCTTGACGCCAAGCCAGTTCGGCGGTTGGGCAGCTAGGGAGTCAAGTGCTCGCCCGGTGACCGCATACCGTGCAGCCCGGATCGCGTACAACGCGAAGCGTGTCAAAGCTCGACCGGCGGCCATCGAACATCAGCAGGCTGCCGGCAAGCGAAGGACCGATACCGGCAAGCAGTTTCAGCGCCTCACTGGCTTGCAAGGTGCCGATGGTGCCCACGACCGGCGCAAAGACACCCAGCACGGCGCAACGCGTTTCCTCGAATTCGGCGTCTGGCGGAAACAGGCATGCATAGCATGGAGAGGCCGGGTCGCGCGTGTCATAAACGCTGAGCTGCCCATCGAAGCGGATGGCCGCGCCAGCGACCAGGGGCCTTCCGTGCGTCACGCAGGCGCGATTGACCGCGTGGCGAGTGCTGAAGTTGTCGCTGCAATCGATCACGACATCGGCCGTCGGAACCCATTGCGCCAGGAGTTCGTCGTCTGCGCGCAGCTTGTGTGTGTCGATAGAGATGTCGGGATTGATGGCGCGCATCGCTTCAGCGGCTGAATCGACCTTGGGCACGCCGACCCGCGCGGTGGTATGGGCGACCTGGCGCTGCAGATTCGTCAGGTCGAGGTCGTCATCGTCGACCAGCGTGATACGACCGACTCCCGCCGCCGCCAAATAGAGAAGGGCCGGAGAGCCGAGCCCCCCGGCCCCAATGACCAGCGCGTGCGACGCACTGACGCGCGCTTGGCCGTCAATGCCGAATTCTTCAAGCAGGATGTGGCGCGAATAGCGCAGGAGGTCGTGGTCTTCCATGCGCTTCTCGGATCGCCGCGGCAAAGGCTCCTTGGCGGAGCCCGCCGTGGGGATCAGTTTTCCTTCTTCTCTTCCTTGTTTTCGACGATCACCTGGGTTTTGCTCGCGACCACAGGCTGACCCTTGAGGCGATTGAACGCCTGGATCAACGGGAAGTCCTTGTCCGAGCCGAACTCAGGCACCTTGCGATCCTGCGGCGGCTTCTTGGCCTCTTCCTCGAGACGCTTGCGAGCCTCGTCCCGAGCCTTCTCGCGCTCGGGGTCCTTGGCCTCGGGTCCCTGGCCGCTCGCCAGATGCTTCTCGAGGTCGGCCTCACGCATGCGCAACGCGGCGTAGGGGCTGCCTTCCGCGCTTTCGTCGATGAGCACGTTCGGCACGATGCCTTTCGCCTGGATAGAGGTGCCGCTCGGCGTGTAATAGCGAGCCGTCGTGATCTTCAGGCCGGTGTCCGGACCGAGCGGCCGCACGGTTTGCACCGATCCTTTGCCGAAAGTCTGGCTGCCCATGACTGTCGCACGCTTGTGGTCCTGCAAAGCACCCGCAACGATTTCGCTGGCGGACGCCGAGCCTTCGTTGACGAGCACCACGAGCGGCACGGTCTTCAGTCCTGCCGGAAGTCCGCGCAGTGGGTCGCTGCCTGCACGACGCTGGTAGAACTCGGGCGCCGCCTTGTAAACGGCCTTGCTTTCAGCCAGCTGGCCATCGGTGGAGACAACGGTGACGTTCTCAGGCAGAAAGGCGCTGGAAATGGCGACTGCGGCATCGAGGAGCCCACCTGGATCGTTGCGCAAGTCGAGCACCATGCCCTTGAGATTGGGCTCCTGCTTGTAGATTTCCTCGATCTTCTTGACGAAATCGTCGACCGTGCGCTCCTGGAACTGCGACAAGCGGATCCACGCGTAGCCGGGCTCCATCACCTTGCCTCGCACCGATTGCGTGCGGATTTCTTCGCGCGTAATCGTCACGGGGAAGGTGCGGTTCTCGTCCTTTCGGAAGATCGTGAGCAGAACCTTGGTGTTGGCCTCGCCACGCATGCGCTTGACGGCATCGTTGAGCGACAGCCCGCGCACGGCGGTGTCGTCGATCTTGGTGATCAGGTCATTCGGCTTGAGGCCGGCCCGGAAAGCCGGTGAACCCTCGATCGGAGAGACGACCTTGATCAGGCCGTCTTCCTGTGAAATCTCGATACCGACACCGACGAATCGGCCCGTGGTGCCTTCGCGAAATTCCTTGAAAGACTTCTTGTCGAAGTATTGGGAGTGCGGATCGAGCCCCGCCACCATCCCTGAAATCGCATCCGAAATGAGCTTCTTTTCGTCGACCGGCTCGACGTAATCGCTCTTGACCATTCCGAAGACAGCAGCGAGCTGCTGCAGTTCTTCCAGTGGCAGGGGAGCCAGGGAGCCGCGTGCAACGGTTTGCAACGAGACCGTGGTCAGCGCGCCGGCAAAGGCGCCCGCGGCAACCCAGCCGGTGATTTTCAATTTCTGGCCCATGTGTAAGAGTCCTTGTCGCCTGTCAAACCAATATACACAGCTTGGAAGCTGGTTGTGTGCCGGGGTTCCGTGAATCCCTTCAATCTATTTTCGGACTTTGTCAGCCCTTGCCTTGCGCGGCCACAGCTGCAACGGCTTTCTCGGCCGCCTCGGGATCGCCGAGATAGTAGTGGCGCATCGGCTTGAGTTCGTCGTTCAGCTCGTACACAAGTGGAATCCCGTTCGGAATGTTGAGCCCGACGATCGCGTCGTCGGAGATCCCGTCGAGGTATTTGACCAACGCCCGGATGGAATTGCCGTGCGCCGCAACGACAAGCCGCCGTCCGGCGCGAATTGCAGGCGCCATGGATTCGTTCCAGAAGGGGAGCACTCGAGCGACGGTGTCTTTCAGGCATTCGGTCAGTGGGATTTGCTCGGGGGCCAGTTTTGCATAGCGCACGTCGCTGCGTTCGCTGCGTGGATCGTTCGGGTCGAGCGGCGGCGGGGGGGTGCTGTAGCTCCGGCGCCAGACCAGGACCTGTTCGTCACCATACTTCTTGGCCGTTTCCGCCTTGTTCAGGCCTTGCAGTCCGCCGTAGTGGCGTTCGTTGAGGCGCCACGAATGCACCACCGGCAGCCAGGTCCGGTCCAGCTCATCCAACGTGTGCCAGAGCGTGCGCGTGGCGCGCTTGAGAACGCTGGTGTAGGCCACGTCGAAGTCATAGCCTTCCGCCTTGAGCAGCCGACCGGCCAGCTTGGCCTGTTCGATGCCGGTGGGCGTGAGGTCGACGTCGGTCCAGCCGGTGAAGCGGTTTTCGAGATTCCAGGTCGATTCGCCGTGGCGGATCAGTACCAGTTTGTGCATGGGGGAGGCCTTTGGGAACACGTGCGGAAACCCGACATTCTAAAATCCGGGGTTTGCCACTCAAGGAACATCGTGAAATTCATCGTCGACAACTGGATGTTGATCCTGATTGCGCTCAGCTCGGGCGGCATGCTCGCCTGGCCGATGGTGCGCGGCGCCAATGCCGGCTCGCTGACGGCACAGGGCGCAGTCCAGCTTATCAACCGCGAGCGTGCAGTGGTGGTCGACGTTCGCGAGCCGGAGGAGTTCGCGGCTGGCCATGTCACTGGCGCAAAGAACGTGCCTCTGGGCCAGCTGGAGCAAAAGCTTCAGTCAGCGGTCAAGAACAAATCATTGCCGTTGTTGCTCGTGTGCGCAACGGGCGCCCGCGCTCAGCGCGCAGTGGCAACCGCCAAGAAGCTGGGTTATGAGCAGGCCCAAGCAGTGGCGGGCGGACTCAAGTCCTGGAAAGACGCTAATCTGCCGCTTGAAAAGGCCTGATTACTCCAGAGATATTTCCGATGCAAGCCGTAAAGATGTACACCACCGCCGTATGCCCCTACTGCATCCGAGCGAAGCAAATCCTCAAATCCAAGGGCGTGGAGCAGATCGAAGAGATCCGCATCGACAGCGATCCACAAGCGCGCGCCACGATGCTGGACATCACGCAGCGCCGCACCGTGCCGCAGATTTTCATCGGCGACACCCACGTCGGCGGGTGCGATGATCTCATCGCGCTCGATGGCCGCGGCGGTCTGATCCCCCTGCTTCAGGGCGCCTGAATTCGCATCGCGCGCGGGCGATAATCCCCGGCTACATCCAGAAGCCCGCTCCGGGAGATTCCCGAGGCGGGCGTTGTTTTGACCCTAGAAAGTTCAGCCATGGCCGACCAGCAAGCCCAAGACCCCGTTTTTCAGATCCAGCGCGTCTACCTGAAAGACGTGTCGCTCGAACAACCCAACTCGCCGGCCATCCTGCTCGAACAGCAGCAACCCACCGTCGACATCCAGCTCGGGATCGACGCGCAGCCCGTGGCTGACGGCATTTTCGAGATCGTCGTGTCGGCAACCGTGCAGACCAAGATCGGCGAGAAGACGGTGTTCCTGGTCGAGGCCAAGCAGGCCGGCATCTTCGAGATCCGCAATCTGCCTGAAGACCAGATGGGCCCGATCCTCGGCATTGCCTGCCCGCAAATCGTCTACCCCTATCTGCGCGGCAACGTCGCAGACATCATCCAGCGCGGCGGCTTCCCGCCCGTGCACCTCGCCGAAGTCAACTTCCAGGCGATGTTCGAACAGCAGCAAGCCCAGGCAGCCGCCCAGGGCGCGCCCACTCTCGCGCAGTAATCCGGGCAGCGCCCGTCGCCGCCGATGAAAATCTGCGTGCTCGGAGCCGGTGCCTGGGGTACGGCGCTGGCGGTCAATGCATCCGGTCGGCATGCGGTCACTCTGTGGGGCCGTGATGACGCACAGGTGCAGTCCATGGTGGCAACGCGTGAAAACGCGCGATACCTGCCGGGCATTGCGCTTTCTCCATCCCTCGCGATCCATGCGGGGGATCCGCTCGCAGCGGTCAAGGGATCGGACCTTGTCATCGTCGCTACCCCCATGGCTGCGTTGCGCGAGCAGCTTCACATGTTGCGCGCACTCGCCTCTCCGGTCGCATGGCTGTCCAAAGGCGTCGAACCCGCCGTGGCGGATTCCGGCGAGGAAGGCCTTCTCGCCCACGAAATACAGGCCAGAGTCGCGCCTGGACTGGTTGCGGGCGTCCTGAGCGGTCCGAGCTTTGCAATGGAAGTGGCGGAAGGCAGGCCCACCGCCCTGGTCGCCGCCAGCACGCATGCGCAACTGCGCGATGCGCTGGTCGATGCTTTTCACGGCCCTTCATTGCGTGTCTACGCGAATGACGACATCGTCGGCGTCGAAGTCGGAGGCGCCGTCAAGAACGTGCTGGCCATCGCGACCGGCCTTGCTGATGGTCTCGCTCTTGGCCTGAACGCGCGCGCCGCGCTCATCACGCGGGGACTTGCGGAAATGACGCGCTTCGGCATCGCGCTGGGCGCGCGGCTCGATACATTCATGGGTCTCTCAGGTCTTGGCGATCTTGTCCTCACGGCGACCGGCGACCTCTCGCGCAATCGCAAGGTCGGCCTGTTGCTTGCACAGGGGCGGTCATTGGAAGAGGCCGTCGATTCGCTTGGGCATGTGGCCGAGGGCGTCTATTGCGCTCGCACGGTCGTGCAACGTGCGCGGCATCTGGGCTTGGAGATGCCCATTTCAGACAGCGTCGTCGCGGTGCTCGACGGGCTCGTCCGGCCGGCCGAAGCGGTTGCTGAACTCATGGGTCGCGAGCCCGGCGTCGAATCCGCCTGAGCTCACGAGCGATCAGGTCGGAGAGTAGGCGAGCCGCACGTAAATAGGCGCAAAGGCTTCGGCCTGGGTGATCTCGATGAGCATTTCCTTGGCCAACTCGAGCATCGCGATGAAGGTCACGACCAGCACCGAAGTGCCACGCGTGACGTCAAACAAGGTTTCGAATTCGACGAACTTGCGCCCTTGCAGATGGCGCAGCACGATGCTCATGTGCTCGCGAACGCTCAGTTCTTCGCGCGAAATCTTGTGGTGCTGCACCAGCTTTGCGCGCTTGAGGATGTCGGCCCAGGCTTCGCGGAGGTCGACGACGTTCACGTCGGGAAATCGTGGTTTGAGCGATTGCTCGATGTAGACCTGCGCTTTCCAGAAGTCGCGCCCGGCTTGCGGCATTGCGCTGAGCGAGGCCGCCTGGAGCTTGGTCTGTTCGTATTCGAGCAGGCGGCGAACCAGTTCGGCGCGTGGGTCCTCGGCTTCTTCGCCGTCCGCGCTCTTCTTGGGCGGCAGCAGCATGCGTGACTTGATCTCGATCAGCATCGCTGCCATGAGCAGGTATTCGGCAGCGAGTTCGAGATTGGTCTGGCGGATTTCGTCGACGTAGCTGAGGTACTGACGCGTCAGCCCCGCCATGGGGATGTCGAGAATGTTGAAGTTCTGCTTGCGAATGAGATAGAGCAGCAGATCGAGCGGGCCTTCGAAGGCTTCGAGGAAGACCTGCAGGGCCTCGGGCGGGATGTAGAGGTCGTTCGGGAGGGCAAACAGCGGTTCGCCGTAAAGCCGGGCGAGCGCTACCTGGTCGACCACCTCCGGCATCGATGCCACGGTGGCGGCACCGTCGTCGGCAATGATTTCGTCCTGCCCCGAGCCGACAGTGCTGTCCGCTTCGGAGCCATCACCTTGCCGGCGGGCGCCGGAGCCCGGAATGGCCCGAATGGTCACTTACTTGACTTGCGTCTGATAGACGTAGGGCTGTTGCGGAACGTTGGCTTCGCTGTATTGCTCGAGCAGGCCGCGGTCGAGGTGCTTGTCCCAGAGAAGGGCGCGGCCGGCGCGCTGTTCGGCCTCCAGCGTCGGCTTCTTTTCCTTCATCTGGTCGATGAAGTTGGTGATTTCGGACGTGTAGTGGGGGCGGGCGAAGATGGACATGGCAATAAGGACCTTTGGGCGCGGATTTTACTGGCTGGGGCCGGACATGCTTTGGAAACCGGGTGGATTCCGCATTGAACGCGCAAGCCGCGTGCGCTAGCGTGGCGGCTCCATCCACCCAAGGAGACTGCCGATGAAGCGCCGTTACTCGATGATCCTCGCCACGACTGCCGCCGCCGCACTGCTGGTGGCCTGCAGCACGAGCGGGCCCGCAACGCCGCAGAGCAAGATGAGCTTCTTCGTCACCAGCGTGAACCCGGGAAAGGGTGGTGATTTCGGCGGACTCGCGGGCGCCGACCGCTACTGCCAGAGCCTCGCCGCTGGCGTCGGTGCAGGGGGCCGCACGTGGCGGGCTTATCTGAGCACGATCGCAACGCCCGGCAGTCCCGCCGTGAATGCGCGCGACCGCATCGGCAACGGCCCGTGGGTCAACGCGAAGGGAGAGACAGTTGCCAACAACCTCGACGAGTTGCACAGCGTGAACAAAATCAGCAAGCAGACGGCTCTGACAGAAAAGGGCCAGATGATCAGCGGCCGCGGCGACGCCGTGAACCTGCACGACATGCTGACTGGCTCGTCGCCCGACGGTCGCGCCATCAACGATGCCAAAGACACGACATGCGGCAACTGGACCAAGAGCGGTGACGGCTCGGCCATCGTCGGCCACCACGACCGCATGGGCCTCAACGAGAGCCCTCCAATGAAGTCCTGGAACTCGTCGCATCCCACTCAGGGTTGCAGCCTCGAGGCGTTGCAGAAGACCGGCGGGGGCGGTCTGCTTTATTGCTTCGCGGCGAACTGAGCACGGGGCCGGCGGATAGACTGGCCGCTTCGATCTGAAGTCCCGAGGAGGGTATGGAGCAACAAGTCATCCGCCCCGCATTGGCCGTGCTGCTGCTGGGTGCCGCGCTGTGGCTGATCGGCTGTGATTCGAAGCGCATCAGCGAGCTGGAGGAGGGCGTGTCCAGCGAAGCCGACGTGCGCGCTCGTTTCGGCCAGCCCGAGAACATCTGGGACACGCCCCAGGGGAAAGTGTTCGAATACAACCGCCAGCCGCAGGGACAGAAGAACTACATGATCACCATCGGGCCCGATGGCAAGATGAGCGCCTTGCGCCAGGTGCTCACGCCGGAAAACTTCTCCAAGGTGCGGCCCGGCATGCCGATGGAAGACCTGCGCAAATTGCTGGGCAAGCCTGCCAAGCGCACGCCCTATCCGCTCAAGAATCAGACCGAATGGGAATGGCGCTGGGTTCAGCTCCCGAATTCGCCCATGGTGTTCACTGCCACGCTCAATGACGACCAGCGAGTGGTGAGCGCGGGCTCATCGCCCGACCGCACGACCGAGGCGAACTAGGCTCGCAGAGCCCTTGTTCCTTTATTTGGAGTCGTCGGGCAACACCGCATCGGCTGCGGCGCCGACCGCTTTGCCCGCGATGTGGGCCGTCCCGATCGCAGCATCGGCCGCGAGTCCCACGGCGCCGGCGCCGACGCTCACGGCGGTGCTGGTGACGCTGACTGCGGCACCTGCGACCGCGCAGCCTTGGAGTACGAGCGCGCAGGCCATCGCAGCGGCCAGTAGCGAAATTCGAGAGGCATCGCGGAGCCGGCCTCGCGGAGCTGCTTGCGTGGAGGTTTGCATCATCTGACTCGCATTCCTGGTGTTGCTCCCGGCCATGGTTCGAGCACGTAGATGCCGGCAGACGCTTTCTCGTTCGCGTGGCTGGCCGCCAGCACCATGCCTTCGGAAATGCCGAACTTCATCTTGCGCGGTGCGAGATTAGCGACCAGCACGGTGAGCTTGCCGACGAGTTGCTCCGGCTCGTAGGCCGACGCAATGCCCGAGAAGACATTGCGCGTCGTGCCTTCGCCAGCGTCGAGCGTCAGGTGCAACAGCTTGGTCGATCCCTCTACCTTCTGGCAGGCCACGATCTTCGCGATGCGCAGATCTATCTTGGCAAAGTCGTCGATGGTGATGGTCGGTGCAATGCCTTCACCGCCCGGCAGCTCGGTGGCTTCGGCACCGGCTTCGGCGACGGGTTCCGGCGGCTCGAAGAGCTGGTCGAGCTGCTTTGCGTCGACCCGTTGCATGAGGTGCTTGTAGTCGTTGATGGCGTGTCCCGAACCCAGCAACGTGGCGGCGTCGGCGGACAGCAACGGCGCCGTGCCCAGGAAAGCCTCGACCTGCGCCGCGAGCGTCGGCAGCACCGGCTTCAGATAAATCGTGAGCAGGCGGAACGCCTCGATGCATGTCGTGCACACATCGTGCAGGCGGGCATCCATGCCTTCTTTCTTGGCGAGCTCCCACGGCTTGTTCTGATCGACGTATTCGTTGACCTTGTCAGCCAGCAGCATGATCTCGCGCAGGGCTCGCGCGTAATCGCGACCGTCGTAAAGCGCCTGCATCTGCGTGGAAGCCGACTGCAGTGCCGACAGAAGCGCCGCACCGTCCGCCGAAATCGCACCCAGCTTGCCACCGAATCGCTTGGTGATGAAGCCGGCTGCCCGGCTCGCGATGTTGATGTACTTGCCGATCAGATCTGCGTTGACGCGAGCCATGAAATCGTCGGGGTTGAAGTCGACGTCTTCCACTTTGGCGTTGAGCTTGGCCGCGATGTAGTAGCGAAGCCATTCGGGGTTCATGCCGATCGAGAGGTACTTGAGCGGATCGATGCCTGTGCCGCGGCTCTTGCTCATCTTCTCTCCGGACACGGTGATGAAGCCATGCACGTTGACTTGGCTCGGCGTCTTGCGGCCGCTGAACTGCAGCATCGCGGGCCAGAACAAAGTATGAAAGTACACGATGTCCTTGCCGATGAAATGCACCTGTTCCACCGCTGGATCGGCCACGAAGTCGTCGAAGCTCAGCAGGGTGCGCGAGGGTTCATGCCAGTGGTTGGCGGACTGGCCTTTGTCGAAGTGGTTCTTGAGACTGGCGAGATAGCCGACCGGCGCATCGAGCCACACGTAGAAGTACTTGCCCGGCGCGTCGGGAATCTCGATGCCGAAGTAGGGTGCTTCGCGCGAGATGTCCCAGTCGGCCATACCGGCCTCGAACCATTCACCGGCCTTGCGCGCCATTTCAGGCTGCAGCTTGCCGTCCTGTGTCCAGGTCTCGAGGAAGTCGACGACTTTCGGGTCTGAAAGCTTGAAGAAGAAGTGCTCTGAGCTGCGCAGCTCGGGCGTCGCGCCAGTCAGGGTCGAGTACGGATTGATCAGCTCTGTCGGTGAATAGACGCTGCTGCAAACCTCGCAGGCGTCGCCGTACTGGTCCTTGGCATGGCAGACGGGGCATTCGCCCTTGATGTAGCGGTCGGGCAGGAACATGCCCTTGACCGGATCGTAGAACTGCTCGATGGTGCGGGTGGCGATCATGCCGCCCGCCTTCAGCTTCCTGTAGATGCCTTGGGCGAGTTCGGTGTTCTCGGTGCTGTCGGTGGAGTGCCAGTTGTCGAAGCGGATGTGGAAGCCGTCAAGGTATTCCTTGCGCCCGGCGGCAATCTCGCCGACGAACTCCTGAGGCGTCTTGCCGGCCTTCTCGGCCGCGATCATGATGGGCGCGCCGTGCGCATCGTCGGCACCCACGAAGTGCACCATGTGCCCCTGCATGCGCTGGAAGCGCACCCAGATGTCGGCCTGGATGTATTCCATGATGTGGCCGACGTGGAACTTGCCATTGGCATACGGCAGGGCGGTGGTGACGAAGAGTTTGCGCTGAGACATCGCGGGGGCGCTTTCGGGACGAGGGAGAGAGGACCGGGCATTTTAGGTGGCGGGGCTATAGTCTTCCCCGCAAAACCCGGCCAGAAGCAGTTCCAGTGATTGCCGCCTACGAAATCACCCTCGCCCACGCGTCCGACGCTTCGGACATCGCCGCGTTGTCGCGCGACGCGATCGAACGCGGCCTTTCGTGGCGCTGGACACACCGGCGCGTGCTGCGCGCCATTCGCGATCCGGCGACCAACGTGGTGGTGGCCCGGCGTGGCGGGGTCCTGCTCGGCTTCGCGATCATGCAATATGGCGACGACGACGCGCACATCGTGCTCTTCGCGGTCGAAGGTTCGCAGCGCCGCGCCGGCTTGGGCAGCGCATTGCTGAGCTGGCTCGAAGCGACCGCGGCCATTGCGGGCATCCACACGATCCGCCTCGAAGCCAGGGCCGGCAACGCCGCCGCGAAATCGTTCTATCGTCGGCACGGATTCACGGAGTACGGATCCAGCCCCGGCTATTACGAGGATGTGGAGGACGCGGTGCGCATGGTCAAGCGGCTTGGTCCTGAGCCAGCGCCTTGAGCAAACGATCGGACAAACGGTCGAGCAAACGATGCTGCTTCGTGCACTACGCGGCGCGGCCCCATCCCATGAAAGCCCGCACCGCGTCACGCTGCTCGAGCGTGTCCTTGCGCCCGAGCGCCATCAGTTCCCGCGTAAAAGCCGATTCGAAGAGCAGGTAGCTGGCAAGTGCCGAGCCCTTGAGATCCGTTGTCGCGGCCGGCACCGCGGGTTGGCCGAGCAGGCTGCGCACCGAGGCGGGCAGTGCATGGGCATGCTTCGCAGCAATAAGGTCGACGCGCTGCGACGGGGCGATCAACAGCAGTTCGACCGGCTGGAGTGCCGTGCCGCGACGCGCTTCGGGCGGGATCAGCGCAAGGGTCGCATTGATGCGTCGAAGGCGCTCCACGTCGGCGGTGAGCGAGTCGAGAAAGATGCTCGAAAGCGCGTGGCCGGCGATTTGTGCCAGTGACGGATAACCGGTCAGCGCATTGGGCGCCAGCACGTGGTCGGGTTCCTGCATCCGGCCGGCGCCGACGGCGAGGATGCGCCGTGCGCCCAGATGAATGGCTGCGGCCAGCGGTGCGGACTGCCGCATGGAGCCATCGCCGAAATACTCGACGTGCCGTCCGGCTTGCAAGGCCGTTGCCGGAAACAGGAACGGGATTGCCGACGAGGCCAGCAGATGTTCGTGCGTGATCTGCGCCGGTACCGCTTGCCGCTTGGACCGGACCCAGGGCAACTGGTGCGGGCCCGCCTGGTAGAAGGTCACGTGCTCGCCCGAGCTGTAGCTGGACGCCGTGACCGCCAGCGCGTCAAGATTTCCCTGCGACATCAGCTCAGGCAGTCTGTCGAGCGAGACGAGTTGCTCCAGGAGCTCCCGCAGCGGCGCGTTGTCGAGCAGCGAGCGCAGGCCGCTGCGTCGCCAGCGTGCGATCAGCCAGCCTGCCGAAAGCAACCGCGCCCAAGGTGCATCGCTGCGCAAGCCCGTAAGGGCGTCCGTCCGGTAGATCTGTGCCGGCTTGAGCCTGGCCCACACGTGTGCGATCTTGTGCACCGTGGCGTCGAAGTCGTCGGCGCCCGAAGCCAGTGCGGCCGCGTTGATCGCGCCTGCGGACGTGCCAGTGATGATCGGAAAGGGGTTCGCCCTCCCAGGTACAGCGGCATTTCGACGAAGCTTCACCAAGGCCTGAAGCACGCCGACCTGATAGGCGGCGCGCGCGCCGCCGCCGGTCAGCACGAGGCCGGTGACGGGCGGAGAACGGGAGGGAGATGCGGTCCGGACAGATGGCATTTGACGCGCCCGAGCGTACCCGGCCTTTGCCTCGGGCGTAGGGTCAAGCGATTTGCCGCGGATCGCCGGCTCAGCACCGCACTAGACTAGCTGCCATTCAGGAGTTATCCATGGCAGTTACACAAGAGGCGGTCACGAACGCGCTCAGGTCCGTCCTCGATCCCAATACGGGCAAGGATTTCGTCAGCGGCAAGGGCTTGAAGAACCTTCAGCTCAACGGCGGAGACGTCGCCTTCGACATCGAACTGGGTTATCCGGCAAAGAGTCAGATACCGGACTTGCGCAAATCCTTCATCGCGGCTGCGAAGACGGTCCCGGGCGTGGAGAACGTGTCCGTCAACATCACCACCAACGTCGTCAGTCACGCAGTGCAGCGCGGTGTGCAGCTGATGCCCAATGTGAAGAACATCGTCGCGGTGGCGTCAGGCAAGGGCGGCGTCGGCAAGAGCACCACGGCGGCCAATCTGGCGCTCGCGCTGGCGGCCGAAGGTGCGAAGGTCGGTCTGCTCGATGCCGACATCTACGGACCGAGTCAACCCATGATGCTCGGCATCGATCGCCGGCCTGACAGCGCGGACGGCAAGACCATGGAGCCGCTCGAAAACCATGGCGTGCAGGTCATGTCGATCGGCTTTCTCGTCGATCAGGACCAAGCCATGATCTGGCGCGGGCCGATGGCCACACAGGCACTGGAGCAACTGCTTCGGCAGACAAACTGGAAGGACCTCGACTACCTCATCGTCGACATGCCGCCCGGTACCGGCGACATCCAGCTCACGCTTTCGCAGCGCGTGCCGATGACGGGTGCGGTGATCGTCACCACGCCGCAGGACATCGCGCTGCTCGACGCGAAAAAGGGCATCAAGATGTTCGAGAAGGTCGGCGTGCCGATCCTCGGCATCGTCGAAAACATGGCTGTGCACGTGTGTTCCAACTGTGGTCACGTGGAGCACATCTTCGGCGCAGAGGGCGGCCGGAAGATGGCGGAGGAGTACAAGATGGACTACCTGGGCGCGCTGCCACTGGACATCAACATCCGCCTGCAGGCCGACAGCGGAAAGCCGACCGTCGTGGCCGACCCGGACGGCGAAGTGGCCGGTATCTATAAGGCCGTCGCCCGTCGAGTAGCGGTAGGCATCGCCGAAAAGGCAAAGGATTTCTCGGCCAAGTTCCCGACGATCACGGTCAGCAAGGACACTTGATTCGGCGCTGCGGGGACGGAAGTTGTTTTTTTGACATGTAGGACAACACCTATTTGACGTCTTGTAACAATAGCTCAAACTCCGGCAGCTCCCTTGCGGGCGCTCCCACATAACAGGAGAAGAGTTAAATGGCAGCTTCCAACGCGGGCGTCTTYGACGGAGACGCAATCACTGGCAATCCCGGCGCGCGGCCGGGAATTCTCGACAAGGAACGAATCATCGCGGGGGCCGGCTTCAACCGCTGGCTCGTCCCGCCCGCGGCATTGGCCATCCACCTCTGCATCGGCATGGCCTATGGCTTTTCGGTGTTCTGGCTGCCGCTGTCGAAGGCGCTGTCGGCCGCGGGCACGGGCGCCCAGTCCTGTCCCAAGGACATGAGCTTCTTTGCCGAGCTGTTCGCCACCGGCTGTGACTGGCGCATTGCCACCCTGGGCTGGATGTACACGCTCTTCTTCGTCTTCCTGGGCTGCTCGGCAGCGCTGTGGGGCGGCTGGCTCGAGCGCGCGGGTCCGCGCAAGGCAGGGGTCGTGTCGGCAGTTTGCTGGTGCGGCGGCATGCTCCTGTCCGCCCTTGGCATCTACCTGCACCAGTTCTGGCTGATGATCATCGGCTCGGGCGTGATCGGCGGTATCGGCCTTGGGCTCGGCTACATCTCACCGGTGAGCACGCTCATCAAGTGGTTCCCCGACCGCCGCGGCATGGCGACGGGCATGGCGATCATGGGTTTCGGCGGTGGCGCGATGATCGGTTCGCCGCTGGCTGTGGACCTGATGAAGAATTTCTCCAGCCCGACCGACGTCGGCGTGATGCAGGCCTTCGTCGTCATGGCGATCGTGTATTTCGTCTTCATGATGGGCGGCGCATTCGGCTACCGAGTGCCGCCGACCGGCTGGAAGCCCAAAGGCTGGACCCCGCCGGTGGCGCGTGCCGAGAACGCGATGATCACGCAGCGCCACGTCCACGTGAAGAAGGTGTGGGGTATCCCGCAGTTCTGGCTCGTGTGGATGGTGCTGACGATGAACGTGAGCGCGGGCATCGGCGTGATCGGCATGGCCAGCCCGATGCTGCAGGAAGTGTTCGGCGGCCACCTGATCGGCGTCGCCAAAAGATTCGGCGAGCTCGACAAGACCCAACTCGCGGCGATTGCCGCGGTCGCGGGCGGATTTGCGGCGCTGCTGTCGCTCTTCAACATTGGCGGCCGCTTCTTTTGGGCCAGTCTTTCGGACAAGCTCGGCCGCAAGCTGACCTACACCGTGTTCTTCGTGCTCGGTGGGGTGCTCTACTGGAGCATTCCGTCCTCTGCCAACCATGGCAGCATGCTGTTGTTCGTCGGCGCCTGCTGCATCATCGTCTCGATGTACGGCGGCGGCTTCTCGACGGTGCCCGCTTACCTCGCCGATCTTTTCGGCACGCAGATGGTCGGTGCCATCCACGGTCGCCTGCTGACTGCCTGGGCCACGGCCGGCATCCTGGGCCCGGTGGTCGTGAACTACATGCGCGAATACCAGTTGGGGCTCGGCATCCCGCGCGAGCAGGTCTACAACCAGACCATGTACATCCTCGTGGGGATGCTCGTGATCGGGCTGATCTGCAATCTGCTGGTGCGGCCGGTGGCCGACAAGTACTTTATGAGCGAAGAAGAACTCGCGCACGAAAAGAAGCTCGCGCATGAAAAGGCGCTTGCCGCCGAGGTGGGATCTGCAGCCAATGGGCGCAGCAACGACGCCGTCACCCCGATGGTGGTGTGGCTGGCCTGGCTGGCGGTGGGTATTCCGCTGGCCTGGGGCGTGTACCGCACGCTGCTGGCCGCGGCGAAGTTCTTCGCCTGACGCTGGCGGAGCGGCGCCCGCGCCAACAGCGGGCGCCCGAGGTGAAGAAGGCGCAGGGCGAGGGAGCGCACAGGTTACGGAACAGGCGCAACAAGTGACAATGTTCCCCAGACATGGACAGCCTCGACCTGATCAGGACCTTTCGCGAAGTCGCTTCCCATGGGAGCTTCTCGCGCGCCGCCGCCAAGCTGGACGTCTCGAAAGCCACGGTCAGCAAATACATCGCCGAGCTGGAGTCCCGGCTCGGGGTGCGGCTTCTCAACCGTTCGACACGCGCCGTGAGCCTGACGGATGCCGGCTCCCTGCTGCTCGAACGCAGCAAGCCGATGATGGAGATGTTCGAACTCACGCAAGCCGAGGTGCAGGAGCACGCGAGCCATCCCACCGGTCGGTTGCGGATCTCGGCACCTCTGGGGGCGGGACAGGGCGACCTGCCCAAGTTGCTCGGTGAGTTCATGGGGCACTACCCCGACGTCAACATCAGCCTGCACCTGACGAACCGTGCCCTCGACATGGCCGAGCAAGGCATCGACATCGCACTCCACTTCGGGCCGATCGAGGACGAGAACCTCATCGTTCGCAAGCTCGCGCGCCGAAACCTCGTGGCCTGTGCGTCGCCGGTGTACTGGAAGAAGCATGGCAAGCCGACGCATCCGAGCGATCTCTCCCGGCACGATGCGTTGACTTTGTCGCGCCTCGGGCTGCATCCCGAGTGGCGTTTCGAGGTCGACGGCAAGCCCTTCGACGTGCCCGTGAAGAGCCGCATGGACGCCACGGAAGCTGCGCCGCTCATCCAGGTCGCCTTGCAGGGCTTCGGTGTGATCTATCTCGCCGAGATGCTGGTGCAGCCTCACGTGGACCAAGGTGAACTCGTGCCGGTGCTGCACGACTACGTTCGCAGCGATATGTGGCTGTCGGCTGCGTATTTGCAGCGGCGCCACAACAGCGCGGCCTTGCGCGCGCTGCTCGATTTTCTCGAATCGCGCTTCAGGGGGCGGACCAAGGCCAAGAGTTGACGGGCCGGGGCCGCGTCGGATCACAACAAGGAGACAACATGCGACCCTGCTTTCGACCTTTGAATCTTCTCGCGGTGTTCTCGCTGGCAGCGACGCTGGCCGGATGTGGGGGCATAACGACCGCACCGCCCCAGCGCCAGCTCATGCTGGTCGCGAATGACGAAAAGCAATCCTGGGACGACGCAGGCGCTGTCAAGCTGGGCGCACCTGGGCGCGACACGCTGCAGATCCTGGACATCGGCACCGATCCGCTGGCGCCCCGGTCGATCGGAACACTCCCGCTGGACAACACCATCGCCGGCCCGCCGACCAACCTGGCGATCACGGCCGACGAAAGGCTGGCGCTGGTTGCCAATTCGGTCAACGTGGTCGAGGAAAACGGCGTTCGCCGCCAAGTGCCCGACAACCGCCTGTTCGTGATCGACCTCACTGCGACGCCGCCCAAGCTGATCGACACGATCACCGTCGGCAAGCAGCCATCCGGGCTCTCGATCAACAGGGCGGGCACGCTCGCGCTGGTCGCGAACCGCGCCGACAACTCCGTCAGCGTGCTTCGCATCGCGGGGCAGAAGGTCACGCTCATCGACACGGTGCCGATGGGCGAATCGGTATCGCACGTGCGCTTCACGCCCGATGGGCGGCGTGCGCTCGCGGCCAAGTTTCCCAATCACAAGATTGCGCTGCTCGACGTCGACGGCGAAAAGGTCACCTACAACAAGGTCGATCTCGCGGTCGGGCTCTGGCCCTACAACGTCGACGTCACGCCAGACGGCAAGCTCGCATTGAGCGCCGACAACGGCAATTCGGGCGCCTCGGATGGTCAGGTCGACACCGTGAGCGTGATCGACCTGGAAGCCAGGCCGCCACGGGTGATCGACAAGGTGGTGGTCGGCGACGGCCCCGAAGGATTGGCCGTCAGCCCGACCGGCAAGCTGGCGGTGGCGGTCATCCTGCGCGGCAGCAATGCGGCCAAGAACGCCTACTTCTACAACCGCAACGGCTCCGTCGTGGCGATGAAGATCGACGGCAAGAAGGTTACGCGCGTCAACGAGGTCGAGGTGCGCGGGCTGCCTGAAGGCGCGGTCTTCAGCGCGGACGGCAGATATCTCTACGTGGGCAACTTCCTTGACCAGGACATCACGATCCTGCGCGTAGACGGCGACACGCTGGTCAACACGGGCAAATCGTTTGGGCTCGCGGGACATCCGGCTTCGATGCGGGGCCGGCTCACGCATTGACCCATTGATGCATCGGCCCGATGGCAGCGCTCAAATTTGCCTGCTTGAAACGAACAGGAAGGGATTAATCCTTCTGTTTCGGTCTTTCGGAAACGACCTGCCCGCCTAAGCTTCCTGCAGTCCATCAAAAACAGGAAGAGGTATGGCAAGACTGATCATCCTGGCCCGGCGCAACAGCGTGCGGCAGGTCAACATCGCGACTCAGATCACCACCATCGGGCGATCCGGCTCCAACAACGTGTGCATCGACAGCGAGAGGGTGAGCCGGCATCACGCGGCGATCCAGTGGACGGGCGACGGATTCCTGCTGACCGACATGGGCAGCCGCAACGGCACCTTCGTCAACAACCAGAAGGTGAGGGCGCGTGCATTGAGCAATGGCGACGCCATCGTGATCGGCGATTGCCAACTACGGTTCTTGTACAGCAGCACGGAAGTGTCGGCCGCCGAAGCATTGCGGCTGCTGACGACACCTGACGATCTCCTGCAGCCCGCCTCGATACGGTGAGCCGCCGGCCCTTCAGGAGGCCATCAGCGCCTCGGCGTTGCGCTGAGGCATCGGTGCGGGCGCGCTCGGGCGGCGTTCGTTGACCAGGCGGGCGGCGAGCTGCGCCGCCATTTCCAGCTTCTTGAGGTCGCGCGCTTCGACGGCTGGATCGGTGCTGAAGCTGAACGAATAGAGGCTGCCGTAGGTGTTCCCGTTGGCCAGCAGTACCGGCGCGCTGAGATAGCAACCGGCGGGCACCCGGGCATGCAGCACCTGCTTGCAGAAGGCCAGTTCCAGCGGTTCGGCCTGTTCGTCGATGAACTGAGCGCCGTGGGTAGGTTGCGAACGGTGCGACACGCGCCTGCCATCGATCACCTCGCAGGCGAAAGCGGCTTCCATCCCGTGCTGCTCACGCAGGAGCTTGAGAACCTGGTGGATTCCGTTGTCGACAAGCGGGTCGCAAAGGTCCGAGGTGGCGATGAGCAAATCCGACACGGTGACCTCCAGGGCATCGTGGGCGTAGTCGCGATCGTTGTAGTAGCTCATGCGGTGACCTCGTTTCTGATGGCTTGATTGGAGCGCACAAACCGCATCTCGCCCAAAAATGAGAACTATGGTTTCGTATTTTTGGAGACGTTTGTCACAAAAGTACTACAACCATCATTCGGTGGTTTCACACGCGCTTCTCTGCCTCGGCGTGAAAGAATGGCCGCCCACATGAACGACCCTCAACCGCCCTTCGTTCAAGGGCAACTCCTCGCACTGCCATGATCGCCTCCCTCCGCCTTGGCTGGCGAACGCTCTGGCGCGACCTTCGCGCGGGCGAACTTCGCCTTCTGATCGTCGCCGTGCTGCTCGCGGTGGCGGCGCTCACCGCCGTGGGCTTCTTCGCCGACCGGCTCAAGGGCGGGCTGCAGCGCGATGCGCGCCAACTCCTGGGGGGCGATGCAGTCCTGGCCAGCGACAACCCGACGCCGCCGGCCTTCATCGAACGTGCGCGGGCGCTGGGCTTGCAGGGCGCGATCACCTACGGGTTCCCGACCATGGCGCGGGCTGGCGATGCGCAGGGCGGCGCGAGCAAGCTGGTAGCGCTCAAGGCGGTGTCGGCCGGGTATCCGCTGCGCGGCAACCTGCAGGTCAGCCAGAACCCGGCTGCGGCCGGCGAGGCGACCCGTGAGGTTCCGGCGCCGGGCGACGCATGGGTCGATGCCTCGTTGCTCGATTCGCTGGGGCTGAAGGTGGGCGACACGCTGCTTCTTGGCGACGCAGGGCTTCGTATTGCGCGCGTGATCACTCTCGAACCCGACCGGGGCGCCGGTTTCATGAGCTTTGCGCCGCGGGTCATGCTCAATCAGGCCGATGTGCCGCGCACGGGACTGGTGCAGCCGGCGAGCCGGGTGAGCTATCGCTTCGCGGTGGCGGGTGAAGCTGGCGCGGTGAAGCAGTTCAGCGATTGGGCCGATGAGACGATCAAGAAGGCGGAGGTGCGCGGGGCGCGGCTCGAATCCTTCGAAAGCGGTCGCCCMGAGATGCGCCAGACGCTCGACCGCGCGGAGAAGTTTCTGAATCTGGTCGCGCTCCTCGCAGCCTTGCTGTCGGCGGTGGCGGTCGCCCTGGCGGCGCGCGGATTTGCGGCCCGCCACCTCGACGATTGCGCCATGTTGCGGGTGCTCGGGCAGAGCCAGCGCACCATTGCCGGGGCTTACGCGTTCGAATTCGCGGTCATTGGCGTGATTGCCAGTGCGCTCGGCGTCGCCATCGGATTTGCCGTGCATTACGCATTCGTGCTGCTGCTGGCCGGGCTGGTCGAGAGCGCTCTGCCCGCGCCGACGCTTTGGCCGGTCGCATTCGGCATGGGCGTGGGCCTGACGTTGCTGTTCGCATTTGGCCTCCCTCCAGTGCTGCAACTGGCGCGCGTGCCGCCGCTGCGGGTGATCCGCCGCGACATCGGCGGTCTCAAGCCCACATCGATTGCGGTGCTGGGCCTGGGAGTGCTTGGGTTTGCCGCGTTGCTGGTGGCGGCCAGCAGCGACCTGAAGCTGGGGCTGATCGCGGTGGGCGGCTTTGCCGGCGCAGTGGCCGTGTTTGCATTGCTGAGCTGGATTGCCGTGCTGCTGCTGCGGCGCAGCGTCAACGAAACCACGGCGCCGCGCTGGCTGGTTCTGGCGACGCGCCAGATTTCGGCCCGGCCCGTCTATGCGGTGGTGCAGGTCAGCGCCTTGGCGGTCGGCTTGCTTGCCTTGATCCTGCTCGTGCTTCTGCGCACCGATCTGGTCTCGAGCTGGCGCAAGGCCACTCCGCCGGACGCGCCGAACCGCTTCGTGATCAACGTGATGCCCGACCAGAGCGCGGACTTCCAGAAGACATTGCGCGACAGCGGCGTGAGCAAGTTCGACTGGTATCCGATGATCCGCGGCCGACTGGTCTCCATCAACGGCAAACCGGTGTCTCCGGACGACTATGCGGACGACCGCGCCAAGCGGCTCGTGGACCGCGAGTTCAACCTCAGCAATAGCGCCGATGCGCCTCCCCATAACATCATCACAGCCGGCGCGTGGAAGCCCGGTGCTCCGGGCGAGGTAAGCGTCGAGGCGGGCCTCGCCGAAACGCTCGGACTGAAGCTCGGCGATACCTTGCGCTTCGACATCGGCGGCATGCAGAACGAGGCGCGCATCACCTCGCTGCGCAAGGTCGACTGGGGATCGATGCATGCGAACTTCTTCGTCATGTACACCGTCGCCGACATGGCCGATGTGCCGGTGACCTACATGGGCGCGTTCAGGGCGCCCGACGTGAAGGGATTCGACAACGCGCTCGTGCGGACCTACCCGAACGTCACCAATGTCGATATGAGCGCCACGATCAATCAGGTCCAGCGCGTGCTCGATCAGGTCATTCGTGCCGTCGAGTTTCTCTTCGGATTCACGCTTGCGGCGGGCTTGGTGGTGCTTTTCGCGTCGGTCACCGCCACGCGCGAAGAACGGGCTCGCGAATTCGCCGTGATGCGCGCGGTGGGTGCACGGGGCAGCCTTCTGCGCCAGGTCCAGCGCGCCGAGTTGGCCGGCGTCGGCCTGTTGGCGGGCTTTCTCGCGAGCATCGTCGCCTCGGTGATCGGCTGGGCGCTGGCGCGCTACGTGTTCGACTTCACCTGGACCGCATCGCCCTTCGTGCCGATCGCGGGAGCGCTCGCTGGCGCGGTGCTGGCGTGGGCAGCCGGCTGGTGGGGGCTGCGCGAAGTGCTGCGGCGGCCAGTGGTCGCGACGCTGCGGCAGGCTTCGGAATAGAAGCGATGAAGGGGATGGAACCGAACAGAGCCGCTAGGGGTGCTTCAGCACCTCGTCGCGCAACTGCGGGAACACTTTCGATACCTTCGCCAGCAGATAGTCGCCGTACCTGCCGTTGAACGCATGCACGTTGGCACGGTCCCAGCGGGCGGCGCTGTCGTCTTGCGCCTCGGCGCCCGCGAGACCTTCGATACGCTGCACGCGCGCTTCGAAGTTCGGGTCGAAGAAAAGCGGGAACGAAAGCCTGTCGCGGCCCGATGTGTTGCGCGTCACGCGATGCGGGGTCGACTTGTAGAGCCCGCCCGTCATTCGGTCGAGCATGTCCCCGATGTTGCAGACGAACGAGCCCGGTACGGGCGGCGCGTCGATCCAGCCTTCCGGCGTGCGCACCTGCAGACCGCCGACGTCGTCCTGATGCAGCATCGTGAGCAAGCCATAGTCGGTGTGTTCGCCCACGCCCCAGAGCACATCCATCCCTTCCGGCACGGGCTGGGTCGGGTAGTTGAAGATGCGAAAGAGGATCAGCGGATCGGCGGTATAGCGCTCGGCAAAATATGCGGGCGGCAGGCCGAGGCTCACGGCGATGGCTTGCATCAGGCGATGGCCGAGCTTCGTCACCTGATTGATATAGGCGAGCACCGTCTCGCGAAAGCCTTCGATGTCGGGAAACAGATTGGGCCCGTGCACCGGCGTGCCCGCCTGCACCAGCGGATGGGTCTCGGGCATCTCGGTGCCGAAGTAGATGCCTTCCTTCCAGTCGGGCCGACCCGAGGTGAGTTCGCCGGCGAGCGGGAAATAGCCCCGCCAAGCCCGGCCGCCGAGCGCCATGCGCCAACGCATCTTGGCCGACTCCTCGAGCGCGAAGAAGCGGCGGCTGAGATCTTCCAGGCGCCGGACGAGCGATGGGTCTACGCCGTGGCCGGTCACGTAGAAAAAGCCGTGCGCGCGGCAGGCGGCTCCGATTCGCGATGCGGCCTCGGCAAGTGCGCCGGCTTCGTCGCCAAGCGCCGAAAGGTCGATGACCGGCAGGGCGCCGCCAGCGGTGGAAAGGGGCAAATCAGGCATCCCCGGATGTTGCCCCAACTCTTGGGGACAATGTCGGCCATGCAAATTCAGGACAAGCCGCCATTCGATACGCCCTTCGAATGGATCGGCGGCGAAACCAAGGTTCATGCGCTGGTCGAGCGCTTCTACGACCTCATGGACCTCGAGCCCGCCTATGCGCAACTGCGGGCGGTGCACGGCACGACGCTCGACAATGCGCGCCAGCGTCTTTTCTGGTTCCTTTGCGGATGGCTGGGCGGCCCGCAGCACTACACCGATCGCTTCGGACATCCGATGCTTCGCGCCCGGCATTTGCCGCAGAGCATCGGCGGCCATTCGATCGGTATCAAGGAACGCGACCAGTGGCTGGCGTGCATGGACCAGGCAATGGGCGAAACGGGCGTGCCGGAGGACCTTCGTAAGCGCCTTCGCACGTCGTTCTTTCAAACGGCCGACTGGATGCGCAACAGGGGCGAGTAGGCGACGCGGTTCAGCGAGGGGTTCAGCGCCGCGAAGGCGCCAGCAGCACCACCAGCGCACCGGCGCCGCCTTCCGCCGGCTTGGCTTGCACGAAGGCCAGCGTTTCGTTCTTCTGGATCAGCCAGCGCTGCACCTTGGCCTTGAGCACGGGTTGCTTGCCCGGCGAACCCAGCCCCTTGCCATGAACCACGCGCACACAGCGTATGCCCTGCTTGTGCGCATCGCGCACGAAGGCGCCGAGCGCGTCGCGGGCCTCGTCGCTTCGCATGCCGTGCAGGTCGATCTCGCGCTGAATCGACCATTCGCCCGCACGCAGCTTGCGCGTCACATCGGTGTTGATGCCGGGCCGGCGAAAGCTCATCGCGTCGTCGGCATCGAGCAACGTGGTGACGTCGAATTCGTCGGACAGGGATTCGCGCAGCACGCGTTGCTCGTCCAACTGCTGCTGCACGGGGATGGGCGCCGGTGGTTCGGGCGCAAGAGGGACGGCCGCTTTCCGCCGCAACGGTTTGGTCGCGCCTATGGCACGCGCGAACAGGTCTTGCTCGGCCGCGCGCTTCTTGTGCGCCGCCGCTCGGATGGCCGCCTCAGCGGCTTCCCTTTCGCGCCGTTCGGCCAGTGATTGTTGAACGTGCTTGAGGTCGGCGAGGCTCTTGAGGTTCTTGGGCTTGGAAGGCATGCGTGGCAGACGGAATTCGGCGGGTTCAGGCGGCGACAACCATTGTCCACATTTGCAATTCAGGAAAGCCGTGGCGTCAGACCAGCCCGCGCTCGGCCATCGAAAGGCTGGAACCCCTGGAGACGATCACGTGGTCGAGCACGCGCACATCGATGAGCGCCAGCGCGGTCTGGAGCGTTCGCGTCAGCATCTCGTCCGCGCGGGAGGGCTCCACGCAGCCGCTTGGATGGTTGTGTGCCAACACCACGGCGGCGGCGTGGTGGTGCAGGGCGCGGGTGGCCACCTCGCGCGGGTAGACGCTGGTCTGCGTGAGAGTGCCGCGAAACAGTTCTTCCATGGCAATCAGCCGGTGCCGCGCGTCCAAAAAGAGAGCGGCGAACACCTCGTGCGGACGTGCCCCGAGATGAAGCTGCAAGTAGTGCCTCACGGCCTCGGGCGAATCGAAAACCGCTCTTTCCTTGAGTTGCTCGGCGAGCGCGCGGCGGGCGAGCTCGAGCACGGCGGTGAGTTCGGCGCGCTTGGCGATGCCACCGAGACCCTTGACGCGCTTCAGGTCGTCGAGCCCTGCGTTGAGCAGCCCCGCGAGTCCTCCGAACTGATCGAGAAGTTCCTGTGACAGTTGGAGGACATTCTTGCCGGCGACTCCTGTGCGCAAAAGCAGGGCGATCAGTTCGGCGTCGCCCAGTGCGGCAGGGCCGAGTCCGATGAGCTTTTCGCGCGGGCGCGATTCTTCGATCAGTTCCTTGAAAGACATGTGTTCTACGGGGTTCGAGCCCCACTCCCTAAAATGTGGGCCCCAGTCTAAAGCGACGTCTCACCTTGTCTTCGACCACTCGCCCCGCCGTCGTCACCGCCGGTTCCTTCCTCACCCTGCACTACCGGCTCGCCGGCCCCGCGGGCGACATCATCAACACCTTCCAGGACAAGCCCGCGACGCTGTCGCTCGGCACCGGCGAACTCTCGCCCGCCATGGAGCAGCGCCTGATCGGCATGGAAGAGGGCACGCACGCCACTTACGAGCTGCCGGCCGGCGACGCCTTCGGCGAACGCAATCCCGAGATGCAGCAGTGGGTGGCGCGCAAGCTGCTCGCGCAGATGGGCGATCCCGACGAGCAATACGCCGTCGGCGACGTGGTGCAGTTCCCGACCCCCGACGGCACCGGCAGCTATGCGGGCGCTGTGATCGAGTCGAGCGACTCGGCCGTCCGCTTCGACTTCAACCATCCTCTCGCGGGTCAGCCGGTGACCTTCGAGGTCAAGCTGATTGGCGTGCTGTGAGCGGCGTCGAAGAAGTCATCCTTGCCGAGCCGCGCGGCTTCTGCGCGGGCGTGGACCGCGCCATCGAGATCGTCGAGCGCGCCATCGCGAAGTTCGGCGCTCCCATCTACGTGCGCCACGAGATCGTGCACAACACCTTCGTGGTGAACGAGCTCAAGGCGAAGGGCGCGGTCTTCATCGAAGACCTTGCGGAAGTGCCCCCCGGTTCGACGCTGGTCTTCAGCGCCCATGGCGTCAGCAAGGCCGTGCAGGCTGAAGCGCGGGAGCGTGGCTTCTACATATTCGATGCCACCTGTCCGCTCGTGACCAAGGTCCACGTCGAAGTCGCCAAGCTCGCGAAGGAAGGCTATGAGTTCATCATGATCGGCCACAAGGGCCATCCTGAAGTCGAGGGCACGATGGGTCAGCTTTCCAGCGGCATCCATCTTGTCGAGGACGTGGCGGATGTGGCGAGCGTCTCACCGGCACAAACGGAAAAGCTCGCGGTGGTGACGCAGACCACGCTTTCGGTCGACGACGCGGCCGAGATTTCCGCCGCCGTGCGCGCGCGCTTTCCGAGCGTGCGCGAGCCCAAGCAGCAGGACATCTGCTACGCCACACAGAACCGCCAGGACGCCGTGAAGATGCTGAGCCCTCAGGTCGATCTGGTGATCGTGGTCGGCAGCCCGACCAGTTCCAACAGCAATCGCCTGCGCGAGCTGGCGCAGCGCCTGGGCACCGAAAGTTACATGGTCGACTCGGCCGCCGAACTCAAGCCTGAATGGTTTGACGGCAAGATCCGGGTCGGCTTGACCGCAGGCGCCTCGGCCCCCGAGGTGCTGGTGCGCGACGTGATCGACCGCATCAAGGCGCTCGGCGCCGTGTCGGTGCGCAAGATGGACGGCATACAGGAAACCCTCAAGTTCCCGCTGCCGAAGGGCCTGAAGCTCGACGACATTCCTGCGCCGGGGCATATTTCGTGAGYGGCGTCAAGACGGGCTGGCGCGCCGAGATCGAAGCCGCCGCCGCGCGCATGCAAGACCGCGTGCCAGGCTTTCTGCGCGAAACGCCGCTTTGGAAGCTCGATGGCTCCGCTCTGGGTATGAGCGTGAAAGGCGTGGAGATCTGGCTGAAGCTCGAACATCTGCAGACCAGCGGGAGCTTCAAGGCGCGCGGCATGATGAACCGGCTGTTGGCCAACGACATACCGGCGAGCGGGGTCATCGTTGCCTCGGGCGGCAATGCGGGTATTGCGACGGCCGCCGCGGCACAGGCACTCGGCGTGCATTGCGAAGTCTTCCTTCCGATGGTTTCGCCCGAAGCCAAGCGCGCGAAACTGCGCTCACTCGGCGCTGAGGTGGTGGTCGGCGGCGAAGCGTATGCGAACGCGCTCGCTGCCTGTCTGGAGCGCCAAGGCGCCACAGGCGCATTGCTCACCCACGCCTACGATCAACCCGAAGTGGTGGCCGGCGCAGGCACGCTGGGGCGTGAGATCGAGCGCCAGGGTGGTCTGCCCGACTCAGTGCTCGTCAGCGTCGGCGGAGGTGGCCTGATCGGTGGACTCGCGGCATGGTTCGAGAAACGTGCGCGCGTCGTCGCACTCGAACCTGAGCGTGCGCCGACGCTGTTCCGTGCTCGCGAGGCTGGCCAGCCGGTCGACGTCGAGGTCGGCGGTATCGCAGCCGATTCGCTCGGCGCAAAGCGCATCGGCGCGATCGCGTGGGACGTCACGCAAGGCCATGTGCGCGATGCGCTGCTGCTGTCGGACGACGCGATCCGGGCGGCGCAGTCGTGGCTTTGGAAGGAACTGAAACTTGCCGTCGAACCCGCCGCTGCCTTGCCGTTGGCCGCATTGCAATGCGGCGCCTACGCGCCGCGAGAAGGCGAGAAGATTTGCCTGATCGTTTGCGGTGCCAACGTCGATCCAGCTACTCTGGGCTGAGAGCTCAGCCCTGCGCTGGTGCCTGCTGGCAGTTCACCATCCAGGGCACGCCAAACTTGTCTTCGAGCATCCCGAAGCCGGCTGACCAGAAAGTGGCGCCGTAGGGCATCGTCACCTTGCCGCCTTCGGACAGTGCCTTGAAGAGCTGTTCGCCTTCCTTCACGTCCTTGGCTTGGACCGAAAGCGAAAAGCCTTTGAAGCCTTCGAAGTTGTACCCCGGTGGTGCATCGGACGCCATGATCTGCTGACCGCGCGCGTGCAGCGTGGCATGCATGATCTTGTTCTTGAAGTCCGCCGGCATCTCCGCACCCATGGGGCTTTCTCCGAAGGTCATGCTGAATGCAATGTTGCCGCCGAGGCACTTGGCGTAAAACGCGAATGCTTCGGCCGTGTTGCCGTTGAATGTCAGATAGGCTTCCATGCGATCTCCTTGAGCTGAAGTGGTCGGGGGGAACGATGCTACGCGCACCTAAAATCGCGCAATGCTCGATATCACTCTGTTACGCAAGGACCTCGCTTCGGTGGTCGCGCGCCTCGAAACGCGCAAGAAGAACCAGCCCTACCTCGACGTGGCAAGGTTCAGCGCACTCGAAGCCGAGCGCAAGACCTTGCAGACCCGCACCGAGGAATTGCAAGCCCGCCGTAACGCCCTCAACAAGCAAATCGGCCCGTTGAAGGCCAAGGGCGAATCGGTCGATGCGCTGATGACGGAGGTCAACGCACTCAAGGCGGAGCAGGAATCCTCGGCCACGCGTCTCGACGAACTCCAGCCTGAACTGCATGCATTGCTGTTGGCCGTGCCGAACCTTCCGCACGCCAGCGTGCCGGTCGGCGAGGACGAAGCGGCCAACGTCGAAGTCCGCCGATGGAGCCCGAAGAGCGGCGCCGGCGGTTCCGCAGCGCCGCTGCCATTCGCAGCCAAGGATCACGTCGATCTCGGCACGCCGCTCGGGCTCGATTTCGAGACCGGCGCCAAGCTTTCCGGCTCGCGCTTCTCCGTGATGAAGGGCCCGATCGCTCGCCTGCATCGTGCGCTCGCGCAGTTCATGCTGGACATCCAGACACAGCAGCACGGCTACACCGAGTGCTATGTGCCGTACATCGTCAACGCCGACACGCTGCGCGGCACCGGTCAGTTGCCCAAGTTCGAAGGCGATCTGTTTGCTGCGAAGAAAGGCGGTCAGGACGGTGAACCGGCACCTGATCATTCGGCGCTTTACCTCATCCCGACGAGCGAGGTCCCGCTGACCAACTTCGTGCGCGACGAAGTGGTGGCGGAGGCCCAGTTGCCGATCAAGCTCACCGCTCACACGCCATGCTTTCGGTCGGAAGCGGGCAGTGCCGGCCGCGACACCCGCGGAATGATTCGCCAGCATCAGTTCGACAAKGTCGAGATGGTGCAGATCACCCATCCCGAGAAGAGCTACGAGGCGCTCGAAGCGATGGTGGGCCACGCCGAGGCCGTGCTCCAGGCGTTGGAACTGCCGTACCGCGTCGTGCTGCTGAGCACAGGGGACATGGGTTTTGGTTCGACCAAGACGTACGACCTGGAAGTGTGGCTGCCGGCGCAGGACACTTATCGCGAAATCAGTTCGGTCTCCAATTGCGAAGCCTTCCAGGCGCGTCGACTGCAGGCTCGCTTCAAGAATGCACAGGGAAAGAACGAACTCGTGCACACGCTCAACGGCTCGGGTCTGGCGGTGGGGCGCACGCTGGTTGCGGTTCTGGAGAACCATCAAAAGGAAGACGGTTCGGTCAATGTGCCGGCTGCATTGCGGCCCTATCTGGGCGGCCTCGAAGTGCTGCGCGGCTGAGAAAACGCGCTTTTTGGTCTGCTAGAATCGCGGGCTCGACAGACACCGGAGAGGTGGCAGAGTGGTCGAATGTACCTGACTCGAAATCAGGCGTACGTGCGAACGTACCGAGGGTTCGAATCCCTCCCTCTCCTCCAAACAAAAGCCCCGACAGCGAAAGCTGCCGGGGCTTCTTGTTTTGGGCCGCGCGGAGAAAAGCGCCCGCTCAGGCCGCCGTCATATCCGCGCTTTCAATACGTCGGGCGTACGCAGCAAGCACGATCCGTTCGGAGTGCACCAGATAGTCGCCAAGCTCGTTCGAAGCCTTGGCAAATTCCCCCGCTTCGGCCAGTTCCAGGATCTTCATGTTCATGTCGACGTACGGCGCGTGCAGGAATTCAGGGTCCTGCAGCAGCCCGAACGCGAGCCGCAGTTCGGCCAGCACCTGCGCGAACATCAGGTTGAGGCGCTCACTGTCGGCCAGCTGGACGATCGACATGTGAAAAGCCATGTTCGCTGTGCCGACGCCCAGCCAGTCCGATGCAGTGCGGCTGCGCATTCCCGCTTCGACCGCTTCTCGCATGCGTGCCTTGGCGGGGTGGCGCGGGTACGCCTGCCGGAGGGCCTGGCATTCGATGAGCCGGCGTACACGGTAGATGTCGATGATGGACGCGATGCTCGGGATCGCTACGAACACACCTCGGTTGGGCGCGTGCTTGAGCAAGCCGTCCTTGGTCAGAACCCGGAACACCTCTCGCAATGTGTTGCGGGAGATTTGGAGCCTTTCGCTCAGGGCTTGCTCCGACAGGCGTTGGCCCGGTGAAAACTCACCCTGGGTAATCATCCCGCGAAGCTGCTCGGCCACGCGCTCGCCGAGGGTCAGGAGAGTCGATGGCACCGGCGCGATTTGTGTCATTGATGGCATGGAGAAGTTGCCAGCGGTTGTAGCAGATCAGTGAGTCACGCACGCATCTCCCGCAACCCTAGCGCGGGTTTGCACCAATGATTTGCGACGAATGATGGATCAACAATCAATGTATTGTTCAACAATGTCATAGATTTAAACCAGTCAATGAGAATTCTGGTTGATCGAATGGCACGCATTTTGCGACGGCTGGAGCAGGTCCTGTTCTTTTCCTGCCTCATTTAAGGAGCGATCCCATGGCGAGCGACATTCATCTTTGGCCCCTCATCGGCGTGGCCGTGATCATTGCGGGCTTCATCCTGCGCTTCAATCCGATGCTGGTCGTGATCGTGACCGCGGTCGTGACGGCCTTCGCTGCCGGTTTTCCGATCGAAAAAATCCTCGCGACGATCGGTACCGGCTTTGTGAAGACACGCAACCTGCCGCTGATCATCCTGTTGCCGTTGACGGTGATCGGCTTGCTGGAGCGACATGGGCTTCGCCAGCACGCACAAGACTGGATCAGCCGCATCAAATCGGCCACCGCCGGGCGGCTGCTCATCGTCTATCTGGCCGCGCGGCAGCTGACGTCGGCCGTCGGATTGACGAGCCTCGGCGGCCATCCGCAGATGGTCCGGCCGCTGCTCGCGCCCATGGCCGAGGGCGCCACCGAAGCGCGCTATGGCAAGCTGCCCGAAACCGTGCGCCACAAACTGCGCGCGTACGCCGCTGCGACTGACAACGTCGGTCTGTTCTTCGGCGAAGACATGTTCGTGGCCTTTGGCGCGATCGTGCTGATGACCACTTTCCTGCACGAAGCGGGCATCGACGTCGAACCCATCCACGTGGCCTTGTGGGGCATCCCGACCGCGATTTCGGCATTTGTGATCCACGCGTGGCGATTGCGCAGGCTCGACAAATCGCTGGCCGCCGAACTGGCAAAGAACCCTGCCGGTTCGGAGTCCGAAGTGGCGCCAGCCGCCATCAGCAAGCAGGGAGTCTGATCATGCTGTCCATCGTTCACCTCTACTACCTGGTCGGCGCGATCCTGGCGCTCACGGCGATGATGACGCTGGCCGACCGCCGGCATCCCAAGCGCTACTCCAGCGCATTGTTCTGGGGCCTGTATTCGCTTGTGTTCCTGGTCGGCGACCAATTGCCGCCGGTGTGGGTTGGCGTGGGTGCCATCGTGATGGCGCTGATCGCCGGATTCGGCGGGGTCGGCATGGGCCATCATGTGACCCGCTCGGCCGCCGAGTATGCCGCCAGTGCCAAGCGGCTGGGCAACAAGCTCTTCGTGCCGGCGCTGGCGATTCCGTTGCTGACCATGGCTGGAACGCTCTCCGCGAGCCACCTTGTCGTCGGCGGCGTGCCCTTGCTGGACCCGAAGAACACGACGCTGGTGAGCCTGGGTGTGGGGTGCATCGTCGCGCTCGGCCTGGCCTGCTGGCTGACCCGCGAGACGCCTGCGCAGGCGATCCGCGAATCGCGCCGGCTTACCGATGCGCTCGGCTGGGCGCTGGTGCTGCCTCAAATGCTGGGCATGCTGGGGCTGGTGTTCTCGGACGCGGGCGTGGGCAAGGCGGTGGCATACCTCACGACCAGCTACATCAACATGGATGTGCGCTTCGTTGCCGTGGCCGTCTTCGTGATCGGCATGGCGCTGTTCACCGTCATCATGGGCAACGGCTTTGCGGCGTTTCCGGTGATGACCGGCGGCGTGGGCGTGCCGATTCTCGTGGGCGTGTATCACGGCAATCCGGCGGTGATGGCCGCGATCGGCATGCTGTCGGGCTATTGCGGGACGCTCCTGACGCCGATGGCCGCCAACTTCAACATCGTGCCGGCCGCGCTGCTCGAACTGCCCGACAAGAACGCGGTGATCCGTGTGCAGGTGCCCACGGCGCTGATGCTGCTCACCGTCAACGTTTTCCTGCTCTACTTCCTCATGTTCCGCTGAGGGCCATGCCATGAAACACCTACCCGAATCGGAGCGCCGCGTCCTGGTGACGGGCTTCGAGCCCTTCGAGCGCGATTCCGTCAATCCTTCCTGGGAAGTGGCCAGGGCACTGGACGGCTGGGTCTGCGAAGGCGCTCAAGTCAGGGCGGCACAGTTGCCGTGCGTCTTCGGAAAAGCCATCGAACGGCTCGACGATGCCTTAGCCGAGCACCGGCCGACACTGGTCGTGGCACTGGGGCTCGCGGGCGCCCGCATCGATGTTTCGCCTGAGCGCCTGGCGATCAATGTCGACGATGCCCGCATCCCCGACAACGCGGGGCACCAGCCCATCGACGTGCCGGTGGTGCCGGGTGCGCCGGCGGCCTACTTTTCGACCTTGCCGATCAAAGCCATCGTGCGCGACATCCGTGCGGGAGGCGTTCCGGCATCCGTGTCCAACACCGCGGGCACCTTCGTCTGCAACCATGTCTTCTACGCACTGATGCATCGGCTGACCACGCGGCCGGAACTTGCCGGCGCACGCGGTGGCTTCGTCCATCTGCCTTGCCTTCCGGAGCAGGCGGCCCGCATCGCGGGAGCGCCCAGCATGGCGCTCGCGACGCAGATCGAAGGCGTGCGCACACTGGTGCGAACGGCACTCACCGTGCATGAGGATGTGCGGGAGACCGGCGGCCAGCTTCATTGACCATTCAGGGGCTACGAATGAACATCGACTTGAACAGCGACCTCGGCGAGAGCCTGGGCGCGTGGCGCATGGGCGACGACGACGCCATGCTCGACATCGTGAGCAGCGCGAACGTGGCTTGCGGCTTCCATGCCGGCGATCCGGCCGGCATTCTGCAGACCGTGCGGCGGGCGAAGGCAAAGGGAGTCGTGGTGGGCGCGCATGTGTCCTATCCCGACCTCGTCGGCTTCGGGCGCCGTGCGATGGATGTGGCGAGCGCCGATCTGCAAGCCGACGTGATCTACCAGATCGGCGCCCTCCAAGGTCTCGCCGCAGCGGCCGGCACCCGGGTGCGCTACGTCAAGCCGCACGGCGCGCTGTACAACACCATCGCGCATGACCAGCGGCAGGCCAACGACGTCATCGCCGCGATCCGCGAAGTCGATGCCGGACTGACCCTCGTCGCACTGGCTGGTTCGCCGTTGCTCGACTGGGCGCGCGCCCAGGGCCTGCACGTGGTGGCTGAAGCTTTCGCCGACCGGGCCTACATGCCCGACGGCTCGCTGGTGTCGCGCCGCCAGGCCGGCTCGGTGTTGCACGACCCGAAGGAAGTCGCCGAGCGCATGCTGCGCCTCGCGCAGGAAGGCGTGGTCACGGCCATCGACGGCAGCACGGTGCGCATCCAGGCCGATTCGGTTTGCGTTCACGGCGACAGCCCTGGCGCGGTGGAGATGGCGCGACAGGTGCGCCGGCTTCTCGAAGGCGCCGGCATCGTCGTTCGCTCTTTCGCCGGCGTCGCGGACTCGAACCAGGGGGCGTGATGCGCTTCCTCCTCGTCAACCTCGACGCTGTGCTCGTCGAGCTGGAAGACCTGTCGCAGACGCTGGCGTTGCTGGCTTCATTGCAGGCTGAGCCGATCGCGGGCGTCGACGACATCGTGCCTGCGGCTCGCACGCTGTTGGTGACCTTCCGGCCCGCCGCTGTCTCGCTTGCGGAGCTCATCGAGCGCATCGGTGTTCGCCGCCTGGACGCGCGCGTCGAAGCCATGGGCGAACGCATCGAGATTCCCGTCACATACAACGGCGAAGACCTGGAAGAGGTCGCCGGCTTGCTCGGCATCTCGCCGCAAGAGGTCGTGCGGCGCCACACCGGCAGCGACTACACCGTGGCGTTCACCGGCTTCGCGCCGGGCTTCGCTTATCTGAGCGGTGGCGATGCGAGCTTGAATGTGCCCCGTCGCGCAACACCGCGCACGCGGATTCCGGCGGGGGCGGTGGGCTTGGCGGGCAGTTTCAGCGGTGTCTATCCGCAGGCGAGTCCGGGCGGCTGGCAAATCATCGGCGTGACGGCAACGCCCATGTGGGATCTCTCGCGTGAGCGACCCGCGCTGTTGCAACCCGGCCAGCGCGTGCGTTTCGTCGATGCGGGGCCGCAGACAAGCGCGTCGACAGCGCCCGCTGTGCCAAAGGTAGCGAGGAGCGAGCCGCTGTCCACTGCTTCGATTGGCGGCAGTGCGCTGGAAGTCCGGCAGAGCGGGCTGCAGGCGCTCTTTCAAGACCTGGGCCGTCACGGCCAAGCGGGGCAGGGCGTTTCGACTTCGGGTGCGATGGACCGTGCTTCGCTGCGTGCAGCCAATCGACTGGTGGGCAATCGCTCCGATGCAGCCTGCGTGGAGGCCGTCTACGGCGGCTTGCAACTCGTTTGTCGCGGCGATGCGGTCGTGGCCGTCGCGGGCGCGCAAGGTCCACTTGAACTGCTCGCCAGCAATGGATCGGGGTGGCCCGTGCCGCGGCATGCGCCCATCGCGCTGTCCAACGGCGACGCCCTGCTGATCGGCGAGCCGAGCGCTGGCATTCGCTCGTATGTGGCGGTGCGCGGTGGCTTTGCCGTGGCGCCGGTACTCGGCAGTTGCGCAACCGACACGCTGGCGAACATCGGCCCCCGGCCGCTTGCGGCCGGCGACCTGCTGCCGATAAAGCTGCCTGCGGCCGGCGCTGTGGTGGGATCGCCCGAACCAGTGCCGGCCGATCTGCCGATGCTTGGCGAAGTCGTGACGCTCGATGTCGTGATGGGTCCGCGCACCGGCTGGTTTACGCCGGAGTCCCTCGAGCTTCTGGGCACGCAGATCTGGACCGTCACGCCGCAATCCAACCGCGTCGGCGTACGCCTCTCGGGCGAACAACCGCTCGCGCGCACCGCGGCGATGCAAGGCGCCGAACTGCCCAGCGAAGGGACGGCCCTTGGTGCGCTCCAGGTGCCGCCCAACGGGCAGCCCGTGCTGTTCATGGCCGACCATCCGCTGACCGGCGGCTATCCCGTCATTGCGTCCGTCGCCAGCTATGACATCGATCGTGCGGGCCAGTTGCCGATCGGCGCCCGCGTTCGCCTTCGCTCGATTCCGCCCGATTTCGCTCGTCAACTCTTAACGCCATGAAAAAAGTCCTCATTGCCAATCGCGGTGAAATCGCCGTGCGCATCGTGCGCGCCTGTGCCGACTACGGCGTGCAATCGGTCGCCGTCTATGCAGACGCCGACATCGATGCGCTGCACGCCCGCATGGCCGACGAGGCACACGGGCTGGGCGGCGACAGCCCGGCCGACACCTACCTGAGCATCGACAAGCTGCTGGCAGTCGCTGCGCGATCCGGTGCGGACGCGGTGCATCCCGGCTACGGCTTCCTCTCGGAGAGCGCGGCCTTCGCGCAGGCGGTGATCGATGCCGGCCTGACATGGATCGGCCCGCCGCCGACCGCGATCGCGCTGCTCGGCGACAAGGTGCAGGCGCGGAAGATCGCGCTGCAGGTCGGCGCGCCGCTGGTTGCCGGCACGGCCGATCCGGTGAGCGGCGCGCAGGAAGTGCTCGCCTTCGCTGAAAAGCATGGTCTGCCGATCGCGATCAAGGCGGCTTTCGGCGGCGGTGGCCGCGGGCTCAAGGTGGCCTGGCGCATGGATGAAGTGGCCGATCTTTTTGATTCCGCAGTGCGCGAAGCAGTCACGGCGTTCGGCCGGGGCGAGTGCTTCGTCGAACAGTTCCTCGACCGGCCGCGCCACATCGAGGCGCAAGTGATTGCAGACACGCACGGCCATGTGGTCGTGCTCGGCACGCGCGATTGTTCCCTGCAGCGGCGCAACCAGAAGCTGGTGGAAGAGGCGCCCGCCCCCTTCCTCGACGAAGCGCAACGCCAGCGCATTCACGAGGCCGCGCGCGATGTCTGCTCGAAAGCGGGCTACGTGGGCGCAGGCACGGTCGAGTTCCTGCTCAGTGCTTCGGGCGCTGTGTCCTTCCTCGAAGTCAACACGCGGCTGCAAGTCGAGCATCCGGTGACGGAGGAAACCTGCGGAATCGATCTGGTGGTGGAGCAACTGCGGATTGCCGATGGACATCCGCTGTCAGTCACCCAGACGCCCACGCCGCGCGGCCACGCGATCGAATTCCGCATCAATGCCGAAGACGTGGGGCGCGGTTTTCTGCCTTCGCCGGGCCTTGTGGTCGCCTTCGAGGCGCCGACAGGACCGGGCGTCCGCCTGGACACCGGCGTGGTGTCCGGCTCGACCGTGCCCGGCACCTTCGATTCGCTCATGGCGAAGTTGATCGTCACTGGCGCCACTCGCGCGCAGGCCATCGCCCGCGCGCGGCGCGCCTTGGCGGAGTTCCGCATCGAAGGCGTGGCATCGGTGTTGCCGTTTCATCGCGCGGTCGTGGCTCACGCGGACTTCACCGGGAGCGATGGCTTCAAGGTGCATACGCGCTGGATAGAGACAGACTTTGCTGCCGAACTGGCTGCAGCGGCGCGTCCGGAGCCTTTGCCCGCGACGGCGCTGTATCGCACGGCCATGGAAATCGACGGCCGCCGCGTGGCGCTGGGCTTGCCCGCCGAATTGCTGCGCGGGCTTCAGTCTGCCGGCGCCGCCGATGCCTCCTCCGGGCCCGCACCGGAATCCTCACCGCAAACCGATCCGTCCAGCGTCACCGCTCCCGTTTCAGGAACCCTGCGCGCGTGGAAGAGCGAGGAGGGCGCCGAGGTTGCCCAAGGCGAAGTGATTGGCGTCATGGAGGCAATGAAGATGGAAATGCAGGTCTGCGCACACCGTGCCGGTCGGCTCGTGCGCACCATGCAGGCCGGCGCATACGTGAACGTCGGCGCGGTCATCGCGCGGATCACGTGACGGTCGATGCGACCTTCTGGCGCGACGCCCCTGGCATGGCCATGTCCTCTGGCGTTGCGAGCGCAAAGATCGCGCGGGCGACGGACTTGTGTTCCATCACGCGCAGTTCGAGCTCGTGAAGGATGCGCGCAAGCTCGACCTGCGTGGGCTCGCCTGCGATCACGACCCGTGCGGCGACGAGCAGACGGTCCGGCCCGACGAATTCCGCGAAGAAGTACGTCACCCGTTCCACGCGAGGATCCTTCTCGATCGCTTGCACCGCCATTGCGCTTCGTTCGTCCGACAGCGGCACGCCGGCCAGGTAGCGGCGGTTCTGGTTGATGAGGAACAGGCCTGCGACGCCCATCAAGAGCCCGATCAGGATCGATCCCATCGCGTCGTAGACCGCCTTGCCGGTGAGCTGATGCAAGGCCATGCCCAGGCCGGCCACGACGAGCCCGACGAGCGAGATGAAGTCGCCGATCACGACTGCGCGCAACTGGGAATCCGAGGTGTCGAACACGTGCTTGAAGATGCCCGAGTTTCTCTCGGCGGCGCGCGCTCGCACGAAGCGGACGGCCCGCAAGAACGACACCTGCTGGAGCACGAAGGACACGCCGATGACCGCATAGCCGAATCGATAGTCGTTCGGCGTCTCGGCGCTGCCGAGCTGGGTGATGCCGCGCCAGATGGCGATCTGCGCCCCGACGACGAACATGACGATGGACGCGAACAGCGACCACACGAAGGACTCGCGGCCATATCCCAGCGGGTGTTCGGAATCAGCAGGGCGGCGGGCGGCCAGGTAGCCGACCACCAGAAAGATCTCGGAGACCGTGCCGATCCACGAATGCACGGCTTCTGCCAGCATCGAGACCGAGCCGGTGGACGCGGCCGCCGCCGTCTTGCATGCAGCAACGAATGCACTGCCGGCGAAAGCGATAGCGATCGTGACTCTGAGTTGGCGCACCTGAACGTCCGTGCCCAGGCGGCGGTGGAAGCGGCTGAACTCCCTCATGGTGGATCCAGGATTGATGGTCGCCAACTTTAAGCGCACCGGCCGAATGCTTGCCGGCCTGACCACTGGCTGACATACCCCGCCGGCACGCGGGGCCTCCTTCGCGCCCGTCATGGAGGTGAAACAGGGTTGCCGCAAGATGGGCGCGTAGACAGTCGATCGGCGCTGGTAGGGGATGCTGCGGCGACCATTCGGATCCGGATGGTTCCCCGATGCCATCGACTGTCGTTGTTATCCTATGGCTTATGCCCGACTCATTACTTGCGCCAGACCTTCCGGTCGGCTGGACCTGCAGGATCGACCTGAATTCCACACCCGAAGGCACGTACTCCGGCAAGGCCGAACTGAGATTCGAGGGCGAGCAGCGCTGTGTCCTCGTCATCGCCCAGCAACCGAGCCGCGAAGCGGCGTTGCATCGCGTCAAGATCCGCGCTGAATTCTTCGTGTCCGAATGGACGTCCCGGTCACACACGGGCAATACCGGCTTCAGCGAATTGGACATCTGACGGCCGACGCCTTGACGGCCACGGCCCGCGTTGTGCGAACGCGACGCTTTCGGGAAGGTCTGCGTCAAAGACACCAGTGCGGGCAATTAAGATCGAGCACGTGGCATGCCGCTCCGTTGAGTGGGTGGTCTGCGACTGGATGCAGGGCCCCTCGCGAGGGGCCTTTTTTGCGCCTGACTGATTGGGGGGCAGTAATGCCATGATGGGAAATTCGTCGTTCGCAGGTCTGGGCAATTCATCCTTTGCGAGTCTCACGCCGGCGCCTGCTTCCGCCGACGAAGCCGAACCGTGGGTTCGCGGCGAGTTGATTCGCAGCCTGATGCGGGCATCGCGCGGCTCATACCTGCTGGCCGCGGCGTTGATGCCCGCCATGGTGGGCTTGAGCTGGGGCTATGTACCGAGTTGGCAACTGATCGCGTGGCTGTGCATCGGCATTGCCGCCACCGGTTGCCGCATCTGGGGCGAGCAGATCTACGCGCGCCACTACGCCGATCGCGATTCCGCCGCGCAGCAGTATTTCGTCGACCACTATCGCTTTCTCTGGAGCACCAGCTCGTTCGCCTGGGGCTTGTCGATCCTGATCTTCTTCGAGCGCACGCCGCTCGTGAATCAGTTCATGAGCTGGCTGATCGTGGCCGGCGTGGCGACCTTTCCGCTCAACGGGCTCGCGCTGCATCCACCACTGCTCAAGCGCTACGTCAATACGCTGTTCTTCACGATGCTGGCCGCGATCATCCTTCGGATGATCGAGCTCAACTTCGAGCGGCCGCATTTTCATTACGGCTTCCTGATGTTGCCGGGCCTGCATTGGTGGCTGCTGCTGAGGGCCGGGCGGCGCATCCACGAGACTGCGCGCAACAGCTTCGAACTGCTGTTCCACAACCACATCCTGATCAACTCGCTGACCCAGCAGCGTCAGGCCGCCGTATCTGCAGTGGCAATGAAAAACCGCTTTCTCGCCAGCGCGGCGCACGACATGCGGCAACCCGTGCTGGCGCTCTCGCTCTACGCCGACTGGCTGCGCAACGAGCCCGAACTGGTGGCGGAGATCGCGCCCAAGATCGTTCGCGCGACGCATGCCGTGAATGCGCTCTTCGATTCGCTGTTCGACCTTGCGCGCATCGATTCGGGGCAAGTGAGGCTGCATATCGAGCGCGTCGATGTTGCGCAGCTGCTGCATGACCTGGAGCTGCAATACCGCCCCGTCGCCGAAGCCAAGGGCCTGACTTTCAGAATCCACGTGACGCCCGGGACGGTGCTGACCGATCCGATCCGCGTGCGCCGGATGATCGGCAACCTGCTGGCCAACGCCATCAAGTACACGGCCGAAGGCGGCGTCCTGCTGGCGTCGAGACAAACGCGTGACGGCCTGCGGGTGGAGGTTTGGGACACGGGTATCGGCATCGCGCGGGAGCACTTGCGCGACGTGTTCCTGGAGTTCTACAAGGTGGCCGACCATGCCGGTACTTCCGACGGCTTTGGTCTCGGCCTAGCCATCGTGGCCCGGCTCTCGCATGCCCTGGGCCATCCGGTCAGCGTTCGGTCTCGGCTGGGCCGTGGCAGCGTTTTCCGCGTCGCATTGCACGACGCTGATGAATCGCAAGCCCAGACGAGGATTTCAGGCGCCGTCGGCTGACATTGCCGCTGGCGCGGGTGTTGGGCGTTGCCCCGTGTCAGGGGCAAGCCTGGGTCAACTGGACGAGGACAGCAGTCCGTTGGTGCGCGCGTGGTGCAGGGCCTGGGTCCGGCTTTTCACGCCGAGCCGACGGAACAGGCGCCACAGGTGCACCTTCACGGTGTGCTCGCTGATGTCGAGCTCGGTGGCAATGTCGCGGTTGCTCATGCCTTGGTCGAGCATCGCAATCAGCTGGGTCTGGCGCTTCGACAGCTTGCTGTTGGTCGCCGCCACCGGCTCTTCGGCATCCGAATCGGCCATCAGGAGGCCGCGCAGCGCGGCGGTGAGTTCGGCCGAACTGGCGGATTTCTCGATGTAGGTGTCGGCACCGGCTTCGATGCAAGCTTCTTCCATATCGGCCGAGGGCGATGCGGAGTAGACCGCGATCGGCACGTCCGGGTAGACCTGCTTCACCGCGACCACACCGGAGACTCCGGTCGTGTCGGGCAGTTTCAGGTCCAGGCAGAACAGCCCTGGAGCGCCATGCTGCTTGACCGCGCCAGCGAGCTTGTCGAGGCGTTCGAGCTCGACGATGTTTTCGGCAGGTCGAAGGCGCCGAAGCACCATCACGATGGCGTCGCGCATCAGGGGGTGGTCATCGATGACGTAGATACTCATGGTTTTCTCACTGTGTCCGCGGGCCGGTGGACTGAATTCCGGCGCCGCTCAATTGCTGTCACTTTAATTCAACCTTCGCTCGCTGCGTCGGCAGCCAACGCCTCCAGCGCGGCCGATGCCGCACCCATTTTCTCGTTGTCGATCGGTTCAAGTTGTTCGGCCAGCTGCGCCAGCGCCGCGCCCCGTTGTTCCTTCAGCGAGGCGATCGCGCGGCCCGCCTCCTGCGGCGACGCGAATCCACGGCTTTGTACCAGCTGTGCGCCGCTTGCGTCGAGGAACTTGAAATAGAAAAGACCGTCGCGCTCCCGGTATTGCTTGAAACTGGGTCGCGAGACTTTGGCCGCCTTGGGCGCGGCGGCGCTCTTGCCGCTGGCGGCAAGATTGCGCAGCCCGACGGCCTGGCGCAACTCGGCAATGAACGGACGCGACAGTGCGCGTGCCTTTTCGGCGCCGGCGCGCAGGATCTTCTCGATTTGCGCCGGGTCGTTGATGAGGTCGTCGTAGTGCTTGCGCATCGGCGCGATTTCGCGGTCGATGCGTTCGAACAGGATCTGCTTTGCGTCACCCCATGCAATGCCGTCGGCGTAGGCCTTGCGCAGCGATTCGGTTTCTTCGTTGTCCGCAAAGGCCTGGTAGATCTGGAAGAGCGCCGAGCCCTCGGTGTCCTTGGGCTCGCCGGGCGCGCGGGAATCGGTCACGATGCCGGCGATCAGCTTCTGCAACTGAGCGCGCGGCGTGAAGAGCGGGATCGTGTTGTCGTAGCTCTTGCTCATCTTGCGGCCATCGAGGCCCGGCAGCGTGGCCACGGCTTCGTCGATCTCGGCCTCCGGCAGGGTGAAATGCTCGCCGTAGAGGTGATTGAAGTGCTGCGCCATGTCGCGCGCCATCTCGATGTGCTGGACTTGGTCGCGGCCCACCGGCACCTTGTGCGCGTTGAACATGAGAATGTCGGCGCCCATGAGCACCGGATACATGAAGAGTCCCGCCGTCACGTCGGCATCGGGGTCTTCACCCTTGGCGACGTTCTTGTCGACCGATGCCTTGTAGGCATGGGCCCGGTTCAGCAGGCCCTTGCCCGTCACGCAGGTGAGCAACCATGTCAGCTCCGGGATTTCGGGGATGTCGGATTGCCGGTAGAACGTGACGCGTTCTGGATCGAGGCCGCAGGCGAGCCAGGTGGCGGCGATCTCGAGCGTCGAACGCTGGATGCGCGCAGGCTCGTCGACCTTGATGAGCGCGTGGTAATCCGCGAGAAAGTAGAAGCTCTGCACGTCTGCACGGCGGCTGAAGCGCACGGAATGGCGCACCGAGCCGACGTAGTTGCCCAGGTGCGGCGTGCCGCTGGTGGTGATGCCCGTGAGAAAGCGAATGGGATCGGGATTCGAAGAGGAGGCCATGGAGAAGACTCAGCGGATCAGGGCGACGACGGGTGTGAGCAGCAGGTTCACGGCCTCATAGCCGAGGGCCATCAATGGACGCAGCCAGTAGTTGCTCAGGACGCCGGCGAGGACCAGTCCCATCACGATGAAAAAACCATAGGGCTCGATGCGAGCCAGGAAGTTCTGCGCGGCTCCGCGAGGCAGCAGCCCCGCGAGCACGCGACCACCGTCGAGCGGTGGCAGCGGAAACAGATTGAAGGCCCACATCACCAGATTGACCAGGACGCCTCCCTGCGCCATCTTGACGAAAAAGGTTTCATTGATGCCCGCGCCGACGAGCCCGACGAGGAACAGCCCCCACAAGATCGCCTGGATGAAATTCGATGCGGGGCCGGCCAGCGCCACCCAGACCATGTCCCGCTTCGGATTGCGCAGCCGCCCGAAATTGACGGGGACCGGCTTCGCATAGCCGAACAGGAACGAGCCCGATGTCGCGAAATAAAGCAGGAGCGGCATCAGGATGGTGCCGACCGGATCGATGTGCTTGAAAGGGTTGAGCGTGACGCGCCCGAGCACATAGGCCGTGTTGTCGCCCAGGTAGCGGGCAACGTAGCCGTGCGCGGCTTCGTGCACGGTGATGGCGAAGATCACGGGCAACGCGTAGATGAGTACGGTTTGAATGAGATTGGATATATCCACCGGCGGATTGTCTCAGACGCCCGGAATGCCCCTCGGGCGACTCAAAGGCCGAGCACCGCGAGCGATCCGCGGCCCTGCCGCACCAGCAACGGATCGCCGCCCGTGCCCATCGGCGTGAGGTCGACGACAGTCGTCGGCTCCGAAGGGCAGGCGCCGGAATCGATGACCGCGCCGATCTGCTTTTCGAAGCGCTCGCGGATCAGCGCGGCGTCATTCAGTGCCTCGGTTTCGCCGGGCGGGATGAGCGTGGTGGCCAGCAGGGGCTCGCCGTGCAGCGAGAGCAATTCGCAGAGCACCTTGTGGTCGGGCATGCGCAGGCCGATGGTCTTGCGCTGCGGATGACTCACGCGGCGGGGCACTTCCTTGGTGGCTTCGAGGATGAAGGTGTAGGGGCCGGGCGTGGCCGCCTTCAGCAGCCGGTACTGCTTGTTGTCGACCCGCGCATAGTTGGCCAGTTCGCTCAGGTCGCGGCAGATCAAGGTCAGGTGATGCTTCTCGTCCACCTGGCGGATGCGCCGCAACTGGTCGACCGCATCCTTGTCATCAAGGTGGCAGACGAGCGCATAGCTGGAGTCCGTCGGCACGGCGACGATTTCACCGCGCGCGAGCAGTGACGCCGCTTGCTTGAGCAGCCGCTGCTGCGGATTGTCAGGATGAACTTCGAAGAATTGGGCCATGGGACCGGGGGCGAGAGCGGGGACGGGTAAGAGGGCGACATTCTGCCGCGAGAACGGCGATCACGATTCCGCCGGCTCGATCGGCACCCGGCGCTCGCGCACGGTGAGCCACGCGCCGGCCGCCCCGCAGACGGCGATCATCGCCATGCCGGAAAGCGAAAGATGGTCCGGAACGTGCGAGAACATCACCCATCCGCCGATCATCGCGAAGGCGATTTGCGCATAGAGATAGGGCGTGAGCGTCGATGCCGGCGCGCGCTGGTAGGCGAGGATGAGGATGAAATGGCCGACCGTCCCCATGAAACCCATGAGGCAAAGCAGTGCCCACCAGTGCCATGACGGCAGCGCAGTCCACGCAAAAGGCACCGCGAACGACGCCAGCAGCGTGCCGACCCAGCCGGTATAGAAATGCATCGTGAGCGGGTTTTCCGTCTGTGCGAGCTTGCTGGTCAGCACCTGGAACCACGCGTTGGTCAGTACCAGGCCAATGGGCAGCAGCATCGCCCAACTGAAAGCGTCTCCGCCCGGCCGCAGGATCACGAGCGTGCCCGTGAAGCCGCCCATCACCAGACCCCAGCGCAGCGGCGAGACGTGTTCTTTCAGGGTGGTCGCGGCCAGCAGCGTGATCACCAGCGGCGCGATCAGCACGATGGAAGTGAACTCTGCCAGCGGCATGTAGCGCAGGCTGAAGAAGGCCAGCGTGCTCGATACCAGCAGCAATGCGCCGCGAAGCAATTGATAGCGTGGATGACGTGTGCGCAAAAGCGCTGTGCCGTGCGTGGGAAGCAACACCAGCGTGGTCGCGATCGCCTGGAAGGCATAGCGGACCCAGACGCCCATCAGGATCGGGACTGCCGCGGTCGACAGCTTGGTGGCGGTGTCCAGCGTCGCGAAACAGGCAACTGCGAGCAAGACAAGTCCGATGCCGGCAAGGATGCGCTCGGATTCGATGTCGCGGGTGCTCTTTTGTGCGACGGTGGCGCCGCTGTCTAACGCGCTCACTGGATACGGCTCTCCAGCAACTCCCAGACGGGCGTGAGTTTTCCAGGCAGCCAGGGCAGCTTGCCCAGGTCGCAATGGCTTTCGCCCGGGCTGTGGAAGTCGCTGCCGCGCGAGGCGGCGAAGTCGAATTCCAGCGCCTTGTCGGCGTATTCGACGTATTCGGCGGGGGTGTGGCTGCCGGTCACGACTTCGATCGCGCGGCCTCCGTGGGCCTTGAACTCGACGAACAAGGCGTATTCCTCGTTCGCGGTGAACTTGTAGCGGCCGGGATGGGCGATCACGGCCAGGCCATTGGCCCCCGTGATCCAGTGAACCGCATCCTTGAGGGATGCCCAACGGTGCGGCACGTAGCCTGGCTTTCCTTCGGTGAGGAATTTGCGAAACACCTCCGAGGTGTCACGGCAGTGGCCGGTCTCCACCAGAAAGCGGGCGAAGTGGGTGCGTGAGATCAGTTCGGGATTGCCGACGAACTTGAGCGCGCCTTCGTAAGCGCCATGGATGCCGACCTTTGCCAAGCCTTCAGACATCTCCTGGGCGCGCTTTCCTCGGCCGCCCCGGGTGTCGTAGAGGCCCTCGGTCATTGCCGCGTCCTCGGGGTCGAAGCCCAATCCGACGATATGCACGGTTTCGCCGGCAAAGGTGACAGAGATCTCCGTTCCGGTGAGGTACTTCATGCCGTGTGCGCGGGCTGCGGCTGCGGCGCGGTGCTGGCCGCCGATCTCGTCGTGATCGGTCAGCGCCCAGAGTTCGACGCCGTTGGCGGCCGCCCGCGCTGCGAGTTCCTCGGGGGTCAGCGTGCCGTCGGAAACGACGGAATGGCAATGCAGGTCGGCGTTCAGGATGGAAGTCACGCCGCGATCTTATTCCTTCTCGATATTGCCTGCAGGGCGCGTGGCGTCTGAGGCAGGTGCTATTGAATGCATAGCAGTGAATGCCGATGGCTCAGCGCTTCTTGCGAAACGCCAGCCAGGCCGCGGCTGCCGTGAAGGTGACGACGATGCCGACCACGATCCAGAAGCCGTGCTTGTGGTCGGCCAGCGGTATCCCGCCGACGTTCATGCCGAACAGTCCGGCCAGGATGTTGATGGGCAACGCCAGCACTGTCACCACAGTCAAGACGAAGAGGCTGCGGTTGTTGTCCTCGTTCACGTTGTCGGCGATTTCTTCCTGCAGGAGCTTGATGCGCTCCTGCAGCGCAGCCATGTCACGCAGCACCACCGAGAACTCTTCGGTCGCGCCGCTGAGCTCCTGCGCGTCGGCCGCATCGATCCAGGCGGGCGGATTCTGGAGCAGGCGAAAAAGAGCAGCCGGCTCCGGCGCGAGCAAGCGCTGCAGCCGTACCAGCACCCGGCGCAGCATGCCCAGCTGGGCGCGCTTGTGGACCAGCCGGCCGGTGAGCAGTTCGTCCTCGATCGCGTCTACGCGCGTCGTCACGCCGCGAACGACCTTGACTAGCACGTCGGCCTGCGCGCGAAGCAGATGTTCAAGCAATTCGGTGCTGGACCGCGGCGCGTCGCCGGCCTTGACGGCCGTTCGCAACGCATCGACCGATCGCAGCGGCTGGGCGCGCGCCGTGACCACCAGTCGTGGGCCCACGCTGATCCAGAGCGTCGAGATGTCCGATGGCTCGAAGCTGAAATCGAAATGCACGTCGTTGATGACCGCGATCAGCGAATCGTCGGCGCGCTCGATGCGGGTCGAATGCAGCCCTTCCTTCAGCGTCTCGAAGAACACATCCGACAGGCCGGCATGTCTCGCCAGCCAGCGTTCCGACTGCGCATGGCTGAGATTGAAGTGCAGCCACATGTAGGCGCCGTCCGTGCCTGCATCGCCTGCGGCTCGATCCGCAAGCCATCGGGCCGCTTGTGCCGAGCTGACTGCGCAAGCCGGCGTGGTCGCGGCCTGGCCGAACAAGTAGCCGTAGATCAGACCGGCTTCATCGCTGCCGTAGGCGCCGGTCGGCCAATCCTGAAGAAGTGCCAAGGTCGAGGGTCAGAACAGATGGGTGTGACGGGTGTGACGGGTGTGGGGCCAGTCATGGTCCTCCTGCGACATGTCAGTCTCGTGACTGAGACCGCAATCGCTCACTTTCTGTCACAGGACCGTCATTCGATGGCCGCAGGATGAGGTTTTCCCTGCCCGAGAGACTGCGAGCCGACCATGACGCTTCCCGACCTGAACGACCACGAAGACCTGATGCAGCGCATCGCGCGCGATCTCGTGGACAGCTACGACGAGGAAATCGAACTCGAACTGGAAGACCGCAGCATTGAGGAGCTCGAAACGGGTCGTATCACCGACAAGGCGGCGCGGCAGGCCTACTTCAAGGAGCTGTTCCGCCTGCAGGGCGAACTCGTGAAGCTGCAGGACTGGGTCCAGCACAGCAAGCAGAAGGTCGTGATCCTGTTCGAAGGCCGCGATGCAGCGGGCAAGGGCGGCGTGATCAAGCGCATCACGCAGCGGCTCAATCCGCGCGTGGCTCGGGTCGCGGCGCTGCCGGCACCCAATGACCGCGAGCGCACCCAGTGGTACTTCCAGCGCTACGTGGCGCATCTACCTGCGGCGGGCGAGATGGTGCTGTTCGACCRCAGTTGGTACAACCGCGCCGGCGTTGAGCGCGTGATGGGCTTCTGCACCGACGATGAGTACGAGGAGTTCTTCCGTACCGTCCCTGACTTCGAGCGGATGCTCGTTCGCTCGGGCATCCAGTTGATCAAGTACTGGTTCTCCATCACGGACGAAGAGCAGCACATGCGCTTTCTCGGCCGCATTCACGATCCGCTCAAGCAGTGGAAGCTGAGCCCGATGGACCTGGAATCGCGCCGCCGCTGGGAGGAATACACCAAGGCCAAGGAAACGATGCTGGAGCGCACGCACATTGCGGAGGCGCCCTGGTGGGTCGTTCAGGCGGTCGACAAGAAGAAGGCGCGCCTGAACTGCATCAGCCACCTGCTGGGCCAGCTGCCCTACCACGATGTCGAGCATGCGCCGGTGACGCTGCCCGCGCGGGTGCGCAACGCGGACTACTTGCGCCATCCCGTGCCGCCCAGCATGTACGTGCCCGAGGTGTACTGACGCGCCGCGGCGGGCGTGTCAAGGGCGTCGTCCGATGGATGGGAGCGCTCGAAGCTGCTACCGTGTTCGACTGCTCCCCGCACATCGATGCCACGCCGCTTACTTTCCCCGCTCACTCGTGCCTACCAGCGCAACCTGAAGGCGCTGACCAAGGCGACGCTCAGCAGCAGCAAGCGCATTGCCAACCAGGTCCAGCGTGCGGCCGTCAAGCAACTCAAGCCGCCTCCGGGGCGCGGTGACTGGCTGCCGGGGGTGGCGATGGGCCCGGCGGGCGCGCGGCGCTATCACCTCTATCGTCCGCCCAGCCTTCCGTTGGGGGAGAAGGTGCCGCTGATGGTCATGCTGCATGGTTGCGGCCAGACGGGGCGCGACTTTGCCATCAGCACGCGCATGAACCAACTGGCCGCCCGCGAGCGCTTCATGGTGCTCTATCCAGAGCAGGACAGGCTTGCGAATCCGCAGGGATGCTGGAACTGGTACGACCGCCGTTCCGGAAAGGCCGACGCCGAGGCCGCGACACTGATGGTGGCCGTGGATCAGGTCCAAATGCTCTACCCCATAGACCGGGAGCGCGTGGCTGTCGCGGGCCTGTCGGCGGGCGCGAGCATGGCCGCGTTGCTTGCGACACGCTATCCGGCGCGGTTCAAGGCCGTCGCCATGCATTCGGGCGTTGCGCCGGGCGCCGCAAAATCGCCGGCGACCGCACTGGGCGCAATGCGGGGGCAGCACGTGCCGCCGATGCCTGCCACGGCGGTCGGCAAGGCCATGGGCGCCGCGGCTGCATTCACCACATTGCCGGCGCTGCTCGTGCTGCACGGCGATGGCGACAAAGTGGTGTCCGCCAGCAATGCCGGCAGCAGCGCCGCCGTCTGGGCCGTCGCGAACGGAGCCAAGCCCGGCGTGACCCGCGTGCGGCAGCGCGGCAAGCGCCATGCGATGCGTGTCACCAACTACGTGCGTCGCGGGCGAACTGTCGTCACGCTCTGCGAGATCGCGAGCCTCGGGCATGCATGGAGCGGTGGCGTGTCGAGCATGCTCTTCACCGATCCTGCAGGCCCGGACGCGACCAAGCTGGTCTGGGCCTTCGCCGCCCGCCAGTTTCGGCTGAGCGCTGTTCGGCTGCCGATCTGAACCGGAGGCATCGGATGTCTGCAATTGCCTATGACGCCAGCCGAACGGCCCTTTACGCTCCGGAGCGGCAGGAGACGCTCTTCGAACGCGGCCGCGCATACACGCCGGTGCAGTGGGCGGTCGAAGCCGCGCGGCTCACCTACTACCGGGTCGAGCAGGGGCAGTCCGAAGTGCAGCGTCTGGCCGACGCGCTGGCGCAAGCTGGCTTTGGCAATCCGCAGCTCTTTCGCGACGCCGCCACCTACGCATTCGGAGCGCTGCATACCGGAGACGGCAGTGCGCTTGTCGCGTTTCGCGGCACGCAGCCCGACGACATCCGCCATCTCGCGACCAATCTCCAGGCGCAGCAGCTCGAGTGGAAAGAAAGCGGAGGGCGTGCCCACGCCGGCTTCGCGAAAGCGGCCCGAGGTGTGCTGCCGCAAGTGCTCGATTGGCTGGCGGGCGAGGGCAGTCGGCGCAGCCGCCTTGTGCTGGCCGGACACAGCCTCGGTGCGGCGCTTGCCACATTGAGCGCAACGGTTCTGAGGCCCGAGTTGCTCGTGACGCTCGGCTCCCCCCGCGTCGGCGATGCGGATTTCGTCGGTGCGCTGGCGGACATCGACATCATGCGTCTGGTCGATGGCTGCGACGTCGTCACGCAATTGCCGCCCGCGTTGTCCTTCTATGCGCACGCCGGTGTGGTGACCTACATCACCTGTGTCGACGGCCATTGCGTCGAAGCTCCCTCGCCCACCATGATCGAAGCGGACCGGGCCGAAGGACGCGCACGGTATGCGTCGGACCATGCGTGGAAGTCCGGCTCCGTGTTGTTGCGCGAGTTGGCGGACCACGCACCCATCAACTATGCGCGAGGGTTCTTTTAGCTCGCCCCCAGGTTGGGCTCACTGCGTGTAGCCCGCCCACCCCCTACCGGGGGCGCAGCCAGCGGCCCGGCAAAGCCGGCTCCGCGGCAGCTCGCGTGAAGAGGGGTCTCGCGAAGCTGTGCTCATGCCCGCGAAGCCGGGCCCCACGGTGAACACCGCGGAACTGGCTTTGCCAGGCCGCTGGTGTTGCCCCCGGTAGGGGGTGGGCGGGCTACACGCAGTGAGCCCAACCTGGGGGCGAGCAACATGCCGTACGCCACCCGGCGTATTTCCGCAATGCGGGCCCGTCCGCAGACTCCCTCCCATCGTTCACACACCAGGAGAAGGAGTCCACATGCAACGTCGTTTCACCCTCAAGGCGCTCACTGCCGCCGTCGCTCTGGCGAGTTTGTCCGCCGTTCCCGCGTTCGCGCAGGACACCATCAAGGTCGGCGTGCTGCACTCGCTGTCCGGCACGATGGCAATCTCCGAAACCGTGTTGAAAGACACGGTGCTCATGGCCATCGACGACATCAACGCCAAGGGTGGCGTGCTCGGCAAGAAGCTCGAGCCTGTGGTGGTCGATCCGGCTTCCAACTGGCCGCTCTTCGCAGAGAAGACCAAGCAGCTGCTCGGGCAGGACAAGGTCGCCGTGATCTTCGGCTGCTGGACCTCCGTGTCGCGCAAGTCGGTGCTGCCCGTTGTGGAGGAAATGAACGGCCTGCTGTTCTACCCCGTGCAGTACGAAGGTGAAGAGCTCAGCAAGAACGTGTTCTACACGGGTGCCGCGCCAAACCAGCAAGCCATTCCGGCGGTCGACTACCTGATGAGCAAGGAAGGCGGCGGCGCCAAGCGCTGGGTGCTGCTGGGGACCGACTACGTGTATCCGCGCACGACCAACAAGATCCTGCGGGCCTATCTGAAAAGCAAGGGCGTTGCAGACAAGGACATCGATGAGAAGTACACGCCTTTCGGCCATAGCGACTACCAGACCATCGTTGCCGACATCAAGAAGTTCTCGGCCGGCGGCAAGACGGCCGTGGTGTCGACGATCAACGGCGACTCGAACGTGCCGTTCTACAAGGAACTCGGCAACGCAGGCCTGAAGGCCAAGGACGTTCCGGTGGTCGCCTTCTCCGTGGGCGAAGAAGAACTGCGCGGTGTGGATACCAAGCCGCTGGTGGGCAACCTGGCTGCATGGAACTACTTCATGAGCATCAAGAATCCGACGAACACCGCGTTCATCAAGCAGTGGAGCGAGTACGCCAAGGCGCACAACATCCCCGGCCACAAGGACAAGCCACTGACCAATGATCCGATGGAAGCCACGTGGATCGGCATCCACATGTGGAAGCAGGCTGTCGAGAAGGCCAAGAGCACCGACACCGACAAGGTGATCGCAGCGATGGCCGGCCAGACCTTTACCGCTCCGTCCGGCATCGTCTCGCAGATGGACGAGAAGAACCACCACCTGCACAAGAGCGTGTTCATCGGCGAGATCAAGGCCGATGGCCAGTTCAACGTGGTGTGGAAGACGCCGGGTCCGGTGAAGGCCAAGCCATGGAGCCCGTACATCGAGGGCAACGACAAGAAGCCTGACTACCCCGCCGGAAAGTCGCTCTAACCCCCAGCCTCGCCCACTTCGTGTGGCTCGGGCACCCCCTTTCAGGGGGCAACACCAGCGGACCGGCGGAGCCGGACCCGCGGTGTTTCTGGAAATGGGAATGCTGTGTGCTCTTTTATTCGCTCTGTTTATTTTTTCTTGGTGGCGGTCCTTCTGAGCGCTGCTTTGCCGGGGTACGCGCTGACTGGTGACGAGGCCAAGGCGATTGCGTCAGGGGATACCGAAGCGCGAATTTCTGCGCTGAATCAAGCGGTCATTGCTGCTGATGAGAAGACTGCGGCGTTCATTCAGGCGATGTCGGATGACGCTGTGAAATTCACTGAGAACCAGGTCTTTGTCGTCAAGGATGACAAGGGCTATGACCCCGTGACCGGGGCGGAAGTGAAGCTGCCGGACGATGCGGAGGACGTGGTCAACAACAACCTGATGCGCGGTGCGCTCGATGCGGCGCAAGCGGCGCTCAAGCTCAGCAGCAAGGACGATGCGGCACGGGCCGAGGCTGCGCAGGCACTGTTCAAGGAACCCGACGAGTCTCGTCTTCCGATGGTGGAGAAGGCGCTCGCGGCGGAGACGAATCCGAAGATCAAGGTGCAGCTCGAACTGGTGCGCGCCGCGAGCATGTTGAACAGCAGCGACAAGAGCAAGCGCCTGGTTGCGGCAAGGGATCTTGGCGAGAGTCGCAGTCCGGATACCAAGCTATTGTTGAATCAGCGCCTGGCCGACGAGACGGAAGCTGACGTCAAGGCGGCCATCCTGGCTTCGATCCGCAGTATTGACGGCTCGCTCGTCTGGGGTGACCGCATCAATGCGGTCTTCAGCGGGATCAGCTTGGGGTCGGTGCTGTTGCTGGCGGCGCTGGGGCTGGCGATCACCTACGGGCTGATGGGCGTGATCAACATGGCTCACGGCGAGCTGATGATGATCGGTGCCTACGCAACTTATGTGATGCAAGGCATCTTTCAGCGCTATCTGCCTGAGGCGGCATTTGGGTGGTATCTGGTTGCGGCGATTCCTGTGGCCTTCATGGCTTCGGCGTTGGTGGGTGCCGTGCTCGAACGCGGCGTGATCCGCTTCCTTTATGGCCGGCCACTGGAGACGCTGCTCGCCACGTGGGGGATCAGCCTGATGCTGCAGCAACTGGTGCGATCGATCTTCGGTGCGCAGAACGTCGGCGTTGAAAACCCGGCCTGGATGAGCGGCGGCTTCACGATGCTGAGCAATGTCACGCTGCCATGGAACCGCATCTGCATCATCATCTTCGCGGGGCTCGTGCTCTTGGCGATGGGGTGGCTCATTGGTCGTACGAGGCTCGGTCTCTTCGTTCGCGGCGTGACACAGAACCGCCCGATCGCCTCCTGCATGGGCGTGAACACGGCTCGCATCGACACCTACGCGTTTGCACTCGGTTCCGGCATCGCCGGGTTGGCGGGATGCGCGCTCTCGCAGATCGGCAATGTCGGGCCTGACCTCGGGCAGAGCTACATCGTCGATTCGTTCATGGTGGTCGTGATGGGCGGTGTCGGCCAGCTCGCTGGTACGGTGTACGCGGCAATGGGCCTTGGGATCCTCAACAAGTTCATCGAAGGCTGGGCCGGCGCTGTGCTCGCCAAGATTGCGGTGCTGGTCTTCATCATCATCTTCATTCAAAAACGGCCCCAGGGGATTTTCGCCATGAAGGGTCGGAGCGCAGAAGTATGAACACCCCCAGCCTCGCCCACTTCGTGTGGCTCTGCACCCCCTCCAGGGGGCAACACCAGCGGCCCGGCGGAGCCGGTTCCGCGGTGTTCCTGGCTGGGGCGGTCTTTGCGCCTGAATGGTTGTCTCGATGAAATCTGCCGTGATTCCTGTTCTTCCTTCCAAGGGCCCGCTGCTCAGCGGCAAGGGCTGGACTGTCTTCTTTGTCGCGCTGATCGCTGTCTGTGCGCTGGCTCCGGTGCTCAACATCGTTGTGCCCACCGACAGTGCGCTGCACATGAGCGACTACGCCGTGGCGCTGGTCGGGAAGATCATGTGCTACGCGATCTGTGCGCTGGCGATGGACCTTATCTGGGGTTACACCGGCATCCTGTCGCTCGGCCACGGCATGTTCTTCGCGCTGGGAGGCTACATGATGGGCATGTACCTCATGCGGCAGATTGGCCGCGACGGCAACTACAAGAGCGACCTGCCGGACTTCATGGTGTTCCTCGACTGGAAGACGCTGCCCTGGCATTGGACCTTCAGCGGAAGCTTCGTCGCCACGCTGATCATGATCGTCGCGGTGCCCGGCCTGATCGCGTTCGTGTTCGGCTTCTTCGCGTTTCGCTCGCGCATCAAGGGTGTGTATTTCTCGATCATCACGCAGGCGATGACCTTCGCGGCGATGCTGCTCTTCTTTCGCAACGAGACCGGCTTCGGCGGTAACAACGGCTTCACGGACTTCAAGCGCATTCTCGGCATCCCGATGGCGACACAAGAGATGCGCATGACGCTGTTCGCACTGACCGGTCTCACCTTGCTCGGCTTCTTCCTGTTCTCGAAATGGTTGATCGGCAGCAAGTTCGGCCGTGTGCTGCAGGCCATTCGCGATGCGGAGTCGCGCGTGATGTTCTCGGGCTACAACCCGCTCGGCTACAAGCTCACGATCTGGGTGATCTCCGCCATGATGTGTGGCGTTGCAGGCGCGTTGTATGTGCCGCAAGTCGGCATCATCAACCCCGGCGAGATGAGCCCCGCGAATTCGATCGAGATTGCGGTGTGGGCGGCAGTCGGCGGGCGCGCGACGCTGATCGGCCCGATCATCGGCGCATTCATCGTCAATGGTGCGAAGAGTTGGCTCACCGTTGCCTATCCCGAATATTGGCTGTACTTCCTCGGCGCTCTGTTCATTGCCGTCACGCTGTTCTTGCCGAACGGCATCGTCGGCCTGGTGAAGAAGTGGGCCTCGCGGGAAAAGGCGCCGCACGAAGAAGCGGCACCGAGTGAAGGCCGCCGCGAGGCGCAGCGCGCTCTGGCCGCCGAGCACGGCGTCGAGCCCTCGGCGCTGACACCGCCGCTCGCGGTCGAACCGAAGGGAGCAAGCGCATGACCCCCGATCTCATGGACGCCGGCGCCGAGCGCGTCGCCAGGCATATCGCCTTCGACCACGCATTGCAGACCGAGTCGGGCGGACGCTCGGCCGGCTATGGCCGGCACTTGACCGCCGGTGAAGTCGACGTCACGCACGGCCGCATTCTTTATCTCGAAGATGTGAGCGTGAGCTTCGACGGATTCAAGGCGATCAACAAGCTGTCGCTGGACATCGCACCGGGTGAGCTGCGCTGCATCATCGGACCGAACGGTGCGGGCAAGACGACGATGATGGACATCATCACTGGCAAGACGCGTCCCGATGAGGGGACGGTGTTCTTTGGCAGCACGATCGATCTGCTGCGGCACAAGGAAGCGGAGATTGCGCAACTCGGCATTGGGCGCAAGTTTCAGAAGCCGACTGTGTTCGAGCATCTGACCGTCTTCGAGAACCTCGAACTGGCGCTGAAGACTGACAGGGGTGTGAAGGCTTCGATGCTGTTCAGGCTGGATTCGGAGCAATGCGATCGGCTGGCGGAGGTGCTGCACACGATTCATCTTGATGGGAGTGTGTTGCGGCTGGCGGGGAATCTGAGTCATGGGCAGAAGCAGTGGCTGGAGATTGGGATGCTGCTGATGCAGGACCCGAAGTTGCTGCTTCTCGATGAACCTGTTGCGGGGATGACGGATGAGGAGACTGCTCGGACTGCGGAGTTGTTTCTTTCTTTGAAGGGGAAGCATTCGTTGATGGTTGTCGAGCATGACATGAGCTTTATTCGGGCTATCTCGGAAATCGTTACTGTTCTTTGTGATGGGGCTGTGTTGGCTCAGGGGACGTTGGATGAGGTTCAGGGGGATGAGCGGGTTATTGAGGTTTATCTTGGGCGGTGATGTGGGTCTTTTGGAGGTTGTCGGCCGGGACTCGCCCCGGCGGGCGACTTACTTTTCTTTGGKTCGCCAAAGAAAAGTAAGCAAAAGAAAGGCGACCCCACTGTGCGCGTCCCTGCGCTTCGCTTCGGGCAACCTGCGGTGCTCGCTTCAGGCGGGGTCCGCGCGAAACTCGCTKCGCTCAAACACGCGCAGCCCTCGTCCGCCTGAAGCTG
>NZ_JBFTNI010000008.1:0-364291 GCF_056397405.1 Variovorax sp. 05N34
CCCACCTCGCCCAGGCGCCGGTCCGGCACGCCCACCACCACGGCCTCGCGCACGCCCGGGTAGGTCTTGAGGAACACCTCGATCTCCTGCGTGGCCACGTTGAAGCCCCCGGGCTTGATCATTTCCTTGACCCGCCCGCGATAGATGAGGTAGCCCTCCGCATCCAACTCGCCCAGATCGCCGCTGTGCAGCCAGCCTTCGGCATCGAAAGCCTTCGCATCTTCTTCGGGGCGCTTGTAGTAGCCCTTCATGAGCACGTACCCGGCGATGCAGATCTCCCCGACCGTGCCGCTGGGCAGCGTCTGGTTGGTCTCCACGTCGGCAATGCGGATGCGAACCCCCTCGACCGGGCGACCGTTCGTGCCGGCACGCTTGTCCAGCGGATCGCTGCAGCGCGTGCGCACCACCGCATTGGAGGTCTCGGACATCCCGTAGGCGCTCACCAGTTGCGGTATGCCAATGACGTTCGTGAGCCACAGGAAGGAATCCGTCGGCAGCGGCGCACCGGTGCCCGTACGCAGGCTGGAGAGGTCATAGCGGCCGATGTCCGCGAAGGCCCGCAGGTCCTGCACGATGGTCTCGACGAAGAAGCTCAGCGTGATGCGTTCGCGCTCCACCGTCTCGCAGAACAGGCGCGGCTCGAAGTGGTCGACGATCACCATGGTTGCGCCCGAGAACCAGGTCGCCAGCGTGTAGAAGGTGCCGGTCGCGGAGAACAGCGGCACGCATGACAGGTAGCGGTCCGCCGGCGTCAGCGCGAGGCAGGTGCTGGCGTAGTAGTTGTTCTGCAGCAGAGGCCCATGGCACACCATGGCGCCCTTCGGGAATGACGTGGTCCCCGAGGTGTAGAGGATCTGTGCGACGTCCGAGCCGCGCACTGCCGCGGCGCGAGCCCGCAGGCGCTCGTCCATGCCGTCGCTTGCATCGGCCTCGGCCAGTCGGCGCCGGCCCAGCGTTTCAACGCCCTGGAAGCCCTGCATGCCTTCGGGTGCCGGTGACGCGGTGCACAGTGCGATGACCCGGCGCAGCGCCGGCAGGGCGCTGGTGGACCATGCGCCCTGCGGCTGCGTCTCGTAGTCCGGAACGACCTTGGCGAGGATGTCGAAGTAGCGGGTGCCGCGCGCCTCGTCCTGCATGATCAGCGTCACGCAGTCGGACTGCGCCAGCACATAGCTGACGTCGTTGTCGCGAAAGCGCGTGTTCACCGGCACCAGCACGGCGCCGATCAACGGCACAGCCCAGCGCGCGACCAGCCATTCGGGCCGGTCGCTCATCCACAGGGCCACGTGCTCGGCCGGCTGCACGCCAAGCTCGATCAGGCCGCGCGCAAAGGCGCGCACCCGCGCGGCGAGCTGTGCGAAGCTGTAGCGCTCGTTGCCATAGACGAGCGCTTCGCGGTCGCCGTGCACGGCTTCACCATGGGCCAGCGCGTCGGCGAAGGAACGCCCGAGCCAGGGCTGTTCCAGCGCGGCATCGCACGCGAGGGAGGGGCTGTCGATCACTGCGCTCACTTCCATCGCACGTTGCGCAGGTTGTAGTAGCCGCTCCCGGTCTGCGGGGCCCATTCGAGCTTGGCGTCCTGTGCAAAGGTGTAGTAGAGCTCGGTCAGCAGCACGGCATGTCCGTCGTCGTGCAGCACGTGGCCGATCTTGCGGAAGAGCTGGTCGCGCTTGGCGCGGTCGCTCTCCGCATCGGCTTCTGCGATCAGCTTCTCCACTTCGGGATTGCTGTAGTCCGACCAGGAGCCGTCCTTGCTGGCGGCGCCGAGGATCGGATGGATCGGGTCGTAGATGGCGTTGGAGAACTGCATCATCGACATCGGCCCGCCCTTGTGGGTGTTGTTGAGACGGCTCCATGCGGTGTAGTCCATGACCTTGACGCTGGCGCGCACGCCGATGGCCGACCAGTACGCCGAGATCACTTCGCACAGATCCTTCGGGATGTCGCTCGGGCACAGCAGCTCGCTGTCGAACCCCTTCGGGTAGCCGGCCTCGGTCAGCAGGCGCTTGGCGAGCGCGGGGTCGTAGGTGTAGGGCTTGAGCGCGGGATCCGCGCCATACGGATAGGACGACGAGATGTACGAGCCCAACGGCGCGCCGATCCCGTGAAGCACGTTCTTGATGATCGCGTTGGTGTCCAGCGCATGGTTGAGCGCCAGCCGCACCTTCTGCTTGGACAGGGGCGTGCCGGGCACGTTCGAGTAGAGCCGCACCGCCAGCGGGCTGCCGACCGGCACCGGCTTCACGATCAGGCCCGCATTGCCGCGCAAGCGCTGCGCATCGGCGGTGGGCACATAGTCGACGATGTCGGCCTCACCCGAGACAATGGCGTTGACACGGCTCGACGCGTCGGGGATCAGCTTGAAGACCAGCCGCTTGATGCCCGGCTTCGGCCCCCAGTAGCCGTCGAAGCGTTCCAGCTCGACCGACTGTCCGATCTTCTGCGACACGAACTTGTACGGCCCCGAGCCGACCGGCGCACGCGCAAAGGCTTCGGGATTCGGGAGCGACTCGGTGTACTCCTTGGGCACCAGCAACAGGTAGCCCGCCAGCTTGTTCACGAAGGCGCCGTCCGCACGCTTGAGGTGAAAGACGACCGTCGTATCGCCGGCAGTCTCGACCTTGTCGATGAGGTTCACGAAGTAGGGGCGGCGCGTGCTCTTGATCTCCGGCTGGAGAATTCGCTCCATCGAGTACTTCACGTCCTTCGAGGTGAGCGGCGCGCCGTTGTGGAACTTCACGTCCTTGCGCAGGGTGAAGGTGTAGGTCAACCCGTCGTCGGAGATCTTCACCGCCGTGGCGACGCTCGGCTGCAGGTTGCCCTTGAGGTCGAACGCATAGAGCGTGTCATACAGCTGGAAGCCATAGCGCTGCGAATCGCCGGTGGCGGCGACCTGCCCGTCGAGGTTGCCGATCTCCTTGCCGATGCCGAAGACCACCGTGTCGCGGTCCACCGCGGGCTTGCCGTCGATCGCAAGGGCCGGGCTCGCCATCAGGGTGAAGGAAGCCGCCACGGCAGCCCATGCTGCCGCGCGTAGGGAGAAAGAGAAATCGGGAAACGACATGGATGGATTTCCGGCGCAACGGCGCAATGGCTATTTCGTGAACAGAAAGCAGGCGGCCGTCGAAGGCCGCGCGCGGACGGAGGTTTTCAGCGCACCGTCTCCGGACCACCCTTGACGTAGAGGATCTGGCCCGAGACGAAAGAGGCTTCCTCGCTGCAGAGGAAGGTGATGACGTTGGCGATGTCCTTGGGCACACCGACGCGGCCGAGCGCAATGTTCTTGGCGCGCATCTTCATGTACTCCTCGGGATCGATGCCCCGGCGCGCGGCGGTCTGGCGCGTCATTTCGGTGTCGACGAAACCGGGCGCCACCGCATTCACGTTGATGTTGTAGGGGCCGAGCTCGATGGCCGCGGTGCGGGTGAAGGCCTGCAGGCCGGCCTTGGCCGACGAGTAGTTGGCCTGGCCGCGATTGCCGAGCGCCGAGGTGGACGAGAGATTGACGATCTTGCCGCTGCGCTGCTCGACCATGTGGCGTTGCGCCGCGCGCGTGCAGAGAAATGTGCCGCGCAGATGCACTCCCATCACGAGGTCCCAGTCGGTCACGCTCATCTTGAAAAGCAGGTTGTCGCGCGTGATGCCGGCGTTGTTGACGAGGACGTCCAACCCGCCGAGTTCGGCGACCACGCGTGAGACGAAGGCATCGACCTGGGCTTCGTCCGCCACGTCGCAGGCCAGGCCGAGGGCGCGCACGCCGTAGTCGGCAGTCAGGCCAGCGGCGGCGCTCACCGCTGCATCTTGCGCCAGGTCGCAGACCGCGACGGCCGCACCTTCCTGGGCAAAGGCCTGGGCCGTCGCGAGGCCGATGCCTCGGACGCCGCCCGTGACGATGGCCACCTTGCCTTCGAATCGCTTGCTCATGAATCTTGTCTCCAGATCGATGCAGATGCTTGCTTCGGAACGAGTCTAGGCGGGTGCATCTTGGAGTGTCAATATATGAAATTCAGATATCGATAGGTAGTTTTCCGGAGCCTCAAAAAAAGGCTGATCGCGGGCAGCGAAACTGCCACCGGCTTCGACCTGCCTCGAACTGCACGGTTCATTGGGGAAATATCCCTGAAGATCGGGGGAGATGAGCACTCGGCGCGGCCTGTATTCCGTCTGGATTCCGAGCGCTTTTTAAGCATCTACTATGTGGAACAGTGCAAATTCAGTTGTACAAAACGTCGTCGACGAGCGGCTCTTGCAAGACCGCACGCGCCGCGTTTCGGCCTCCGACGAAGCACTCGGCCAGATTCCCGCCGGCCATGTAGACGTGGCCGAACACGCTGCCGAGTTCGCCGGCGGCGTAAAGCCGGCGCACGGGTTGCCCGAAGGGATCGAGCACGCGCTGGCTGGCGTCGTGCACGGGGCCCCCTTGCGTGTTGATGACGACCGGCCAGAGCTTCGCGGCATAGAAGGGAGGTGTGGCGAGGTTCATCATGGTTTCGGGTCGCCGGCCGAAGTCGCGATCGGCGCCCGCCGCCACATTGGCGTTCCAGCGTTCGACCGTGGCAATCAGCGCGGCGGCGTCGAGCCCGAGCTGCGCAGCGAGTTCCTCCAGCGTGTCCGCGCGCACCAGGATGCCGTTGTCGACTTCGCGCAGGTTGTCGGCGCTCCACTCGTAGTAGGCCTCGCGGTCATTGGTGATCGAGCGGCCCATCGGATAGAGCTTGCGGCCCGCCTCGTCGAACAGCAGGAATGACGGCAGGCGCGTATGGCGGCCGGTCGCGGGGTCGAAATGGTCGAACTGCCGCACACCGGTGTCCGACATGTACGGCGGGTATTCGTCGACATAGCGCCGTGCCTTCTGGTCCACGATGATCCAGGCCATCCGGGGCAGCGGGCGTCCCTTGCGCTCCGGCGTCCACATGGGCAGCAGCTTGACGTAGAGCCCGAACGGAAAGTCCGGATCCGGATGCCGCATGCCGTAGGGGCCGTGGCAATGCCACATGTGCCAGAGCGCCGCATTCGCCGCCTGCGCCATCCGGATGCCGTCGCCGGTGTTGCCCCTGAAGCTGCCGGTCAGCACCGGCGTCGACACGAGGTATTGGCGCTTCATCTCCTCGTCGGCCTCGAAGCCGCCGCAGGCGAGGACGACGCCGCGCCGAGCCCGCACACGCACCGCTTCGCCGTCGCGCCGTGCCGCAACGCCCAACACACGGCCCTGCGCATCCTGGAGCAGACGCTCCACGGACGTGGACAACCAGACCTCGATGCGCCCGGCCGCCGCGTGATGGTCGACCTGGTCGGCCAGCACCTTGAACAGGAAGCAGCCGGGCCGAAGCGGGCGCGCGGCCAGGTAGCCGTCGGCCTCCGGTCCGCCGGGCTCGCCGAAGCCGGGGATCGATTCGATTTCGGCATAGCCGAGCGAATCGCACCCGGGGAAGGGATAGTTGCCGACGGCGGGTTCCACCTTCACCCGCGCGCCGTTGATGCGAGCGAGATCGCGAAGGTACTCCGGCATCTCCGCCATTCCCTCTGCCAGCGTGCGCAACACGTCGTCCGGCGTGCGACCGCCGCAGGTGTGCTGCAGGTATCGAAATCCCTCCTGTGGGTCGTCGCAGACGCGGATGCCGCCCGCCGAGAGGATCGATATGCCGCCGGGATCGGCCATCTTCTCGATCAGCAGCACGTGCGCGCCTGCGCGTGCTGCCTCGATCGCGCAAACCGCGCCGGCCGCGCCATACCCCACGACGATCAGGTCGAACGATCGGGCCCTGTCGCGAAGCTCATTTGGTGATTCCATTATGTGGTCCTGTGATTTGAGTATTCGAATGCGAATGTCTTCATCGATCTCGACTTCAGCGAGATTGGATAAACAACATCTTGCTCGAAAATGCGCGATTCTGCCAATGGAGAAGCCAACTTCATCCCGCGATAACCCGTGTCGGGTTATAGTTCTTCAACGCTGGTCGGAGTGATTCTGGCGATTCCACATAGTTTTCATTTGCTCAAACATTCCATCTTTGGAGACATCAGAAATGGCATCGATCAAGATCACGTCCGACATGGCAGGCACGGTCTGCAAGGTCTCGGTCGAAGTGGGCAGCCAGGTCGGCGAAGACGACACCCTCGCGATCCTGGAGTCGATGAAGATGGAAATCCCGGTGGGCACGCCCCGGCCCGGCCGTGTCGCTTCGATCCACGTCACCGAAGGCGACATGGTCAACGAAGGCGACCTGCTGCTCACCATCGAGACCAGCGCCGGCTGATCCAGCCTAGCGGCCGCGATAGACGGGCTTTCGCCGCGCCGCGAACGCCGCACGGCCTTCGCGGCGATCCTCCGTATCGCGCAGCAAGCCCCAGGTCAAGCGCTCGGACTCGAGCGCCTGCGGCAACGGCAGGTCGAGCCCGCTCAGCACGAGCCGCTTCACGGCGCGCACCGCCAGGGGCGCATTGGCCGCGATGCGCAGTGCGATCGATTCCGCGGCCTGCTGCAATTGCGCGGCCGGAACGACTTTGCTCACCAGGCCGATCCGCAGCGCCTCGGCGGCATCGACCGAATCGCCTGTGAGCAGCATCAGCATGGCGTCCGAGCGGCCGATCAAGCGGGGCAGGCGCTGCGTGCCGCCCGAGCCCGGCAGTGTTCCGACGCGCACCTCGGGCAACGCGAAGCGCGCACCCTCGGCCGCGATGCGGATGTCGCAGGCGAGGCCGATCTCCAGGCCGCCGCCGAACGCCAGCCCGTTGAAGGCGCAGATCAACGGCTTGTGCATCTCGATGCCGTGGGTCAGCGAGCCGTTGCTCGCATCACCGAAAGCCTCGCCGGCAAACGACTGCGCTGGTTGCGCCGCATCCTTGAGGTCCGCTCCCGCAGAAAACGCCCGATCGCCGACGCCGGTGACGATGACGACCTGGACGTGGTCGTCGGCGGCCAGCTGCCGCCATGCGGCCTGGATGTCGCGGCGCATCCGGCTGTCGATCGCGTTGAGCGCCTCCGGTCGATTGAGGCGCACCGTGGCGATGCCGTCGCGGACCTCGATGTCGATGCTCATGGTTCGTCCGTCAGGGATCGATGCGATGCTTGAAGCCCGGCGTGCGGGCGGCCTTGACTTTGGCAAGCGAGCGAATGATGACCTCGCGGGTTTCGCCGGGGTCGATGACGTCATCGATCAGCCCCATGGCGGCAGCCTCGTAGGCGCTCGATTCGACTTCGAGTTTCTGCATGATTTCGGCGCGCCGCTGCACGGGATCCTCGGCCGCGGCGATGTCCTTGCCGTGCGTCAGCTCGACGCCGGCTTCGGGGCCCATAACGTCGAAATGCGCCATGGGCCAGGCCACCAGCGTGTCGGGGTTCATCACCCGCCCGCAGAGCGCGAGGTAGGCCAGCCCGATCGCCTTACGCGCGACGATCGTGATCTTCGGCACTGACGCCGCGCAGACGACGTTGAGCAAGCGCCCTGCGAGGGCGACCATGCCCTGGCGCTCGATGGCCGGCCCGACCAGAAAGCCCGGCGCGTCGGTGATGAAGACAAGCGGCACATGGAAGGCGTCGCACAGCTCGATGAATTTGCGTGCTTTGCGCGCGGTCTTCTCGTCGAGCACGCCGCCGCGCACGATGGGGTTGGAGGCAACGAAGCCGACAGGCTCGCCCTCGATGCGGCCGAAGGCGGTGATCAGGTTGCCGCCGTAGCGCGGGCGCAGCTGGAAGAGCTCGCCGCCATCGACGATGAGCGCCAGCACCTTGCGCATGTCGTAGGCCTGGCGACCGAGGTCCGGGATCAACGCGCGAAGACGCTCGCGGCCTTCGGGCGTGTCCAGCGCCGCGGGCCGCGGCGGGGCGACTGGCGGCAACTCATCGCAATGGCTCGGAAGAAAGGATAGAAAAGTGCGGATGGCCGCCAGGCTCTCCCGCTCCGTTTCGCCGACGTGATCGGCCAGGCCCGTGACCTCGCTCGACATCTCAGCGCCGCCGATCTCGTCACTGGTCACGACTTCGCCGGTGCCGACCTTGACCACCAGCGGACCCGACATGCCGAGAAAGCCGGTGCCGCGCGCCAGCGTCACGAAGTCCGATTGCGCCGCAGTGAACGAGGGTCCGCCGAACGCCGAGCCCAGCGCGGCCGCGACCTGGGGCACACGCCCCGACATGCGGAAGTGGTCGCCGAAGCGCGACCCGACACCGGCCGCCATCGCGCCGAACGTTTCCTGAGTGCGTGCCGCACCGGCCTCCATCAGCGCAATGAACGGTGCGCGGTGGGCGAGCGCAGCCGCGCGGATGCGGCTGATCTTGACTTCGCCCACCCTGCCTCGCGTGCCGCCGATGACCGCCGCATCGTCCGCGGCCACATACACCACGCGCCCATCGATCGTGCCGTGGCCGACCACGACGCCATCGGCCGGCGTGCGATCGCGCAACGCCGGGTGGCCACTGCGGCCGAGCAGGCCCATCTCGACAAAGCTGCCCGCATCGAGCAGGGCATCGATGCGCTCGCGCGCACAGAGCTTGCCGAGCGCATGCAGCTTTTCGAGCGCCTCGGGGCGGGTTTCCTGGGCTTCGCGGCGCCGCGCGCTCAGTTCGTCTAGAACACTCTTATCCATGGATTTCCATATATTGATATTTGCTTTCCGACTATGCGGCTGAGGCACCATATAGGCCTGAACGGTGTGAGATCAGAGGGTATTCCAGTGATTGACATCGTGCGGACAAGATTTTAGGGTCAGGCCCCTTGTCATGAACAGCGCCGATTCAAGCCATCATAGACTTTATAAGTCCACTTAGTGGACCTAGAAGGAGACAGTGAATGATCACAGCGACTCGTCATGGGCGCATGCGCGCGTGGGTCACCGGATGGATGTTCGGAGCCGCACTGTTGCTCGGGCTGACGGGCGGCGGTGCCGCTGCCGAGTACGAACCGGCCATCGATCGCGACACGCTGGTGGTCGGCCTCGAGAAATCGATCAGCAACCTCGATGCCCAGGTCACCTCCACCGGCGATTCGCTGCTTTATGCATGGCAGGTCTACGACACGCTCTATGGCTTCGATCAGGTCGGGAATCTCGTTCCGCGCATGGCCAGCGCGGTGAAGGTGGCGCCCGACCAGAAGAGCTACACATTCACCCTGCGACCAGGGCTCCGCTTCCAGAACGGCGATGCGCTGACGGCGCAGGACGTGAAGTACTCGCTGGAGCGCATCCTCGACCCGGCCACCAAGAGCACGCGCCGCGTCTATTTCGCGCCGGTGGTAGAGCGTGTGGATGCCAGCGGCAACGCCGTCACGATCGTGCTCAAGCAGCCCGACGGCGCCTTCCTCAACAAGGTGGCCGGCTTTCTCTTCATCGTTCCCAAGGACTACACCACGCGTCTTGGAACCCCGGAGGCATTCGCCGCCGCACCCATCGGCTCCGGGCCCTTCCGCGTCAAGGAATTCAAGGTCGGCCAGTACCTCGAACTCGAGCGCTTCGATGGCTACTGGGGCAAGGATGCCGGCGAGATGCCCGGCGTGAAGCGGTTGGTGCTGCGCTTCATCCCTGAGGCGGCCAGCCGCGTCAACGCGCTCGTGAATGGCGAGATCGACCTGGCGACCGTGCTTCCCCTCCAGGACGCCAGCCGCCTGAAGGCCGACAAGCGACTGGAGGTCGTCACGAATCCGAACGGCGGCCCGCTGCACGTGCGGCTCTATTCGAACGTGGCCGGCCATCCCTTCGCGAATCGCGATGTGCGCCGCGCGCTGAACTACGCGGTCGACAACGACGCGATCATCAAAGGTGTTCTGCACGGCGTCGGCAGCCCGATGGCGTCCTTCATCTCACGCTACTACCCGTACGGCGCCGATCCCGACCTGAAGCCCTATCCGTACGACCCGGCCAAGGCCCGCGAGCTGCTGCGCAAGGCGGGCTACGCGAACGGCATCGACGTCAAGCTCTACAACGGTACCGACCAGCCGAAGGAATTCGCCGAAGCCATCGCCGCTTACTGGACCCAGGTCGGCGTACGGACGGAACTGGTGCGCATGGACTATCCGGCATTCATCCGCCTCAACAACACGCACAAGGCCGGCCCGGCGACGGTCACCATCTTCTCGAACGTGATCTACGACCCGGTGCATCCGATCGTCGGCACCTTCTCGAAGGAAGGCACCTGGTCGGACTACTACAACCCCGAGGTCGAGGCGCTCATCGGGCAGCTCGAAGGCACCCTGGGGCCCGAGGCGCGCGGCGCCATCTTCCGCAAGATCGGACGGCTCCTCCACGAGGACGCGGCATCGGTCAATGTCTCCGAGCAGTTCTACGTCTATGGCCGCAAGAAGAACCTGCAATGGCAGGTCCAGCAGGGATCGGGCTTCCTGAACTTCCGCCGCGTCGCATGGCAGTGACGGCATCGCGCGGCCACCCCCATTCATCCATTCCTCACACAGGAGCATTACGCATGAACCGATCGACATCGCGGGCGCGCATCGGCCGCTTCCTGGCCGGCGCCGCGCTGGCCCTTCTGGCGCCGGCCTTTGGCGCCATGGCGGCCAGCAAGACCGCACCGGCCGTGAACAAGGAAACGCTGGTCGTCGCGCTCGACAAGGAAATCCAGAACCTGGACGCGCAGATCACTGCCAGCGGCGACTCGCAGCGCTACGCCATGCAGATCTACGACACGCTCTACGGCTTCGACCCCAAGGGCAACATCGTTCCGCGCATGGCCGACGCCTACAAGATCTCGCCCGACGGCCTGACCTACACCTTCACGCTGCGCAAGGGCATCAAGTTCCACAACGGCGACATCTTCAGCTCGGCCGACGTGAAATACTCGATCGAGCGGATCATCGACCCGGCATCGAAGAGCACGCGCCGGCCCTACTTCGCGCCGGTGGTCGACAGCATCGAGACACCCGATGCGCAGACTGTCGTCATCAAGCTGAAGCAGCCGGACGGCGCCTTCATGAACAAGATCGCCGGCTTCCTCTTCATCGTCGGCAAGAACTACACGTCGAAGCTGCCGAATGCCGAAGCCTTCGCGGCAGCCCCCATCGGGACTGGTCCCTTCCGAGTGAAGGAAAACAAGATCGGCCAGTACCTGGAATTGGAGCGCTTCGACGACTTCTACGGCGAGAAGCCCGGGATCAAGACGCTGACCTTTACCTATATTCCGGAGCCGGCCAGCCGCGTCAACGCCATCCTCACCGGCGAGGTCGATGTGGCTTCGATGGTGCCGCTGTCGGACGTCGAGCGCCTGCGCAAGGACCCGGCGTTGAGCGTCATCACCAATCCGGTGTCCTCGCCGATGCACGTGCGCCTCTATTCGAACGTGCCGGGCACGCCGCTGTCCAAGGTCGAGGTGCGCAAGGCCCTCAACCATGCGGTGGATGCCAACGCGATCATCAAGGGCGTCTTCCATGGCGTCGGCGCGCCGATGGGAACCTTCATCTCGAAGTACTTTCCCTACGGCAGCAGCCCCGACATCGCGCCCTATGCCTACGACCCAGCGAAGGCGCGGGCGCTGCTCAAGCAGGCTGGCTATCCGAACGGCTTCGACATTGAACTCAACGATGCCGTCGGCACGCCCAAGGAGTTTGCCGAAGCGGTGGCGGCCTATCTCGGGCAAGTCGGCGTGCGCGTCAAGATCAACCGCATCGACTATGCGGCCTGGAGCCGGCTCAACAACACGCACAAGTCGGGTCCGATGACGACCACGCAGTTCACCAACGCCATCTACGATCCGATCCATCCCGTGGCGGGCTCGTTCTCCAAGAACGGCACCTGGTCCGACTACTACAACCCCGAAGTCGAGAAGCTGATCACCGAACTCGACAGCACGACCGGCGCCGAAGCGCGCGGCGCGCTCTTCCGCAAGATCGGCCGCGCGCTGCACGACGATGCTTCGGCGCTGCTCGTGACCGAGTTGTTCAATGTCTTCGCAAAGAAGAAGGACCTGTACTGGCAGGTTCAGGAAGGTTCGGGATTCCTGGATTTCCGCAAGGTGGCCTGGCGATAGGAAGGGGAAGGCGACCGAATGACCAAGCCCACACTGCTCATCGCCAATCGCGGCGAGATCGCCTGCCGCGTGATTCGCGCGGCGCGGAAACTGTCGCTTCGAACGGTCGCGATCCACTCCGAGGTCGACCGGGACCTGCCGCACGTCGAGATGGCCGACGAGGCGGTCGCGATCGGACCGGCGCGCGCTTCGGAAAGCTATCTGCGCAAGGATGTGATCCTGGAGGTCGCCCGGCGCACCGGCGCGACGCTTCTGCATCCCGGCTACGGCTTCCTGGCCGAGAGCGCGTCATTCGCCCGCGCATGCCAGGAAGCGGGCGTCCGTTTCGTCGGCCCGAGGCCCGAAGTCATCGCGCTGATGGGCGACAAGGAACAGGCGCGGCAATCCGCTGTCCGCGCCGGTGTCCCGGTGCTGCCCGGCACCGGAAAGCTCGACCCGACCGACGAACCGGCGCTGCACGCCGCCGGTGCCGCGACGGGGTTTCCGCTGTTCGTCAAGGCGGCGGCCGGCGGTGGCGGCATCGGGATGCGCCTGGTCACGCAGCCGGACGAACTCGTGGCTTCGGTGCGCACGGCCAGCAGCTTGGCGCACAAGGCCTTCGCCGATGGCGCGGTGTACCTGGAGCGCGTCGTTCAGCGCGCGCGCCACGTCGAAGTGCAGGTCTTCGGCTTCGGCGACGGCACCGCCGTGCACCTGTTCGATCGAGATTGCTCGATGCAGCGGCGCCACCAGAAAGTCCTGGAAGAAGCCGGTGCGCCGCTGATCGCCGACGAGATTCGCCGCAAGATGGCGCAGGCCGCGATCGGCCTGGCTGCATCGTGCCGCTACGAAGGCGCGGGCACGGTCGAGTTTCTCTTCGACACGGTGACCGGCGAATTCTTCTTTCTGGAAATGAACACCCGCATCCAGGTCGAGCATGCGGCGACGGAGATGCTCACAGGTGTGGACCTCGTGGGTGCGCAGTTGCGGCTGGCGATGGGCGAGGTGCTCCATGCCGAACTCGCCCAGGAGAACATCCGCGCCGAGGGCCACGTGGTCGAAGCCCGTGTGTATGCCGAGAATCCGGCCAGGAACTTCATGCCCAGCCCGGGACCGCTGACCGAACTGGTGCTGCCGGCCATGGCGGGCGTGCGCATCGACTGCGGCTATCGGCAGGGCAACGTCATGACGCCTTACTACGACCCGTTGGTGATGAAGGTGCTGGCCCACGCCGCCGACAGGCTGACAGCGATCGACAAGCTCCGCTCGGCGCTGGCTTCAGTCCGCCTGAGCGGGCTCACCAGCAACCTGGGCTATCTCGATGCCGTGCTCGCGCATCCGAGATTTCGCGAAGGCGACGTGCACACCGGGCTCCTGGCCGAACTGCATGGCGCCCTACACGGTGAACGATCGAGCCAGCTTCAGGCGGCCCGTATTGCCGGTGCTTCCGTCCGCGCTTCGGCCAGTGCCAATCTGTAGATCACCGCACCGACAAGCGCGCCGACGAGCGGAGCGACCCAGAACATCCAAAGCTGATCCACCGCCCATGCCGGCGCGAACAAAGCCGGGCCGGTGCTGCGCGCCGGATTGACCGACGTGTTGGTCACAGGAATGGAAACCAGGTGAATGAGCGTGAGGCAGAGTCCGATCGTCAGGCCTGCGAAGCCCGGCGCCGCGCGCTTGGCGGTCGCGCAGAGAATCACGATCAGGAACACGGCCGTCAGCACGACTTCGCAGAGCAACGCGGCCGCCATGCCGTATTGCCCTGGCGAGTGCTCGCCAAAACCGTTGGCCGCAAATCCGCCCAGGTCGGCGTCGGGCTTCCCCGAGGCGATGAGGTAGAGGACGCCCGCGGCAAAGCATGCGCCCGCCACCTGGGAGACCACGTAACCCGCAAGCTGGCTGGCGGGCATGCGGCCGGCCGCCACCAGGCCGAGCGAGACGGCGGGATTGAAGTGGCCGCCCGAGATCGGCCCGAACGCATAGGCGCCGGTGATCACAGTCAGCCCGAATGCGACCGACACCCCGAGAAAGCCGATGCCCAGGTCAGGGAAGGCCGCGGCGAGGACTGCGCTGCCGCAACCGCCGAAGGTGAGCCAGAAGGTGCCGAGGAATTCGGCCGACCAGATTTTGAAATTGTTGTTGTTCATGAGAGCTCCCGAAAACATGACCGGCAACCGCACGTCTGAAGACGCGCTGATCACCGGCAATTGACTGCGTTTGAAAAAGCGCCAGCGCCACGTTGGCCATGGGTGGCCGTGACAGGCCGTGGCGTGCGCCGAGATGCGGAGGGCAGGCGTTGCCCTCGCTTGAAGCGTGATTCGTTCTTTTGTCCTTCCTGGTTCCGAAACGGCTTACGTGGAGCGCAAGCCGGGCCTGGAATATAACGAGCGCGGGGCGCCGACTTCGCCGAGAAGAAGCGCCGATCGCGCGCAAATGTCACGAAAGCCGCTGGGCGGCTCTGGCTCATTCGTTCGGCGTGCCTGGTACGTACCAGCGTGTCGCGATCAGTTCGGGCTCATCGTGTGCTTGCAGGCGCTCCCAGTGCCGGTCGGCGTCTTCCACGAACAGGTCGCGCGCGATGGCCTGCGCCAGCCGCGTCGCGCCGATGGCGAGGCCCGGAATATCGCCGGCCAGTGCGCCATGGCTCATGGTCGCGCCCCAGTTGAACAGGCGCATTCGCGCCAACGCATCCGCTTGCGGGCTCGACGGATCGGCACTGCGCAGTTCAAAGCCAGGGCCCAGGTACGGAAAACGCGCCGGCTCGGGGTGATGCTCGGCTTCGGTCGCCGAAACATGGTTTGCCCAGGTGTCGATCTGCGATGTGTACGCGGCGATTTCGGGCCGGTCAAGCAGGTCGACGTCGAAGCCGGTGCCGAAGATTACCGCGTCGAAGCGCTCCATTCCGCCGTTCGGCAGGGTGACCGTCACGCCGTCCTCGTCGGGTGCGACATCGTCCCACGGGGTTCCGAGGCGCAGATCGAAGGCATCGTGCGCATCGCAGCGGCGCACCGTTTCCCAGGGCGGCGGGACTTGCTCGTCGAAGATGTAGGTATAGACGCGCCACTTGCGCGCGTCGTCCAGTCCCTCGAAGCCGCGCAGGAAGCCGTGGCTGGATGCGGCCTTGCTCTTGTTGACTTGCGGCAGTTGGGCGCGGCGCGCGAAGAGTGTCACCTTTGCGGCACCCGCTTCGAGCGCGCAGGCGGCGTTGTCGAACGCCGACGCCCCAGCGCCGAGCACGCCGATGCGTTGGCCTTCGAAAGCCGCGAAATCGATCGTATCGGCGGAATGGAATACGCGCCCGGCTGCGAAGGGATCGTCACGCTGCAACGAAGGAAACGCAGGCCAGCGCGCCGCGCCGCTGCCGTCGCGTCCCAGCGCCAGTACCAGTTGCCGCGTGCGCACCGATTCGCGCCTGCCGTGGGCGTCTTCGACTTCGACTTCAAGCACCCGTCCGTCCTGCGTGTGCGACACGGAGCGCAGCGAGACGCCGTTTTCCACCGCAAGGCCGACCGTTTCGCGCACCCAGAGCAGGTAGTCGCGCCAGTCGACACGCCCGATCTTGTGCAGCGCCTCCCAGCCGGGCACGCCCTCTTTGGACGTCGAACCGCCTTCGCCGTGCTGCGCCTCGTACCATGCACGAAAGCTGAGCGAGGGCACGCCGAGTTCGGGGCCGCCCACGTGCTTGGGGCTGCGCAGCGTGAGCATGCGCGCGTAGGTGCCCCACGGGCCTTCTTCGCCCCGCGGGGCGCGGTCGATCACGCGTACCCGCGTGACGCCTTCGCGGCGCAACGCGTAGGCAGCCGTTTGGCCGCACATTCCGGCGCCGGCAATCAGGACGTCGAGAATCGGTGCCTCGGCAGTGGACGATTCCGCTGGAAGCACCCATGCCGGCGGCGGCACGTTGATGCGTTCGAGATCGGCGCGTGCCTGGGCCGCGAGGCGCTCGAGCGCGGCGGTGTCGCGCGGACTTGCGATGAATTGCAGCGGCACCGGCGGAAGTTCGCCGGAGCGTGCGTCGGAAAAAGAGTCGTCTGAGGCCATGGCGTGAAGATAATCCAGAACATGATCGCGCTCGACTGCTACTACAGCCTCTCTTCTCCCTGGGCCTACCTTGGAGGGCCGCAACTTCAGGACATCGTCCGCCGACACCATGTGCGGCTCACGCTCAAGCCCTACGACTTCCAGGCGGTGGTCCCGCAGACCGGCGGCATTCCGCTCAAGACCCGGCCGGAACCTCGGCGCACTTACCACGCGCTTGAACTTGCGCGCTGGCGCGAGCACCTGGGCATGCCGCTCAACCTTGAGCCCGCGCACTACCCGAAGGGGCAGGCGAGCGATCCCAACTGGAACAAGTACCCCGGCTGGATGGTGATTGCGGCGCAGTTGCAGGGCCTGGACGCCCAGCCGCTTTCGCATGCGCTGCTGCGTGCCCTGTGGGCGGAAGAGCGCGACACCGCGGACGCCGCGGTGCGCATCGCGGTGGCCGACGAGAACGGCTACGACGGCGCCGCGTTGCAAGCGCTGGAGCAGACGGCCGAGACACAGGCCACTTACCGGGCGAACAGCGCTGAAGCCGTCGACAGGGGAGTCTTCGGCGCGCCCACATACATCCTGCACGAGGAGCGCTTCTGGGGCCAGGACAGGCTCGTGTTCCTGGACCGTGCGCTGGATCGGCTGCGCGGTTCGGGTCCTGTTGTTTAGGGGCTTGAGGGCTAGAGCCTCATTGCCCGTGCTTCGCGCTGCGTGGTCTGCGGGTGGTCCAGCGCTCGGTCCTGGACTTGTTGCCTGTTCAGTTCAGATGCTTGCTCGCACGCCTGCGTACTTAGGGCGATGGGCGTGTTGAGGGCCTCCACCGTCGGAATACTGGCGATCCGCTTGAGAGCCGAGTCCAACGCGCCTTCGACGGCGAACACCTTCGAAGCGTCGGTGCTCAGGACCACATGGTCGATGCGATTGATTCCGTTTGTACGGGCAGCCACGACCAGGGCGGCAGCCAGCTGATCGCTCTTCTGATCGGGCGTGCGGCCTACCTTTGCGTCGAGCAAATTCACTCCCGCTTGGGCTTGGCCGAATAGCTTGTGATCGGGATGCGTCGCCTCGTCAAGTCGGGCGGCCGGCGGCTCGCCATTCAACCGCAGAGGCAGTTGCGTCGGACTTGGCAGGCCGTGGATCGGCAGGTGCTGATGGCTGTCTGCAGTGTGGTCGAAATGTGCTGTGAGGTTTGGAGCGCGCACGTCGTAGTAAGGACAACGCGCACCGGACTTGCCGAGCGAAATGCCGTTCCGCTCGAGCAGTTTCTCCTCCAGCTTGAGCCCGCGCATGTCCAGTTGTACCTTGGCAGCGAAGGCGGGATTGTTGATTTCATACTGGCAGATCGATCCGACCAGGCCGACCGCATAGTAGTTGGTGTAGTCGGAATCGCCGCCGAGGCCCAGCCGAGCGTCCCTCGGCTCCTTGTCGAAATAGTGCTTTCCGGCCGCCTCGATGTTCAGCGGATCGGGCGTGATTGAAAGATCGGCGTTGAGGGTAAAGCCGTCCTTCACGACGAATTGCTGACGCCCGTCGATTTCCTTGCTCTCGACAAACTCGTTCACGTAGTCGACATGCACCAGCAATCTGGCGACATCGAACAAATCGGCTTGAGGATTGGCGTGCTTTACACGGCTGACCAGCGCATTCCAGCCAGCAATATGCGCACTGGCTTCGTCGCTCCGATTGATTGCGAGCATCTCGTCCAGCGCCGAGCTGTAGTCATGGACCGCGCGACCGCTCTGCAGCACACGTCGGACGTCGCCATCAAACTGTTCGAGGGCTTCTCTGGTGCGCTCACGGTTGACGCCATGCTGGATTTCGTGGCCCAGCAGGAAGGTGAGCACATCGCGTCCACTGGCTTCCGAGAGATTGATGTGCTTCAGATTGATGGTTTGCGTGTCAGGGCTGTAACTGGCGCCGGCGTTCTCGCCGGTGGGCATAAGGGCGAAATGCTTCAGATGACCTTTCTCTACAGCATCGTTCATTTGCCGCATCAACACGGGGGATTCTTCGATGACAGCACGAAGGTTTTGATAAGCCTGTGATGTGGGCTCTCCGAGTTCGCGGAGCACGCTCTCGAGCTTGGGGCTCACGGCGCTCATCGGGTGGCTGCTCGGCCTGCGAATTCCGCACGGAAGCTCACGTGGACTCTCTTGATGCAATCATGTGAAATCTTCTCGAGACTTTCACTGCTTTCGCCAACGATGCCGATCTCAACCTGAACCAGGCCGCGCTGGTACTGTCTGGCCGGACTTGCGCGACGAGTGTTGCCGACATGCCGGTAGCCCATGTCCAGGAGCGCGGCGTGAAACTCAGCGACGTCAAGTGCGCACACAGCCGTCATGGGAAGACGTCGTTTGGGATCTCGTTCATAGAACCCCAGGCCCAGATCGGGCAGGCGCGTCGCGCTGTTGGGCGCCCAGATGTACCAGTACCTCCACAGCTCCGTCAGTGGCTGCCATATCTCGTACGCGTCATTGGTGGGCTTGTCGGAAAACGGCGTCATGGCGTAGCCAGTGAATTGCTCGACCCGTTCAGTCGTCAGATCTTGCGGTTGATGCAATGTGTCGATCAGCGCCAGCAACCGGCGCAGCACTTCGGGCGCGTCGGGGATTGGTTTCGCTTCGATGGCGGGACTGGACATTTTTTTTTCTTCCGGATGAAGTTGGTGTGTGCCGGCCGCAACCGAGCAGGCGCCCAGCACAAATCCCGCCGACAAGCCAAGGAGACCGCGAGCCAGATACCCTGGCGAGGGTCCTGGCGACTGCCTTTGTGAATCGTAAAAATCGTTCGAGCCGAGAGAATCCGCGAAGCGCTCGGTTCGTGGTTCGCGTCTGAACGTTGATTGAAGCTTCCGCAGAAGCTTCCGGCCAGCCATGCCGTGGCCCACGGCGATGCGTTGAATCACCTTTTTCCTCCCTGCACTTGAAATCGTTTGGATCATTCTAGGCAGCGCCCTCGCCATTCAGCGGGATGCAAGAGCATCCGACGCGAGCAGCAGATAATCCCCCGATGCGAATTCGCTTCACCAAGATGCAAGGAGCCGGCAACGACTTCGTCGTGCTGGACGAAACCCGCAATCCGCTCGGCCTCAAGTCAGCGCAATACCGCTTCCTGGCCGATCGCCACTTCGGCGTCGGCGCCGACCAGATCCTTTCGGTGCGACCGTCTACGGGCGAAGGCATCGACTTCCAGTACGTGATCCACAACGCTGATGGCGGCGAAGTCGAACAGTGCGGCAACGGTGCGCGCTGCTTCATGCGCTTCGTACGCGAGCATGGCCTGACACCCAAGGACACCGTGCGCGTGCAGACGCTTTCGGGCGTGATCGAGCCGCGGATGGGCGCCGATGGCCGCGTCACGGTCGACATGGGCGCGCCCATCTTCGAACCCGCGCTTGTGCCTTTCGACACTGCAGGGCTCGATCCGGTGCACGAGGGCGGCTGGCAGAAATGGCATCTGGCGCTCGGCACGCATGCCGGAAGCGCCATCGTGTCGGTGGCAGTGCTGTCAATGGGCAACCCGCATGCCGTGCAGATCGTCGACGACGCCGACACGGCGCCTGTTCAAGCTCAAGGGCCACTGATCGAGCACCATCCGCGATTTCCGCAGCGCGTCAACGCCGGTTTCATGCAGGTGGTCGATCGCTCACGCGTGCGCCTGCGGGTCTATGAGCGCGGCGCCGGCGAAACCCTCGCTTGCGGCACCGGCGCGTGTGCCGCAGTGGTCGCAGGCATCCGGCTCGGCCTGCTCGACCCCCGTGTCGATGTCGAGACCCACGGTGGCCTGCTCACCATCCAATGGGCCGGCGACGGCGCTCCGGTGCTGATGACAGGTCCGGCAGTCACGGTGTTCGAAGGCGAGATCGAGGTGCCGGACCAGCCATGAACCATTTCAACCAAACCCCCATGAATCCGATCACCGAAGACGACATCGCCAACTACCTGGCCAACACGCCGGACTTCTTCGAACGCCATGCACAGCTGTTGAGTCAGGTGCAGCTGACGAGTCCGCACGGTAACCGCGCCGTGAGCCTGCAGGAGCGTCAAGCGGAGATGCTGCGCGAGAAGATCAAGGCGCTGGAGCACCGGGTCATGGACATGGTGCGGCATGGCACCGAGAACATGGTGACGGCCGACCGTCTCCAGCGATGGACCCGCGGGCTGCTGACCCTGCGCGACCCGCGCCATCTGCCCACGCAGATCGCCTCACAGCTGGAGACGCTTTTCCTGGTGCCCCAGACCGCCATCAAGATCTGGGATTGCGACAGCGCCTACCTGAACGAGCCCTACGCGCAGTGGGTGAGTGACGACGTGAAGGCACTCGCGACTTCGCTGACGGCACCTTATTGCGGCCTGAATTCCGGCTTCGAGGTGTCCGGCTGGCTCGCCGAGCCGCATGCGGCCGTGTCGATCGCCCTGATTCCGTTGCGCCCGGAACCCGAGGCGCCGGCTTTCGGCTTGCTGCTGCTCGCGTCGCCTGACGCGCAGCGCTACAACCCCGACATGGGCACCGACTTCCTGGATCGCATCGCCGAGCTCGCCTCGGCCGCGCTGTCGCGGCTGCGGCCTTGAACCGCGCGCTCCGGCGCGGTTTGTGGGGCGCGCTGCTGATCCTGCTGGTCGGCTATTTCGCGATCGCTTTCATCGTGTGGCGGCACGCCCGCTGGGTGCTGGACCATCCGCCTCAACGCGCCGCCGATGCGGCCTTGATCCTGGGCAATCGCGCCTACCGCGACGGAAAGCCCAATCCGTGCCTGACCGGCCGCGTCGATGCCGGCATCGCCCTCGCCAATGCGGGTCAAGCGCAGCGGCTGCTGCTGAGCGGCGGCGTGGACTGGGAAGACGGCCGCGTCGAGGCTGAGGTCATGGAACGGCACGCGCGGGCCGCCGGCTACGGCGGGCCCTTGCTGCTGGAGTCGGTCTCGTCGTCGACGAGGGAGAACCTTTCGATGTCGCGCAGCGTGCTGCAGACAGCCGGCGTAAAGAGCGTGATCATCGTGACCGAGCCCTACCATTTGTGGCGCGCGGAACGGCTCGCCCGGGCCAGCGGCTTCGACCGGGCCTTCGAGGTCCAGTACGCTGCGGCGTCGACTTCCTGCTGGCAGCGCTGGGGCATGGTCTTCAAGGGTGCTTTGCGCGAGCCCCTGGCCATCGTGAACAATGCGGCCCGTGGATACCTCTTCTGAAGCCGCGCCGCGCATGGACTTGATCGAGAGATATCTCGAGCACGTGCGCGTCGAGCGTCGCCTGGCGCCGCGCACGGTCGAGCTCTATGCCATTCACCTCAAGACGCTGGCCGAGAAGGCGCAGGCAGCGGGGCTGGCGCTCGACAAGGTCCAGACGGCGCACGTTCGTCGCTGGACAGCCCAATTGCATGGCGCCGGTCGCGAGTCGCGGGGGATCGCGCTGGTGCTTTCGTGCTGGCGAAGCTTCTACCGCTGGCTGGGCAACGAGCGGCTGGTGGGTTCGAACCCCGTGCAGGACGTTCACGCGCCCAAGTCCGACCGGCCACTGCCGAAGGCGCTTGCCGTGGACGACGCGGTCCGATTGGCGGACCTCCACGATGCGGACGCCGACCCGTGGTCCGAGGCGCGCGACAGTGCGATCGTCGAACTGCTCTATGGATGCGGTCTGCGCGTCAGCGAGCTGACCGGGCTGGACGTGCGAGCGAGCGGCACGGCGCGGGGCTGGATCGACCTCGACGCCGCGGAAGCCAATGTGCTGGGCAAAGGCAGCAAGCGAAGACTGGTGCCGGTGGGCAGCAAGGCAATCGAAGCCTTGCAGGCTTGGCTGGCGGTGCGAGAGGATTGCCCCGCGCTCGAATCGGCGCGGCTGCGCGAGCCTGCGAGTGCGGCGGCGCTCTTCATTGGCCGCAACGGCCTGCGCTTCTCCAACCATTCGGTATGGAAGCAATTGCGGCGGCGCAGCCTCAAGGCCGGCTTGGCGACGCCGGTGCATCCGCACATGCTGCGGCACTCGTTCGCAAGTCACGTGCTGCAATCGAGCAGCGATTTGCGCGCGGTGCAGGAACTGCTGGGGCACGCCAACATCTCCACGACTCAGGTTTACACGCGGCTGGATTTCCAGCATCTGGCGAAGACCTACGATGCGGCGCATCCCCGGGCTCAGGCGCGCGAGGAACCCGCTCGTCAGAACAGCGTGAACAGCCAGAACAAACAAAACAATCAGAACAAGGGCAGGAAAGCATGAAGAACCTCCGTCTCAGGCCCGGCAAGGAGCGCTCGCTGTTGCGGCGGCATCCCTGGGTGTTCGAATCCGCGATCGCCAAGGGCGGCGGCGATGCGGGTGAAACGGTGCGCATCGAATCTGACGAAGGCAATTTCCTTGCATGGGCCGCTTTCAGCCCCCATTCCAAGATCCGCGCGCGTGCATGGAGCTTCGATGAAAAGCAGCGCATCGATGCATCCTTCTTCTCGGGGCGTGTGGCGAGTGCGGTCGCGGCACGCGGATTGTTCGACATCCAGAGCGACGGCGTACGCTTGATCCACGGGGAGGCCGACGGCCTGCCGGGCCTCATCGTCGACCGGTATGGCGACACATTGGTCGCGCAATTCCTGTCGGCCGGCGTCGAGCGCTGGAAGGCCGTGCTGGCGGATGCGCTGCTCGCAGCGACCGGGCTTCAGAAGCTCTATGAGCGCTCCGACGCCAGCGGCCGCGAGCGCGAGGGATTGCAGCCCGTCACAGGCTGGCTGCGAGGGACGGGCGCAACCGAGCTCACGATCCGCGAGCACGATTGGCAACTCGGGCTCGACGTCGCGACCGGCCACAAGACCGGCTTCTACCTGGACCAGCGCGACAGCCGCAAGCGATTTGCCGAACTGGCCGCGCAACGCCGTTTTCGGCGGGTGCTCAACTGCTTTTGCTACACCGGTGGTTTCACCGTCGCGGCGCTTTCGGGCCTGAAGGCGGCCGGCGCCATAGAGGGTGCCGAACTCACGTCCATCGATTCGTCGATGCCCGCGCTGGAGCGCGCACGGGCGCATCTGGCGATGAACGGCTTCAGCGATGTGCAGGCGCAGTTCCTCGATGCCGACGTCAATGCTTCATTGCGCCGCTTCGTCGAAGAGGGACGAAGCTTCGACGCGATCGTGCTCGATCCGCCTAAATTCGCGCCCACGGTTGCACATGCCGAGCGTGCCGCGCGCGCCTACAAAGACCTCAACCGTCAGGCGTTCAAGCTGCTCGCGCCGGGTGGGCACCTTCTGACCTTTTCGTGCTCGGGCGGCATCGGCGCAGACCTGTTCCACAAGATCGTGGCCTCCGCGGGTATCGACGCCGGTGTGGACGGCTACATCACCGAGCGCCTCGGCGCCGCCCCCGACCACCCGATGACGATCGAGTTTCCGGAAGGGGAGTACTTGAAGGGGCTGGTGGTGGTGCGCAAATAGCGGTTGACCCTGGCAGCGCATGGCCGGCTGGCCGTGGCTAAACTTTCTGTCCCCGATCTCTCTCGATCCTGATCCCCGGAGCATTCAATGGCCCTCATTCCCGCCACCATCCTCACTGGCTTCCTCGGCGCCGGCAAGACCACGTTGCTCAAGCGCATCCTGAGCGAATCCCACGGCCAGAAGATCGCCGTCATCGAGAACGAATTCGGTGAAGAGAACATCGACAACGACATCCTGGTGACCGAATCGAAGGAGCAGATCGTGCAGATGAGCAACGGTTGTATCTGTTGCACCATCCGTGAAGACCTGCGCGAGGCCTTGCAACTGCTGGCGGCCAAGAAGCGCAAGGGTCTGCTGGATTTCGATCGCGTGGTGATCGAGACGACCGGCCTCGCCGACCCCGGTCCGGTGGCGCAGACCTTCTTCATGGATGACGAAATCGCCGAAAGCTACCTGCTCGACTCGATCCTGACGCTGGTCGATGCCAAGCATGCCCCTCAGCAGCTCAACGACCGGCAGGAAGCTCGCCGCCAGGTGGGGTTTGCCGACCAGATCTTCATCAGCAAGAGCGACCTCGTCGCCGCCGAAGAGACCGAGGCGCTGATCCATCGGCTCAAGCACATGAACCCACGCGCACCGCAGCAGAAGGTGCACTTCGGTGAAGTGCCCCTGAAAGACGTGTTCGACCTGCGAGGCTTCAACCTCAATGCCAAGCTGGACATCGACCCGGACTTCCTGAAGGAGGAAGACGAGCACGGTCACGACCACGATCACGCGCATGGCGAGCATTGCGACCATCCATCGCACGAACACGAAGGCCACGGGCATCACCACCACCACGACGACGACGTGAAGAGCTTCGTCTATCGCGCCGATCGCGCCTTCGATCCGGCTCGCCTCGAAGATTTTCTCGGAGCGATCGTCAACATCTACGGCCCCCGCATGCTCCGCTACAAGGGCGTGCTGCATATGCAAGGCACTGAGCGCAAGGTGATCTTCCAGGGCGTGCATCAACTCATGGGCAGCGACCTCGGACCGGCCTGGGGCCCGGACGAAAAGCGCAACAGCCGCATGGTGTTCATCGGCATCGACCTGCCTCGCGAGATCCTGGAGCAGGGCCTCGATCAGTGCCTGGTCTGAGGCCTGCGCCGGGCCGCCGGTGATTCCGGCGGACGATTACGCCGCCCGCTTCGACTTCTCTATACAATCGCGCGCCTGTTCCGGGGTGACCCTGTCCTTTTTTTAGAGGCGGTGTGTGACTTCCGGTATAGGACTGCACGCGTTTTCGGGCCGTTTTCAGGGGTATAACCCCTGGGTTCGCGAACGGCGAGCGCCCGTGGTTTCCACGGGGGAGACACCACTGAGAATGTGCGTTCGAGTTCGTCGAAGGAGCCAGTCACTGTGAAGCAACCTGTCGCCAAAGCCAAGCCAGCGTCGAAGCCGGCCGTCAAGAAGACGGAGGTTGCCCAGCAGGCTGTGCCCGCCGCGAAGAAGGTTTCCGCCGAAAAGCCCCCCCAGTCCGCAGCGCAGTCCAAGGTCCCCGCCACGAGCAAGACCAAGGTCGTGAGCGCGGGCGTCTCGTCATCCAAACCGGCCGGCCCTCACACCGCGCCACCTGCACCACCGACTCCCATGAAAAAAACGGCTGCCGCCTCCGATTCTTCTTCCGCCACGGTGACCTCTCCGGCAACCGCCACGACTGCCCCGACCCCCACGCCCGCACCCGCGCGCGGCGGACGCGTCTCGCGGCTGTCACAGCTGACCGTGCCTTCCATGCCCCAGACGGTGGCCTCCACCGCGGCGAAATCCAGCTTCGTGCAGATTTCGTCCAACCCGCTGGTGCCGCCGCCGCCCGTCGCGATCAAGAAAGATCCCAAGCTCGCCAACAACTGGAAGTCCAAATCGGCCGAAGAGTTGACCGATGCCGAAGTCATCGCGATGCCGGATTCCGAATACATGAACGAAAAGCAGATGGCGTTCTTTCGCCTGAAGCTGCAGGAACTCAAGCGCGGCATCCTTGAAAACGCCGGCGAGACGACCGAGCACCTGCGTGAGGACACCGTGGTCGTGCCCGATCCGGCCGATCGGGCCACCATCGAGGAAGAGCACGCGCTCGAACTGCGCACCCGCGACCGCGAACGCAAGCTTCTCAAGAAGATCGAGCAGTCGATCCAGCGCATCGATGCCGGTGACTACGGCTACTGCGACGAAACCGGCGAACCCATCGGTGTGGGCCGCCTGCTGGCCCGCCCGACGGCCACGCTGTCGCTAGAGGCCCAGCAGCGCCGCGAACTCAAGCAGAAAATGTTCGGCGACTGATCGCCGCGGCAGGCGAAGGAGAAAACGAAGCGCATGGCCAAGGAAGAAACCGGTCGCCTGCTGTCCAAGGTTGCGAAGTTCGTGCGCAATCCGCTCAAGGATTGGTCCGAACTCGATGCCGACGACTCCTCCACGCTCGAAAACGGCTACAGCCGTGAAATGCTCAAGGAGATGATCGAGCGGCGGCAGCGCAACGACTTCGTGCGCCGCCGTGAATTCGACATGCTCCGCAAGCTCCGGCAGCGCGAAGCGGCCGGCGGAGGCGATGCCGCCGGTACGGCGTCCTCCTTCAACGTCAGCAGCACCTCGGGCAAGTCCGACGGCAGGGCACTCACGCTCAAGAAGATCGACGAGATCGAAGAGCAGATGTCCCAGCAGTGGTGGAAGGCCCGCGGCGGGCAAGGCGAGGCAAAGGCCGACGGTGCTCCCAGCGGCGGGGCGCCCATGGCTGAGCAGCATGCGCGTGCCTACGCCGACACCGTGCCCGGCGTGCCGCAGCGCGGGGTTCCCGGACAGGCCGTCCCGGCTCCGGCTCAGGCTCAAGACGGCTGCATCGAGGAAGCTTCGATCCGCTTCGCCCATGGGGACGATGCCGGAGCCGAGGCGATCCTGCTGCAGGCGCTGGCTCCGGACAGTCCGAGCGCCGATCAGGACGATGTCTGGCGGACGCTGCTCGACTTCTATCGAGCCACCGGCGATGCCGAGAAGTATGTGGTCACCAGCACCCGTTATGCCCAACGCATGAAGCGCTCGGCGCCCGAGTGGATGTCATTTCGGGCGTTGGCAAGCACGGCTCGCGCGGCGACCGCTTCGCAGGCCAGACCCGTCGCCGCTGGCGGCGGCACCGCCGACTGGTCGAGCCCCGCGCGCCTTTCGCGCGAAGGCCTGATCGAGCTCACGCGCGCACTGGCGGCCGCCGGTCCTTTCTGGAAGCTCGACTGGAGCGCGCTGGGCGCCATCGAGGCCGAGGCCGCAGGCCCGCTGCGCGCCTTGTTCAATCATTGGGCAGATTCGGCCGTCCAGCTGCGGTTTTCCGGCGCCGATCAGTTGCTTCTGGTGCTTGCCGAAGCGACACCGGCCAACGACCGAGGCATCGATGCCATCTGGTGGCAGTTGCACATGGCGGCGCTTCGGGTGATGCATCGGGCCGACGAGTTCGAGCTGCTTGCGCTCAATTACTGCATCACCTATGAAGTGTCACCGCCGCCCTGGGAAGATCCCAAGGGCGACTATGCGGCGCTCGACACCCCCAAGATTTCCAAGCCATCCCTGAGCATCACGTCTGGCGAGGCCCACCGTTCTGGGGAGCCGCCCGCCAGCGCGGCGCTGGCGGGCGATCTCGTCGGTGAATCGCTCTCGACCCTGCAGCGGCTTGATGACGAGCTGGGCGACGCGGCGGCGCCGAGCATTTCGTGCGCGGCTCTCGTCCGGGTCGACTTCACAGCGGCTGGTTCGCTGCTGAATTGGGTGACCGGCCGCCACGCGCGCGGCCAGAACGTCCAGTTCACGCAAGCCCACCGCCTCGTTGCATGTTTCTTCGGCGTCGTCGGCATCACCGACCATGCGAGCGTCAAGACGAGGGATTGACCCCTGGCGACGGTAGGCTGCCCTCGGAAGTGGGCAGGCCTCGGGCGGGATAATGCCCCATGGAACAATTTCACGGAACCACCATCATCAGCGTGCGTCGCAAGGGCGCCGGTGGCGACCAGGTTGCAATCGGCGGCGACGGTCAAGTCACGTTGGGCAACATCGTCATCAAGGGCAGCGCACGCAAGGTGCGACGGCTCTATCACGGCAAGGTGCTTGCCGGCTTTGCCGGAGCCACGGCTGACGCCTTCACCCTGTTCGAGCGCTTCGAGGCCAAGCTCGAAAAGCACCAGGGGCACCTGGCGCGCGCGGCCATCGAACTCACCAAGGACTGGCGCACCGATCGCGTGCTGCGCCGGCTCGAAGCCATGCTGGCCGTGGCCGACGCGACGACTTCGCTGATCATCACCGGCAACGGCGACGTGCTGGAGCCCGAGAACGGCATCATCGCGATCGGCTCCGGCGGCGCCTATGCGCAAGCTGCCGCCAAGGCGCTGGTCGATCACACGGACCTGCCCGCCGACCAGATCGTCAAGAAGGCGCTGGAGATCGCAGGCGAACTCTGCATCTATACGAACATGCACCACACGGTAGAGACCCTGTGAAAGCCTGACTGAGAAACGCTCCCATGCCAATGACCCCCCAGGAAATCGTTTCCGAACTCGACAACCACATCGTCGGCCAGCCCGACGCCAAACGCGCCGTGGCGATTGCACTGCGCAATCGCTGGCGTCGGCAGCAGGTCGAGGAAAAGCTGCGCGCCGAGATTACGCCCAAGAACATCCTCATGATCGGCCCGACGGGCGTCGGCAAGACCGAGATTGCGCGCCGTCTGGCGCGGCTGGCCGACGCGCCCTTCATCAAAGTCGAGGCGACCAAGTTCACCGAGGTAGGCTACGTCGGCAAGGACGTGGACTCCATCATTCGCGACCTCGCCGAAATGGCGGTCAAGCAGACCCGAGAAGCCGAAAGCGGCAAGGTCCGCATGCGCGCCGAGGATGCTGCAGAGGATCGAATCCTGGACGTACTGCTGCCCCCGGCCCGCCTCCCTGACGGCGGCGGCGCTTCCGACGCCGGCAGCACGACCCGGCAGGCTTTTCGAAAGAAGCTTCGCCAAAACGAACTCGACGACAAGGAGATCGAGATCGACCTTGCCGAAACCCGCACGCCCCTCGAGATCATGGGGCCTGCCGGCATGGAGGAAATGACCGAGCAGTTGCGCGGCATGTTCGGCCAACTCGGCCAAGTCAAGCGCAAGACGCGCAAGCTGAAAATCGCGGAAGCCATGCGCCTGCTGATCGACGAAGAGGCAGCCAAGCTGGTCAACGAAGACGAAATCCGCAGCCAGGCCATTCAGAACGCCGAGCAGAACGGCATCGTCTTCATCGATGAAATCGACAAAGTGGCCACCCGCAACGAGACGCAGGGCACCGACGTTTCCCGGCAAGGCGTGCAGCGCGACCTGCTACCGCTCGTCGAAGGTACGGCGGTGAGCACCAAGTACGGTGTGGTGCGCACCGATCACATCCTCTTCATCGCCAGCGGTGCTTTCCACCTGAGCAAGCCCAGCGACCTGATTCCCGAACTGCAGGGGCGGTTTCCGATTCGCGTCGAACTGCAGTCGCTGTCGGTGTCCGACTTCGAGAGCATCCTGACGCAGACGCGCGCATCGCTGGTCAAGCAATATCAGGCGCTGCTCGCCACCGAAGGCGTGACGCTCGAATTCGCGCCCGACGGCATCACCCGGCTCGCCAGCATCGCCTTCGACGTCAACGAACGCACCGAGAACATCGGCGCGCGCCGTTTGTCGACGGTGATGGAGCGCTTGCTCGACGAGGTGAGCTTCGATGCGGCCAAGCTCGGCGGCCGGACCGTGCACATCGATGCGGCCTACGTGGATGCGCGTCTTTCGGCACTTAGTCACGACGAAGACCTTTCGCGTTTCATCCTCTGATCGGCACCTGCCCGGATACACGCTTCACGCAACACATTCATTGCGCGAGCTAAGTGCTTCACTTACAACGAAATTCGCGGTTTTGCCGGTTGCAAAAACACCGCTAAGTTGTTGATTCCATTACAAAAAATACAGACGACCGTGGGTTGCGAGGTAGGCGTTTCCTGCTACAGTGCAAAAAAGTGCAGTTAAGTGGGAAAAAGTGTCGGGGAATGCCGCGTTCAGGTACGCGGCGGCCTCCGCAACCGGGGTTTCGTGGTCGTGTTTCAAGGCGCTTCATCGCTCAGTCTGGATGCCAAGGGGCGGCTCTCCGTGCCGACCCGGCATCGTGACGTCCTGAGCGCGACGGCAGACGGCCAACTCACGATCACCAAGCACCCTCACGGCTGCCTGATGGTGTTCCCGCGCCCCGAATGGGAGAAGTTCCGCGATCGCATCGCGGCCCTCCCGATGTCGGCGCAGTGGTGGAAGCGCGTCTTCCTTGGGAACGCCATGGACGTCGAGATGGATGGCACCGGCCGTGTGCTCGTGTCGCCCGAACTGCGCGCCGCGGCGGGCATCTCCCGCGATGCCCTGTTGCTCGGCATGGGCAATCATTTCGAACTCTGGGACAAGGCCACCTACGACGCCAAGGAAGCCGAAGCAACCCAGGGGCAGATGCCCGATGTGTTCCAGGACTTCTCGTTCTGAGGCCCCAAGTGGAACAGCCATGGACCCATACGACCGTCTTGTTGAAAGAGGCGGTGGAAGCCCTCTTTCCCGAAGGATCGGACAGCACCGGCACGTATGTCGACGCAACTTTCGGGCGAGGCGGCCACAGCCGGGAAATCCTGGCAAGGCTGGCGCCGGAGGGCCACCTCATCGCGTTCGACAAGGACGCGGAAGCGGTGGCCGAAGCAGCGCGCATCGAGGATGCGCGTTTTTCCATCCGCCACCAGGGATTCAAGGACCTTGGAGAGCTGCCGCCTGCGAGCGTGTCAGGCCTGCTGATGGACCTCGGTGTCAGCTCTCCCCAGATCGACAACCCCGCGCGGGGTTTTTCTTTTCGTTTCGACGGCCCTCTGGACATGCGCATGGACACCACGCGCGGCGAGAGTGTGGCCGAGTGGCTGGCAACGGCCGAACCACAGCAGATTGCGGAGGTGATTCGTGACTATGGCGAAGAACGGTTTGCTGTTCAGATTGCAAAGGCGATTGTTGCTCGCCGACAAGAACGGGGCCCAGTTTCAACCACCGCCGAGTTGGCCCAGCTCGTGGCTGGCGCGGTCAAAACCCGCGAGCCGGGCCAGAACCCTGCAACGCGCACATTTCAGGCTCTTCGGATTTTCATCAATGCCGAGCTTGAAGAGTTGCAACAGGCGCTAGAAGCGAGTCTCGTCGTGCTGCAACCCCAGGGCCGGCTCGCGGTGATCAGTTTCCATTCGCTGGAAGATCGCATCGTGAAGCAGTTCATCGCGAAGCATTCACGCGAGGTCTACGACCGTCGCGCGCCCTTCGCCGTGCCCAAGGCAATGAAACTGCGCTCTGTTGGCCGGGTCAAGCCGTCCCAGGCCGAGGTCGATGGCAATCCGCGCTCGCGCAGCGCGATCCTGCGCATCGCCGAGCGCACTTCGGACGAGGGCTGAGCAGATCATGGCTCGACTCAACCTGCTCCTGTTGATCGCCGTGCTGGGCTCGGCGATCTATCTCGTGCACACGCAGTACATGTCGCGCCAGCTCTTCACCGAGTTCCACCGGGTCGAGCTCGAAACGCGCCGGCTCGAACTGGACCACGATCGCCTGCAGGTAGAGAAACGGGCGCAGGCCACGCCGCTGCGCGTCGAGAAGCTCGCCAAGGAGCAGCTCAAGATGCGCACGACCACGCCGGCCATCACGCAGTACGTGCGCGAAGACGGCACCGTGATCCCCGCCATCGCTGCGCCCGCGCCCACCGCGTCCGCGCCGCGAACTGCTGCTACGAAGGGGGCGCATTGATGAGTTCGATGTCGAGCCGCCTCAAGTCGGGGGGCCTATGACCCGTCGCAGCGTTCAATACACGACCAGCCCACTGCTCGCCAGCAAGACCCCGGTCTGGCGCAGCAAGTTCATCGTCGGCGGCATCGCGCTGGGCTTTGTCGTGCTCGCGGGCCGCGCCGCCTATGTGCAGGTGATCGGCAACGACTTCTTCCAGCGCCAGGGCGAGGTGCGCTTCACGCGCACGCTCGAGCTGCCGGCCAATCGCGGCCGGATCATCGACCGCAACGGACTGCTGCTTGCGCAGAGCGTGGTTGCGCCCAGCATCTGGGCGATCCCCGAGGACATCGAGCGCGACGATGCCGAGGTCAGGGCCAAGCTCAAGCAGGTGGCCAAGCTGCTCGGTATGCCGCAGAAAGACTTCGACAAGAAGCTCGAAGACGAAGACAAGACGTTCGTCTGGATCAAGCGGCAGGTGGACGAGCCGATCGCCAAGCAGATTGCCGAGCTGAACATCAAGGGCATCTACCAGCGCAAGGAATACAAGCGCCAGTACCCCGAGGGCGAGGCGGCCGCGCACGTGGTGGGTTTCACCAATGTCGAGGACAACGGCCAGGAGGGCATCGAACTCGCCTTCAACAAGGACCTGGCGGGCAAGCCCGGTTCGCGCCGCGTCATCAAGGACCGGCTCGGGCGCGTCGTCGAAGGCGTCGGCGAACAGGTGCCGCCGGTCGAAGGCAAGGACATCCAGCTCAGCGTTGACAGCAAGGTGCAGTTCTTCGCCTATCAGAAGCTGCGCGACGCAGTCACGCTGCACAAGGCCAAGGCGGGCAGCGTGGTTGTGCTCGATGCAATCACGGGCGAAGTGCTGGCGCTGGCCAACTATCCGAGTTACGTGCCCGACAAGCGGCAGAACCTCACGGGCGAGCAGTTGCGCAATCGCGCCATGACGGACGTTTTCGAGCCAGGATCGACCATGAAGCCGATCACTGTTGCCACGGCACTTGAAGCCGGCCGCATTACGCCGAAGACCGTGATCGAGACCTCGCCCGGCCGCTACAGCTTGGGCGGCTTCACCATCAGCGACACGCATAACTACGGCTCGCTGACGGTCGAAGGCGTCATCCAGAAGTCGAGCAACATCGGCGCGCTCAAGATCTCGCAGAAGATGACCCCACACGAGATGTGGGACACCTACACGGCGCTCGGCTATGGGCAGAAGCCGCAGATCCAGTTCCCGGGTGCCGTCACGGGGCGCCTGCGTCCATGGAAGTCATGGAAACCAGTCGAGCAGGCGACGATGGCATATGGCTACGGCCTGTCGGCGTCGCTGTTCCAGATGGCGCATTCGTACACGGCCTTCGCGCACGATGGCAGCGTCATCCCGGTCACCATCCTCAAGAGCTCGGAGCCGGCGGTCGGCGTCAAGGTTTTCTCGGCCCAGAACGCGCTGGCGGTGCGCAAGATGCTGCAGATGGCTGCCGGCCCGGGCGGCACGGGCCCGCTCGCGCAGACCGTGGGCTACTCGGTGGGCGGAAAGTCCGGCACGGCGCACAAGCAGGTGGGCCGGGGCTATGCCAGCAAGCAATACCGCTCGTGGTTCACGGGCATGGCGCCCATCGACAAGCCGCGCATCATCGTGGCGGTCATGATCGACGAGCCGAGCAACGGCCAGTATTTCGGCGGCACCGTGGCCGCTCCGGTGTTCAGCGAGGTCGTGCAGCAAACGCTGCGCATGATGAACGTGGCGCCGGATCTCGCTGTCAAACCCCTGGTCGTGACCACGGGCGTGGATGAGAGCTTCTGATGACGACGATGCTTCGCAACCCCACTGAAGCCGCGCGCTGGCTGCAGGCCCGCGTGCGCGGGGTGCTGCACGCCGACAGCCGTGCCGTGGGCGCGGGCGACGGATTCATCGCGTGGCCCGGCGCCGCCACCGACGGGCGGCGCTTCGTCGCCAATGCCCTTGCGCAGGGCGCTGCGGCTTGCCTCGTCGAAGAAGAGGGCAGCGATGCATTTGCATTCGATGGCGAGGCCATCGCCACCTACGCCGGCCTGAAGGCCGCCACCGGGCCGATCGCAGCGGCGTATTACGACAACCCGTCCGAGCAACTCGACGTCCTCGCCGTCACGGGCACCAACGGCAAGACCTCCACCGCGTGGTGGCTGGCGCAGTCGCTGTCGCGCTCCGGCCGCGCGCCGTGTGCCGTCGTGGGCACGCTGGGCGTCGGTGTGCCGCCCGAACTCACCTACACCGGGCTCACAACGCCCGATCCGGTGCTGCTGCAGCGAGAGTTGCGCGGGTTCGCGGACCGCGGATACGGCGCCTGTGCCATCGAGGCATCGTCGATCGGCATCGTGGAGCGCCGGCTTGACGGCACGCGGATTGCTGTCGCGGTCTTCACCAATTTCACGCAGGACCATCTCGACTATCACGGCAGCATGGATGCGTACTGGCAAGCCAAGGCGGAGTTGTTCCGCTGGCCAGGCTTGCGCGCCGCAGTGGTCAATATCGACGACGTGCATGGCGCTGCGCTGGTGGGCAACCTGATCGAAACCGGCGTCGGCGCGCTCGACGTGTGGACGCTGTCGGCCGCCGGCTCTCCCGCCCGCCTGATGGCGCAAGACATCGGCTATGACGCGCAGGGCCTCACCTTCTCCGTGGTGGAGCAGGGCCATTTGCCGGTGCGGCTTTCAACGCAGTTGATCGGCCAGTACAACGTCGCGAACCTGCTGGGCGTGCTGGGCACTCTGCGCGCTCTCGGCATGTCGCTCGACGAAGCCGTTGCCGCCTGCACGGGCCTGGACAGCGTGCCCGGCCGCATGGAAAGCCTGAGCATCGCCGGCCATCCGCTGGCGGTGGTCGACTATGCGCACACGCCCGACGCGCTCGACAAGGCGCTCGCAGGTTTGCGTCCGTTGGCGCAACAGCGCGGCGGTGAGCTGTGGTGCGTGTTCGGCTGCGGCGGCGACCGCGATACGGTCAAGCGCCCCATGATGGCGGCGGTGGCCGAGGCGCAGGCCGATCGTATCGTCGTGACCAGCGACAACCCGCGCAGCGAAAAGCCTGCCGCGATCATCAGCCAGATCCTGCTCGGCCTGGCGCGTCCGGAGGCAGCGCAGGTCGAACCCGATCGCGCGAAGGCAATTGCAGATGCGCTCGCGCAGGCCCGTCCCGAGGACGTGGTCTTGATCGCCGGACGCGGCCATGAGGCATGGCAGGAGATTGCGGGCGAACGCATCGCGTTCTCGGACCGAGCGCATGCCATTGACGCGCTCACCAGAAGGAGCGAGGCATGAACACCATGTCCGCTTCCGATTCGATGATGACGCTGGCCCAGGCGGCGAACTGGATTCCAGGCGCGCGCCTGATCGGCGACCCCGCCACACCGATCCTTCGCGTCCATACCGATACGCGGACGCTGGCAGCTGGCGATCTCTTCGTGGCGCTCAAGGGCGAGCGCTTCGACGCGAACGCGTTTCTTGCCGACGCGCGCGCGCGCGGCGCGGTTGCCGCGATTGCACACGGCGGCCTCGAAGCGGCCGGTCTCGCCGGCCTGGAAGTGCCCGACACCCTGGCCGCGCTGGGCGCGCTGGCCGCCGGCTGGCGCTCGCAGTTCGACCTGCCTTTGATTGCAGTGACCGGCAGCAACGGCAAGACCACCGTGACGCAGATGATCGCGTCGATTCTTCGCACGGCCTGCGGCGAAGGCGCCCTCGCGACGGCGGGCAACTTCAACAACGAGATCGGTGTGCCGCTGACGCTGCTGCGGCTTCGCGCGCGGCATCAGCGCTCTGTGGTCGAACTCGGCATGAACCATCCGGGCGAGATCGCCCGCCTGTCGGCCATCGCGCGCCCGACGATCGCATTGGTCAACAACGCCCAGCGGGAGCATCAGGAATTCATGGCGACGGTCGAGGCCGTGGCGCGCGAAAACGCTTCCGTCCTTTCGGTGTTGCCCGATGGCGGAACGGCGGTGTTTCCGTTCGGCGATGAATTCACGCCGCTGTGGCAGTCGATTGCGCGCGAAGGTGCGACTCGCCGCTGTCTCACCTTCGGTGAACACGAGGACGCGGACATCGCGCTCGCCACTGCCGAATGGACGCGGGGCGCCTGGCAGTTCAAGGCTCGGACACCGGTGGGCGATGTTCGCTGCGCATTGCGCATCGCGGGCCGCCACAACGTCGTCAATGCGCTGGCGGCCATTGCCTGTTCGCTCGCGAGCGGTGTTTCGCCCGACAAGATCGCCGACGGGCTCGCCGCATTCGAGCCAGTGAAAGGCCGTTCCAAGGCCATCGAGTTGCATGTGGCCGAAGGTCGCACGATCACCGTCATCGACGATACGTACAACGCCAATCCCGATTCGATGCGCGCGGCGATCGATGTACTCGCCAGCCTGCCTGGACCGCGCATGCTGGTGATCGGCGACATGGGCGAGGTCGGCAACCAGGGACCCGAGTTTCATGCCGAAGTCGGCGCCTGGGCCGGCGAGCGCGGCATCGAGACCGTCTATGCGCTCGGCGAGGAATCGAAACACAGCGTGGCTGCATTCGCCGGCAATGAGGCCAGCGAGGCCCGGCATTTCGGTGACATCGAATCGCTGAACGCGGCAGTGATGGCGGGTTTGCCCCGCGCCGCGAGCGTGCTCGTGAAGGGTTCGCGTTTCATGCAGATGGAGCGGGTGGTCCAGGCCATCGTCGCTTCGGCTGCACCACAACAACAAGACAAGGGGGTCGGTCATGCCGCATGAGCCGCGCCCATTCACAGCATGCTGATGACCTTCGCCCAATGGCTGCAGACGGTCTCGCCGGAGTTTGGTTTCCTGCGCGTCTTCCAGTACCTCACCTTCCGCGCGCTGATGGCGGCGTTGACCGCGCTCCTCCTCGGCCTGCTCGCCGGGCCTTACGTCATTCGCCGCCTCGCCGCGCTCAAGATCGGCCAGCAGGTGCGCAGCTATGGCATGGAGACGCATCTCACCAAGAGCGGAACGCCCACGATGGGTGGCGTGCTGGTGCTGTTCTCGATCGCGCTTTCGACATTGCTGTGGTTCGATCTCTCGAACCGCTTCGTCTGGATCGTGCTCTGGGTGACGCTCGGCTTCGGCGCCATCGGCTGGGTCGATGATTGGCGCAAGGTGGTGCGCAAGGACCCCGAAGGCATGCGTTCGCGCGAGAAGTACTTCTGGCAGTCGGTGGTCGGGTTGGTCGCGGGCTTCTATTTGCTCTTCAGCATCTCCGAAAGCTCCAACTGGCGCGTGCTGGAACTGTTCGCCACCTGGGTGCGTTCGGGCTTCGACCTGGACTTTCCGCCCAAGATCAACCTGCTGGTGCCCTTCTTCAAGGAAGTGAGCTATCCGCTCGGCGGCATCGGCTTCGTCATCCTCACCTATCTGGTGATCGTCGGCGCGAGCAATGCGGTGAACCTCACTGACGGGCTCGACGGCCTGGCGATCATGCCGGTCGTGATGGTGGGCTCCGCGCTGGGCGTGTTCGCCTACGTCACGGGCAGTGCCGTGTACTCGCGCTACCTGCTTTTTCCGCACATTCCGGGCTCGGGCGAACTGCTGGTGTTTTGCTCGGCCATGGCCGGCGCGGGTTTGGCCTTTTTGTGGTTCAACACGCATCCGGCGCAGGTTTTCATGGGCGACGTGGGCGCGCTCGCGCTCGGCGGCGCACTGGGAACCATCGCCGTCATCGTGCGCCAGGAAATCGTGTTCTTCGTCATGGGCGGCATCTTCGTGGTCGAGGCGATCTCGGTGATGGCGCAAGTCACCTATTTCAAATACACCAAGAAGCGCTTTGGCGAAGGGCGGCGCGTGCTCAAGATGGCACCGCTTCACCATCATTTCGAGAAGAGCGGCTGGCGCGAGACGCAGGTCGTGGTGCGCTTCTGGATCATCACGATGCTGCTGTGCCTCGTGGGTCTTTCCACCCTGAAGCTCCGGTAAGACGATGCGGCATCTCCAAGACCTTCACGTCCTGATCATGGGCCTCGGTGCGTCCGGCCTGGCGATGGCGCGCTGGTGTGCGCGTCACGGCGCGAAGATCACCGTGGCGGACACGCGCGAGACGCCGCCGCAACTCGCCATGTTGCGCGAAGAAATTCCCGAAGCGCAATTCGTTGGAGGACCTTTGGCGGCTTCGCTGGTCCAAGGTACTTCCGTGCGCGCGGTGTATCGCTCCCCCGGTCTCTCGCCGGCGTCAATTGCTTCGGTGCTCGATGCGGCGCGCGCGATGGGGCTGCATGTTGGCGGGGAACTGGATCTCTTCGCGCACGCTCTTGCGGATTTGCGCATTGCCGAAGTTGCAGAAGGCGTAGAAGTCGCAGAGCCTGCGACCCTGCCCGAGGCGGCCCCGTCGACGGAGCCGGAGACGCAGCAGCCCGACACCGAGGCGGCCGACGAGGACGACGATTCGCCCGCACCGGCACCGGTCATCGTTCCGCCACCGGCGACCAAGGGCTACACACCCGCGGTGCTGGCGATCACCGGCACGAACGGCAAGACGACCGTCACCGCACTCACCGGCCAATTGGTCGAGCGCGCTGGCAAGTCGGTCGCCGTTGCCGGCAACATTGGCCCGACCTTGCTCGACACCCTTTCAGAGCGCATGGACGCGGACACGCTGCCGGATGTCTGGGTGCTGGAGTTGTCGAGCTTTCAACTCGATGGCGTGCAAGGTTTCGAACCGACCGCAGCCACGGTGCTGAACGTGACCCAGGACCATCTGGACTGGCACGGCGACATGGCGGCCTATGTCGCAGCCAAGGCTCGCATCTTCGGCAAGCAAGGAGTGATGCTGCTGAACCGCGACGACGAAGCCGTCATGGCCATGCGGCCGGCGGCCGTCAAGCTGGCCCGCGGCCAGACCGCACGAAGCATCGTCACTTTCGGCGGCGACATGCCGACACGGCCGGGCGACTACGGCATCGAGCGCGTCAACGGCATGGCATGGCTGGTGCGCGCGCTCGAAGCCGACGAGACCCAGAAGCGCAAGCGCGGTGCCGCCGTCGAGGAAGAGGAGATCCACTTCCAGCGCCTGATGCCCGCCGATGCGCTACGCATCCCTGGCCGGCACAACGCGCTCAATGCGCTGGCGTCACTCGCGCTTGCGACGGCGGCAGGCTGCCAGCTTGCGCCGATGCTCTACGGCTTGCGCGAATACCGCGGCGAGCCGCACCGCGTCGAGCCGGTCGCGATCATCAACGAGGTCGAGTACTTCGATGACAGCAAGGGAACCAACGTAGGAGCGACCGTCGCCGCATTGATTGGGCTTGGCGAGGAGCGCCGCGTGGTGGTCATCCTCGGCGGCGAGGGCAAGGGACAGGACTTTGCGCCGCTTGCAGAGCCGGTGCGTCAATATGCACGCGCCGTGGTGCTGATCGGCCGCGACGCGCCGATCATCGAAGCCGCAGTGGCGTCCACAGGCGTCTCGATGCAAACCGCCGCCTCATTGCCCGAGGCCGTGACGCTGGCCGCCAGTCTCGCGCAGCCCGGCGATGCGGTGCTGCTCTCGCCGGCCTGCGCGAGCTTCGACATGTTCAAGGACTACGCGCATCGCGCGACGGTGTTCTGCGAGGCCGTGCAGGCGCTCGCCGATGGGGGGCCTGCGTGAGCACGACGTCCGCCACCTCGGGCACCTCAGGCAAGACCAGCCGCTTCGCCGGCTGGTTCAGCCGCGCCAAGAGCGGCATCGACGCATTGCCGATGCACTTGCCCGTGCGTCTCGGGAACGCGGGCATGACGCAGACGAAGGCAGCGCCGGTGCGCGTGCTGGGATTCGACCAGGCGCTGGTGTGGGTCACCGTCGCGCTCCTGGCGTGGGGTCTGGTGATGGTGTATTCGGCGTCGATCGCATTGCCGGACAACCCGCGCTTCGCGCGCGCCGGTTACAGCCCGACCTACTTCATCTCGCGGCACGCGGCTTCGCTGGTGGTCGCATTCGTCGCCGGCCTGCTGACCTTCCAGATTCCGATGAAGACCTGGGAGAGGACGGCGCCGTGGCTCTTCGTGGCGTCGCTGTTGCTGCTGGTGGCCGTGCTGATTCCGCACCTGGGCATCAACGTCAATGGTGCGCGCCGTTGGCTGCCGCTCGGCATCATGCGTTTCCAGCCCTCGGAATTGGCCAAGTTCGCGATGGTTCTCTATGCGGCCAGCTACATGGTGCGCAAGATGGAGATCAAGGAGCGCTTCTTCCGCGCCGTGCTGCCCATGGGCATTGCCGTGGTGGTGGTCGGCATGCTCGTAATGGCGGAGCCGGACATGGGCGCCTTCATGGTGATCGCAGTGATCGCGATGGGCATCCTGTTCCTGGGCGGCGTGAACGCGCGCATGTTCTTCGTGATCGCTACCCTGGTGGTGGTGGCCTTCGGCACGATCGTGGCGACCAGTCCCTGGCGGCGCGAACGGATCTTTGCCTACCTCGACCCCTGGAGTGAAGAACATGCGCTCGGCAAGGGCTATCAGCTTTCGCATTCGCTGATCGCGATCGGCCGCGGCGAAGTCTTCGGGGTGGGCCTGGGTGGTAGCGTCGAGAAGCTGCACTGGCTGCCGGAGGCGCACACCGACTTTCTGCTGGCGGTGATCGGCGAGGAGTTCGGCCTCGTGGGCGTGTTGCTCGCCATTGCGCTGTTCCTGTGGCTCACGCGCCGGATCATGCACATCGGCCGTCAGGCGATCGCGCTCGACCGCGTCTTCTCGGGGCTCGTGGCACAGGGCGTCGGCATCTGGATGGGCTTCCAGACATTCATCAATATGGGTGTGAACCTGGGCGCGTTGCCGACCAAGGGGCTGACCCTGCCGCTGATGAGTTTCGGCGGCTCGGCCATCTTGATGAACGTCGTTGCGCTGGCTGTGGTGTTGCGCATTGATTACGAGAACCGCGTCCTCATGCGCGGAGGCCGAGTATGAGCAGGACGGCACTCGTCATGGCTGGTGGCACTGGTGGGCACATCTTCCCGGGGCTGGCCGTGGCCGAAGCATTGCGTGAGCGCGGCTGGCGCGTGCACTGGCTCGGCGTGCCCGGCAGCATGGAGCACCAGCTTGTACCGCCGCGTGGCTTCGCCTTCGAGCCCGTGCAGTTCGGCGGTGTGCGTGGCAAGGGTCCCGTCACGCTCGCCCTGCTGCCGATGCGACTGCTGCGCGCCTTCTGGCAGAGCATCGGTGTCGTGCGGCGTGTGAAGCCCGATGTGGTGGTGGGCCTGGGTGGCTACATCACCTTTCCGGGTGGAATGATGAGCGTGCTGCTGGGCAAGCCGCTGGTGCTCCACGAGCAGAACTCCGTGGCGGGACTTGCCAACAAACTGCTTGCGAGCGTGGCCGATCGCGTCTTCACCGCTTTTCCGAATGTGCTGAAGAAGGCGCAGTGGGTCGGCAATCCGTTGCGCGCGGCATTTACAGCGCAGGGCGAACCTGCCGAGCGTTTCGCGGCCCGTACCGGTCCGCTGCGACTGTTGGTCGTTGGCGGCAGCCTGGGCGCGAAGGCGCTCAATGCGGTGGTGCCGAAAGCATTGGCCATGATCACGCCCACGCAACGGCCGAAGGTGACGCACCAGAGCGGCGCGAAGCAGATCGACGAACTCCGCGCCAACTATGCAGCGGCCGGCGTCGACGGCGAACTCACACCTTTCATCGAAGACACCGCCCGCGCGTACGCCGATGCCGACTTGATCGTCGCGCGTGCCGGCGCGAGCACCGTCACCGAAATCGCGGCCGTCGGCGCAGCAGCGCTGTTCGTGCCTTTCCCCTCCGCTGTGGACGACCACCAGACCACCAATGCGCGCTTTCTTGTCGACGCGGGTGGTGGCTGGCTCGTTCAACAGTCCGAACTCACACCAGAATTGTTGGCCGACTTGCTACAGAAAACCGGGCGCGACGCGCTCCTGCAACGGGCCTTGAAGGCCCAGACGATGCGCAAGACCGAGGCGGTAGATGCCGTGGTCCGCGCGTGCGAAGAACTCAGCCGCGGAGGCCGCTCATGAAGCATGCGATCCGTCATATTCATTTCGTGGGTGTCGGCGGCTCCGGCATGAGCGGCATTGCCGAAGTGCTGCTCAACCTCGGCTACAAGATCTCGGGCTCAGACCTGGCGGACAGTGCGACGCTGCGGCGCCTGGCCGGTCTCGGCATCGCGACCTACGTCGGACACGACGCCGCGCACATCGCGGGCGCGGACGCCGTCGTCACCTCGACCGCCGTGCACGCGAACAACCCCGAAGTCTTGGCCGCGCGCGAGAAGCGCATCCCCGTGGTGCCGCGCGCGCTGATGCTGGCCGAGCTGATGCGCCTCAAGCAGGGCATCGCCATCGCTGGCACGCACGGCAAGACCACGACGACCAGCCTCGTGGCGAGCGTGCTCGCGGCTGCGGGGCTCGATCCGACCTTCGTCATCGGCGGTCGTCTCAACAGTGCGGGCGCCAATGCCCAGCTCGGCAGTGGCGACTACATCGTGGTCGAGGCGGACGAATCCGATGCGTCGTTCCTGAACCTGCTGCCGGTCATGGCCGTGGTCACGAACATCGACGCCGACCACATGGAGACCTACGGGCACGACTTCGCGAAGCTCAAGAAGGCTTTCGTCGACTTCCTGCATCGCATGCCTTTCTATGGCGTCGCGATCTTGTGCACCGATGATCCGGCGGTGCGAGAGATCGTGACCGAGGTGTCATGCCCCGTCACGAGCTATGGCTTCGGCGAGGACGCGCAGGTGCGTGCAGTCAACGTGCGGGCCGTCGGCTCGCAGATGCACTTCACTGCGCAGCGCCGCAACGGCGTCACGCTGCCGGACCTGGACATCGTGCTGAATTTGCCGGGCGAGCACAACGTGCGCAATGCGCTGTCGGTCATCGCCGTGGCCGTCGAACTCAATGTGCCGGACGAGGCCGTGCAGCGCGGGCTCGCCGACTTCAAGGGCGTGGGGCGGCGCTTCCAGCGTTACGGCGAAGTGCCTGCGCGGGGCGAGGCCGGCGCAGGCAGCTTCACGCTGATCGACGACTACGGTCATCACCCGGTGGAGATGGCCGCGACCATCGCCGCCGCTCGGGGTGCATTTCCGGGCCGCCGCTTGGTGCTTGCTTTTCAGCCGCACCGCTTCACGCGAACGCGCGATTGCTTCGAGGATTTCGTCAAGGTCATCGGCCAGGCGGACGCCGTGCTGCTCGGCGAGGTCTATGCGGCCGGCGAGCCGCCGATCGTGGCCGCCGATGGTCGCTCGCTCGCCCGCGCATTGCGCGTGGCCGGCAAGGTCGAGCCGGTGTTCGTCGATGAGATCGGCGCCATGCCGCAAGCCATCCTGGACAACGCGCGCGAAGGCGACGTGGTGATCTGCATGGGGGCTGGCTCGATCGGCGCGGTGCCAGCAAAAGTGGTTGAACTCGGCGCGATGGCGTCCGGCAAGTCCGAGCAGGTTGCTCGAAAGGGGAGTGGGCTGTGAACGTGATTGATCCAAAATCCTTCGGCAAGGTGGCCGTGTTGTTCGGCGGCAGTTCGGCCGAGCGCGAAGTCTCGATCATGTCGGGAACGGGTGTATTGGATGCGCTGCTTTCGCAAGGCGTCGATGCGCATGCCTTCGATCCGTCCGAGCGCGAGCTGGTCGAGCTCAAGCGCGAAGGCTTCGCGCGTTGCTTCGTCGTGCTGCATGGCCGGCATGGAGAAGACGGCACGGTGCAGGGCGCGCTCGAACTCCTTGGCATTCCATACACCGGCTCTGGCGTGATGGCGTCGAGCGTGGCGATGGACAAGGTCATGACCAAGCGCATCTGGGAGGCTGACGGCCTGCCGACGCCGCGCTATGTTCGCCTGGCCTTTGACCAGCAGAGCCGCGAGCAGATCAACGCAGTGCCGGATGTGCTTGGCCTGCCGCTGATCGTCAAACCGCCGCGCGAAGGTTCGTCCATCGGCGTGACCAAAGTGATGGGTCCAAATGACGTGGACAGGCAGATGCAGGATGCGGTGTCGCTCTCGGTGCGGTACGACTCGGATGTGCTGTGTGAAGAGTTCATCGAAGGCGAGGAAGTCACCTGCGCAGTGCTCGGCAGCGGCCTCGATGCCGTGGCAATGCCCGTGGTGCGCATCGCCGCACCTGAGGGGGCGTACGACTACCAGAACAAGTACTTCACGGACGACGTCAAGTACCACTGCCCGAGTGGCCTGCCTGCCGACGAAGAGCAGGAGATCCGACGCATTACGCTGGCCGCCTATCACCAACTCGGCTGCCGCGGTTGGGGTCGCGCCGACCTGATGATCAGGGCCAGCGACCGCAAGGCCTTCCTGCTGGAAATGAACACGTCGCCCGGGATGACGAGCCACTCGCTCGTGCCCATGTCGGCGCGGGCGGCCGGCATCTCCTATGAAGAGCTTTGCGTGCGTGTGCTGGCTACGGCGACTCTCGATTCGAAACCGGCCAGAGACGAAGGAGCGGCATGACCAATAGCATCCCCGCGCCCTTCGACGTCAAGCTCATGAACGTGACCGCGAGCCTGGTGTTCGCGCTGTTCTCGCTCATGCTGCTGGCGGCGGGTGCGTGGTGGGTGCTGCGCCAGCCCTTCTTTCCGCTCTCCGGCATCAAGGTTGATGGCGAAGTCACGCACAACAACGCGGTGACGCTGCGCGCCAACGTGGCGCCGCAACTGGCCGGCAATTTTTTCACGGTCGACCTCTCGCGCGCACGCACGGCTTTCGAATCGGTGCCGTGGGTGCGCAAGGCGGTCGTGCGGCGTGAGTTTCCCAACAAGCTGCGCGTGACGCTCACCGAGCACCAGCCTGTTGCACATTGGGGCGACGAAGCCGAGTCCAAGCTGATCAATGGCTTCGGCGAAGTGTTCGAAGCCAACGTGGCCGAAGTCGATGACGACCTGCCGCACCTCGATGGTCCGGCCGAACAGGCCGGACAGGTGCTTGGCATGTACCGCGTGCTGTCGCCGCTGTTCCAGCCCTATGACCTCTCAATCGACGCGCTGGCGCTGTCGAGTCGCGGGAGCTGGCGCGTGACGCTCGATACCGGTGCGACGGTCGAACTCGGGCGCGGGCGAGGCGAAGAAGTGGTGGCGCGTACGCAGCGTTTTCTGCGCACCGTGACGCCGGTGGCGAGCCAGTACGGAAGAACGATGGCGGCGGTCGAGGGCGCCGATCTTCGGCACAACGAAGGGTATGCGCTGCGGCTGCGCGGCGTCACCACGGTCGTTCCCGACCTGAAGAAAAAGTAGAGCAGCAAGAGAGAGCGAACAGAGGAAGCTTCATGTCCAAAGATTACAAAGATCTCGTCGTCGGGCTAGACATCGGCACTGCCAAGGTGATGGCGGTGGTTGCCGAGGTGCTGTCCAACGGCGAGCTCAAGCTGGCGGGGCTGGGCATTGCGCCCAGCAACGGGCTCAAGCGTGGCGTGGTGGTGAACATCGACGCCACCGTGCAGAGCATCCAGCAGGCGCTCAAGGAGGCCGAACTGATGGCCGACTGCAAGATCAGCCGCGTCTACACCGGCATCACCGGCAGCCACATCCGAGGCATCAATTCGAGCGGCATGGTGGCGGTCAAGGACAAGGAAGTCACGCCGGCCGATGTCGCGCGCGTGGTCGAGACGGCGCGTGCAATCAACATTTCCAGCGACCAGCGGCTGCTGCTGGTGGAGCCGCAAGAATTCGTGATCGACGGCCAGGACGTGAAGGAGCCGATTGGCATGAGCGGCATGCGCCTCGAAGCCAAGGTGCACATCGTGACCGGCGCCCAGAGCGCGGCTGAAAACATCATCAAGTGCGTGCGGCGCTGCGGCCTGGAAGTCGACCAGCTGATGCTGAACCCGCTCGCGTCGAGCCAGGCCGTGCTGACTGAGGACGAGCGCGAACTCGGCGTGGTGCTGGTCGACATCGGCGCCGGCACGACCGACGTTGCGATCTTCACCAACGGCGCGATTCGCCATACGGCTGTGATCCCGATCGCCGGCGATCTCATCACCAGCGACATCGCGATGGCTTTGCGCACGCCGACCAAGGACGCCGAGGACATCAAAGTCGAGAACGGCTATGCCAAGCAACTGCTGGCCGACCCGGACACGCAGGTCGAAGTGCCCGGCCTTGGCGACCGCGGTCCGCGCTTGCTGAGCAAGCAGGCGCTGGCCGGCGTGATCGAGCCGCGCATCGAGGAAATCTTCTCTTTGGTCCAGCAGGTGATTCGCGAGTCGGGCTATGAAGAGGTGTTGTCCTCGGGCGTGGTGCTTACCGGCGGCAGCGCGGTGATGCCGGGGATGGTCGAACTGGGCGAAGACATCTTCCTGAAGCCGGTGCGGCGCGGTATTCCGAAGTATTCAAGCGCGTTGTCTGACATGGTTGCACAACCGCGTGCGGCGACCGTGATGGGCTTGCTCGAAGAAGCGCGTTATGCGCGTTTGCGCGGATTCAAGGTGGCGCAGAAGAACGGGTCGGTCAAGACCGCTTTCGGCCGCTTCAAGGACTTCATCGTGGGGAACTTTTGATGACCCCCATGCTTGCCCACTGCGTGTGGCCGCACACCCCCTTCAAGGGGGCAACGCCGGCGGCCCGGCGGAGCCGGTTCCGCGGCGTTCCTGGAATGGGAGCTTCGCTATGAATGGCGCATCACTCTGGTTGGCGCGTGCCGGGCCGCCCCTTCATTTCAACGAGCGATGGCGAAGAACCGGGCCACCTTTTCATCGTTCACGGTTCCAACAACAAATTTATTCATAAACATGGCAACTGCATATTCAAGGAGTCAGAACATGGCTATCGAAATGATCGAGATCGAAGAGTTCAACCAGGGAACGCAGATCAAGGTGATCGGCGTGGGCGGAGGCGGCGGCAACGCCGTCGCGCACATGATCGAGCGCGGCGTACAGGGCGTTCAGTTTGTCTGCGCGAACACCGACGCGCAGGCGTTGTCGCGCAGCAATGCGCACAAGACCATCCAGCTCGGCACCAACGGGCTGGGCGCCGGAAGCAAGCCGGAGAAGGGTCGCGATGCGGCGGAAGCGGCAGTCGACGACATCCGCGAATCGATCGCGGGCGCGCACATGCTGTTCATCACGGCCGGCATGGGCGGCGGCACGGGCACGGGCGCCGCGCCCGTGATCGCGCGGGTCGCCAAGGAAATGGGCATTCTCACCGTCGGTGTGGTGACCAAGCCTTTCGACTGGGAAGGCGGCCGTCGCATGACGAACGCCGACTCCGGCCTGGCGGAACTCGAAGCCAACGTCGATTCGCTGATCGTTGTGCTCAACGAGAAGCTGCTCGACGTGCTGGGCGAGGACGTCACGCAGGACGAGGCCTTCGCGCATGCCAATGATGTGCTGAAGAACGCCGTCGGCGGCATTTCGGAAATCATCAACGAGTACGGCGGCGTGAACGTCGACTTCGAAGACGTGCGCACCGTGATGGGCGAACCCGGCAAGGCCATGATGGGCACGGCTGCGGCCAGCGGCCCGGATCGCGCCCGCATCGCCGCCGAGCAGGCGGTGGCCTGCCCGCTGCTGGAGGGCATCGACCTGTCCGGCGCCAAGGGCGTGCTGGTGCTGGTGACGGCATCGAAGGGATCGCTGAAGCTGAGCGAATCGAAGCTGGCGATGAACACGATCCGCGCCTATGCCTCGCCGGACGCGCATGTGATCTACGGCGCCGCCTACGACGACAACCTCGGTGACGAGATGCGCGTGACCGTGGTTGCAACCGGCCTCTCGCGCCAGGATGCTCGTCGTCAGGCGCCGACGCTGGAGGTGATCCGCACTGGCACCGACAACATCCCGTTCACCGTTCCGACGCTCGGCGGCGGTGTGGGCCATGCGGCCGGCCAGCCGAACTACGACGGCATGGCAGTGCCCAGCGTGTGGCGTACCAACCGCACGATGGCCGCCGCCAAGGTGGACGCGCTGTCGTCGGGCGGCATGGACGATTTCGAGATCCCCGCCTTCCTGCGCCGTCAGGCGGATTGACGGGGCGGCAGTGGAAGCTATCGGGGACATAGCGAGGCGGGCGGTACGCCGGACGTCTCGCGCTCCTAAAATCGCGCCCGTGCTTCCACAACGTACCCTCAAATCGATCACGCGCGCGGTCGGCGTCGGACTCCACAGCGGACAACGCGTGGAGCTCACGCTTCGCCCGGCGCCGGTGAACCACGGCATCGTGTTCCGGCGCGTGGACTTGCCCGAGCCGGTCGAGATTCCGATGACTGCCGAGGCGGTCACGGACACGCGGCTTGCATCCACCGTGTCTTCGCGCGGCGCCAAGGTGCAAACGGTCGAGCATCTGATGTCGGCCTGCGCCGGCCTGGGCATCGACAACTTGCTGATCGACATCACGGCCGACGAGGTGCCGATCCTCGACGGCTCGGCATCGTCCTTTGTTTTTCTGCTGCAGAGCGCAGGCATCGAGTTGCAGAGCGCGGCTCGCCGCTTCATTCGCGTGACGCGAATGGTCGAGGTTCGCGAAGGCGAAGGCCCCGACGAAAAGTGGGCGCGCCTGGAGCCGTATCACGGGTTCAAGCTCAGCTTCGAGATCGACTTCGACCATCGCGTCGTGAATTCGACCGGGCAGCGCGTCGAATTCGACCTGGGCAGCGGCTCGTACAGCCGCGACATCGCGCGCGCCCGGACTTTCGGGTTCACCAAGGAAGTCGAGTACATGCGCTCGAAGGGGCTGGCCCTCGGTGGTGGTCTCGACAACGCGATCGTGATGGACGACACCAAGGTGCTGAATGCGGGTGGATTGCGCTATGACGACGAGTTCGTCAAACACAAAATCCTCGATGCCATGGGCGATCTCTACGTCATCGGGCAGCCATTGCTCGCTGCGTACAGTGCCTTCCGTTCGGGGCACGCACTCAACAACAAGCTCCTGCGCGAGCTTCTGGCGCACGATGATGCGCATGAGATCGTGACCTTCGATGACGAGCGGCGTGCGCCGGTCGGGTTTACCGAAGTCGCCCGCGCCTGGTAGCAAGACGCGCAGATGCTGCTGTTTCGCTGGGCCATTCTGTTGCTTCTGCTCGTGGCCGGGGCCTCGTTCGCTTTTTATGCGGGGACGGGGCAGGTGAAGTACCGGCGATTTGGGTGGATCGTTCTTAAATGGACTTTGCTTGCGGCGTTTGGATTCTTTGCTGTGCTGATTGCTGAGCGGGTGTTTTAGGGGGTTGGGTGGGGTGGGCGGTGTGCCCTGGGCCGGCCGACGTCACCGGCCGCTGCGCGGCTTCCCTGCGCTGCTCACGGTACGCGGGGTCTCGCTCAAACTCGCCTTCGGCTCAAACAGTCGCGAGCCCTGATCCGCGTACCGCTGCGCTGCTCGGCGGTGCCTCAACGGCCGGCCCAGGGCACACCGCCCGCCTCCGCCGGTAAGGTGGGGGTGATTGGTCCGCCGCCGTGGCTGTGACCAGCTGGCATGCCGTGGACGTTCGAGACGCGCGCATCGGCGCACAACCACTGAGCCCGGTATGCCCTGTGGGCTGTGGCGACCCTTCTGCGCCGCCGAAGCGCGCAGACTCAGGCGGATCAGGGCCGCGTGTGTCTGAGCGAAGCGAGTTTCACGCGGACCCCGCCTGAGTCGAGCACTGCAGGGAAGTCCGAAGGACCGGCGCAGCGGGGTCGCCACAGCCCACAGGGCATACCGGGCGGCCCCCCACAAAGGCCCCTCAACAACATCAACCGCACCCCCTACCGAGTCCGCCCCTGCCGATACATCCCACTCGTACTCCGAGAAAGCACAGTAGCCTGCCCGAGTCGCGCCATCGAGCTCCCCACATGCGCATGCGTGATGGCGATACCTAGCGCATCCGCAGCGTCGCTGCCCGGCACACCCGGCAATTGAAGCAGCCGCTTCACCATCTCCTGCACCTGCGCCTTGGCAGCGCGTCCGTGCCCCGCGACAGCCTGCTTCATCTGCAGCGCCGTGTACTCGGCCACCGTGAGATTGCAGGTGACCAGTGCCGTCAAGCACGCGCCCCGCGCCTGTCCCAACAATAGGGTCGATTGTGGATTCACGTTGACGAACACGATCTCCACCGCAGCCGCATCCGGCTTGTAGCGTTCGTTGATTTCGCCAATGCCGTCGAAGAGCACCTTGAGCCGCGTCGGCAACTCGCCCTTTGTCAGATGACGGGTGCTGATGGTTCCGCTCGCCACATAGCGCAGCGAATGGCCGTCCACGTCGACCACGCCGAAGCCCGTCGTTTGCAGACCGGGGTCGATACCTAGGATGCGCATTCGATGCTCACGCGTTGAAATACCAGCGAACGGCGTGGAAGAACACCGGTGCTGCAAAGCAAAGTGCATCGACGCGATCCAGGAGACCGTTGGCCCCGGTGACGCCGACACTCCGCTGCCCCCAGTTCGGGATCCCGCGATCGCGCTTCAGCGCCTTCATCACCAGATGGCCCATCGAGCCCGCCACGCAAGCGATCAACGACATCGCGAGCGCCTGTCCGTATTTGAACGGCGTGATGAACGAGAACAGCGCTCCGACAAAGCTCGCGATGACCATGCCCAGCGCCCAGCTCGTCCAGTTGAAGCTGCGGCTCACATGGGGCGCGACCGGCGGCTGAAAGAACAAGCGGCGCCTGATGGCACCCAGCCAGCCCTTCGGAGGCTCAGGCATGGGTTCGCCCGCTGGGGGCATCGATTTTCTTCGCGACACCAGATGCTGCACCAGCATGCATGTCTGCACCACGAACACCAGGTAGAACACCAGAAAGGGATTTTTGCCCTCGTAGCCCGAGAACGACAACAGCAGCAGCGCCGGCACATGGCTCATGCCATAGACACAGACCATGATTCCCCACTGCAGCTTGGCATTGCGTTCGAGAAAGTGGCTCGGATCGTCTGCCAGCGCACTGACCACCGGAATCGCAAGGAAGACATAGACCGGGATGAACACCGTGAACAGATCGAAGTGCGCCGTCGCGACCAACCAGAACTGGATCGGCAGCACGACAAAGAAGGCCAGGATCAGGCTGCGGTGATCGCCCCGCCGCGTCGGCGACAAAGTGATGAACTCCCGCAGCGCGAGGAAGGAAATGATCGCAAATAGCAAGGTCGCAACAGTTTCGCCCAGCGCCCATCCGATCCAGAACACGACCACCATCACCCAGGTCGTTCGCAGCAGCGAGCGGAAATGCCGAAGCTCGCGCTGCCAGACCTCGTCGTGCATCGGATTGCGCTGCTCCCTGAAAGTCAGCATGAACGCCGCGGTACTCACCACGAACAGCAGACCGAAAACAATGAAGAAGAGGGCGGCGACCTGATGGGTCGATGAGAGGTTTCGAAGGTATTCGTTCATCTAGACATCTCGCAGCGCAATCACGGCACCGCGAGCGCGGTCGAGAAAGGGACGACGCTCCTCGCCTTCTTCAAGCCCGATTGGCGCGCCAAAAGTGACAGAGCAAAGGATAGGCACCGGAACCACTTCGCCCTTTGGCATTACGCGCTGCACATTGTCAATCCATGCCGGCACCAGCACCACGTCAGGAAACATCTGGGCCAGCGTGAAAAGGCCTGACTTGAATTTTTGCGGCTCGCCAGTGTGGCCGCGTGTGCCCTCGGGAAAAATGATGATCGAGTCACCGCTTTGAAGCGCGTCGATCAGCGGTTGCAGCGGCGCCAGCGCCTCTGCGCTTCCGGGCGGGATGCTGGGCGGCTCTGGGCTTGCGGCAGGCTGGGCGAGCGGCAACTCGGCTTGAACCGACCACGGCTCGGCGACAGGCTCGACGGGCGAAGGTGGCGCATCGTCGAACGAGGGCTCGATGCGTTCGGGCTGCATGGGCGCCGGTGGCGCGGGCGGCACGGTCGCAGGGCCGCCGCCTCTTTCGACGTAAATGGCATTGAAGACTTCGGTCGTGATCCAGCGCTTGAAGGGTGTCGTGGCCCAGTAATCGCGCGCTGCGATGGGGCGCGTGATGCTGCGCAGCTCTTCGGGCAGCGCAGCCCAGATCATGACGAGGTCCAGATGGCTTTGATGGTTGGCGAAGTAGATACGCTGCTCGGCCTTCGGTGGGCAACCCCACCAGCGCGCTTGTGCGCCGGTGAGCAACCTGATCATGGCCAGCAATCCCCATCCGGTGAACTTGGCAAGCATGGGGTATTTTGACTCGCCCCCAGGCTCGCGCACTTCGTGTCGCTCTCCACCCCCTGCCGGGGGCAACACCGGCGGCCCGGCGAAGCCGGTTCCGCGGTGTTTCACGAGGGGGCCTGGCTTCGCCGGCCGCTGGGGTGGTCGGGTCAGGGAAGGTCTGCGGCGGGCATGCGGGCGGCTATGGTGCCGGAGCGGGTTGCCAAGTAGCCTGAGGATTGGCGGCGTTCGAAGAACTTGGGGCTGGGGAGCATGACGGCGAGTTTGGCTGACTCGCTGACGCTTAGTTTCGAGGCTGGCTTCTTGTAGTAGCGCTGGGCAGCGGCTTCGGCGCCGAAGATGCCTTCGCCCCATTCGACGTTGTTGAGGTAGATCTCGAGGATTCGCTCCTTGCTGAGGAGCAGTTCCAATGCGGTGGCGAGCATCAATTCCTGCGCTTTGCGCAGCAGGGTTCGTTCGCCGGAGAGCAGGAGGTTCTTGGCAATCTGCTGCGTGATGGTAGAACCACCGCGCAGTTGGGCCGGGCGGGGTTCCTTGCCGCGGGCTCGCATCTGGGCAGCACGTTTCGCGGCAATTTCTTCGGCCTTGGCGTTGCGTTGGCGGGCGCGCTCGATGGCTTCCCACTCGACGCCCTGGTGATAGATGAACTCGCTGTCTTCGCTGGCGATCACTGCGCGCTTGAGAGAGTCGGAGATCTGCGCGTAAGGAACCCAGCGCTGCTGCCATTCGCTGCCGCCGTTGGTGCGGCCCTGGGTTGCGAGCCGCCACGCTTCGGAGCGTTGAAATGCGGTCGACTGCGGATCGATGACCGCAATGGCCGCGATGCGGACGATGAAGAAGAATTGCAGGGCGAAGGCGGCGATCAGCACACAGCCGAGCCAGCGAAGGACCGGTTTCACTTCGCCTCGACGATGGCTCGCAGTTCGGCGAGCACCGGAGCGGTGGGTGGGCGCACGCCGCGCCAGATCTCGAAGGCTTCGGCGGCTTGTTCGACCAGCATGCCGAGGCCGTCGCGCGGCACGGCGCCCTGTTCGCGAGCCCAGTTCATGAAGCCGGCCGCGGAGGGGCCATACATCATGTCGACCGCGAGTGCGCCAGGCTTCAGGACACCGGCCGCGACCGGCACTTCTCCACCGCCGAGGCTCGACGCGGTCGCATTGATCAGTACGTCGAATGTGCCCGGTATGGCGTCGAGTTCTTGCGCCTCCAGTGCGACGTGGTGCTGCAACGCGAGCGCCGCGTGGCGCTGCACCAGCGCGATGGCCTTGGCGAGCGTGCGGTTGGCGACCACGAGCCGGCGCGGTCGTGCCTCGATCAGCGGACCAAGGACGCCGGCGGATGCGCCGCCTGCGCCGAGCAAGAGCAATTCGCTGCCCGCAATGGATACGCCCGCGTGCAAGGTGATGTCGTTGACGATCCCGATGCCGTCGCTGTTGTCGCCATGGATGCCGTCATCGCGAAAGCTCAGCACGTTGACGGCGCGGGCCAGCGCGGCGCGCGGCGTCAGGTGCTGAGACAACGCAGCCGCATCGAACTTGAAGGGCACGGTGACGTTGCAGCCGCGCGCGATGCCCGATGCGTCGCCGCGAAAGGCGGCCACGGCATCGGCAAAGCCGTCGATGGGCGCAAGGCGGCGGCCATAGTCCAGCGTCTGTCCCGTCAGTGCGGCAAAGCGCGCATGAATCCACGGCGAGCGGCTGTGCTCGACCGGGTTGCCCATCACGCAGTACAGGTCCATGTTGCCTCTCCCCTTCATTCAGTCATTGCCTCGACGAAAGTTGCGTCTCCAGCGTCTCGTCGTGCGTGAACTTGAAGCGCGACGGCAGCACGATCTGGTCGGTCTGGCGACGCATCGCGTCGTTGAACTTGCCGAAGCCGCCGATGCTGCGCACGATCGCTTGCGCGCGCCGGTCGAGTGTCTTGTCCCCCGAGCTTTCGACGATCTCGGTTCCAAGGATCGTGCCGTCGAAGTTGACGGTCACCAGCATGGTGAGTTCGCCGTAGAGCTTCTTGCCCGCGGCTTCGGGGAAGTTCTCGGTCCCTCGCGCTTCGATCTTGCGGCGCAATGCATCGACATACGACGCGTAGGCGGCTTCGCGCGTGGCTGGGCTGAGATAGCGCTTCTTGGGGCGCGCGTTCTCCTCGTTCACGCGGCGTTCGATCGCGGCCAGCATATCGATCAGCTGCCGGCGCTTTTCCTCGCGCGCAGCTGCTTCGGTGGGGTTGCCCTGGCTGCGCGGGTCAGGTGCCGGCATGGTGGCCAACTGCTGCTTGATCTGCGCCAGCAAAAGCATCTGCTGCTCTTGCATCGATTCGACCTGGCGCTGCGCGTCTTCCATCGAGTCGCCGATGGTCCTGAAGGCCGAAGGCGGCAGCGGGCTCGTGGCATGGCCCTTGTCCAGATCGCCGCCGCCCGCGAGTGAAGCCTGTGCAATGGCCTTGGCCTTGTCGGGCCGTTCGTTGCTCTTGGCGTTGACCAGAATGACTTCAAGCGGCGTTTCCTTGAAGACGCGATTGAAGGATTCCGGATCGACGAAGCGAACGGTCAGCAGGGCCGCATGGGCAATGACCGACAGGCCGAGCGCGATCTGCAGCGTGCTGAAGTCACGCAGGTTCATTGACGGGCTTCTCCCCTCATGCGGGCGTGTTTTCGGGTGCCGCCTCGCTGTCTGCGAGATCCACGGCGATCGCGATGGGGCCGGCGACTTCTTCCTCGTCCTCGCCGCTCTCTTCTTCGGTCGCGGCTTCGGCGGCCGTGTCGTCGAGACGCGCGATGACGGTGCCGTGCACGTCGAGCGCGATCTCGTCGATTTCGCCGAGCTTGACGCGCACGTGCGCCCCGCGCTGGAGGCCCTGCGTTCCGGTCACCTGGAACACCAGCGGCAGCGTGTCGGCACGGACCAATGCGCCGTTCGGGACATCCTTCACCAGCGTGGCGTCGAGCTCGGTGATGCCCTGCTGCTGGATGTACTTGAGCGTCCAGAAGCGCTCCATGCCGCCCTGGTGCGCGTTGTAAGCGCTGTAGGCAGCGTCGAAGCCGGAGAGGATGGAGAACAGGTCGGCATCCTTCGGCTTGAAAGGCGCTGCCAGTGCTGCCGTCTTGCCGTGGCGCGCGGCAGCGATGATCTGCCACTGATTGACCAGGTCGATGTAACGGCGCAGGGGCGACGTGCTCCAGGCGTAGCTTTTGACGCCGAGCCCGGCATGCGGCAGCGCTCGCGTCCCCATGCGAACCTTGATGCCGGGCGCGAGGCTCGCCTGGCTCCGGTAGAGCCCGGGAACGCCGAGTTCTCCGAGCCAGCCGCCCCAACTGCTGTTGGCGAGGATCATTGCTTCGGAGACGATCAGGTCGAGCGGCGCGCCGCGGCGCCGCGTGCCGATTTGCACCTGTTCATTGCCGGTGGGTTCGCCTTCGTTGCCCACCAGGCGGAATGTGTAGTCCGGCCGGTTGAAGCTTTCGGGCTTGCCCCGGATCACTTCCCGCTGCCCCTTCAATTGCTTGGCGAGGCGGAACAGGAAAGTCAGCGGCTCGCGCACTCGGCTGGCGATTTCAGGTGTGCCGTCAGCGTTCACCGCGGGGTCTTCGAGCCATTCCTGCGTGACCACCGCATCGAGCTGGTCGTGGCGCAGGTTGGCAATGACGGGCACGCGCTCGATGCGCGTCTCGGTCGTCTTCAACGCCAAGGTGGTTTCGTCGAAAGTCGCGTAGAGAGAAACCGCCGGGCAATTGCGGCCTTCCTGCAAGGTGTAGGCCTCGACCACATGGTCGGGCAGCATCGTGATCTTGTGGCCCGGCATGTAGACGGTGGACATCCGCGTGCGCGCGACCTGGTCGATGGCGCTGCCCGGCACGAGCGCGAGGCCCGGCGCGGCGATGTGGACACCGACCGTCACCGTGCCGCTGCCGAGGCCCTGCACTGACAGCGCATCGTCGATTTCGGTCGTCTGCGAGTCGTCGATCGAAAAAGCCTGGACGTCAGCGACCGGCAACTCGTCGTCAATTTCCGGCGCGTTGAGCGTCGGAAAGCCGGTGCCCTTGGGGAAGTTCTCGAAGAGGAATCGCCGCCAGTGGAATTCATACGACGAGTCGATCGCACCCGCCTGCTTCAGGAGTTCGAGCGGCGGCCGCTGCGTGGCGCGCGCGGCTTCGACGACTGCCTTGTATTCGGGGGCATTCTTGTCCGGCCGGAACAGGATCTTGAAAAGCTGCTCGCGCACAGGCGCCGGGCACTCGCCCGCTGCCAGTTGACCCGACCATTCGGCAATCTGCGCCTGAACCGCCTTTTTCTTCTCGATCGCCGCCAGCGCCTGCTGGACGATTTCGGCTGGCGCCTTCTTGAAGCGGCCCTTGCCGGCGCGGCGGAAGTAGTGCGGAGCATCGAACACAGCCAACAGCGCCGCCGCCTGCTGTACGAGCGTCGGATGCGCCTGGAAGTATTCGGTGGCCAGTTCGCCGAAACCGAATTCGCCTTCGGGAGCGAATTCCCAGGCGAGGTCGAGGTCGATGCCGGCCGCCAGGGTGCGCGCTTCCGCGATCAGTTCCGCGGGCGCCGGCTTTTCAAAGCGCAGCACGATGTTGGCGCCCTTGACCTTGACGCGCTTACCGGTCTCGAGCTCCACCTGCGCAGAGGCATCGCTCTCCGACAGGACGCGGCCGCCGAGGTACTTTCCGGCTTCTTCGAACAAAACAAACATGGCGCGGATTGTCCCACGCAGCGCAGCGCATTCCCGTTGCCAAAGCGCTCAGGGGAGGTCGAGAAATCCGAGCACGTCCCGCAGGTGAGAGCGCTCGAAGTTCGACAGGGCGTGGTCTTCGCCCTCGATGAGCTTCACGCGACTTCCGGGATAGCGGGCGGTCATTTCCCGCCAGTCGAGCACTTCGTCCCCCTTGGCGATCACCGCGAACACCCGTTCCGGGTGCTTCAGGAGGCCGACCTCCAGCGCGCGCAGTTCACCGATGCATTCGGCGCGGAAATAGAAATGCTCGCCCGGATCGTGCCAAAGCGTCTGGTCGCCCACGTATCGCGCGAGATCGCGCGCCGCGTTCACCGCGGGATTGAGCAGCACGGCGCGGCAGCCGGTCTTTTCAGCGACGAAGGTGGCGTAGAAGCCGCCGAGCGACGAGCCCACCACGGCCATGGTCGCGGCTGGCCAATCGGCAATTCCGTCCATCACCAGATCCATCGCCTCGCGCGGCGAGGGCGGAAGCTGGGGGCACCACCACTTCACGCTGGGGTGTCGCTCCGCGATGCAGCGGGCCATCTGGCTCGCCTTGGTCGAACGTGGCGAAGAACGAAAGCCGTGCAAATAGAGCAGGTGGGTCACAGGGGCCATGCATTCATTATCAGGAGGCTGCCGGAAGGAGTTGCGTTCGAACGAGCAATTACAGAGCCCCTGGCGGCCCTCAGGAGTGCTGTCGGCCGGATAATCCCGGCCCATGTCTGCCGTGTTCCAACAACCCTCGCTCGCGCGACGTCTGTTGCCCGTGTTCCAGGGTTTCGACGGATTTCTTGCCTTCGCCGTGCTGCTGCTCGCCTGTGCAGGCATGCTGACCATGTATTCGTCGGGTTACGACCACGGCACCCGCTTTGCGGATCACGGCCGCAACATGCTGCTGGCGGCCTTCATCATGTTCGTGGTGGCGCAGATTCCGCCGCAGCGGCTGATGGTGTTCGCCGTTCCGCTCTATACGTTGGGCATTGGGCTGCTGGTGGCGGTGGCAGTCTTCGGGATCACCAAGAAGGGTGCACAACGGTGGATCAACGTGGGCGTCGTGATCCAGCCGAGCGAGATTCTCAAGATCGCGATGCCGCTGATGCTTTCGTGGTGGTTCCAGCGGCGGGAAGGCCAGCTGCGCCCGCTCGATTTCGTCGTCGCGACCATTCTGCTGGCCATACCGGTGGGCCTGATCATGAAGCAGCCCGACCTCGGGACCGCACTGCTGGTGCTGGCAACGGGACTGTCGGTGATCTTCTTCGCGGGTCTTTCGTGGAAGCTGATCGTGCCGCCGGTGGTGATCGGGCTGATCGCCGTCTCCCTCATCGTCGGCTTCGAATCGCAGCTCTGTGCCGACGGCTTCGACTGGCGGATCCTTCACGACTATCAGAAGCAACGCATCTGTACCTTGCTCGACCCGACGAAAGACCCTCTCGGCAAAGGCTTTCACATCATCCAGGGGATGATCGCGATCGGCTCCGGTGGCGTCGGCGGCAAGGGGTTCATGCAGGGCACGCAGACGCACCTGGAGTTCATCCCCGAGCGCACGACCGACTTCATCTTCGCTGCCTATTCCGAGGAATTCGGTCTAGCGGGCAACCTGGCGCTGATTGCGTCCTTCATTTTCCTGATCTTCCGCGGGCTGGTGATCGCCATGAATGCGCCCACGCTCTTCTCGCGGCTGCTGGCTGGTGCGGTCACGATGATTTTCTTTACCTACGCCTTCGTGAACATGGGGATGGTGAGCGGCATTCTTCCGGTCGTGGGCGTGCCGCTGCCTTTCATCAGCTACGGAGGCACCGCCATGGTGACGCTGGGCCTGGGGCTCGGAATCCTGATGTCGATCTCCCGCGCCAGACGGCTGATGCAGTCCTGAGCAGTCGTGACATACGCCAGCGAAGCCTTGGGGGCTGAGCCTAGAATGTTTCGATGATCTCTCGCGAACCCACCATCGAGCGCCTCGCCACGGCGCAGCAGCTCCTGCTCACGCCCTTTGGACTCGACGAATCGCACCTCTCGCGTGCGCTCGCCGAAATCACGGCGCACAAGGTGGACGACGCCGATCTCTACTTCCAGTACACGCGCAGCGAAGGCTGGAGCCTCGAAGAAGGCATCGTCAAGACCGGCAGCTTCAGCATTGACCAGGGCGTCGGCGTACGTGCGGTGAGCGGCGAAAAGACCGCGTTTGCCTATTCGGACGACATCTCCGAGGCTTCGCTTCTCGATGCCGCCCGCACGGTCCGCAGCATTTCGGCTGCCGGACGCACGGCCCGGGTCAAGGCTCCCGCGCGCAAGATCGCGAGCAGCCGTTCGCTGTACGGCGGCATCGACCCCATCGCCACGCTCGACAGCACCGCCAAGGTCCAGCTCCTCGAAAAGGTCGAGAAGCTCGCGCGCTCTCGCGATCCGCGCGTGGCACAAGTCATGGCGGGTCTTGCGAGCGAATACGACGTCGTGCTGGTGGCTCGCGCCGACGGCACGTTGGCCGCTGATGTGCGGCCGTTGGTGCGCTTGTCGGTCACTGTGATCGCCGAGCAGAACGGCCGCCGGGAAGTGGGTTCGGGCGGAGGCGGTGGCCGCTTCGGCCTCGCTTACTTCGACGATGAACACATCGCCGAATACGTCGACCAGGCTGTCAAGTCGGCGCTCACCAATCTGGATTCGCGCCCTGCGCCCGCCGGCGAGATGACCGTGGTCCTCGGCCCAGGTTGGCCGGGCATCCTGCTGCACGAGGCCATCGGCCACGGCTTGGAGGGCGATTTCAACCGCAAGGGCTCGAGCGCCTTCTCGGGCCGTATCGGCCAGCGCGTGGCGGCCAAGGGCGTGACGGTGCTCGACGACGGCACCATCGCCGACCGCCGCGGTTCGCTGAACGTCGACGACGAAGGCAATGCCACCCAGCGCAACGTGCTGATCGAAGACGGCATCCTCAAGGGCTACATCCAGGATTCGCTCAACGCGCGCCTGATGAAGACCAAGCCCACGGGCAATGGCCGTCGCGAAAGCTATGCGCATGCGCCGATGCCCCGCATGACCAACACCTACATGCTCGGCGGCGATCGCGCGCCGGAGGAAATCGTCGCCAGCATCAAGAAGGGCCTCTACGCCACCAACTTCGGCGGTGGCCAGGTCGACATCACGAGCGGCAAGTTCGTGTTTTCGGCGAGCGAAGCCTATTGGGTGGAAAACGGCAAGATCCAGTACCCGGTCAAGGGTGCGACGCTCGTGGGCAACGGACCCGATGCGCTCACGCGCGTCACGATGATCGGCAACGACATGTCGCTCGACACCGGCGTCGGCACCTGTGGAAAGGAAGGCCAGAGCGTACCGGTCGGCGTCGGCCAGCCCACTTTGCGCATTGACGGACTGACAGTCGGCGGCACCGCCTGAGAACCAGCCGTGCTACATTTCACGCCCATGTCTGCACCTCGCGCTTATTTCTTTGCCTACTTTTGGTTCCCGGATTCCGGCGGACGAGAGGCGCGCGCGTAAAGCAAGCAGACAAGCAGAACCTCCCAAAACCGCCGGTGCCAAAAGCCCGGCGGTTTTTTATTGCCCTCACGAAACCAAGACCACGACAGAAGGAACGCAGATGAGCACGAAAGCCGCCCCGCCCAGCGACACCTGGTATGCGAACGTCGAAAAGACCAGCCGGACCGACGACGAACGCATCAAGGACATCACTGTGTTGCCTCCTCCCGAACACCTGATCCGCTTCTTCCCGATCAGGGGGACGCCGGTCGAATCGCTGATCACCGGCACCCGCCGGGCGATCCACCACATCATGGCCGGCAAGGACGATCGCCTGCTGGTGGTGATGGGGCCATGCTCCATCCACGACCCTGCGGCGGCTCTCGACTACGCGCGGCACCTGAAGGCCGAGCGCGAGAAGTACGCCGGCACTCTGGAGATCGTGATGCGCGTCTACTTCGAAAAGCCGCGCACGACCGTCGGATGGAAGGGCCTCATCAACGATCCTTACCTGGACGAGAGCTACCGCATCGACGAGGGCCTGCGGATTGCACGACAGCTCCTTATCGACATCAACCGCCTGGGCCTTCCGGCTGGCAGCGAATTCCTGGACGTGATCTCTCCGCAGTACATCGGTGATCTGATCGCGTGGGGCGCCATCGGGGCGCGCACTACCGAGAGCCAGGTGCATCGCGAACTGGCTTCCGGCCTGTCGGCGCCGATCGGCTTCAAGAACGGCACCGACGGCAATATCCGCATCGCCACCGATGCGATCCAGGCGGCGGCGCGGGGCCATCACTTCCTCTCGGTACACAAGAATGGCCAGGTCGCCATCGTGCAGACGAACGGCAACCAGGATTGCCACGTCATCCTGCGCGGCGGCAAGGCGCCCAACTATGACGCCGCCAGCGTCGCCGCGGCTTGCAAGGACCTCGAAGCCGCCAAGCTGCCGCCGAGGCTGATGGTCGATTGCAGTCATGCCAACAGCAGCAAGCAGCACCAGAAGCAGATCGAGGTTGCCAAGGACATCGCGGATCAGATCGCTGGTGGCAGTCGCAGCATCTTCGGCCTGATGGTCGAGAGTCACCTGCATGCCGGCGCGCAGAAGTTCACCCCCGGCAAGGACTCCGTCTCGGCGCTCGAATATGGCAAGAGCATCACGGACGCCTGCCTCGGCTGGGAAGATTCGACGCAGGTGCTCGACCTGCTGTCGCAAGCGGTCAAGCACCGCCGGGGCTGAAGGAAGGGGGCGCTGCTTGCGCGCTTGGCGTCAGATCAGCGCAGCGAGTTGCGGCCAGTGGTGCCGCAGGAGCGAGGCTTCTTCGCCGTCGGGCTGCATGAACGAAAAATCGCTGAAATCGAAGCCCGGCCCGACGGTGCAACTCACCAGCGTGTAGTCGGCCCCGCCTTCCGCACCCATAGGGCGGGCAGCTTGCCACTGGCCGGCCGGAACGGTGTGTTGCGGTCGCGTGCCATGCACGTCAACCGGGCCAAGCCGGACATGCGCAGGCGGTGTGCGCAGCGCCGCGTCGCTGACCCAGAGCGAAAGCGGCGCGCCTTCCAGGTGGATCCAGACTTCGTCTGACTGCACCCGGTGCCAACGCGAGTGCTGGTGCGCTTCGAGCAAGAAATAGATGGTCGTCAGTGCGTCGCGCGTGGGCCTGCCATCGTGCGGTTGGACTTGCGCCGCCGAGCGGAAGATCTCGCGATACCAGCCGCCTTCGGGGTGAGGGCGAAGGTTCAGGGTTTCAATGAGCTGCTGCGCACGCATGGTGCGCATGTTAGTCCCGCGTGCGGCTCAATGCGTCCCGCCGAGCGCCGAAAGCAGCTTCTCGTGAATGCCGCCGAAGCCGCCGTTGCTCATGCAGACGACGTGGTCGCCGGGGCGCGCCGCCGCAATCACCTGTGCAATCAGCGCGTCGATGGTGCCAGCCACTTTGGCGCGTGCACCCATGGGGGCGAGCGCCGCAGCGGCGTCCCAGTCGAGGCCGCCACTGTGGCAGAACGACAAGTCCGCCGCTTCCAGGCTCCAGGGCAACTGCGCCGCCATGGTTCCCAGCTTCATCGTGTTGCTGCGCGGCTCGAACACGGCGAGGATGCGCTCACGGTCCTTGCCGCCGGTGTCGAGCTTCTGCCGCAGGCCATCCAGCGTGGTCCGGATCGCCGTCGGATGATGGGCGAAGTCGTCATACACCGTGACTTCTCCTTGGCCGACGTCCACGGTGCCGCGCAATTCCATCCGACGGCGCACGTTGCGGAAGCTGCCCAATGCATCCGCAGCGGCGGCTGGCGCCAGGCCGACGTGTTCGGCCGCGGCGATGGCCGCCAGAGCATTCATCTGGTTGTGCAAACCGGTCAGCGCCCATTCGACGCGGCCGACAGCCGCGCCGTCGCGGAGCACGTCGAAGGCGTCGTGCGTCCCGCGCGCCTGCCATTCGCCACCGGCGCCGAAGCGCGCGAGCTCGCTCCAGCACCCTTGTGCCAGCACCCGTTGCAGGCTTTCCTCGGTTGCGTTGACCACGATGCGGCCGGAGCCGGGTACGGTGCGGACCAGATGATGGAACTGCCTTTCGATCGCCGCGAGGTCATCGAAGATGTCTGCGTGATCGAATTCCAGGTTGTTGAGGATGGCCGTGCGCGGCCGATAGTGGACGAACTTGCTGCGCTTGTCGAAAAAGGCGGTGTCGTATTCGTCCGCTTCGATCACGAAGGGCGCCGCGCTGTCGCGCCCGAGCCGGGCCGATACGCCGAAATCCAGCGGCACGCCGCCCACGAGAAATCCAGGGGCCAGGCCGGCGCGCTCGAGGATCCACGAAAGCATCGAAGTGGTGGTCGTCTTGCCGTGCGTACCGGCGACGGCCATGACGTGACGGCCCTGGAGCACGTGTTCCGCCAACCATTGCGGACCACTGGTGTAGCTGACACCGGCGTCGAGGATCGCTTCCATCAGCGGGAACTTGGGCGAGCCGTCGGGCAGGCGAGCCCGCGAAACCACGTTCCCGACCACGTACACGTCGGGTTTCAAGGCCAGTTGGTCAGCGCCAAAGCCTTCGATCAGGTCGATGCCGAGGGCGCGCAATTGGTCGCTCATCGGCGGATAGACGCCGGCATCGCAGCCGGTCACCCGGTGGCCGGCTTCGCGCGCCAGCGCCGCGAGACCTCCCATGAAGGTGCCGCAGATGCCGAGAATGTGAATGTGCATCGGCCGATTCTAGGGATGCTGGCGCCGCGGTCTTCTGCGCCCGTGCGACTGGGGGCAAAATGCTCCGATGGACTCGTCCAAGCAGGAAATCGCCGCTACCGCTGCCCGCCTTGTCGTCGAGGAGGGGCTTGAATACGGGCCCGCCAAGCGCCGGGCGCTGCGCGACCTGGCCTTGCCTGCGCGCACCGCTCTGCCCAACAACGACGAAATCGAGGCCGAGGTGCGCGACTACATCCGGCTCTATTGTTCAGATACGCAGCCCCAGGAGCTGCATGCCCTGCGCCTTCTGGCGCTGGAGTGGATGGAGCGCATGGCTGAATTCAGGCCTCACGTGGGTGGCGCGGTATGGCACGGCACGGCCACGCGGCTGTCCGACATATATATACAGCTGTTCTGCGACGACTCGAAATCGGCCGAAATCGCCCTGATCGATCACCACGTGGACTATGAACCCCGCATGGTCACCGGCTTCCATGGAGAGCAGGTCGAAGCGCTCAGCGTTCATGCGACCAGCCGGGCGCTGGGTGAAGAGATCGGCGTGCACTTGCTGGTCTACGATCTCGACGACCTGCGCGGGGCGCTCAAGCCGGACGCCCAGGGTCGGGCGCCCCGCGGCAATCTGGCCGCGCTGCGGCGGCTGGTAGAGAAAGAACAGGAAAACGGATGACCCCCGGCCCTACTCGTCGCGGCCTGCTTTATGGCGCGGTTGCCGCAGTGGCGGCCGCGGCCGGAATCGGCGGTGCCTATTGGCGCAGCAGGGATTCGCAAGGCGCCGCCGATCGCATGGACGAGACCTTTTGGGCGCAGCGTTTCGATCGGCCCGAGGGCGGCGAGCTGGTCCTCGAGAGCTTGCGCGGCAAGCCGCTGTTGGTCAACTTCTGGGCGACCTGGTGTCCGCCTTGCGTCGAGGAAATGCCGCTGATCGATGCTTTCTTCAAGGAAAACGGAGCCAACGGTTGGCAAGTGATCGGATTGGCCATCGACCAGCCGAGCTCCGTCCGCAAATTCCTTGGCAAGACGCCGGTGACATATCCGGTCGGCTTGGCCGGGCTCCAGGGCACCGAGCTCGTCAAGCAGCTTGGCAACACGTCGGGGGGACTCCCCTTCACGCTGGTGATCGACAGCAGCGGCTCAGTCGCGGCGCGTAAAATGGGCAAGCTCGAACCAGGCGACCTCCAGGCTTGGCGGCGTGCCTGATTTCACGGCTAAAATCCAGCCCCACATTCGGTAGATGGCGCCTAAACGCCGAAAAAGACCGGTTTTCAGGCGAGTTAAGTTCTAATAATCGGCAAAGCCGACGCTGGAGTCCCATGGATCTACGCAAGCTCAAGACACTGATCGACCTAGTGTCTGAATCCAACATTTCCGAACTGGAAATCACCGAGACCGAGGGGAAGGTCCGGATCGTCAAGGGCGGCACGGCCGCTCCAGTGCAATACGTGCAAGCTGTCGCCTCGCCTGCCGCGGCGGCCCCCGCGATCGGCGCCGGCCCCGCTCCTGCACAAGCCAACCCAGCAGCCACGCCTGAAGCAGCCGCGGCGGGTCACGCAGTCAAGTCCCCCATGGTGGGCACCTTCTACCGCTCTTCGAGTCCTGGCGCCGCAGCCTTTGTCGAGATCGGCACTCAGGTGAAGGAAGGCGACACCGTCTGCATCATCGAGGCGATGAAGATCCTCAACGAAATCGAAGCCGACAAGAGCGGCACCGTCACACAAATCCTCGTCGAGAACGGCCAGGCGGTCGAGTACGGCCAGCCGTTGTTCATCATCGAGTGACCATGTTCAAGAAGATCCTGGTCGCCAACCGCGGCGAGATTGCCCTGCGGATCCAGCGGGCATGCAGCGAGCTCGGCATCAAGGCGGTGATGGTGTATTCCGAGGCCGACCGAGAAGCCAAATATGTCAAGCTGGCCGAGGAGGCCGTGTGCATCGGTCCCGCGCCGTCCGCGCAAAGCTATTTGAATATGCCCGCCATCATCTCGGCCGCCGAGGTGACGGATTCCGAGGCCATCCATCCCGGCTACGGATTTTTGAGCGAGAACGCCAACTTCGCCGAGCGCGTGGAGCAGAGCGGCTTTCAGTTCATCGGCCCCAGCCCGGAATCGATCCGCCTCATGGGCGACAAGGTGTCCGCCAAGCAAGCCATGATCAAGGCCGGCGTGCCTTGCGTGCCCGGCTCGGACGGTGAACTGTCGGACGACCCGACCGCCAACAAGCGCATCGCGCGCGCCATCGGCTACCCCGTCATCATCAAGGCGGCAGGCGGCGGCGGTGGACGAGGCATGCGCGTCGTTCACACCGAAGCGGCGCTGGTCAATGCGATCCAGATGACCAAGGCGGAAGCCGGCGCGGCTTTCAACAATCCGGCGGTCTACATGGAGAAGTTTCTCCAGGACCCGCGCCACATCGAAATCCAGATACTGGCCGACAAGCACAAGAACGCGGTGTACCTCGGCGAGCGTGACTGCTCGATGCAGCGGCGCCACCAGAAGGTGATCGAAGAATCCCCCGCCCCCGGCATTCCTCGCAAGCTGATCGAAAAGATCGGCGAGCGCTGCGCTGCCGCTTGCAAGCGAATCGGCTATCGCGGCGCCGGCACCTTCGAGTTTCTCTACGAAAACGGCGAGTTCTATTTCATCGAAATGAACACGCGCGTGCAGGTGGAGCATCCGGTGACGGAATTCACCACCGGCATCGACATCGTGAAGACGCAGATCATGGTCGCCGCTGGCGAGAAGTTGCCCTTCACGCAGCGCCAGATCGAGATGCGCGGCCACGCCATCGAGTGCCGCATCAACGCCGAAGACCCGTACAAGTTCACGCCTTCGCCCGGCCGCATCACCATGTGGCATCCGCCGGGTGGTCCAGGGGTGCGCGTCGATTCGCACGTCTACACGAACTACTTCGTGCCGCCCAACTATGACTCGATGATTGGCAAGATCATCGTGCACGGCGACACGCGGGAGCAGGCGCTTGCGCGCATGCGTACCGCGCTGAACGAAACGGTGATCGAAGGCATCCAGACCAACGTGCCGCTGCACCGCGAACTGATGGTCGATGCCAAGTTCATGAGTGGTGGCACGAACATCCACTATCTTGAAGAGTGGCTGGCTGCGCATAAGAGGTGAACACCCCCAGGCTGCGCGCACTTCGTGTCGCTTCGCCTACCCCCTTGCAGGGGGCAACACCAGCGGCCCGGCTGAGCCGGTTCCGCGGTGTTTCTCGAATTGGGTGAGGTTGCTGGTGAAAGGAGCTGGGTGTGTTTGAACTTCGATTGCTTGCGCCTGAGGACCACGTCGAGACTGTGAGTGATGCGCTGGATGCGCTGGATGCGCTGAGTGTCTCGGTTGAAGATGCGGATGCGCAGACGGATGCGGAGCAGGCGCTGTTTGGTGAGCCGGGCATGCCTCCGCCCAAGGAAGGCTGGCAACGGTCACGGGTGATCGCCCTGTTTGCCACCGAACAGTTGGCGCGCGAAGCGGCTTCGGTGCTGGCTGCGCAGGATTTCTTCGACGGGTGCAGCATTCTGGGCGTGGTCGATGTGCCCGAGCAGGACTGGGTTCGGCTGACGCAGTCGCAGTTTTCGCCGGTCGAGATCACGCCCGAGTTCTGGATCGTTCCGACCTGGCATGAGCCCCCAACTCAGGCGAAGCAGGTGATTCGGCTCGATCCGGGGCTGGCCTTTGGCACCGGCACGCATCCGACCACGCGCATGTGTTTGCGGTGGATCGCATCGCAGGGGGATCTGGCTGGCCGTCGCGTGCTCGACTATGGGTGTGGATCGGGCATCCTCGCGATCGGGGCGGCGAAGTTCGGCGCTGTCCAGATCGATGCGGTCGACATCGATGAAGCAGCGGTCGAATCGACGCGGCTCAACGCGGAGGCCAACGGCGTGAATCTGAACGCAGGGCTGCCCGAGGCCGCGACGGGCCGCTACGAGATCGTGCTCGCAAACATTCTCGCGACGCCGCTGAAGGTGTTGGCTCCGCTGCTGTGCGCCCATGTCGCATCGGGCGGCACGCTGGTGCTGGCCGGCATCCTCGAGCGCCAGGCCGACGAGCTCAAGCTGGCTTACGCCCCTTATGCGACGCTGGAGGTGAGCGACAGTGAGGACGGCTGGATCTTGATGGAGAGCATCTAGCTCGCCGAACGGGTCCGCGTCGCGACCAGCCGGTTTCGGGTGGGTGCCACCCCTACAATCTTCGCCACATGAGTCTGGTCACCCGCTGTCCTGCGTGCGCCACCACTTTCAAGGTGGTGAGGGACCAGCTTCGCATTTCGGACGGATGGGTGCGCTGCGGGCGCTGCAGCGAGGTGTTCGATGCGACGATTGAATTGCACGACACCACTGCGGCGGCGCCTGAAGAAACCACGGTTGACGAAGCGGCCGCGCCAGCAACGATCGATGGCGATGTCGAGGCTCAAGCTCAGCCCGATCCTGAACCCGTTCCCGAGCCCGAAGAAGCCGCTCGGAATGAAGCGGATACAGACTTTTTCGACGACGACCACGAACCGTCGCACCCGGAGCTCTCTGATGTTCCGGAGGTCTCGGAAGCTCCTGAATTCAACCCCCCTGAAGAGTCCGCAAAAGACGCCTCGCCTCTGCCGCCCAGGCTTGCCGATGACAAGCACTGGCCTGATCCGGAATCTCTGACGCTGGAGGATGAGGGTCGCATCGCGGTGCGTCCACCTCTCCCACCGCCGATTTCTTTTCCCGATATCGACCTGAGCCTGTCTTCGCCCGTCCCCGCACCTTCACCGGCGCCTTCGCCTTCAGCGGTGAAGGCGAACTCAGAAGGCGCGCTGCTGGACGTCGCCACCGACGTCCAGTTCCAAAAGGCATTGCGGCGTGCGCACATCAAGTCCGCCAAGATTGCCAAAGCGAAGGCCCGCGAGCAGAAGGCCGCGGCTGCGGATGCCGCACCTGTGATTCTTGCCGCCAGCGAACCCGAAGCGCGCGAAGCCAGTGCAACGGACATCCCCTCGCTTTTCGGCGCAGAAGAAAAGAGAGGCTTCTGGCAGGGCCCAGCAGTGCGGCGTTCGATGGTCGTACTCGCTATTCTTGCTGCCGCGTTGCTGGCGGCCCAGGTGGTCTATCAAGAGCGCGACCTGATCGCCGCTCGCCAGCCCGCGGCTCGGCCCGCGCTCGCATCGATGTGCAAGCTGCTGGGCTGCGAGCTCTCCGCGCTGCGCCAGATCAACGACATCAAGGTCGACGGCGCGTCGTTCGCGCGCGGCAAGAACGACGAAGGCTATCAGCTCAGCTTCACGCTTCGCAATGCCGCGGACGTGCCGCTTGCGATGCCGGCCGTCGAGCTGTCGCTTCTCGACACTCAGGAGAGAGCCGTCGTTCGCCGGGTGCTTATGCCGGCGGAATTCGGCGCGCCGGTCGTTCTACCGGCCCGCACGGAGCGTGCGGCGTCGCTCGCGTTGAAGCTCACCGGGCCCGAGGTGCAGTCCCTGCCGCCGGTCGCCGGGTTTCGGCTCGAAGCGCTCTATCCCTGAGCCTCTGTTCGCCTTCCGTTCCATTCAACAACCAACGTTCATCGTTCATCATCCATGGCAGCAGTGATTTGCGGGTCCCTAGCGTTCGACACGATCATGACTTTCGAGGGCCGGTTCGCCGACCAGATTCTTCCTGATCAATTGCACATCCTCAACGTGTCGTTCCTCGTGCCCGGCTTGCGGCGCGATTTCGGCGGCTGCGCTGGCAACATCGCCTATAGCCTCAACGCACTCGGCGGCACTGCTTTGCCAATGGCAACCGTCGGCAGCGACGGTGCCGATTATCTGGAGCGCCTGCGTTCGCTCGGCATCAGCACTGAATTCGTCCGCCAGGTCGCGGACACCTTCACCGCGCAGGCGATGATCATGAACGACCGCGACAACAACCAGATCACGGCATTCCATCCCGGCGCGATGCAGCAGGCACACATCACGCGCATCGCAGCACGCGAGGACATCCGCCTCGGGATCGTGGCGCCCGATGGCCGCGAAGCCATGCTGCAGCATGCGGAGCAGTTCAAAGCGGCCGATATCCCCTTCGTGTTCGATCCGGGCCAGGGCCTGCCGATGTTCGACGGCAAGGAGCTGGCGCACTTCGTGGATCTGGCGAGCTGGGTCGTGGTCAACGACTACGAAGGAAAGATGCTTTCCCAGCGCACCGGATGGAGCCTTGCGGAGATCTCGAAGCGGGTGCGCGGCCTCGTGGTCACGCTGGCTGCCGAGGGTTGCGAAGTCTGGGTCAACGGCGAACGCGAGCATGTGCAGGCAGTGACACCGGAAGCAGTCGTCGAGCCGACGGGCTGCGGCGACGCATGGCGCGGCGCATTGCTCTTCGGCCTCGAAGAGGGTTGGCCGCTCGCGCGCTGCGCGGCGCTGGGCAATCAGTTGGGCGCGCTCAAGATCGCACAACGCGGCCCGCAAAACTACAAGGTCGACCTGAAGGCGCTCGGCCTCTGACCTGCGCGGCGGCCAGCCGCCCAGCCCCGCACAAATAAAAAAGCCCGGCACCTTGCGGTACCGGGCTTTGCCTCAAGCGCTGCTGAGAAACTCAGGGCTTGCTGGCCGTAGGAAACGGCCAAGCTGCCTGGGGGTTCAGCGTCGTCTGCGCCGCAGTGGGAGCAGGGGCAGGCGCTGCAGCAGCCTTGGCGGGCGCCTTGGCCTTCTTGGCAGCAGGCTTCTTCGCTGCTTTCTTGGCGGCAGGCTTCTTGGCTGCAGCCTTTTTCGCAGGGGCCTTCTTGGCGGGAGCCTTCTTTGCAGCGGCCTTCTTGGCAGGCGCCTTCTTCGCAGGAGCCTTCTTGGCTGCTACCTTCTTGGCAGGAGCCTTCTTCGCTGCGGCCTTCTTCGCCGGGGCCTTCTTGGCTACGACCTTCTTGGCGGGCGCCTTCTTCGCAGGAGCCTTCTTGGCCGCGACCTTCTTTGCCGGAGCCTTCTTCGCCGGGGCCTTCTTGGCTACGACCTTTTTAGCCGGAACCTTCTTGGCCGCGACCTTCTTTGCCGGAGCCTTCTTCGCAGCGGCCTTCTTGGCCGGAGCTTTCTTTGCAGTTGCCATTTCTATTTCTCCTTGATCAAGTTGAAAAAATCAACCTTTTGAAGCACTCCACGCATGTTGGTCAGCGTGAAGCGATTCATGGCGTTGGAGCAAGCCCCAGCACCATGAACACCTGAGCCCTCATCGATGCCGCACTCTCCGGTGCGATTCGTTCGTGAGGGCGATTCTTGAATTCACTTTGTTCTTGTCGAAAAAATTCAATCCCAGGACAGGGCGCCACCCGACTGATACTCGATCACACGGGTTTCGAAGAAATTGCGCTCCTTCTTCAGGTCAATCATTTCGCTCATCCAGGGGAACGGATTTTCTTCGTTCGGGAAGAGCGTTTCGAGGCCGATCTGCTGTGCGCGCCGGTTGGCGATGTACCGCAGGTAGCCCTTGAACATGGAGGCGTTCATGCCGAGGACGCCACGTGGCATCGTGTCTTCGGCGTATCGGTATTCGAGCTCGACGGCCTTCATGAAGAGGGCCTTGATCTCCGCCTTGAACTCGGCGGTCCAGAGGTGCGGATTCTCGAGCTTGAGCTGGTTGATCAGGTCGATGCCGAAATTGCAGTGCATCGATTCGTCGCGAAGGATGTACTGGTATTGCTCGGCAGCACCGGTCATCTTGTTCTGGCGGCCCAACGCGAGGATCTGCGTAAAGCCGACGTAGAAGAAGAGACCTTCCATGAGACAGGCGAAGACGATCAGCGACTTGAGCAGGGTCTGGTCGTTTTCGTGCGTGCCGGTGTGGAAGTTCGGGTCGCTGATGGCGTCGATGAACGGGATCAGGAACTGGTCCTTCTCGCGGATCGACGGCACTTCGTTGTAGGCGTTGAAGATCTCGCTCTCGTCCAGGCCGAGCGATTCGACGATGTACTGGTAGGCGTGCGTGTGGATCGCTTCCTCGAACGCCTGGCGCAGCAGGAACTGCCGGCACTCGGGCGCCGTGATGTGGCGATAGGTGCCCAGCACGATGTTGTTGGCGGCCAGCGAGTCGGCCGTCACGAAGAAGCCGAGGTTGCGCTTGACGATGCGGCGCTCGTCTTCGGTCAGGCCGTTGGGATCTTTCCATAGCGCGATGTCGCGCGTCATGTTCACTTCCTGCGGCATCCAATGGTTGGCGCAGGTGGCGAGATACTTTTCCCAAGCCCACTTGTACTTGAACGGAACCAACTGATTGACGTCGGTCTGGCCGTTGATGATGCGCTTGTCTGCTGCGTTGACGCGCCGCGTGGCTGCTGGTGCGGGTCGCACCGCTGCGCCGTCATCGAACGTGCGCACGGCGGGCGACGAAATCGAAACGGGGGAAAGCGAAGCAGGAGAAATGTGGGAAGCAATTTGCGAAGTCGGAAACTCCGACGAGCGGCCGACTTGCGTGCCGCTGTTCGATGTGTGCCGCAATCCTTGTTGCAGATCCTTTGGCAAGGAGGGCTTGACTTCTTCGTCCCAGGTCAACATAGAAAAATCCAATGCTCAAATTATGTGAGCAACGATGTGAGTTGCAAAGTGCTCCTTCACATCGCGCTCCAATTATGTTGTCGTTATGTTGTTCGCTTGCATCGCTAATTGTCAGGCGATGCCGCAAACGACCTCCACTTCACGCCGACATCATTGGCATGCTTCGCACGTCGGATCATCGACGCCGCAGAATGCGATGTCGGTTGCGGGCATCGCACTCAACTGCGCTTGTGCTGCGAGTGCCGCGGCTTCGAGCGCGCTCATGCCCGATGACGAATCGCCACTGCCCGATGACACCGCGTTGAGCCGACCCGATTGCACGGTGGATTTCTCCGCGTGCGTCGCGCTCTGCGTGCGAAGGTAGTAGGTGGTCTTGAGGCCACGCAGCCATGCAAGCTTGTAGGTGTCGTCGAGCTTCTTGCCCGATGCGCCGGCCATGTAGATGTTGAGCGATTGCGCCTGGTCGATCCACTTCTGGCGACGTGCAGCGGCTTCGACGAGCCACGTGGTCTCGATCTCGAACGCCGTGGCGTAGAGCGACTTGATGTCCTGCGGTACGCGATCGATGGGGCGCAGCGAGCCGTCGAAATGCTTGAGGTCCATCACCATCACATCGTCCCAGAGGCCCAGGCGCTTGAGGTCGCGCACCAGGTAATGGTTGATGACGGTGAACTCGCCGGATAGGTTGGACTTGACCGAGAGGTTGCCGAAGCAGGGCTCGATCGAAGCGTCCACGCCGATGATGTTGGAGATGGTTGCCGTCGGTGCGATGGCCACGCAGTTCGAATTGCGCATGCCGTCGGACTTGATCTTCTGGCGCAGCGAATCCCAGTCGAGGGTGGACGAGCGGTCCACTTCCACGTAGCCGCCGCGCGCCTTCTCGAGCAGGTCGAGCGTGTCGGAGGGCAGCACGCCCTTGTCCCACAGCGAGCCCTTGTAGCTCGAGTATTTGCCGCGCTCGCGCGCCAGGTCCGTCGAGGCCCAGTAGGCGTAGTAGCAGATCGCTTCCATCGATTCGTCGGCGAACTGAACGGCTTCCTGTGAGGCGTAGGGAATGCGCAGTTCGTACAGCGCGTCCTGGAAGCCCATCAGTCCGAGGCCGACCGGACGGTGGCGCAGGTTCGAGTCGCGCGCCTTCTTGACCGCGTAGTAGTTGATGTCGATGACGTTGTCGAGCATGCGCATCGCCGTCGAGATGGTGCGCTTGAGCTTTTCCTGGTCGACCTTGCCGTTCTTCAGGTGCTGCAGCAGATTGACCGAGCCGAGATTGCAGACCGCGGTTTCGGTGTCGCTGGTGTTCAGCGTGATCTCGGTGCAGAGATTCGACGAATGCACGACGCCGGCGTGCTGCTGGGGCGAGCGCACGTTGCAGGCATCCTTGAACGTGATCCACGGATGGCCGGTTTCGAACAGCATCGTGAGCATCTTGCGCCACAGGTCCGAGGCCGGGATGGTGCGGCTTGGCTTGAGATCGCCGCGCGAAGCCTTTTCTTCGTAGGCGACGTAGGCCGCTTCGAAGTCGGCACCGAACTTGTCGTGCAGGTCGGGCACGTTCGATGGCGAGAACAGCGTCCAGTTGCCCTTTTCCATCACGCGGCGCATGAACAGGTCGGGGATCCAGTTCGCGGTGTTCATGTCGTGCGTGCGGCGGCGATCGTCGCCGGTGTTCTTGCGCAGCTCGAGGAATTCCTCGATGTCGAGATGCCAGCTTTCCAGGTAGGTGCACACGGCGCCCTTGCGCTTGCCGCCCTGGTTCACCGCGACGGCGGTGTCGTTCACCACCTTGAGGAAGGGCACGACGCCTTGCGATTCGCCGTTGGTGCCCTTGATGTGGCTGCCGAGGGCGCGCACGCGCGTCCAGTCGTTGCCCAGGCCGCCCGCGAACTTGGACAGGAGCGCGTTTTCTTTGATCGACTCGTAGATGCCGTCGAGGTCGTCGGGCACAGTCGTGAGATAGCAACTCGACAGTTGCGATCGCAGCGTGCCGCTGTTGAACAGCGTCGGCGTGCTCGACATGAAGTCGAAGGAAGACAGCACTTCATAAAACTCGATCGCGCGGGCTTCGCGGTCGATCTCGTTGAGCGCGAGGCCCATCGAGACGCGCATGAAGAAGGCTTGCGGCAGCTCGATGCGCGTCTTGCGCACGTGCAGGAAATAGCGGTCGTAGAGCGTCTGCAGGCCGAGGTAGTCGAACTGCATGTCGCGCTCCGGCTTGAGCGCGGCGCCCAGGCGGGCCAAGTCGAACTGCAGCAGCTTCTCGTCCAGCAGCTCGTTGTCGACCCCCTTCTTGATGAACTGGGGAAAGTAGTCGGCGTAGGCTTGCGCGCGGTCGGCTGGCGGCACTTCGCGGCCGATCACTTCCTTGAAGATCGTGTGCAGCAGCAGGCGCGCGGTGGCGAAGGTGTAGTCGGGATCTTTCTCGATCAGCGTGCGTGCGGCGAGGATCGACGCCTTGTAGACCTCGTCGAGCGGAACGCCGTCGTAGAGGTTGCGCATCGTCTCGGCGAGGATCGGGTCGGCCGTGATCGTGTCGCCCAGGCCGGTGCAGGCCGATTCGATGAGGGCCTTGAGCTCGTTCAGGTCGAGCGCGACTCTTTCGCCGCGGTCGAGTACGTGCAGCGCGGGCTGGGCCACGGGCGCGTCCTGTTCGCCTTGCTTGGTGCGCTCCTGCGAGCGGCGTTCGCGGTACAGCACATAGGCGCGGGCGATCTCATGATGGCCGCCGCGCATGAGGCCGAGTTCGACCTGGTCCTGCACGTCTTCGATGTGGAACGTGCCGCCGCCCGGACGCGAACGCACCATGGCGCGCACGACGGCCTGCGTCAGTGTGTCGACGGTCTCGCGCACGCTGGCCGAAGCCGCGCCCTGCGTGCCATGCACGGCCAGGAACGCTTTCATCATCGCGATGGCGATCTTGTTCGGCTCGAAGGGCACGACCGCGCCATTGCGGCGGATGATCTGGTAGTGGGCCAGCGCGTTGCCGGCGGGGGAGCCGGCGACATCCCGGCTTTGCGGCGTCGAGGGTACGGCGCGAGAGGTGGAAGGGGTGTTCAGTGCAGTTTGCATGCGATCCTCGTATGGGCGATTCTTGTTCGGTGCGGCGTTGTCGGGCCGCTGTTTCCGGCAGTGAGTGCCGGGGCAGGGCACACTATATCTAGTGGCAAAGAGGGCTACAAGCCACTAGATATAGCGTTTTCGACAATTAGCAACGGATGTGAAAATTCTCGCCGGCCTTTTGATCGGCAGCGAAGCCGCATCCCGGTTGGGACAAGGCAGCGAGGTCCCCTGCCCATGCGCATTCCAGGCCGATTTACGCTGGGAAAGCGCATGGATACTGCGCTGCCGCCGAGCCACGGAGGTACGCACGTGCCTCAAGGCCCGCGCATCGGCTGTTACTTTGCCATTGAAAAAAACTTCAAGAGCCAAGCGCGGCCGGCGGAAACATCGCCTGTTGCCAGCCGAGTTGCTCACGAAGCAAGCGCCAGTCGAAGCCCGGCCCCGGATCTTCCTTGCGGCCAGGAGCGATGTGTTCGTGGCCTGCGATGTACGAAATCGCGTAGCGCTGCGCGATCGATGGGCAAAGGCTGGCCAGGGTTTCGTACTGCGCTTGCTCGAAGGCGTCGCCTTCGAGCCCTTCGAGTTCGATGCCGATCGAATCGTCGTTGCAGTTCTCGCGCCCACGCCAGCACGAGGCGCCGGCGTGCCATGCGCGATCGTCGCAGCTCACGAACTGCCACAGTTCGCCATTGCGCCGCACATAAAAATGCGCAGAGACTTCGAGGCCGCGGATGCCCGAAAAATAAGGGTGCGCATCCCAGTCGAGGCTGTTCGTGAAGAGCTGCTGAACTTCATCGCCACCGTAATGTCCCGGCGGCAGGCTGATTGAATGCAGCACGATCAGGTCGATGTTCGCGCCTCTGGGTCGCGCCCCGAAATTGGGGGACGGCAAGCGGCGAGCGAAGCGATACCACCCCGATTCCCAAAGTGCTGTGTCGGCTTCACTCATCGGCGCCTAGACCGCTGGCATCGTCGCCATGCGGTGTGGTGATGCCCAGGCGCGCAATCCGATAGCGAATCTGTCGCAGGCTCAGGCCGAGGCGCGCGGCGGCGGCAGTTCGGTTGAAGCCCGTTTCCTGCAGCGCCCGCACCAGGATCTGGCGCTCTTGCTCGTCCAGATAGCTTTGCAGATCGCGTGGTACGGCGGACGGCGTCCGGGGATGGATGCTGACAGGGGCCGCGGCGGCCGCTGGCACGGGCTCGGCAAGCGGCGCGGGTCCCGTCTGCTGGGATTCGGACGGAACTGCCGTGCCTGCGCCCCCCATGAGATCGAGGTGAAGCACATCGCCATCGCTGAGCGCCACCGCGCGGTGCAGGAGATTTTCAAGCTCGCGAACGTTGCCGTGCAGCGGATGTTCGGCGAGCCTCTGCAGGACTTGGGCGGAAAGCGTGGGCACCGGCATGCCGGCATCGCGGGCGATGCGCGCGAGCAAGGCGTTGCACAGTGCTGGCAGATCGCCTCGACGGTCCCGCAGCGCAGGCACAGCGATCTCGATCACGTTGAGCCGGTAGAAGAGATCCTGCCGGAATCGGCTGGCTTGCACTTCGGCATGCAGGTCCTTGTGGGTCGCGCTCACGATTCGGACGTCGACGGCATCTTCCTGCGTCGAACCGATGGGGCGAACGCTGCGTTCCTGGATGGCGCGCAGCAGCTTCGACTGCATGGCGAGCGGCAAGTCACCGATTTCGTCGAGAAACAGGGTGCCGCCGCGTGCCGCCTGGAAGTAGCCGTCGCGGTCCTGCGAAGAGCCGGTATAGGAGCCTTTTCGCGCGCCGAAGAATTCGGCTTCGAGAAGGTTTTCGGGAATGGCGCCGCAGTTCACGGCCACGAAAGGTCCGTCGCTTCGCTGGCTGCAGGCATGAACGGCGCGCGCGACCAGTTCCTTGCCTGTGCCGGACTCGCCGCGCACGAGCACCGGTGCCATGCCTCGCGCCACCTTGGCAATGCGCGCCTTGACCAGCCGCATGGGTTCGGAGTCGCCCACCAGCCGTTGGAGCGCTGCGACGCCGCTGTCTCCGATCGTCGTTGCGATCGACACACTGTTGTCGTCCGCCGGCCGCGCGGCCCGGATCGGCGCAGGCTGCGAAGGCGCCTGTACGGCAGAAGCCACCACCGATCGGAATTGCTTCAGGTCGACGGGCTTGGTGAGGTAGTCGAAGGCGCCTGCCTTGAGGGCCTCGACCGCGTTTTCCGCTGATCCGTAGGCGGTCATCACCACACAGCGCTCGCTGCGCTGGTCTTGCTGGATGCGCTGGAGGATCTCCATGCCGAGGCCGTCTGGCAGGCGCATGTCGGTGATCACTGCATCGAAGCGGCCGGCGTCGAGATGCTGCCAAGCCTCCGACACGCTGCCCGCCGCCTCGACGCGATAGCCCTCGCGCAGCAAGGTGAGTTCATACAGCGTGCGCAGGTCCGGCTCGTCGTCGACGACCAGGATCTGGGCAGGCTGCGACACGGGCGGGTTGGGGGTGCTCACGCCGCTATTGTGTCAGTCGACTTTCAACTGATGCAAATGCCACAAAGAACTCGTTGCCTTCGGGGCCCGCCGCGGAAAGCGCCCTGCGTTCATAGCCGATGGTCGCGCCGTGCTGCTCGCACAGCTCGCGGCACAGGAACAGTCCGAGTCCGCTCGAGCGGCTCTCGGAGGAAAAGAAGGGTTCGAAAAGATGCCGCTGCACTGCCGGCTCGAGCGGCGCACCGTCGCTCCAGACCTGAAGGGTCGCGCGCCCTGTCGCGTTGCGCCGGGTGCTCACCTGGATCGAGCCCTCCCGGTCCCCGGCGTAGCGCGAGGCGTTGTCCAGCAGATTGACGAGGATGCGCCGCAGATGTTCTGCATCGAAACGCACGTCGGTGCCCGCTTCGAGCGAAAGCAACACGCCTTGCTGCTGCGCGTGCTGGACCCATTCCTCCGCTAGCGAGCGCACCGTCGGGTCGAGCGATACCTGCTCGCCCAGCGGCAGCACGCGTTGCTGCCGAGCCCGCGCCACGTCCAGGACGTCGTCGACGATGCGGGACAGACGCTGAGCGTTCTGCTGAACCATGGTGGTCAACTGGCGATGACCCGGGTCGACGAGATCCTCGCCGAGCAGGGCGCTGGCCTGCGTGATCGCGGCGAGCGGATTGCGGATCTCGTGCGCGACGGCGGCCGACATCCGGCCCATGGCCGCCAGCTTTTCGGTGCGGATGCGTGCTTCGAGCTCGCGCAAGTCCTGCAGGAACATCACGCAGAGGCTTTCGGCGCGCAGGTCCCGGGCCTGCGTCAGGCGTGTGCGGACGCGGACTTCGCGCGGAGCGCCTTGCGGCTGCGCGACCGGCACCTCGGTGGCCTGGGGCGCGCGCCGCGAAAAAGTCTGGCGGGCGAGATGGGCAAGCGGCACCCAGGCCGGATAGGCACTGAGCGCGAAAGGCTGGGGAATCTGCGCGAGACCGTTGCCCAGGATCGCGTCCGCTGCAGGATTGACCGCATGCACCCGGCCCGCGGCATCGACCACGAGCACGCCTTCGCTCAGTGTTTCGATCACGAGATCGTTGACCATCGCGTGCATCTCCGCGGCACTGCGGCTGCGCTGCGCCATGGCTTCCTCGCGCGTGAGGCGGCGGGCCAGCTCGTGGGCGATCAGGGCCACCACGAAGAGCCCGGTGCCCGTCAGAGCTGCCTGGACAAAGCGCGGCGAGGTGTCTGCGGGTTGCTCGAACCAATACCAGCCCGCGTGGCCGAGCAGCAAGAGGGTGGCTGCCGCAGTGGTGCCCAGCCCGACTGCGCCGGTGCCAAGCACGGCCCCCATCAGCACCGGAAGCGCGAACAAGGGCGTGTAGTTGACGCCGCCCACCTGCAGTGTTTGCAGCGCGGTGAACGTGACGAGGTCGATGCCGATGGTCGACAGCCACGCGCCGCCAAACCTGCGAATCGGTTGAAAAGGCGCATACCGCGCGGCCAGCAGCACCGCGATCAGATAGCAGATCGTCAGAGCGATGCCTTGGGCCTGGACGGGCTGCTTGAGCGCCAAGGCGACTCCCGGAAGGAGCAGGAGCACCGCCGCGACAAAGCACCGTGCCGCCATGAAGCCGCGCCAAAGACGCAGCAACGCCGAACTGTCAGCGTTGAATTTCTCGAGCGAACTCCAATCGGTGGCCGGTTCGCCTCGCGACCACAGGTAGGCAGTCATCTGCGGCTTTCCGCTGCTTTGCGGTGGGCTGCGCTGCAATAGATGCCAGCAGGGCCGGTGATGGCGTCAGTGGCCGGCAGATGCAAGCCGCAGTGGGCGCAACGAACCATGGCCTTCGGCGGCCCGACGGCGGGTGGGGCTTGCGGCTTGGGTGCGCGCGAGCGCATTTCTTCCTGACGGCCGCGGCGCCAGAACCATATGGCAATGGCGATGACGGCCAGAACGAGCAGGTATTTCATGAGGGCGTGCGCGAGAGGACGACTTCGAGAACGAAGCGCGATCCCACATAGGCGAGCAGCAGCAACGCGGAGCCGGCATACAGCACGCGCCGCGCCGTGCGCCCACGCCAGCCGAAGCGGGCGCGTCCCATCAGCAGGACGGCAAAAGTGATCCACGCGAGGATCGAGAACACCGTCTTGTGATCCCATTTCCATCCGCGGACCGTCGCGCCATAGAGCGTCTCGCTGAAGAAGATGCCCGCCAGCAGCGTGGCCGACAACAGCACGAAGCCCGCCGCGACGAAGCGGAAGGTGAGGCGTTCCATCGTGAGGAGCGGGAGCCCGCTTGGCGTTTCGGCGGCAAGCCGGATCTGCTTTTCGGCCCGCGTCATGAGCCACGCATGAACCACGGCGGCGCCGAACAATCCGTAGGAAGCAATGCCCAGCGCCAGATGCAGCGGCAGCCACGGCGAGGCGGAGACGTGCAGCGGCGTCCCGGGAAACAAAACCGCCAGCAGGACCGCCACAGCCCCCAGCACTGCGAGCGCGCGCCAGACGTGGAGTTGCTGCGGATACATGCGGCTTTCGATGCCGTAGACCGTGAGCACCAGCCACACGGTGATAGAAATCGCTGGCGCAAAGCCGAAGTGCGGGGTGCCGCCCCCGAGCCCCCAGCCCAGCGCAAGCGCGTGCAGAAGCCATGCCAATGCGAGCAGCCCTTGCGTGGATGATCGGCTGAGCCATGAAGACGCTGCGGCAGTGATGCCATAGGCGGCGGCGGTGGCGATGCCCAGAGCCACGCCGAGCGGGGAGGGGATCGCTAAAATCATCGGCTGAGTTTAATGGCTCGCCCCCCAGGCTTCGCGCACTTCGTGTCGCTTCGCCTACCCCCCTGACCGGGGGGCAACACCAGCGGCCCGGCGGAGCCGGTTCCGCGGTGTTTCTACGAATACGGCTAGTCTCTGCCGGACAACAAGGTACCTCTTAATGGCCACCGCGCTTACTGAAAAGTTTTCCCGCCTCGTCAAGACGATGAGCGGACAGGCCCGCATTACGGAAAGCAATGTGCAGGACATGCTGCGCGAGGTGCGCATGGCTCTGCTCGAAGCGGACGTTGCGTTGCCGGTCGTCCGGGATTTTGTCGGGCGCGTGAAGGAAAAGGCGCTGGGGCAAGAGGTGTTGGGGTCGCTCAAGCCGGGGCAGGCACTGGTCGGGATCGTCAATCGCGAACTGGCCGCCACGATGGGCGAAGGCGTGGCCGACATCAATCTCGTGGCGCAACCGCCGGCCGTGATTCTCATGGCGGGACTGCAGGGCGCCGGCAAGACCACCACCACGGCCAAGCTGGCGAAGCACCTGATCGAGAAGCGCAAGAAGAAGGTGCTGACGGTTTCGGGCGACGTCTACCGCCCTGCCGCCATCGAGCAGCTCAAGACGGTGACCAGGCAGGCAGGCGCCGAATGGTTTCCCAGCACGCCTGACCAGAAGCCGATCGACATCGCCCGTGCTGCGCTTGATCACGCCAAGCGGCACTTCTTCGACGTGCTGCTGGTCGACACCGCCGGCCGTCTGGCGATCGACGAAGTGCTGATGCAGGAAATCAAGGACTTGCATGCGGCCCTCAATCCCATCGAGACGCTGTTCGTGGTCGATGCCATGCAGGGGCAGGACGCGATCAACACCGCCAAGGCTTTCAAGGATGCGCTGCCGCTCACCGGCATCATCCTGACGAAGACCGACGGCGACTCGCGCGGCGGCGCGGCGTTGTCGGTGCGGCAGGTTACCGGCGTGCCGATCAAGTTTGCCGGCGTCAGCGAAAAGATCGATGGGCTGGAGGTGTTCGATGCGGAGCGCCATGCCGGCCGCATCCTCGGCATGGGCGACATCGTCGCGCTGGTGGAGCAGGTCACGGCGGGCGTCGACGTGGCGGCGGCACAGAAGCTCGCGGCCAAGGTCAAGAGCGGCGCGGGATTCGACCTCAACGATTTTCTTGGCCAGCTGCAGCAGATGAAGCAGATGGGCGGGCTCTCCAGCATCATGGACAAGCTGCCCGCGCAGATGGCCGCCAAGGCGACGGAGGCCGACATGACCCGCGCCGAGCGCGACATCCGGCGCAAGGAAGGCATCATCAACAGCATGACCCCCCTGGAGCGCCGCAAGCCCGAACTGCTCAAGGCAACCCGCAAGCGCCGTATCGCGGCGGGCGCCGGCGTACAGGTTCAGGAAGTGAATCGGCTGCTCAACGAATTCGAGCAGATGCAGACGATGATGAAGAAGATGAAGGGCGGGGGCCTCATGAAAATGATGAAGCGCATGGGCGGCATGAAGGGCATGCCCCGGATGTGACTCGCCCCCAGGCGGGGATGTGGCTCGCCCCCAGGCTCGCGCACTTCGTGTCGCTCTCCACCCCCTACCGGGGGCGATACCGGCGGCCCGGCTAAGCCGGTTCCGCGGTATCTCTGGAAATAGAAAAGCCCGCGATGCGGGCTTTTCTTATTTGGGGGCTTGGTGCTTAGGATCTGGCCAGGCGCACGGCGTGCATCCAGGCTCGGCGCAGCACGGCGGGGGACCTGGATTCCTCGGGGATCAGCAGGAAGCCGCGGTCGCGCAAGGAGTTGCCCAAGGCGATCTGGCTGGTGAGGACTGTCAGCGGGATCGCGAGCAGGAGCGGCAGGCCGACAGGCATCAGCCAGGCGAGCGCGCTGGCGTCGATGAGTGCGATGCCCACGGCGAGCGCGGCGATCACGGCCGTCATCGGCGCGAGTTGAGCGACGGCGATGCGCCACGGCACCGCAGCGGCTTCGCGGGGAGGCGACTTCCAGTCGAGCTTGATGCCGGTGAGGGCAACGACCACGAACAGCGAGTGCGCGAGCATGCGGACCGGAGCCTGCACGATGGCGAGTGCGCTTTCGAGCGCAGCGCTCTTGAGCATGCCGCCGATGCCGCCGAACTGGCGTTGCTCGCCGCGCAGCACCACGGCAACAAGGCCCAGCACGCGAGGCAGGAACAGCAGGCACAAGGTCCAGAGCCACAGGCCAGCCAGCTCCATCGGCATGGAGAGCCAGTGCTCGACCACGCTCGAACCGGTGAGCCAAAGGGCGGTGCCCAGCGTCAGGAATGCGAGCCACAGCGGGGCCGACACATAAGCCATCGTGCCGGTGACGAACATCGCACGGTGGACCGAATGCAGACCCGGCTCCGCCATCAGGCGTGCGTTCTGCAGGTTGCCCTGGCACCAGCGGCGGTCGCGCTGCAACTCGGACAGCAGGTCCGGCGGTTGTTGCTCGTAGCTGCCGACCAGATCGGCGACCAGCCACACGTGATAGCCGGCGCGGCGCATCAGCGCGGCCTCGACGAAGTCGTGCGACATGATGCCGCCCGACATGCCGCCCTTGCCACGGATCGGCGCCAGCGCGCAATGGTCCATGAAAGGCTGTACGCGGATGATCGCGTTGTGGCCCCAGTAATGCGATTCGCCGAGCTGCCAGAACTGCATGCCGAGCGTAAACAGCCGACCCGTCATGCGCGAGGCGAACTGCTGCGCCCGAGCGTGCAGCGTGACGTGGCCGATGGCTTGGGTCGCAGTCTGGATGATGCCGGCGGTCGGGTTGGTTTCCATCAGCTTGACCATCGAGCTCAGGCAGTCGCCGCTCATGACGCTGTCGGCGTCGAGCACGACCATGTAACGGTAATCCTTGCCCCAGCGGCGGCAGAAGTCGGCAACGTTGCCGGCCTTGCGGTGCGTGCGGCGGGTGCGCAGGCGGTAGTAGACCTCCACCTGTGGCTGGTTGGGGTTGTTCGCGTAATTGACGGCCAGTGCGGCGCGCAGGTCTTCCCAGGCAGCGCGCTCGGCAGCGGCGATCTCGGGCGTGTAGCTGTCGGACAGCACGAACACGTCAAACTGCCCCGCGTTGCCCGTCGCGGCAACCGATTCGCAGGTCGCGCGCAAGCCGGCGAACACGGTCGACACATCCTCGTTGCAGATCGGCATGATGATCGCTGTCCGCGCGTCCGGATTCATCGGATGGTTCGCGACCTGCTTGGCCGACAGCGCGTGCTTGTCACCGCGCACGGAGACATAGAAGCCCATGAGCGCCGTCACGAAGCCGGTCACGACCCAGCCCGACAGCACACCGTAGAGCGCGATCTGGCTGTACTCGAGCCACAGGTTGTCGTAGTCGGGTTGCACGCGTGCAAACAGCGTCGAAGCGATGACGGTGCTCAGTACCGCCAGTGCAACAAACGCGAAGCGCCGCTGGGCTGCTGCACGCTGCCACGGCTGAAGTACCGCGCCGGAATCGGGCCCGCGGCTGGTCTGCTTGGCCGCGCGGCCAGCGCCGAGCTTCACCAGCAGCGCGGTGCCGATGCTGTTCCAGAAGCCGCGCCATGGGCGGGGTGTCATCGAACCGCGATTGATGGGTGGCGCCGTCACGGAATTCGGATGGCGCTCTTCGCGAAGGAGATTGCTGCGCGAAAACTCGATTTCCGGCAGCACCTTCAGTTGGGAAAATTCGTTGGGCTTCATCGTTGACTCACCGTTGCTTCTGAACGGACGGCGTGTCGCCGATTGCCGGAAAGCGCTTGAAGACGCAATCCGGTGCGATGCCGCTGGACGCCTCGAGGGCTGCCAGCGAATGTCCCGCCGCGCGGGGGCGCGAGAGGGAAAACTGCTTTTGACGCAGGCCGTCGCGCTGCGGACGCAGTGCGAAAGAGGGGCTGGAATGAGCTGTCATGCCAGTACAGGGGCAAACCCTGTGCCAGCCTGGAAAACCTCTTTCAAATCAAAGGCTTAGCTTGATTTTGAGTGGGCAAGGCCGCGACAGGAAGTCAAAAGGCCTCTTGAACCCCGGATTTTGTCGCCGAATCCCGACAGGCTACTGAGACTGACCGGAGAAGCTCAACAGAATCAACCACTTAGCGTGTCGCTGGTCAGCGACCGTTTTCGCTTCCAGGCGACACGCCCTCGGACTTGAAGTGCCCGGGCGTGAGCTCATGCTTTTGCAGGAGCCTGTAGAACTCGGTCCGATTGCGGTCCGCGAGCCGGGCCGCGTCGGCGACGTTGCCGTCGGTCAACTTGAGCAGGCCCACCAGATAGTCGCGTTCGAATCGCTGCTTGGCTTCGGCATAGGTCAGCACCTCGACGCTCGGCACCCGGAGCGCCCGCTGTACGAGGGCGAGCGGAATCAGCGGCGAACTCGATAGCGCGCACACCTGCTCGACCACGTTGAACAATTGCCGCACGTTCCCCGGCCATGAAGCAGTGGTCAAGGCCTTGAGTGCTTCCGGCGCGAAGCCGGAGAGGCGTTTGCCGTACTTCGTCGACAGCCGCTGCAGGAAGTGATTGGCGAGCAACGGGATGTCCTCCCTGCGCGCCGACAGCGGCGGCAAACTCAATGTCACCACATTGAGACGGTAGTAGAGGTCCTCTCGAAACTGCCCCGCCTCCATGGCGGCATCGAGGTCGCGGTGCGTGGCCGAGATGATCCGCACGTCCACGGCAATCGACTGGCTGGCGCCGAGCGGCCGTACCGCGCGTTCCTGCAGCACGCGCAACAGCTTGACCTGCAACGCTGGCGGCATGTCTCCGATTTCGTCGAGCAGCAACGTGCCGCCGTCCGCTTGCTGGAACAGCCCTTTGTGATTGGCGACGGCGTCCGTGAAGGCGCCCTTCATGTGCCCGAACAGCTCCGACTCCAGTAGCGCTTCTGGAATGGCGCCGCAATTCACGGCCACGAACGGCTTGTCGGCGCGCGCGCTCGCGCGATGGATGGCGCGAGCGAGCAGTTCCTTGCCGGCGCCGCTGTCCCCACGCAGCAGCACGCTGGCATCGGACTTTGCCACCATGCGCGCCTCGGCCAGCAGCTCAGCCATGCGGTTGCTGCGGCTGACGATTTCCGCGCGCCAGCTTTCGTCCCCGCTCTTGCCGGGCACCGTGCTCGGCGCGCCGAGCGCGAGGGCCTGCGCGATCTTCTCCAGCAACTCGCGGCCGTCGTAAGGCTTGGTCAGGTAGGTGAAGACCCCCCGCGCCGTGGCCTCCACCGCGTCGGGAATGGTGCCGTGCGCGGTCAAGAGGATCACGGGTAGGGTTGGGTGGCGCTTTCGGATTTCGTCGAAGAGGGCGAGGCCGTCGCGACCGGGCAGTCGCACGTCGCTCAGCACGAGTTGGGGATGCTCGATCTCCAGTTGCGTGAGAGCCGATTCGGCCGATGTCACGGCAGTGACCTGATAGCCGGCAGAAACCAGCCGCATCGAAATAAGCCGGAGCATGTCCGGGTCGTCGTCGACCACGAGCAGCCGCGCCCCGCGAGCTTGTGCGCCGGTGCCTGGCGCAGGCGCGTTTTCGGAAGGGGGAACCGCAGGATTGCTCACTGTGCTGGCTTTGGGTTGATCGCCGGCGCCGGTGCCGGCGTGTTGGGCCGCGCGAAACTCCGTTCGATGGCGCGCAATGCCTCGATGCGGTCGTTGAGCTGGTCGATCCGGCGCTGGCTATCGCGCAATTGCTGGGCCTGCTTTTCACGATCGTCCTCGACGCGCCTTTGTTCCGCATAGCGCGCCGCCAGCACCCGGGCAAGCGGCTGAAGCGGCTGTGCTTCTGCCGAAGGGTTGGTCGTCACACGCTGCATCAGCCCCAGCGCCTTCACAAGATCGGCAGGCACGCGAGTCTGGGCCAGCACGAGCGCCGTTTGCATCTGGGTGGTCGGGGTCTCCATGAGGTCGCCCAGCCGGGAGAGCTCGTTGGCGAGTTCGGGCGGGCCGAGCGGGCGCACCTTGTCGGCGTACGCGAGCATGGCGCCGACTGGACCCGGGGTCGTCTGGGTGAAGATGCCGCCGGGCTGCGTGGCGGGCGCGATCGGCTCGGCCTCGACCGGCGTCACGGGGGGCGGGGAAGGCGGCATGGCCGGCACGACGACCGCTTCCGGCGGCGGCTTGTGCGAAGTGGCGCAGCCGGCAAAGAGCATCGGCGCGACGAGCGTCACGGCGATGATGGATCTGTGAAAGGCCGAAAAAGGCATGGATCGGATTGGGAACGTCGGGCGATGGGCGTCAAGCGGTGCGCGGCAGTTCGATACGGAAGCGCGCGCCTGGCCCGTTCGGCAGCAGCGTGATGCGACCGCCATGAGCCGCAATGTACTCCTGCACGATCGACAAACCGATACCCGTTCCTTTTACCGAATGTTGAGGTTGCCGTTCCCCCCGGAAGAAAGGCTCGAAGATGCGGTCGCGATCGGCCTCCGAAACCCCGGGCCCTGCGTCGCAGATGTCGATCTGCGCGAAATCGGCGGTGCTGGACACAGCCATGGTGATGGTGCCGCCACGCGCCGAGAAGCGGATCGCATTCGACAGCAGGTTGGCAAGCGCCGTGCCGAGCTTCACGCGGTCGACGACGACCGAGATCGGTTCGCCCTCGGCTCGCACCGTGAGGCCGCTGGCTTGCCATTGCAGGCGCTGCGCTTCGATCTGCTCTTCGATGAGCGGCAGCAGGGGCGTGCGTTCGCGGCGCAATTCGCGGGCTTCGAAAGCGGCGGCGTTGAAGCGCAGGAGTGCCTCGATCTGGCCCTGCAGCGCCACGGTGTTCTGCTGAAGGATCTGCGTGACTTCGCGCTGCGATGGATTGAGCGCGCCGGTCACGCCGTCTTCCAGCAGCGAGACGCCTTCGCGCAGAGCGGCCAGCGGAGTCTTGAGTTCATGCGAGACGTGTCGCAGGAAGCGTGCCTTGTCCGCGTCCAGCTCGGTGAGCCGCAGCCGCAGCCACTCGAGCTGCTGCGACACGCGGCGAACGTCGGCGGGACCGGGAATATCGATGGGCTCGTCGAGCCGGTTCTGGCCGAGACCGACGATCGCTCGTTGCAGCCGCTTGAACGGCCGCGCGAGCCAGACCCCGAAAGCCAAAGCCAGCGTCACTGCAAAGATACTCGCCGCCACCACCAACCGCATCAGCCGCCTGCGCTCGTTCTCGATGCGCTGCGCCAACGCATTGTTTTGCGTTTCGATCAGGAATTGCGCCTGCTGGGCGATGTTGGTGTTGAGTGCGTCGAGTTCGCGAAACTGCATCGCCATCGAGCTTTCGCGGGCAAGCGCCGTCTCGGGTGCGCCGCTCATCAGCCCTTGAATGACTTCCATCTGCTCGCGCCAACGGTCAGGCCCCTCGCTGCCGAGGCCGTTGGACGTGAGGCGCTCGAGCACCTGGCGAGCATCGCGCGTCGCATCGTCGAAGCGGCGACGCAGCACGGCATCGTTGAGCACCAGAGACTGCCGCCCTGCGCGCTCCATCGCCGCACTGCGCTCGGCCAACGATTGCGCCGCACCTGAAAGAGTGAGCGCGCGCGCCGCCGCATCGCGGCTCTCGGTCATGAGCTCGTCGTACTGGAAGACGGCGCGCAATGCCACCCCCACGAGCAGCGCGGTGATCAGGAGAAACGCGAAAAGCAGCAGCTGCTGGAACGAACCGCGCGCAGAGGCCAGCTTCGACATCAGGCGACGGGCGCCGGCGCGGACCTGCCGGCAGCGTGCGTCGATTCAGCCGTCACGACTTCGCCGCGCAGCGTGTAGGCCAGCGATCGGGTGATGCGCAGGTCGACCATCTGGCCGACCAGTTGAGCGTCGCCTTCGAAGTTGACGACGCGGTTGCACTCGGTGCGGCCCATCATTTCGCGCGCGTCCTTGCGCGAGGCGCCTTCGACCAGCACGCGCTGCACGGTGCCCACCCTGCTTTCGCCGAAGCGCTTGACGTTTCCATCGATCACGGCCTGCAATTCCTGCAGCCGCGCGAGCTTGACACTGTGCGGCGTGTCATCGTGCAGCGCTGCGGCCGGCGTACCCGGACGTGGACTGAAGATGAAGCTGAAGCTCGCATCGAACTCGAGGTCGTGGATGAGCTTCATCATCTTGGCGAAGTCCTCATCCGTTTCACCCGGAAAGCCGACGATGAAGTCGCTGCTGAGCGCCAGTTGCGGCCGAATCGCGCGCAGCTTGCGAACCGTGCTCTTGTATTCCATGGCTGTGTAGCCGCGCTTCATTGCCATCAGGATTCGGTCGCTGCCGTGCTGCACCGGCAAGTGGAGATGGCTCACCAACTGAGGCACTCTGGCGTATGCCTCGATCAGCCGCGGCGTGAATTCGTTCGGGTGGCTCGTCGTGTAGCGGATGCGCTCGATGCCGGGAATCTCCGCAATGTATTCGAGCAGCGTGGCGAAGTCGGCGATTTCCGTGGTGTCGCCCATGCGGCCGCGGTACGCATTGACGTTCTGTCCCAGCAGCGTGACCTCACGCACGCCCTGGTCCACCAGCCCGGCGACTTCCACCAGCACGTCGTCGAGCGGCCGATTCACTTCTTCGCCGCGCGTGTACGGCACGACGCAGTAGCTGCAGTATTTGGAGCACCCTTCCATGATCGACACGAAGGCCGTGACGCCTTCCACCCGCGCAGGCGGCAGGTGGTCGAATTTTTCGATCTCGGGAAAGCTGATGTCGACCTGCGGCCGTCCCTCGCGGTCGCGCTGGCTCAGCATCTCCGGCAAGCGGTGCAGGGTTTGCGGCCCAAAAACCACGTCCACGTAGGGCGCGCGCGCGATGATGGCCTCGCCTTCCTGGCTTGCCACGCATCCGCCGACACCAATCTTCACCCCCTTCGCCTTGAGGTGCTTCACCCGTCCAAGATCGGAAAACACCTTCTCCTGCGCTTTCTCACGCACCGAGCAGGTATTGAAAAGAATCAGATCAGCCTCGTCCACATTCGTGGTCGGCTCATAGCCTTCAGCCGCGCGCAGCACATCCGCCATCTTGTCCGAGTCGTACTCGTTCATCTGGCAGCCGAAGGTCTTGATAAAAACTTTGGGGTTCATGGTGCCTCTCCCGAGAGATGCAAATGTCATTGGGTTAGCGCGGCCGTGGCGTGGGACACCGCGGAACTGGCTCCGCCAGGCCGCCGGTGTCGCCCCCGGCAGGGGGTAGGCGGCTACACGAAGTGAGCAAGCCTGGGGGCGAGCCAGTCACTCTCCGTATTTGGGAAGCTGGTCGAACGGCGTCTTGCCGTCGTCGCGCGGACCGCTGTTGGCCACGAAGGGCCAGAAATTCAGCAGCGGCTTTTCGGCCGATGCACGCTTGGCCTGGGCCTCGTCGGGCGTCAGGATCCAGACTTCTCGCACCAGGCCGGCCGCGTCGCGGGTGTAGTTGACCAGCAGGTTCTGCCCCGTGATGGCCGCGGGCATGACGAGCATCCGATTCGCACCCAGAATGCGCGCGCCTGGCGAAAGGCGCTCGGACTGGCCGTCGAGCACGATCTCAGGGGGGTTCACCACCATGAACTTGCCGCGCAGCGTTCCGACGGGGAAATTGCGCCCCCCGTTGGCGGCTTCGTTCTGGGAGTTGGGGATGTCTGCGACCTGCGCCGCGGCGTGAGGCGAGAACAGGGCGGCGGCAGGAGCAATGACGGCGCTCAGTGCTACCAAAACAAGAGCGCTCAGGGAGTTCTTGCAGCGATTCATGGGGTTCATCCAGAGGCTGGGAAGCGGCGATTTTAGCGGCCGCTTGTCGCGCAACGAGTCTGTCGCGGGTGTGCCATCTTGCATGAACCCTTTACTTATCTTTACGGCACTTCGGGGCGCTTTCGGTTGCGCACTGCTCCAATAGGCGCGCCGCAGAAAAGTAGCCCGCAAAAGTAGTCTGTAGTAGTACGACTCCCATATCCTGCGCCCCACCTTCGATCCAAGATACCGCACTCATGAAGAAGAATCTCGTCGTCACCCTGTCGGGTGTGTTGATCGTCGCCGCCGCCACCGGTACCTGGTGGTGGTCCGGCACCAAATCGCGCGTCGGCGCGGAGGTCAACGGCGCGGAGTCCAGCAGCGTCAAGGCTGGCAAGGGAAGCCCCGGCGCGCCCGCCGCAGGGGCCCCGGCGCTGGTGTCATTGGCAATAGCCAAGCGGCAAACCGTGCCCGTCACGGTTCAGGTCAACGGCAGCGTGGTCTCGCTCAACAGCGTCGATCTGCGGCCCCAAGTGACCAACACGGTTCGACAGGTGCATATCAAGGAAGGCCAGTTCGTGAAGGCCGGGCAGTTGCTCTTCACGCTTGACGACCGTCCGGACCAGGCCAACCTCGCCAAGGCGAAGGCTCAGCAGCAGAGGGACGAGGCGATGCTCGCGGACCTGGAGCGGCAGTACAAGCGCAGCCAGGATCTCGTCGCGCAAAATTTCATCGCGAAGAGCGCCGCGGACGCCACGCTGTCGCAACTCCAGGCGCAGCGCGCCGCTGTGGCAGCCGATCGCGCAGCGGTGCAGGCGGCCGACGTCGCACTGGGCTATGCCACCTTGCGCGCGCCCATCGCTGGGCGCATCGGCGCGGTCAATATCTATCCGGGCACGCTGGTCCAGCCGACGCTGTCTCTGGTCACCATCACGCAACTCGATCCCATCGCGGTGAGTTTTCCGGTCCCTGAGGGCAAGCTTCAGGACCTGCTCGCGGCAGCCAGGGCGCACACCCCGGTCGAAGCAGTCGTGCCTGGTCGCAAGGAAACGCTGAAGGGCTCGCTCAGCTTCGTCGACAACACCGTCGATCCGCTGATCGGCACGGTGCGCGCCAAGGCTGTGTTCGACAACGCCGACCAGAGCCTTTGGCCGGGTCAATTCGTCGAAACGCGCGTGACGGTCCGCACGATCGAAGACGCGACCGTGCTGCCGGCTTCGGCGCTGATGATGCTGGCGGAAGGCACCTCGGTGTATGTGGTGGACGCCGAAAAGAAAGCGACGCGCCGCAAGGTCGAGTCGCTCCACACCTTCGGCACGCAGGTCGTGGTGCGAGGGATCGAACCCGGCGAGCAAGTCGTCATCGAGGGCAAGCAGAACGTGCGTCCCGGCGGCAAGGTGCGGGTCGAGGCGGCAAACCCGCCGCAGCGCCCTGAGGGCGAAACGCCCGGGCCCGGAAGCGCGGCATCGGTCGGGCCGACCAACGCCAGTCTCGTCGCGGAACGGGAGCGGACATGAACATCTCCGAGCTGTGCATCCGTCGTCCTGCGATGACGGTGCTGCTCTCTGCCGCGGTGGTGGTGGTCGGCATCTTTGCCTATTTCCAGATCCCGGTCGCGGCACTGCCGAGCTACAACACGCCAGTCATCAACGTTTCGGCGCAACTTCCCGGGGCCAGTCCCGAGACGATGGCGTCGTCGGTGGCGCTGCCGCTTGAAAAGCAGTTCTCGACGATCCCGGGCCTCCAGACGATCAGCTCCGTCAACACCCAGGGCAGCACATCCGTCACGCTGGAGTTCGTGAGCTCGCGCGACATCGACGCGGCCGCGGTCGACGTGCAGGCTGCCCTGCTGCGCGCGCAGCGCCTGCTGCCGCCCGAACTCACCCAGATGCCGTCGTATCGCAAGGTCAATCCGGCCGATGCGCCGGTGCTCTTCATTGCGATGACGTCGGACTCGATGACGCCGTCCGAGCTGAACGATTACGCCGAAAACCTGGTTTCGCCCACGCTCTCGACCATCGACGGCGTCGCGCAGGTGGCCGTCTATGGGCAGAAGCGCTTTGCGGTGCGCATCAAGGCCGACGCCGATCTTCTCAATGCCCGCAACATCACGCTGGACGAGCTTGCCAATGCGGTCCGGCTGGCGAATGCCAACACACCGGTGGGCGTGCTCGACGGGCCGCGCCAGACGCTCACTATCCAGGCGAACGAACAGATGCTCAGGGCGGCCGATTTCGCCAAGGTGATCGTCGGCCAGCGCAACGGCGCACCCGTGCGGCTTGACGAGGTGGCGACGATCGAAGACAGCTTCGAATCGGTGAAGACGGCAAGTGCCTACAACGGGCAGAGTTCGATTTCGCTCGCCGTGCAGCGCCAGCCCAACGCCAACACGGTCCAAGTCGTCGATGCGGTTCGGGCGCTTATGCCGCGCTTCAGGGGAGAGCTGCCGCAGTCGGTCGAAATCAGCGTGCTCAACGACCGGTCGCTTTCGATCCGCGAAGCAGTCCACGATGTGCAGCTCACGCTTCTGGGCACCATCCTGCTGGTGGTGCTGGTGATCTTTCTGTTCCTGCACCGCTTGGTCGCCACGCTGATTCCGGCGCTCACGATTCCGATCTCGCTGATCGGCGCGGTCGCGTTGCTCTATGCCTTCGGCTACAGCCTGGACAATGTGTCTCTGCTCGGCATCACACTGGCCGTCGGGCTGGTGGTGGACGACGCGATCGTCGTTCTTGAAAACATCATGCGGTACGTCGAAAAAGGAATGGAGCCCTTCGCCGCCGCATTGCGCGGTGCGCGCGAGGTGGGGTTCACCATCATCTCGATCTCGATATCGCTGGTGGCGGTTTTCATTCCCGTCTTCTTCATGCCCGGCGTGATCGGACTGCTGTTCCATGAATTCGCGGTGGTGGTGGGGCTGGCGGTGATGGTCTCGGCGATCGTGTCGCTCACGCTGGTGCCGATGCTCGCGAGCCGTCTGCTCAAGCACACGCCGCGAGAAGGCGGCGCGCTCGATCACGAAGAAGAGCATCCCGAACCCGGCACTGCCATCGGCCGTGCCTTCGAACGCGGCTACCGCTGGGTGCATGCCAACTACATGCGCACGCTCGATTGGACGCTGCGCCACCGCCCGGTGATGCTGATCGTCGCCGCGTCGACTTTCGCGCTCACTGCCTGGATGTTCATCACCATTCCGAAAGGCTTCTTCCCGGAGGAAGACATCGGGCAGATCCAGGTCACCACCGAAGCCGCCGAGGACATTTCATTTCCTGCGATGAAGGCTCTGCAGGGCCGTGTGTCCGACGCGATCATGGCCGACCCGAACGTCGACTACGTCAACTCCTTCATCGGTGTCGGCGGCCCGACGGCCACGCAGAATTCCGGGCGCCTGTTCGTCGTGCTCAAGCCGCGCAAGGATCGCGCGGCCATGCCGCAGGTGCTGGAAGCCCTGCGCAAGCGCTTCCGCGAGATCCCGGGCATTGCCGTCTACATGCAGCCGATCCAGAACCTGCGCCTCGGCGGGCGGCAAAGCAAGGCGCGTTTCCAATACACGCTGCAAAGCGTGAACGCCGGCACCATGGGTGTGTGGTCCGACAAGCTGATGGAGCGCATGCGCGCCGATCCGGCTTTCCGCGACGTGACGAGCGACTCGCAGAACCGCGGCCTCCAGGCGACGCTGGACATCGATCGCGACAAGGCCGGGGTGCTCGGCGTTGCCGTGGGTGACCTGCGCACTGCGCTCTACAACGCCTATGGCGACCGCCAGATCGGCAGCATCTATGGCGCAAGCAACACTTACCAGGTCATCCTTTCAGCGTCGGACGGCGACCGGCAGTTTGAGGAAGACATGTCGCGCCTGTCGGTGCGCAACAAGGCGGGGCAGCTGGTCCCGTTGTCAGCGTTTTCGACGGTCCGGCGCACGGTCGGGCCCACCTCGATCAATCACCAGGGCCAGCTGCAGGCCGTCACGGTGTCCTTCAACCTCGCACCCGATGTTCCGCTCGGTGACGCCACGGCCAAGATCGACCGGTTCAAGGAAGAGTTGAAGATGCCGCCGTCGATCATCACCAGCTACGGTGGGGATGCGGCGGTATTCCAGAGCTCGCAATCGAGTCAGGCGGTGTTGCTGATCCTGGCGGTGCTCGTGATCTATGTGCTGCTCGGCGTGCTCTATGAAAGCTACATCCATCCGCTCACCATCCTGGCTGGGCTGCCCTCGGCGGCAGTGGGTGCGCTGCTCTCGCTGAAGCTCTTCGGCTTCGACCTGACGCTGATCGCGACCATCGGTATCCTGCTGCTCATCGGGATCGTCAAGAAGAACGCGATCATGATGATCGACTTTGCGCTGGAGGCCCAGCGGACCGAAGGCATGAAGCCGGTCGACGCCATTCGCGAAGCCTGCCGGCTGCGCTTCCGGCCGATCTTGATGACGACCCTCGCGGCAATGATGGGTGCACTGCCGCTGGCCCTCGGGCTGGGTGCCGGCGCCGAACTGCGTCAGCCGCTCGGCGTGGCTGTGGTGGGCGGCCTGATCTTTTCGCAGGTGATCACGCTCTACATCACGCCCGCCATTTATCTCGCGCTGGACCGCTACAGCGGCAGCGGACCGCTGCAGGAACTGCCCTCGGAGGCACAACATCCGGGCGACGGCGCCGGCGGGCGCGAGAGCTCCGCTCGCGCCTGACGTGCGGGCGCCGGGCGCGCTGCGCGTCCTGTCAGGCGACGGCGAGCGTCGACGCCTTGCGCTCTGAGGCTTGCCCGTTCGCGGGTGGCACGCTGGTCGCCGGCACGCTGGCGCGCTTTGCCTCGATGTCTTCCACCCACCGGCAGGCGGCGTCGATGAAGAACTGCTGCCCTGCCACGTCGGTGAAGGAGTGGTCCACCTTAGGCATGAATTCGTAGCGCACCTTCTGAAGGAAGGGCGCGCCGCGCAGCGGGTACAGCTGGTCGTGGTTGCGGTCGCGCTGCTGCAGCGTTCCGGAATAGATCAGGTAGATGGAGACGCCGCGCTTGACCAGCGTGTCCATCTCGCGCGCGAAATCAGCGGGCGTCACGACCTTCGTCCTCTCGCCGGTCTTGAGCAAGTCGCCTTCGGGCAGGTCACGGCCTAGCAGGCGATCGATCCAGTGGCTGATCTGCGCCTTGGGGAAGCGCAGGAATCGGCGCACGCGGCGCTCGATGTTCGCGGCATGGCTGGTAAAGGCATAGCCGTCGAAGCTGAGCAGTCCGATGACCCTCGGATCCTCCAGTGCCATCCGGAGCCCCGGGGCGACGCCGGAACACAGGCCGAAGATAACGAACTGGCGGATGCCGAGGTGCTTTTCGATTTCATTGAGGGCCGCGCGAAGATCGTTGGTCGCCTGTTCCTCGAACCGCAGCGAAGCATCCGTGCCATGGCTGTCGCCGATTCCCGAGAGATCGAATCTCAGTGTCGCGAAGCCTTCCTGAGCGAGTCGCCGGGCCATCTTGACCTGAATGCGGCGGGGGCCGACGCGGTGAGTGACCCCGAAGTTGAACATCACGCACGCCAAGGCATCGGAGGTGTGGCCGGTCGGCCGCGTGATCACGCCCAGCAAGCCCGACTCCTGGCCGAACTGAACGGGTTCTTCGTGATAGCTGTTCATCGAATAAGTCCGATAAGGCGCTTGGTAACTTCAGCGGGAACGATGGCCTGGTTGGGCAATGGGTCCGAAGTCCAGATGATCGGATGTTCGAGCGTTTCGTGCACGACCTTGCGATTGCTCAAATTTTCGCGCTCACACCAATTTCGCACAGTTTCGTCCCCTGCCTTGGAGAAGACGGAGGTCGCCACTGCCGCCGGGGCGCTCAGCGTATCCGGCCGCAGCGCCTCCAACTGGCTCGCGAGCTGGCCGCTGATGCGGTGCCCCAGTGCCTCGGTGAGCGCCGGGCCGCCGTCAGCTTGGCGTTGCTTGTACCAGGAGCGGTCCTTGGCGTAGTAGCCCACTTCGAGCATCTTGATCTGTGCCTCGAGCAGTTCTTCGATGTAGGCGGGCCCATCGAGGATGGGCTCCCAAAGCGCAAGCTGCTGAAGCCCCTGCGCATGGCGTGCGGCCTGGAGAGCGAGCGTGGCCCCCAGCCGCGCTGCCAGCCAACTCAGCCTTGGCGATTGCGAGCGCCGAAGGAGCTCCTCATGAGCGCGCAAGAGATCCAGTTGCCAGCCTTTCATTTCGCCCGCCTCGTCTTCACCCCCTGATTCGCTGGTGCCGAAGAAGTCGAAGCGTAGGACTGCGACGCCGCCGCGGGCCAGACGATCGGCAATGACGCGAAAGAGTCGATGGACGCGGATGGCCTCGTGGCCGAAGGGGCTGCACATCAGTACCGCCGGATGGCCGTCGGTTTTGCGCTGCGGGGGGTGATAGATGGCGAACAACTGGCGGTCCGCCGGACCGAAATAGAACGGGACCATCACAATATGTCGATCAGCGACGTCGTTGCCGCTGCCGGGTGTCCTCCCGCGTGGACAGAGTCGAGTGCTAGCGCACCCACGAGGCCCTCGCCGAGAGAGATGGAAAAGACTTGCAAGGCACGCATGTGTGAACCCAGCCGACACTGTACCTCGCGTTCGGCGCACTCCAGGCCGACTTCGAGCGCTTGCAAATCCGCCGACATTCCAAGGCCGAGCGCCTTGATGGCCGCTTCCTTGCGCGTCCAGCCGACAAGGAAGGCGCGATCGCGCGCGGCTGCGGGCGTCGCCTGCAGCATGCGGATCTCGCCGGGCGTGAAACAGGTTGCGGCCAGCGCCATTGCATCCGACACCGTGCGGGCCAGCTCCACGTCGACCCCCACTTCGGCGCCGCGGCTGACCGCGATCAGGCCGATCGAATGGCTGTGGCTGAGATTGAAGCGAACCTCCGACTGGCCGACCAATGCCGGCTTGCCGAATTCGCCTTCGGTGAATTCCAGCCGTTCGGGCGCGATGCCCGTCTCTGTCGACAGAATCTGCCGTAAGGCCGCATGCGCGGCGACGTAGCGTTGCCCGTCGCGCGCAAACACGAAGCGGGCCGCGCGTGCTTGCTCCGCCTCCGACAGGCAGTTGGCAGCCGTGGGTGCGGCCTCGAGGTCAACCTGCCATAGCAGGCAGGGCCCGGGCCACGGGATCGGTGCGATCGACACGGCGGTTTCCTCTCAACCCCTTCATTTCTTCCAGCCTGAGAACACGCGGCCCAGCAGACCGCCGCGTTTGGCCGTCTCCCTGGCCGGCTGCTCCGCGGCTTGTACATCGATGGCGACGCCTGCCGAAGCCGATGAGAGCTGCGCCAGCGTCTCGTACACGTAGCGACGGGGCTCGACCCGGAAGCCCATGACCTGCTCCGCTTGCTGGAGCACCCGCATCGCGAGCAGCGAATCTCCGCCCAGGTCGAAGAAATTCTCGTCGGCATGGATGTCGTTGACGTCGATGCTCAGCGCGCTGGCCCAGATCTGCGCCAGGCGAGCCTGCTCGGGCTGCAGCAACGCTTCGCGCTGGTTGGCGCGCGGCGGGGCGGTCGGCACGGCCGCGGGGCTGGCAGTGAGCGCGGTCGGCTCTGAAGCGGACAGGCGCTGGAGGTATGCGGCGCTGGCCGATCCCGCGGGCGCGAGGATGGCTTCGAGCGTCGGATCGGCCTCGTCGACGACGCGGCGCAGCAACTCGATGTAGCGCTCCCTGAAGGCCGCGCCCGTTTCATCCTTGTAGACGTCGGCGTTGTAGACAACAGCGCCTTCCAGCACGCTCGACTTGTCCATGAGCCACAGGCCCAGGTCGTCCGTCGCCCCTTGCTGGACCAGATGAACCTGTCGGTCCGAGAGGCCGCCGAGATCCGGCGCCCGCTCGCGCGCGTCCTGGAACGAGAACAGCGCCTGGTACAGACCCACGCCTTGCGCACGCTCGGCGAACTCGGGTTCGCTGACCAGCCGTTCGAAAGGAATCTGCTGGTGGTCCATCACCGAGATCAGTTCCTGCTTCACGTAGTGCATGAATTCGCCGAAGCGCAGCGACGCGTCCACCTGGAAGGGCATCGGCAGCAGATTGTTGAAGAAGCCCACAACCGGCTCCAGTTCCGGCGCCTCGCGCCCGCGAACCGGTGTCGCAATGACGATCGACGGCGTTCCGATGACGTTGCTCATCATCAGGATGTAGACGCCCAGGGTCAGCATGTTGAGCGTCATCTCATGGCGCTGGCCCACCTGGCGCAGGCGCTCGGTGAGGTCCTTGTCGACGGTGATCCAGTGCGAGCCGCCTCGGCCGCTCATGCCGGCCCGGCGCGGCATGTCCGTGCGCGGCGCCTTCGATGCGGGGGCGCTCGCGAAGCGGTTCTTCCAGTAGTGCAACTGCGTCTGGCAGGCGGGAGATTGGAGCCAGCGCGCATACCACTCGGCATAGTCGCCGTGGGTCGCCGCGAGAGGCGGCAGGCCGTGCGGCTCGCCGCGAACCAGCGCGCCATAGATGGTCGAGAGTTCCTGCTGCAGGATGTCGAAGGACCAGCCGTCCCAGATCAGGTGGTGCGGCACGAAAACGAACACATGATCGTCGGCAGCCATCCGGAACAGCGTCGCATTGAAGAGCGGCGCCTTGTGGATGTCGATCGGCCGATCCGCCAGTTCGCGCATGCGTTCTTTCAGGGCTGTCTCGCGCTGGTCGTCAGGCAGTGCGCCGAGATCGACGACCGGTAGCTCGTAAGCCACCATGTCGGCAACCACGGCCTGCGGCTCGCCCGTGGCCGGATCAGCGCCCATGGACGTGCGCAGCGCAGGTTGCCGCTCAATGATGATGCCGAGCGCAGCCTTGAATTTGTCGACGTCCATGACGCCGCCAAGCCGGTGCGCGGAGGGGGCGTTGTACGTCGAGCGACCTGGATGCAGCTCTTCGAGGAAGCGGATGCGTTCCTGCATTGGCGTGAGCGGGGCGCTGCGCCGGCCCGGCACGACCCGGATAGCTTCACCGCGGGGAGCACCGCTCTGGCCAAGGGTGTCGATCGACGCGGCGAGCCGCTCCACCGTGGGCGCTTCGAAAAGTACGCGCAGCGGCACAGTGACGTCGAACTCGCGGCTCAGCAGCGTCGCGAGCCGCGCGGCGAGCAACGAATGGCCGCCGAGCGCGAAGAAGTCGTCACGGATCCCGAGGCCCGGCAGATTGAGCACGCGTTCCATGTGCTCGAGCACGATCCGCTCGCGCTCATTGCGCGGTGCGACCCGCTCGGCCGCCTGATCTCGCGTGGCGCTGGGCTTGGGCAGCGCCTTGCGGTCGACCTTGCCGTTGGGCAGGAAGGGGATGGCGTCCAGCGTCACCACGTGCTGCGGCAGCATGTACTGCGGCAGGCGTTCGCGCAGGCGGCGATCGAGTTCCGCCAAGTCGATCTTCGCGTTCGGCGATGGGCTCACATAAGCCACCAGACGCACATCGCCTGGCTGGTCCTCGCGCGTGATGACGACGCTGTTGCCGATGCCTGGAACTTCGTTGCATGCGGCTTCGATTTCCCCGAGTTCGATGCGATAGCCGCGCACCTTGACCTGGAAGTCGAAACGGCCCATGTGTTCAAGCAAGCCGTCGTTGCCCCAGCGGCCGCGGTCGCCCGTGCGATAGAGACGCGAGCCTGCCGCGCCCCACGGATCGGGAATGAAGCGGTCGGCCGTGAGTTCGGGCCTGTCGAGATAGCCGAGCGTCACGCCGATGCCGCCGATCACGATTTCGCCAGGTACGCCGATGGGGCAGCGCTGCCCCTGCGCGTCGAGGATCCACACGGTCGTGTTGGCAATTGGCTTGCCGATCGAAACGCCGCGCTGCGCGACGCGAGCCGGCTCGACGCGCCAGAGCGTCGACCAGATCGTCGTTTCCGTCGGTCCATACATGTTCCAGACCTCGCCGCAGCGCTGCAGCAGCAATTGCGCAAGGTCCGAGGGCAGGCCTTCGCCGCCGACCAGCGCCTTGAATCGCGATGAGCCGGGCCATTGCGCATCGAGCAGCAGACGCCAGCCACCCGGCGTCGCCTGCATCATGGTCGCGCCGCTTTCCTCGATGAGCGTGCGCAGCGCGTTTCCGTCCATCGTCGTGTCGCGCGAGACCAGGATCACTTCGGCGCCGACGGTCAGCGGCAACATCAGCTCGAGCACGGCAATGTCGAACGACAAGGTGGTCACCGCCGCGAGGCGATCGTCGGCTGTGATGCCGGGTGCTTCGCGCATGCTCTGCAGGAAGTTCGCGACTGCGCCATGGGGCACGCAAACGCCCTTGGGCTTGCCTGTGGACCCGGAGGTGTAGATGACGTAGGCCGCGTCCGCCGGCTGCGCGTCCTGCGGCGAGGGAACCAGCGCAGTCGCCGCCTTGTCGCGCCACGCGGTGTCCCTGTCGATCGAGAAGATGCGCGTTGCAGCGTCGGGGCGCCAGTTCGCTGGTGCGGCGGGGACGGTCGAGGCCGTGAGCAGCAGACCCAGCTTGGCGTCTTCGGCGTAGTAGTCGAGGCGCGCTTGCGGAAAGGCCGGGTCCAGCGGTACATAAGCAGCGCCGGTCTTCAGCACGGCCAGCAGCGCGACCATCATGTCGGCGTTGCGATCCAGGCACAGGCCGACGCGCTCGCCTCGTCCCATGCCGCGTTCGCGCAGGGCGTGCGCAAGGCGATTCGATTGTTCGTCGAGTTCTCGGTAGCTCCAGCGGCGCTCTCCGTCGCGCAGGGCGGTGCGTTCGGGGCTCGTTGCGGCGCGTTCGACCAAGGCCGCGTGCATCAACTGCGCGCCCGCCAAAGGCGTTTCCTGCGGCTGAAGCGCGACGAGCGCCTGCGTCTCCGCATCGGACGCCACGTTGAGACGCCCGATCGGCTGCAACGGATCTGACGCAGCCGCGCGAAGAAGGCATTCGTACATGCCGAGCCAACGTCTGATCGTGGCGTCGTCATACAGATCGGCGTTGTACTGCGCCTCGATCTGCATGCCCTGCCGGATCGGTGCCACGTTGACGAAAAGCTCGAAGTTCTCGTATCGGCGAGCGATCGAAGTCTGCTCCGATTCGATCTCCGGGAAGTTGCCCGTGACCAGCGCTCCGCTGTCCAGGTTGAACAGCACATTCACCAGCGGAAGGCGGCTCGGATCGCGAGGCACCGGCAGCTTTCGCAGCAGGGCGCCGTAGGTCAGTGTCTGATGCTCGAAAGCATCCAGCAGCGTCGCGCCCGAAGAGCGTGCAAACGCGTCGAAGGACATCTGCGGCTCGATGGCGACGCGGATCGGCAGCGTGTTGACGCAATGGCCGACCAGCGTCGGCATGTCGCTCGGCATCTGGCCGGCTGCGGCGATGCCGATCACCAGATCGTCTTGCGCCGTGAGCCGGTGCAGGGTGGCGGCGAAGGCGCTGAACATCGTCGCGAACAGGCTGGCGCCCGACGCGGCGCCGACTTTGCGCAGCGAGTCGATCAGGTCCTGGTGCAACACATGGTCGACACGGCGGGAATTGAAGGTGCGTACCGCGGGTCGTGGATGGTCCAGCGGCAGTTCGAGCACCGGCAGGCTGCCGCCCGTGAAGCGCGACAGCCAATAGTCGACATGGCCCTGCATCTCCGGGCTGGCGGCTTCCTGCGCTTCCCATGCGGCGTAATCCGAATACCGCGCCGGTGCTTCGAGCGACGGACCGGCGCCGATCTGCTCCGCATAGAGCAGCCCGAGATCCTGGCTGATGACGCCCCAGGACCAGCCATCGCAGACGGCATGGTGGGCCGTCATGATCAGCACGTGCTCGACGGCAGACAGTTGGAAGAGCGAGGCCCTGAAGAGCGGTCCCTTCTCCAGTTCGAAGGGCTGCAGTACGGCGGCGAGGCCCTCATCCTCCAACCGGTGCTTCTGCGCAGCGGGGTCGAGCCCGCACAGGTCGTGTTCGGACAGGTCGACCGGCTTGGCTTCGCCAATCAGAAGCTGCGTGCCATCGGGTGAGATGGTGGAGCGCAGAGACTCGTGTCGGGCAACCAGCCGGTCGAGCGCTGCGGACAGCGCCTGAGCGTCCAGTTCGCCCTTGAGCTGCATCCGGAGCGCCTCGTTGTAGGCCAACGATGCGTCGGGACTCAGCTGGTCGCCCAGCCAGACCTCTCGCTGTGCTTCGGTCGTTGGAACAATGCGCTCGATCATCCCTGACGCGAAGGGGTCGAAGTCCTCCGCGGCCGGGGCAGAGGGTGGGGTCAGGACAGCTTCGGTCATGCTTGGAACTTCGTGAATTTGCCTTGTGCGTTGGGGTCGGGCACGAACCACGCGGGCTGGCCGTCCTTGTCACGGCCCAGGCGCGCGTTCGGAACTGGTGGATGCGACGGATCGAATGCCGCCTGGACCACCGCGCGTCGCGGCAGCAGTTCGGCCTCCTGCATCTCGGCCACCGATTCCTTGAAGGCGGACTTGATGGTCGCGATGTCCTGTTGCGAATGCGCGGTCGTCATGAAGCAGGGGAAGTTGTCGAGGATGTGCACGCCGCGGCTGCGCATCATCGCGAACAACAGATCCTGCAGGGGATGGTCTTCGAGCCAGCTCACGCGCCATAGCGACGAGAAGTAGCGGATCTCGAGCGGCGCGCCGACCTCGCGGCAGAAAGCCGACAACTCGTCGGCCATGGCCGCGGTGTGCAGGTTCAACTGGGTCTGCAGCTTGTTGTTGTCCTGCTTCAGGTGTTCGAGGGCGGCCTTGGACGCGGCGAGCGCCAGCGGGTGCCGCACGAAGGTGCCGGCGAAGTAGGTCACGCCCACGGTGGGCACCGAATCGTCCCCGTACTGCCACGGGCCGCCGTCGAGCGCGTCCATGTAGGTGCGCTTGCCGGCGATCACGCCGACCGGGAAGCCGCCGCCGAGCACCTTGCCGTAGCAGGCGAGGTCGGCGCGGATGCCGAACACCGCCTGCGCACCGCCCAGGTCGCAACGGAAGCCGGTGATGACTTCGTCGAAGATCAGGCAGGTTTCGGACTTCTCGGTGATGGCCCGCACCTCGCGCAGGAATTCGCGCGGCTGGAAGTCGGGCCGGCGGCTTTGCACCGGTTCGACCAGCACGGCGGCCAGGTCATCGGCATTGGCGCGGATGAACTCCAGCGCTTCCGGCGTGCCGTAGTCCAGCACCCTGACATCTCCGAACATGCCCTGCAGCACGCCGGGCGCCGCCGACATGCCCTTGGCATTGCGCCCCGCGCGCACCAGCACTTCGTCGAACGTGCCATGGTAGGAACCGGTGAACAGCACCACGGTGCTGCGGCCGGTGACCGTGCGCGCGATGCGCAGCGCGGCCATCACGGCCTCCGAGCCCGTGTTGCACAGACCCGCGCGGTCGAAGCCGGTCAGGTCGCACAGGAGCCTGGTCACGTCGGCCGCGAGCGGATGCTGCGGGCCGATCTCGTAGCCCAGGTCAAGCTGCTTGCGCACCGCGTCGTTGATGAAGTCCGGTGTCCATCCGAACAGGTTCATGCCGAAGCCGTTCAGCGTGTCCACGTACTCGTTGCCGTCGATGTCCCAGAGCCGCGAGCCCTTGGAGCGCTCGACGACGATCTGGTAGGTGATCTCCTTGGTCGCGGGGCGAAAGCCGTTGACCACGCGCGGGTCGGCCATGTGCGAACGGTTGCGATCGGTGAAGGCCTTGCTGCCGCGCGTGCGCTCCACATAACGCCGCATGAAAGCCGCCAGGCGGGCCTTCTGCCGCTCGGTCGGTTCCTTGCTCTGCGTGTGGATGCGCGCGATGGCGCCGAAGGCTTTCTTGACGTCGTACTTCTGCAGAGGCGCGGCGGGCTCCTCGGCAGCAGCCGGCGTGGGGGAAGTGGACGCCGTGGCCGCGGCGGTGGCCATGGGCGTGGGTTGCTCCGTCGCCGGTGCCGGCAGCACGGGGCTGACCGGAACCGTCGGCGCCGCCGACAGCAATGCGAGTTGCTGTTGCATCAATAGCATCTGTTGCGCGATGACTTGCTGCATCAGGGAGCCGTTGCCGGCGCCGAGACCGGCCATCGGCTGGATCGCCGCCGTGGCGGGCATGGCCACCGGTGCCACCGGTTGGGGCGCGGCAATCGCAGCGGTTGCCGGCACCGGCGCCGCGACCGCGACCTTTGCCGGCTCGGGGGGCAACGTCGCGTCCAGGAACTCCGCCAGCGCATCGAAGCTGCGATAGCTTTCCATCAGCTGCCTGAAGGTGAGGTTGACCTTGAAGGTCTTCTTGACCTGCAACGCGGCCTGCGTGAGCGTGAGGGAGTCGAGTCCGATCTCGACGAAGGGTGCTGCGCCCTCGACGTCCGTCATATCGACGCCCGAGAGGTTCTCGAACAATTCGCGCAGGCGCGTGACGAGGGATGCACGGCGCGCAGGGGGCGCGGAAGAGGCGACAGCAGCGACAGTCATTGTCAACTCCGGGATCGATGTGGAAAGTGGGACGGAAAGGGCGGAATGGTCGGAAAAAGCGGAAACGTCGAACCCGGGCGCAGCGGCAGCGGCCGGAACGTCGGCAGGCGCCGTCGCCATCTCGACCCAGAAACGCCTGCGCTCGAAGGGATAGGTGGGCAGCCGCACACGATGCTTGCGTGCGCGCGGATCGAGGGCGCCGAGATCGATCTCGACGCCTTGCGACCAGAGGCGGCCGGCGGCGAGTCGCCATGCGGCGCACTCGCCCTGCGCCGGGTCCGGCAGCAGCGACGCGGCGGGTGCGAGTACGGCCTTGGTTGCGTGCTGGCGCACCAGCGTGGCCAGGGTATTGCGGGGGCCGATCTCGATGAAGAGCGGATGAGCGAGCTGGCCGAGCACTTCGCGAACCGCGGGCGAAAAGCGCACGGTTTCACGCAGGTGCCGCGCCCAGTAGTGCGGGTCCGTGGCTTCCTCGTCCGTCAACAGGCGGCCGGTGAGCGTCGAATAGATCGGCAATTTCGGCGCCGACAGCGGTGTCTCGCGCACCAGCGCTTCGAAGGGCGCGACGGCCGCTTCCATCATGGCGGAGTGGAAGGCGTGCGAGGTCTGGAGCGTCTTCGCGACGATGCCCTTGCCCTCCAGCGCCACGCGCAGGTTCTCGATCGCATCGCTCGGACCTGCGGCCACGCAGACGGCCGGGCCGTTGTCGGCGGCCAGCGAGATGCCTTCGGGCAACAGCGGCAGCAGCTCGGCGGCCGCGAGGCGCACCGACAGCATCGTGCCGGCGGGCAGCGCCTGCATCAGCGCGCCGCGCTGTGCCACGAGCCGCGCGGCGTCGTCGAGGCGCATCACGCCGGCCAGCACGGCGGCGGCGAATTCGCCCACGCTGTGGCCGATCATGGCGCCCGGCGTCACCCCCAGTGCCATGAGTTGGCGCGCCAACGCGTATTCGAGCGTGAAAGTGGCAGGTTGGGTGACCGATGTCGGGGTGAGTGCCGTCGCATCGTCCGAGAACATGCGTTCGCGAAGATCGAAGCCCAGGACGCCATCGAAGGCTCGCAGGCACTCGTCGAAGGCGGCGCGGAAGACAGCATCGCCAGCATAGAGTGCGCGGCCCATGCCCGCGTACTGCGCGCCTTGGCCCGGGAACATGAATGCTGGTTGCGGCACCCAGGCATTGACCGAGCCGCCAGCGCGAGCCGCAGAGTCGCCGGTACGCAATGCCGTGACCGCCTCATCGAAAGTTTCGGCGACCACGCAGGCGCGATGCGCGAACTGCTTGCGGCCGACGCGCAGGGTGTGCGCCACATCGGCCAGCGCGACATCGCGATGCGTGTCGAGGTGATCGGCCAGTCGCGCTGCCGCGGCGGCGAGCGCCGCTGGTGAGCGGGCGGAAAGGGTCAGCAGTTGCGGGCCGGTTGCGGGATCGGAGGGCGCTCTCAGCGGCGCCTCCTCGATGATCACGTGCGCGTTCGTGCCACCGACGCCGAAGCTGCTGACGCCCGCGCGGCGGGGCGTGGCCTCGCGCGGCCAGGCGCGCAACTGGTTGTTCACCCGGAAGGGCGAGGCGTCGAAATCAATGGCCGGGTTCGGCGACTCGTAGTGCAGGCTTGCGGGAATCGCTTCGGCATGCATCGCGAGTGCGGCCTTGATGAGGCCGGCCGCCCCGGCGGCTGTGACCATGTGGCCGACGTTGCTCTTCAGCGAACCGATGGTGCAGAAGCCGGTGTCCGCGGTGTGCGCCGCATAGGCGTGGGTGAGGCCTTCGACCTCGATCGGGTCGCCCATCGGAGTGGCGGTGCCATGCGTTTCGACATAGGAAACGCTGCGGGCCTCGACGCCCGCGCATGCCAGCGCGGCCTCTATGACCGCGGCCTGCCCGTCGACACTTGGCGCGGTGAAGCTGGCCTTGGCGCCGCCGTCGTTGTTGACCGCCGCGCCGCGCAGCACGGCATAGATGGTGTCGCCATCGGCGATCGCGTCGGACAGCCGCTTGAGCAGCACGACCGTTGCGCCGTCGCTGAAGACCGTGCCCTTCGCCTTCGCGTCGAAGCTGCGCGTATGGCCGTCGGGCGACAGCATCGAGCCTTCGTTGTAGAGATAGCCGCTGCGCGGCGGGCAGGTGATCGACGCGCCGCCCGCGAGCGCCATGCGGCACTGGCCGGTGCGCAGCGCATGGAAGGCCTGCGCCACCGCCACCAGCGAAGTCGAGCAGGCGGTGTGCACGCTGACGGCCGGGCCGGTCAGGCTGAGACGGTTCGCCACGCGGGTGGTGATGTAGTCCTTCTCGTTGCCGAGCATCACCTGGAATTCGCCCACCATGTCGATCAGGTCCGGGTGCGCGGACACGTGGCGCTGGAAGTAAGTCGCGTTGGACATGCCGCCGAACACGCCCACCGGGCCGGGCGCCTGGTCGGGCACATAGCCGCCGCGTTCGAGGCATTCCCAGCAGATCTCGAGAAACACGCGGTGCTGCGGGTCCATCAGCTCCGCCTCCTTCGGGTTGATGCCGAAGAAGGCTGCGTCGAACTGCTCGATGTCGTCGATCACGCCGCGTGCGCGCACGTAGGAGGGGTCGGCCCGCAAGGCGGCGCTGACGCCGGCGTCCAGCGTCGCGTCGTCGAAGAAGGTGATCGATTCGCGACCCGCCATGAGGTTGTCCCAGAACTGCTCGACGTCCGCGGCGCCCGGGAAGCGGCCGGCCATGGCGATGAGTGCCACCGGCTCCATGCCCTGCATCGCTTGCGGCGCGGGCCTGTCAGCCTCGCGTTGCGGCGTGGCGGGCGCGCTGTCCTGCATGCCGATGGCCAGGGCCGCGGGCGTGGGCTGGCGGAAGAACAGGTTGGTCGACAGGCGACGATCGCTGCCGCGCTGCAGATCCTTCAGCACTTTCAGCACCAGCAGCGAATCGCCACCGAGATCGAAGAAGTTGTCGTTGCGACCCACCTGGTCGATGCCGAGGGCGCGTGCGAACGCTGCGCATACCTTGCGCTCGACATCGTCACGGGGCTCCTCGAAGGTTTGCGCGAGTTCGGGTCGTTGCCTCGGCGGCTCAGGAAGCGCGCGGCGATCGAGCTTGCCGTTGGTCGTGACCGGCAGTTGTTCGAGCCAGACCTGCGCCGCGGGCAGCATCGCTTCGGGCAGGCGCTCGGCGAGGTGTTGGCGCAGGGTCGTCCACGGCACCTCGGCACCACGGGCTACCAGGTAGGCTACCAAGCGAAGCCGGCCGGCCGCATCTGCGCGCGCGATGACTGCGCAGGACTTGACGCCCGGGTGCGTGAGCAGCGCCACCTCGATTTCGCCAGTCTCGATCCGATGGCCCCGGATCTTGACCTGCCCGTCGATGCGGCCGATGTACTCGATGGTGCCGTCGGGCAGCCAGCGTGCCTGGTCCCCGGTGCGATAGAGCCGGTCGTCAGCCCCGCCGAACGGATCGGGGACGAAGCGCTCTGCCGTCAGGTCGGGGCGCCGCAGGTAGCCGCGCGCCAGGCCGCGTCCGCCGATGCAGAGCTCGCCGACGAGGCCGGCGGGCAGCATCGCCATCGTCGGGCCCAGGACGCGGAGGGTCGTGTCGTTGATGGGCCGTCCGATCGGCACCGAGCGCGCGTCGGCCGGCAGGTCGCGCGGAATGTGGTGCGTGGCCGCGAAGGTCGTGCATTCCGTCGGACCGTAGCCGTTGATCAGCATGAGGCCGGGCAGGGCGGCCATTGCGCGCCGCACATGCGGAACCGACAGAGCCTCGCCGCCGGTGAGCAGTTGACGCAGGCCGGCCAGCTGTGCGGGATCGTCGTCGACCACCGCATTGAAGAGCGCAGCCGTGAGCCAGGCGGTCCTGACCGAATGCCGTGCGATGGTGCGCGCCAGTCCGGCGCCGGTCGGCACCTGTTCGTCGTGGACTACGCAGATGCCGCCGTTCAGTAGCGGGCCCCAGATCTCGAGCGTGGATGCATCGAAACCAAGCGGCGCCGCGTGCAGCATGGCTTCGCCGGGCGGGAGTTCGACATAGCGGGCACCGACCACGAGACGAAGAATCGATCGGTGGCAGATCTCGACGCCCTTGGGCGTGCCGGTCGAGCCCGATGTGTACATCACATAAGCCACCGATTCGCCGCTTGCCGGCGCGGGCGCGAGCGGCGGCAGCGAGGCGTCGTCGGCAGGCTCATCGATCGACAGTAGCGCCCGGCCAGTGGGGACGAGTTGACGGTGCGCGGACTGGGTCACAACCAACCCGACATCGGAATGCGACAGCATGAAGGCGATGCGTTCGGCCGGAAAGTCCGGCTGCACGGGAACATAGACCGCGCCGGCCTTCAGGATGCCGAGCAGAACGACCACCGCTGCGCTCGAACGGTCGAGCATCACGCCTACGGTATCTCCGGCGCGAACGCCGCGCGCCTGCAGCCTGCGCGCCATGCGTCCAGCCCGATCGGACAGCGCGCGATAGGTCACGGGCCCGTCCTCGCCAACCAAGGCGATGGCGTCGCCTTGCGCCGCGACCTGGCGTTCGAACGCGGCGTGGACGGTGAGCGCCGGGTCGTAGTCGGAAGCCGGGGTGTTCCACACTTCCAATTGCCGCTGCCGGTCGGATGCCGGCAGCGTGCGGATTTCGCGCAGGGTGGCCGTCGGCCGCTCCAGCAGATCCCATGCGGTGTCCGTGAGCGCGGCCAGCAGGCTTTCGGCGACTGCGCTCTCGAGGACCGCGGCAGCGATCGTCATATGGAGCATGGCTCTTTGCCCAGGCGGGAAAGCCGTCCCCAGTTGAAGCATCGGACCGTCACTGCCGACATCGGGCGCTCCGTCGCGAAGCCACAGGGCAAAGGGCGGCGCGTCGGTCGCCGGAACCGTGGCCGCGCTGCGACGAGCCTGATCGGCATCCGAAAGCCATTGGCCCACGGTCGCATCGCCGTCGCAATGGATCACGGCAGCGACGACGCGGGCAGGCGACGATGCGTCGACCACGGCTTCGCGAAGCTCCACTGCCGGGTTTCCCAGCCAGCGTGACTGCAGGAGGCACCAGGCTGCCGCAAAAAGCGTGTCCGGGAGAAATCGGGATGCCTGGAGCCGCTCGGCCAGTTGCGCGGTGAGGATCGCAGGCAGCACGGAGTTGCTGCTTTGACGAGTCTGGGGCGCGTTGCCGGAGGGGCGGACGAACAGGTCGATCAGCGAGAGCGACACCGCCTCGGGCGATGTGGGGGAAAGAGGCTGTTGTTCCATGGACTGCGACTCCGCGTATGAAATGTCCGTTGCCCTTCGGGGTCTTGCTTGTTTCAACCGTTACGTCTTTTCGGCGAAAGATGTATCAAAGCCAAAGGTAATCACAAAGCGCTAATTTTCGGCCGGGACTCCATATTGCCCTCTGCAACGCGCCTGCGCCACCGTACGAAAGGCCGTATGGCTCAGCCTATGTCGTTTGGATGCTCTGCAACGTTCGAAGCACTTGGTTGCGTTTTGCTGCCGGAGGAATGCTTCAACGCAGATACGATTTTGCACTCATTTATACAAAATGAATACAAATAGCTGACATTAATCGTCAGTTTACGTCGCAAAAAAACGCGCTCAGACGGTCGCTTCGTCCAGCGTCCCGTCGCCAAGAAGATGGGCGGCATCGGCCCAACCCACGAGCGTGAAGCCCTGCGGCGTCCAGAGGAGGCGGTTGATCGCGGCATTGCCCAGCTCCCAGGTGCGCGGCGCCTGCAGGTCCTGCCGGGTCGCGTCACGATAGAGGACGTCCATGACGCCCCCATGGGCCACGATGGCTATCAGTTGGCCCGGGTGTCTCGCAGCGATGCGCGATGCCGTGCTGGTGACCCGTTCGCGAAAAGTAAGCAGTGACTCTCCGCCTTCGGGCGTGAATTCGGGGTCACGCGTACGCCACAGCCGAGCCTGAACGGGCAGCTTGGCGTCGATGTCCGCATAGGTTTGTCCTTCAAAAAGGCCGAAAGCCCTTTCCCGCAGCCCGCGGTCAGGTGTGACCTCGACGCCGTGCGCCAGCGCGATTTCCTCCGCCGTTTGCCATGCGCGTGCCAGATCGCTGGCATATATCGCGGCAATGGGCTCGTCCTCGAGCGCCATCGCCACACGCCGCGCCTGCCAAAGACCGGTGTCGTTCAGCGGGATATCGAGCTGTCCCTGGATGCGGCAGTCGACATTCCAGGCGGTTTCGCCGTGGCGAACGGCGATGACTCTGGTGGGCTCCATATCCGGGAAGATTTTAGGGGGACCCCTGAACCCGGGGGGTCGGCGGGACTTGGTTCCTGGCCGTCGGAATCTCCAGATTCACCCGCCGATCGCCCGGCGGTGGATTCGGAAAGCCCTGCAGCGCCGCCTGGAACATCACGGGCAGTACATCGGCGCTGATGTTGTACGGGCCGTCGTTTCGGGCGTGTGTTTCATAGACGACCCGGTTCGATGGGAGTTCGCGGAGCACGATGCTGACCTCGCGCGTGTACCAGGGGTTCGAAGCGGCCGGGAACATCGGCCCATACCACCCACCGCCATACCCGTAGCCCCAGCCGCCGTAGCGAGGGCCCGGACCCCACCATGGCCCCGGTCCCCAGCCCGGCCCGCCAAACCAGGGATCGACCCAGGGGGACAGCTCGGACGTGACGCGAGCGCCGATCTCTGCGGTGTAGCGGGGCGCCGAATCGTCGCGGCGCAAGCCCACGCTTTCCAGCGCCGGTGTCGCCATCGCCTCCAGTTGCAACTGCGCGCGCAAGTCGTATTGCTGTGACGGGAGCCGCTCGAATCTGTAGGTTGCATCGGCGGGCACGGAGCCGATCTCGGAAAAGCTGCGGACGTCGCTGTCGACCACCCAGTGGGTGGCGCAGCCCGAAAGACTTGAGATGAGCACGAGAGTGGCGGGTAGGAATCTCATGCACGCCTCCGGCCTTCAGATTTGGACGATGCGCAGCGGCGACTCGACTGGAAATTCGGGAGCGTCGAAGGCCTTGTCTCCGTCGTCGTCGGGCACGCCGGTCGCCTTGAGACCTTTGAAGTCGAACGACGTTCCATCGAGCAGATGCGAGGGCACGATGTTCTGGAGAGCGCTGAACATGTTCTCGACGCGCCCCGGAAACTTGCGCTCCCATTCGCGCAGCATTTCGCCGACCTGCTTGCGCTGCAGGTTCTCCTGGCTGCCGCACAGCGTGCACGGAATGATCGGGAACGCGCGGTGCTGCGCCCAGCGAACCAGATCCTTTTCGGCCACGTAGGCCAGGGGCCGGATCACGATGTGCTTGCCGTCGTCGCTCACCAGCTTGGGGGGCATCGACTTGAGCTTTGCCGCAAAGAACATGTTGAGAAAGAAGGTCTGCAGCATATCGTCACGGTGATGGCCCAGAGCCACCTTGGTGGCGCCAAGCTCGTCGGCCACGCGGTAGAGAATGCCGCGCCGCAGCCTGCTGCAAAGTCCGCAGGTCGTCTTGCCTTCAGGAATCACGCGCTTGACGATCGAATAGGTGTCCTGCTCTTCGATGTGAAAAGGCACACCCAGCGCAGTCAGATAGCCGGGCAGCACATCCTCTGGAAACCCGGGCTGCTTCTGGTCGAGATTGACCGCGACGATGTCGAAGTGAATCGGCGCCCGCGCTTTCAGCTTGAGAAGAAGGTCGAGCAGGCCATAGCTGTCCTTGCCTCCCGACACGCACACCATGACCTTGTCCCCTTCTTCGATCATGTTGTAGTCGACGATGGCGCGCCCCACTTCGCGGCAAAGGCGCTTTTCGAGCTTGTGCGTCTCGCGCTCGATCTTCAGGGTATTCGGCGTGGTCACCGCCTCTTGCTGTTCATCCCATACAACGCTCATTTGGATTCCTTCAATACAGTGGCCCAGGCTCATCCGCGAAACACCGTGGAACCGGCTTAGCCGGGCCGCCGGTGTTGCCCCCGGTAGGGGGTTGGCGAAGCGACACGAAGTGCGCACAGCCTGGGGGCGAGCACTACTTGCTCCTGAAAACTTCTACTCCGACTGCATCGCAATCGGGGTACACATCGGGTTTTGCCGTCGACACGCGCGCCGCATGCACCTTCGGATGCAGCAGCACTTGCGTCAGGATGTCGTCGCACAGCGTTTCCTGCAAGTGGATATGCCCCTTGCTCAGGCGCGTGGCGACGGTACGGCGGATGAAGTCGTAGTCGACGACTTCATCGAGCTCATCCTCTTTGGGCGTCGAGACATCGAGCGGCACGTACAGGTCGACATTGATGATCACGCGCTGCTCGGCGCGTTTCTCGAATTCGTGCACGCCGATGTTGATCCACACCTCGTAGTTGCGCAGGAAGACGCGTCTGCAGGTGAGCAACAGGGGATCGATGGCGACGTGAGTCATGGAGCAGGTGCTTTCAGAAGATCGTCGACGACAAACATGATGTCGCGCGGGAGCGGCACCAGGTGCTGGCCGTTGTCGACGCAAAGTGTGGTGCCGGTCACGCTGGGGGTGCCGGCAAGGAAGACGCAGGTTCGCGCGACGTCGGCAGGGTCGATGGGCCGGCGCATCAGATTGGCGCGCGAAGCCTTCTCGAAGTTGTCCCCCGTCTGCGCCCCGCTCATGAAGAGAATGCCCGGCGCGACGCCGCAGATACGCACCGTTGGCGCCAGCGACTGGGCCTGCAGCGCCACGGCGCGTTCAAGCGCCAGCTTCGACACTGTGTAAGAAAAGTAATCGGGATTCAGGTTGTAGACCTTCTGGTCCAGCACGTGAATGGTCGAACGGTCGATGCCGTCACCCGGCGTCGCGTTCTGCGCGAGAAGACGCGCAAACGAAAGCGGCGCGATCAGGTTCACGCCGATCTGGCGCATCGCGGCATCGGCATCGAAGTCGAGCCCGGTGTCGGGTTCGAAGGCCGACGCGTTGTTGACGATGCAAGCCAGCGGCACATCGGCCGAGACCTGGCCGATCAGCCCGCGGCGGCTTTCCTCGTTGCCGATGTCGGCTTCGATGGCTGTCGCGTCGTGGCCTTCGGCGCGCAGCCTCGCGCACAATGCCAGTGCCTCTTCGCGTGAAGCTCGGTATTGGCACCACACGCGCCAGCCCGCGCGCGCGAAAGCTTCGCAGACCGCGGCACCCAGCCGCTGGCCGCCGCCGGTCACGAGCACGCCCTGGCGCGGGGACGATTGAGCCATCCTGATAAATTTCCCGTATGAACCTGGAGCAGGGCGCCGGTCGCGCCACCCCTTTGACCCGGATTATCGATGCCGCGCTGCAGCGCGACGGCGGCTGGATGCCATTCGACCGCTTCATGGCACTGGCTTTGTATGCGCCCGGATGGGGCTACTACGCCAACGCGAGTCGCAAGTTCGGGCAGATGCCGACTTCAGGCAGCGACTTCGTGACGGCGCCCGAACTCACGCCACTCTTCGGCCGCACGGTGGCCGTGCAAGTGGCCGAAGCGCTCACCCGGACCGCCACCGATGAAGTGTGGGAATTCGGCGCCGGCTCGGGCGCCTTGGCGCTCCAGTTGCTCGGCGCGCTGGGCGATCGCGTGGCGCGCTATCGCATCGTCGACCTTTCGGGAACGCTGCGCGAGCGCCAGCAGGAGATCCTGGCCGCATATGGCGACAAGGTCGAATGGCTTTCCGAACTGCCCGAGACCATGCGCGGCGTAGTGGTGGGCAACGAAGTGCTCGACGCGATGCCGGTGCAATTGCTTGTGCGAATCGGCGGCGATTGGTTCGAGCGTGGCGTGGTGCGCGAAGGCGAAGGCTTCGCCTGGCAAGATCGCCCGACCGACCTGCGGCCTCCGGTGGAGATCGAAGGCGATCACGACTATCTCACCGAGATCCATCCGCAAGCCGAAGCCTTCATCGCCACGCTCGCGGACCGCCTGAAGCAGGGTGCAGCCTTCTTCTTCGACTACGGCTTTCCGGAGCCGGAGTACTACCACCCGCAACGGCACATGGGCACAGTGATGTGCCATCTCGGTCATCAGGCCGATGGCAATCCGCTGGCCGACGTCGGCGCCAAGGACATCACCGCGCACGTCAACTTCACTTCTGTCGCGCTTGCGGGGCAGGAGGCGGGCTTCGAGGTGCTGGGTTATTGCAGCCAGGCGAGGTTCCTGTTGAACGCCCGCATCCTTCCCATGATGGAGCAGGCCACGCTGGCCGAGCGCAGCATGGCGGCGCGACTGATCCATGAGCACGAAATGGGCGAATTGTTCAAGGTGATCGGCTTCACGGCCGGGCCGCACTGGGATGCGCTGGGCTTTGCCGAAGGGGATCGCACGCACACCCTGTAACCCACCCTGTAGTCCATAAGCTAGAAACCAACTGTTGGTTGGAAATCCGCCGCGGGCGGCCTACATTGTCTGGATGCCACGATTGGACCTGTCTGAATGACCGCAGTTGCCTCCCCTGAAGCCGACGCCAGAAATGCGCCGCCACAGCCCTTCGAAGTGCGGCGTTTCGATGCGCCCGTGGGCGCCGAAATCGTCGGCCTCGATATTTCCAAGCCGATCAACGATGAGGACTTCGCGCGCATTCACCGCGCGCACCTCGATCACCACGTCCTCGTCTTCCGCGATCAGCCGATCACGCCTGCGGAGCACGTGGCTTTCAGCCGTCGCTTCGGGCCGCTGGAAATCCACGTGCTGCACCAGTTCCATCTGCAAGGGCACCCCGAAATCCTGATCGTCTCGAACATCAAGGAAAACGGCGAGCCCATCGGACTGGGCGACGCAGGGGCCTATTGGCATTCCGACATCTCCTACAAACCGCGCCCGAGCCTCGGGTCGCTGCTGCACGCGCAGGAATTACCGAGCGAGGGTGGCGACACTCTCTTCGCCGATCAGCACCTGGCGTGGGAAGCGCTCGACCCGGCGCTGCAGAAGCGGCTCCTGCCCTTGAAGGCGGAGCACAGCTACCTCGCCAAGTACGAAGAACTGCGCGCGAAAAATCCGTGGCGGCCAAAGCTGTCGCAGGCGCAGATCGATCAGGTCGCCCCTGCCGTGCAGCCCGTGGTTCGTACGCATCCGGAAACCGGCCGGAAGGCGCTCTTTGTCAGCGAGCACTTCACGACGCGCATCGTCGGCATTCCGCAAGCAGAGAGCGATGCGTTGCTGGCGGAGTTGTTCGCGCACAGCGTGAAGCCCGAATTCGTCTACCGCCATCAGTGGGCGCCGCACGATCTCGTGTTCTGGGACAACCGCTCGCTGATGCATCTGGCTGCCGGAACGCCCGACGCGTTGCGGCGCAAGCTCTACCGGACGACGATCGAGGGTGATCAGCCTTTCTGACGCTGTCTTAGGTTCTGGCTCGGTTCAGGTGCGGGATCGGCTCGGTTCTAATCGGCCCTCATGAGCTCCAATTTTTCTACGGCGGACGATTTGCGCGTCGCCCATGCGCTGGCGGACGCCGCGGCGGCGCATTCGCTGCGCCTTTTTCGCACACCGCTCGACATCATCGCGAAAGCCGATGAAAGCCCGGTCACACAGGCCGACCGCGCGGCCGAGACGGCGATGCGCGACATCCTCGGCGCCGAACGGCCGGCCGATGGCATCCTCGGCGAAGAGCACGGCCGCGAGCGGCTGGAAGCGGATCGCGTCTGGGTGCTGGACCCGATCGACGGCACACGCAGCTTCATTACCGGGTCGCCGCTCTGGGGCACGTTGATCGCGCTGGTGCGCGGCGGGCAGGTCGAGCTGGGAATGGTCGACATGCCGGTGCTTGGCGAGCGCTGGGTGGGCCAGGCAGGCGTTGGTGCCAACCGCAATGGACGAGCGGTGCGCGCGCGGGATTGCAAGTCCGTAGCGGAGGCTCGCATCGTCACCACGTCGCCCGACATCTTCAATGCAGCGGACTGGCAAGCCTTCGACAAGCTGAGCCGCCAGTGCGCGATGCGGCGTTTCGGCGGCGACTGCTATGGCTACGCGCAGCTCGCGGGCGGCACGGTCGACCTGGTGGTCGAAACCGGCCTGCAGCCCTATGACTATCTGGGCCCAACCGGACTCATCCAGGCGGCCGGCGGCATGGTGACTGACTGGGAAGGGCGGCCGCTCGGCCTGCAATCCGACGGGCGCGTGATCGCCGCAGCAACCCCGGAACTTCACCGACAGGCATTGGCCCTGCTTGCGGCCTAAACTCAGCCGATGATTCGCTGGCTGATCGTCGTCGTTCTCGCGCTCGTTCTGATGAGCGGGCTGACTGAATGGCTGCGCCGCTTCGGCTTCGGACGGCTGCCCGGCGATTTCGAGTTCCGTGCCTTTGGACGCGAATGGCAGTTGCCGATCGCCAGCACGGTCGTTCTCAGCATGATTGCGGCGTTGATCGCACGATGGATTTGAATCGATGAAAGCCTGCGTCGACATCGGCGGAACCAAGATGGCGGTGAGCCTTTCGGCGGCGGGCGCCCCGCCGCTAATCGGCCGCCGCAGCGAGCCCACTGCCAAGACTGGCAACAACGATGCCGTCGCCCTGCAGATCATCCGGCTGATCGAAGAAGCATGCGCCGAGCAAGGGATCGATCCCGCTTCCATCGAGCGTGTCGGCGTTTCGTCGGCAGGCCCCTTCGAGTTGAAAGACGGCCTGGTCGAGTTGGCGTCGCCCAATATCTGCGGCGGCATCGCCGGCCCTGCGCGCGGACTGCCGAACGACTGGATGACCGCGCTGCTGGAGGCTCCGCTGCGCCGGCGCTTTGCGCGCGTCCGTGTCGAGAACGATGCTGTCGCGGCACTCGAGGCCGAGCGACGCTGGGGCGCACTGCAGGGGTTCGATCATTGCGCCTACGTCACGTGGAGCACCGGCATCGGCGTCGGGCTTTGCGTCGACGGAACCGTGCTTCGCGGCAAGAACGGCAATGCGGGTCATGCGGGCCACAGCTTTGTCGTCAGTGACGACACCAATGCACTGTGCGGCTGCGGCAACGTCGGCGACGTGGAGGGACTGAGCGCTGGCAACGCAATCGCACGGCGTTTCGGCCAGTCCGCGCCTGAGCTGTTCGCGGCCGCCATGAGCGGCGACGCACAGGCGATTGCCACGGCGGACGGCTTGTGTCGCGTCATGGGGCGCATGCTCTACAACCTGATCGCCACCTTGGACCTCGAACGCATCAGCCTGGGCGGCGGTGTGTTCTGGAGCAACCGGGATTTCCTGTTGCCGCGATTGCAGGCGGAGATCGACGGCAAGCTCGTCGCCTTGACGCGAGGCGCGGTGCTGATACCGGCGGGGCTGGGCGAAATCGTGGGCGACTATGGCGCGCTGGCGCTGGTTGCTTGAGGCATTCAGCGCGGCATAGGGGCTCCTGGCCAAGTCACGCCGCCATCCGCGGCTTTGCGCTCTGCTCGACACACTCGCCAGCGATCTCGCCCAGCCGGCGCAGTCCTGCAGCGATGGTCTCATCGAAGGGCCATCCGCAGTTGATGCGCAGGTAATGATCGAAGCGGGACGAGTTCGAGAACAGCGTCCCGGGCGCCACCAGGATGCGTTCGCGCAATGCGGCATCGAACACCTCCATGGACGAAAGGCGGCCGGGCAGTTCCACCCAGAGCTGAAGACCGCCGGGCGGGTAGTTGAGCCGGGTACCGGACGGGAAATGCGTAGCGATCGCGTCCGCTGCCTGCTCGCGCTGGACCTTGAGCCTGTCGCGCAGCCGCCGCAGGTGCCGGTCGTAGGCGCCAGTGCTCATGTACTCGCCCGCCGCCCATTGCGACAGTTCCTCGTTGCTGCGCGTCTGCGTGTACTTGAGCATCTCCACACGGCCGTGCCAGCGGCCCGCCGAGATCCAGCCCAGCCGCATGCCCGGCGCCAGGATCTTGTGCAGCGATGCGCAATGGATGACGTTGCCGCTGCGGTCCCATGACTTGATGGCGCGCGGCGGAACGTCCGCGTCGAGCAGTTCGCTGTAGGAGTCGTCCTCGATGAGCGCGACTGCACGTTGTTCGCAAAGCGCGACCAGGCGTTGCTTGTGCAGGTCGGGCATGACGCTGCCTAACGGATTCTGCAGATGGGGCACGACCACCACCGCCTTGATGTTGCCGTAGGTGTCGAGCGCCATTTCCAGGGCCTCGATGGAGATGCCGGTCTGCGGACTCGTTGGAATCTCGACCGCGCGCATGCCGAGGCTTTCGAGCACTTGCAGCAAGCCATAGAAGGTCGGCGACTCGACCGCGATGGTGTCGCCGGGCTGGGCCACCGCGCGCAGCGCGAGATTCAACGCTTCGATGCAGCCGTTGGTGACCATCACGTCGTCGGGCGCCAGGGTCATGCCCACGCGCAATCCGCGCCGGGCTGCCACCTCGCGCAACGGTGTGCGGCTGCGTGAAGGTGCGGCGGTGGTGAGCAGGGCCGGACGCTGGCGAAGCAGCCGCATCATCGTCGTGCGAAGCGCTTGCGCGGGATAGAGCTCGGGCGCACCGCGTGCCGTCGAAAAGTCGATCCGCACTTCGCCCTGCCGCCTGCGGGTGACGAAGTCGGAGACCTTCGCATGGATACCGACGTACTGCGCCGGGTTGGGCGGGTCGTTCGCGGCCGGCTCCTCCATCGCAGCGATGGCGAGCCGGCGCGGACGCCGGACGAAGTAGCCGGAGCGATCGCGCGCCTCGACCCAGCCTTCGCTTTCCATGGCCCGGCAGAGCTGGAGTGCCGTGGAAAGACTGATGTCGTGCAGCCGCATCAGGCTGCGCAGCGACGGCAGCTTGTCGCCCGGCTCCAGAGAGCCTGCGCGAATGGCTTCCACGTAGTGGGAGGCGAGCTTGCGGTAGAGCGGTGGCGATTCCATGGCTTCGATCCTCGCGTGGGCCGGGACCGGAAAACAGATGCAGATTCCGGGGAAATCGACCATAACAGATGGGTCGCCGGCCCCTCTGTTCCGCCTCGGAAGTCACGGTGCTGTGCCTGTTTTGTTGAGAGGCGGCTGCCTACGATGAAGGCACCAGATCGGTTCTCCAGCATTCTCCAGAAAGGTATCCGATGTCCGTCCTGTCCACCACGTCCAGCGAGCTTTCCGAGGTCAGCAGTCTTCAAGCGGGCCAGAGTCTGCGTGTGGCCGTTGACGCTGGCTTTACGTTGTTTGTCGCGCAAGGTTCCGTGCGCGTGACGTCTCCGCCCGCGTGGTTCGGCGAAGCGGTGTTCAGCACGAAGACGATGCTGGAAGAGGGGGAGGCCCACGTGGTCGAACGCGGCGGCTGGATCGAAGTTTCCGCAATGTGCGCGGCGCAAGTGCGTGGCTTGCCACGCGCGGCGCGCGATCCTCAAGCGACGGCCTCGCGTGTCGCTCGGCTGGTGCAATTGCTCACAGGCGATGTGGCCTGGCGCAACTAGGCCGCCGAGGCGTACTCCTCGCGCAGCACCTTGGCGGCCGACACCATCGCGCGAAGCTTGGCCTTGGCCACCTCGCGCGGCAGGTATTTCATGCCGCAGTCGGGTGCCAGGATGACGTTCTCCGGCTTGATGTAAGGCAGCGCGCGCCGAATGCGCCCGGCAATCGTCTCCACGGATTCGACGTTCGGATCGGACAGATCAATGCACCCGACCATCACGCGTTTTCCATCCAGTTGCTGCAGCACCGAACAGTCCAGGTTCGACTGCGCGGTCTCGATCGAGACCTGCCGGCAACTGCACTGGGCCAGTTCGGGCAGAAACGAATACCCGCTCGGACGCTCGTGGATGATTGCCGCGTAGCCGAAGCAGATATGCACTGCGGTCGTTCCGGTGATTCCCTCCAGCGCGCGGTTCAGCGCCCTCAGCCCATACTGCCGCGCCTTCTCGGGGCGAGCCTGCATGTACGGTTCATCGATCTGGACGACGTCGGCGCCCGCGGCGAACAGATCGCGGATCTCCGCATTGACCGCGGCGGCGTAGTCCATGGCTGCTTCTTCTTCGCTCGCATAGTGATCGTTCTGCGCCTGCTGCAACATGGTGAACGGGCCGGGGACGGTGATCTTCACCTGGCGATTGGTGTGAGCTCGCAAGAACTTCAAATCGTCGACTTCGACGGCATGTCGGCGCACGATCTTGCCGACGATGCGCGGCACCGGGTTCGGATGGCCTGATCGGTCCAGCGCGGAACCCGGGTTGTCGAGGTCCACACCGTCGAGCGCCGTGGCGAAGCGGTTGGAATAACTTTCGCGCCGGATCTCGCCGTCGCTGACGATGTCCAGTCCGGCTTCTTCCTGCGCGCGGATCGCGATCAGCGTCGCGTCGTTCTGTGCTTCCTCGAGGTATTGCGGCGGGATTCGCCAGAGCTCACGCGCTCTCACGCGCGGCGGAAAGCGGCCAGCCAGCTTCGCGCGGTCGATCAGCCAGTCGGGCTGCGGAAAACTGCCGACGATGGTGGTGGGGAACAGCATGGTTTCGCTCCAGGGTGGAAATTGAAGTTCGAACGATCCGGCGGCTCAGACCCCCAGGTAGGCACGCCTGATCTCAGGCCGGGCCAGCAGTTCCTGCGGCTCGCCCTCGGCCACGACGCGGCCCTCTTCGAGCACGTAAGCACGGTGCGACACCTCCAGCGCCATCGTGACGTTCTGCTCGACGAGCAGTACCGCCATGCCGCCCGCATTGATTCGCCGGATGGCGGCGAACATGTCGTGCACGATGCGCGGCGACAGGCCCAGCGAGGGCTCGTCGAGCAGCAGCAGGCGTGGGCGCGCCATCAACGCCCGGGCGATCGCGACCATCTGCTGCTGTCCGCCGGACAATTCGCCAGCCGGGGTTGCCAGCTTCTCGCGGATCACGGGGAACAGCGCCATCACCTGCTCCAGCGTGTCGCGCCGCTGCGCCTTGGCGTGGTGCAGGTAGCTGCCGAGCTCGAGGTTCTCCAGCACGCTCATGCCGGCAAAGAGCCGCCGCCCCTCGGGCACCAGCGCGATGCCGGCTTCGCAGAAGCGATGCGGCGGCAGTCGCGTGATGTCGCGCCCGTCGAGGCCGATGCTGCCGCCGCTTGCGCGCAGCATTCCCGCGATGGTGTTGATCAGCGTCGTCTTGCCGGCGCCGTTGGGGCCAACCACGCACAGCAGTTCGCCGGGCCGCACGTCGATCGAGACACCCCACAGCGCAGGCGCTGCGCCATAGGCCACCTGGAGATCGCGGACTTCAAGCATGGGCTGTCCCCAGATAGGCGGTCATCACCTCGGTGCGCTGCATCACGTCGGTTGCCGCGCCTTCAGCGAGCAGTTCACCGTGATTGAACACCACGATGCGGTCGGCCAGCGCCATCACCGCGCGCATCACGTGCTCGACAAAGACGATGCTCGATCCCTGGTCGCGGATGCGCCGGATCAGCATGACCGCGTCGTCGATCTCGCTCGGCGTGAGCCCGCACAGCACTTCATCGAGCAGCACCAGCCGCGGGCGCGAGGCCAGCGCGCGTGCGAGTTCGAGGAACTTGCGCTGATGCAGATTGAGGTCGTCCGGCAGCGCGGCGGCCCGGTCCTGCAGACCGGTGAATTCGAGCCAGGTCATTGCCTGCTTGCGCGCGCCGTCCGGATCGCGCACCGCGCCGCCGAACATCGTGGCGATCGCCACGTTCTGCAGCACGCTGAGGTGCGCGAAGGGCCGGGGGATCTGGTAAGTGCGCGCAATGCCGCTGGCGGCTATGCGGTGCGCAGGCAGGCCGTTCAGGCGGCGGCCTTCGAAGACGATCTCGCCGCCGCTGGGCGTGTAGTGGCCGCTGACGACGTTGATGAAGGTCGACTTGCCGGAGCCGTTCGGACCAAGCAGTCCGAGGATTTCGCCGCCCCGCACGTCGACGTTGACACCGGTGAGCGCACGCACACCCTTGAACGATTTGCTCAGGCCCCGCACGCGCAGCAGCAGGTCGCCTTGTCCTGCGATCACCGCGGCGGGTCGAACAGGCGTCTCCACCGATGCGGGCGCCGTGTGGGTCGCGGGCGGCGTGACGGGCTGCGCCGGCCGCCACAAGCGGCGCACGCGCTCCAGAATGCCTTCCGGCATGAACAGGATGGCAGCGATCAGGATGATCCCGATCAGCGCCTTGCCCGCCACCGCATGATCGGCCGCCGTGAAGCTGTAGAGCAGAGCGGTGATGACCACCGCTCCGATCGCAGGACCGGCCCAGTGGCGCGTGCCGCCGAGTACGCTCATCAGCACCACTGTCAGCGGCACCGCGATGGTGAAGACCTCGCCGGCCGTCACGTAGGAGAGGAACAGCGCGTGAATGCCGCCGGCCACGCCGGCCAGCGCGCAGGAGATGGCCAGCGCGAGCAGTTTGTAGCGGTAGGTCGGCACGCCCATCACTTCGGCGGCATCTTCATCGTCGTGGATCGCGAACAGGCCCGCGCCGAACTTCGACACCTGGATGCCCCAGGCGATCAGCAGCGTGCCCACAGCGGCTGCCAGCGCGAGCAGGTAGAAAGTCGAGGACTGGGTCGGACCGATCTCCGGAACAGGCACCGCACTGAGCGGCACGCCCGAGCCGCCGTCCAGCGGCGTGTTGATGACGATGGTGCCGATGACGAAGGTGATCGCCAGCGTGAGCAGTGCGAAGAGTTCGCCGCGCACGCCCCGGACGCGGAACACGACCGCGCCGAGCGCCACGCCGAGCAGCGCCGCGACCAGCGCCGCCGCCGGCAGCGTCCACAGGAAGGGCCAGTCGTAGCGCGCCATCAGCGTTGCGCTCGTGTAGATGCCGGCACCGAAGAACGCGCCATGCCCGAACGAGAAGTAGCCTGAATAGCCCGACAGAATGTTCCACGAGGTCGCCAGCACGATCCAGTGCAGCATCAGGTAGAGCAGCGAGTCGTAGAACGCAGGCAGGCCCAGTTGCGGCACGAAGGCCAGCGCAGCGCCGGCCAGCAGGATGAGCACGGGGGTGCGTCTCATCGTCAGGTGGTCTTTCCGGGGCGGAAGACGAGGATCACGATCAGCAGCGTGAAGGACACAATCGGCGCCCATGAAGGCGCGGTGATCGCCATCGTGATGGCTTCGCTGACACCGATCAGCGTGCCGGCGATCAGCGGCCCCAGGGCGCTCCCCAGCCCGCCCAGCATCACGGCCGCAAACACCACCCCGACCCAGGCGTACATCTGGGACGGCGCGAGCGTGAAGCTCAGCGCCAGGCACACGCCAGCCACGCTGGCGAGCGCGGCGCATGTTCCGGCCAGCAAGAGACCGAGCGCCTTTTCGTTAATGCCGAAGGCCGCCGCCACGGGCGCGTCTTGCGCGGCGGCGCGCATGGCCTTGCCCAGATCGGTGAAACGCAGCACGGCCCACACCGCGAACGCGAGCCCGACCGCCAGCAGAAGCGTGATGAACTCCGGCACCGGCACGAACAGCTCGCCGACCTTGAACTTCTGTTGCGCGTAGCTCGATTCGAGCTTGCGGAAATCGGCAGTCCAGATGGCCTGGATCAAACTCTCGACGATGCCCATCAACCCGAAGGTGAGCAGCAGCGAGTTGAAGGGCGTGACAGCGAAGCGGGCCATCACCCAATGCAATCCCGCGCCCAGCCCGAAGAAGGCCGGCACGATGACCACGAGCGTCAGCAAGGGGTCCATGCCCATCGTCGCCAGCTGATAGCAGAGGTACGCGGCCATGAACGCAAACGCGAAGTGCGCGAGATTGATCAGCCGCAGCAATCCCCAGCTCAAGCTCAGTCCCAGGCCCATCAACCCGTACAGCGCCCCGACGAAGACCCCGGAGAGAATCGACTGGGACAGCAATGACAAGCTAGGCATCAGCTGCTCCACCGCATTTCGCGCGACCCGCAAGACGTGAACCCGGCGCAGCCCCATGTCGAAAACACCGCGGAACCGGCTTTGCCGGGCCGCTGGTGTTGCCCCCGGCAGGGGGTGGAGAGCGACACGAAGTGCGCGAGCCTGGGGGTGAGCAACAGGAACACCGCGGAACCGGCTTTGCCGGGCCGCTGGTGTTGCCCCCGGCAGGGGGTGGAGAGCGACACGAAGTGCGCGAGCCTGGGGGCGAGCTTCATCTACGGCGCTAGCAGCTTCGCGCTGCCAGCAGTGACCTCTTTCGGCCAGACCACCACCCATTTCCCATCCTGGATCTGCTTGATGCGCATCAGGTCGTCGCCGAAGTTGCCGACGCCGTCGAAGCGCAGCTTGCCTTGCAGCGTGTCGACCTTGTGCGTCTTCAGGTAGGTGGCGATGGCCTTGTCGTCGAGGCTCTTGGTATTGACGACGCCGGCTTCCAGAATCTGCCATGCCGTGTATGAAGCGGCTGCCTGCGTTTCGACCGACGTGTCTGTGAAACCGGCCTTGGCGGCGCGCTCGTGATAGAGCTTGATGAACTCGGCAGCACCGAGGTTGCTCGTGAAGGGCGGCTGCTCCTCGAAGATCGTGGCCGACAGCGCGTTCTTCGCGTCCGGCGATGCGAGCAATGGACCGGGCGCGGGGTAGAGATAGAAGTGCTGCGGCGGCACATAGTCGATCTTCTTCATCGCATCCAGCAGCAGATTGCCTTCCAGGCCGATGGCGCCGACCCAGACGAAGTCGGGCTTGGCATCCTTCACTCGGTTGGCGATCGGGCCGAAGTCGCGGTTGCCGAAGTCCCATTCGAGGAACAAAACTTCAGTGAGGCCGCGCTTTTTGAGGACCTCCCGCGCGCCCGCGCTCATGAACTGAATCGACGGGAACTTGCTGGTCACTATCGCCACCGTCTTCGGCGGCTTGGATGATGCGGCGAGGGCATCGAAGAGCGTATTGGGCACCGTGTTCGCTGGGTCCGAGCCGATCGACCAGGCTGGGAACTGCATGTCGTACTTGGCCAGTGACGGAATTCCCAGCGTGTGATGCACCAGCACCTTGTTGTAGCGCTGCGCCACGCCCATGGCCGAGAGGATCGCGCCCGTGGCGTAGGGCCCCATGAGAAGGTCAACCTTGTCGGCGGTGACGAGTTGCTCGTACAGCGTGCGCGCGAGGTCGGGCTTGGACTGGTCGTCCTTCACCACCCATTCGACCGGACGGCCGAGCAGGCCGCCGCGCTTGTTCAATTGCTCGACATAGATCTCGCCCACGACCTTGTGGATCTGCGCCGTGGCTGAAAGCGGGCCGGTGAGCGCCAGCGTGCTGCCGATGCGGATCGGCGGGCCGGACGGCGTCTGCGCGAATGCGATGCCCGCCGCGGCCAGCGCAATGGCCACCACCGCGCTGCGCCGTCCGATGCCTTCGAAAGTCTGCGTCTTCATGGTTCTTGTCTCCTGATGGTTCGCCCCAGGGCGGCGCGAATCTCTTCGTTGTGTTCGCCAAGCGTCGGTGGCGGGCGCACTTCGAGCGCGCGCTCACCATCGAAGCTGACCGGCGATCGCACCGTGCGAAACAGGCCCATCACGGGGTGTTCGGCAGAGGTCATCAGTTGGAGGTGCTTCGCTTGCGGGTCTTCGAGCGCCTCGCTGGTGTCGTACATCGGCGCATGGGGCACGTCCTCATGCGCCAATCGGCGGCACCACTCGTCGCGCGGCCGTGCGCGAAAACGTTCGCCCAGCAACTGGATCAGCTGCTCCTGGTTCTCGATGCGCGCCTCGCGAGTCGCGAAGCGCTCGTCCTCGAAAAGGCGGGGATGCTCGATCGCGACCGCGAGCCCGCGCCAGAACTTCTCCGGCGAGGACATGTGCAGCGCGATCCACTTGTCGTCGGCGCAGCGCAGCACGTACGACTGCGAAACGCGGGGTCGGCTGTAGGGCCCCATCACTTCGTCCACCTGGAAGAAATGCGTGAAGGCGTCGAGGTTGAAATGCGCCATCGCCTCCAGCATCGAGACCTCGACCTTGCGGCCGAGCCCCGTCCTGCTTCGTTCGAAGAGAGCGCCCAGCACGCCGTAGGCCGCATAGAAGCCGGTCAACGAATCCGCAATGGCCGGACCCACGACGCGCGGGTTCTCGGGGTTGATCAGCAGATTGAGGAAGCCGCTCGCGGCCTGCGCCACGGTGTCGTAAGCGGGCCGGTCGGCCGCGGGTCCGGTGGCGCCGAAGCCGCTGATCGAGCAGTAGATGAGTCTCGGATTGAGCGCGCGCAAGCGCTCGGCGCCCACGCCGAGCTTCTCTGCCACACCGGGCCGGAAGTTCTGGATATAGACATCTGCCTGGGCGATCAGCGCGTCCAACACTTCGAGGTCCGCGGCGTCCTTGGGGTCCAGCGTGATGCTGCGCTTGTTGCGGTTGTAGGTCTGGTAGTGCGGACTGTAGAGCCCATCCTTGAAGGCGCGGAACGGGTCCCCCGTCTTGGGCTGCTCCACCTTGATGACGTCGGCACCCAGGTCGCCGAGCAGCATGCCCGCTGCCGGCCCCGTGATGAAGGTGCCTTGCTCGATGACCTTGAGGCCTTTCAGGACAGGGATCATTCGTGGGGTCCGAAGTGGGCGGGCAGCGCGCCTTCGTAGACCGCTTCGCGCGACGCTTGGTATGAGAGCGCGAAGCCGATGGGCTGCCGCATCTCCTCGAACATGTGCGCGATCAACCCGGCCGTGCGCGCGAGGATCGGCACGCCCTTGAGTGCCTCCACCGGAAAACCCGCGCCAAGAAGCACGGCCGGAATCGCGCCCGACACGTTGAGCTTGAGCGGCCGGTCCAGCACCTCGGGCATCAGTGCCTCGACGGCGGTCGCGATCTCGACGAAGCGCAGGTCGGTGCCCGCCGCCCTGGCCGCGGCGAACAGGGCATCGACGCGCGCGTCGCGTTTCTTGTGCAGCGGATGACCGTAACCGGGGATGGGTCTGCCGGCTTCGCGCCAGGCCTGCGCCACCGTCAGCGCCGCCGCCCGCAACGGCTGCCCCGCGCTCACCAGGGCATCGATTTCGCTATACAGGCGACCGGCCGTCTCGGAGGAACCCAGCACGACCGACCCGCAGCCCAGGATGCCCGCCGCCACAGCGCCCTGCATCGCGTCGGGCGCGGCAGCGAAAGTCATGCGCGCGGCCTGCACGCTGGGCACCAGGCCGTGCTCGGTGATCGCGACCAGTGCGGCATTCAGCACCGCGGCTTCTCCGGCCGAAGCGCGCCTGCCGGTCAGCAGCAGAAAGAAATGATCGACGAAGGAAATCTTGCCGATCAGTTCGCGGGACAGATCCATCCCGCGGACGACGATGGTGTGGGCGTCGGACGTGGAGATGGAGGTGCGTGGCACGGTGGCCTTGCCGATCTTCATGCGATTCCTTGCAGAGTCCGGATGGAGGTCACGCGGCAGCGGGCGCGAGACGCACGTCGAAGCTCGCCGAGTGGTAGGGCACGTGCATTTCGCGGCCATCAACAGCCTTGCCGGGCGCATGCGTCTCGAAGTCCACGACGAGGCTGTCACGCTTGCCGAAGACTGCATCCGCGTCGATGTACGGGCTGCCGCCGACGAACAACTGCGTCGTCACCGTCACATAGCCCGGCGCCGAAACCTGCAGGTGGAGATGGCCTGGCCGGTAGATGCTGCGCTCGGTCGCCCGCATCATGTCGCCCACCGGCCCGTCGTCCGGTATCGGATAGAACGAAGGCCGGATCGACCAGAACCAGTAGCGCCCTTGTTCGTCCGTGCGGAAGCGGCCTCGCGCTTTCATCGAGGGTTCGCTGCTCAGTTGCACGTCGTACTTGCCATGTCCGTCGCCCGACCAGACGTCAAGCAGCGCACCGGCCAGCGGCTTTCCGTCCACGTCGGTGACCCGGCCCATGTAGAAGGTGGGCTCGCCGCGAACGCCCTCGGCGATGTCGCTGCCCAGTGGCAGGTCGGGCGCGCCCGGCCAGTAGAAGGGGCCTTCGACCGTGCCTTCGGTTGGTTCGGCCGGGCCCTTGGCGCCTCCGCTTGCGCGCGACTGTGCCAGCGCGACCACCATCATCGACAGGCCCAGCGTGTCCGAGAGCAGGATGAATTCCGGCCGCTTCTCGGTCGAGATCTGCCCCGTCGCATTCAGGAAGTTCAGACCCGCGAGCCATTCTTCCGGCTGCAGGTCGACCTCCCGCGCAAAGGCATGGACATGCTTGACCAGCGCCGTCATGAGCTGGCGCAGACGCGGATCCGGCGTCTTTGCGAAAGCCTCGACGACGTCGCGCGTGATCGCGTCCTGGTTGTATTCCGACATGGGTTGTCTCCGGGTTGCGCGCCGTGGTCCGGCGTCGATTCGGATCGGACGATAGGGCTCGGACACAAAGGCCGCAAATGGTGAATTTGCATCGATATCATCGATGCCATCGATCATTCGTGGGGGTTTCCATGGAGATGAGGCATCTGCGGTACTTCGTCGCGCTGAGCGATTGCCTGAGCTTCACGCGGGCGGCCGAGCGGGTGCACGTCACCCAGTCGACCTTGTCGCATCAGATTCGGCAGCTCGAAGAAGAGCTCGGGCAGCCTCTGTTCGAGCGCATCGGCAAGAAGGTGGTGACCACCGAAGCCGGGGAATTGCTGCGCGGCTTCGCTGCGCGTGCGCTGCGGGAGGTCGACCAGGGCGTGGCGCTACTCAAGCCCGGCGCTGGCAACCTGACTGGCAGGGTTCGCATCGGCGCGACGCACACCTTCAACATCGGCCTGATTCCCGAGTGCGTGTCACTGTTCCTGGCGCGTCATCCCACGGTGCGCATCAGCGTCGAAGAGTTGTCGGCCGAGGTGATCTGCGGTCGGCTTCAGGCGGGCGAACTCGATCTCGGCATCGCCTACCGGCCCGAAGACCCGAGCGACCTGTGGTTCGAGCCGCTCTACAACGAGGAAATGGTGTTCGTCGTTTCGAACAATCATCCGCTTGCCGGCCGCAAGCGCATTCGCATGGTGGAACTGCACCGGCAGGACCTGGTGCTCATCTCCACGTCTTTTTCCACCCGGACCATGCTGGACGAATGCTTCATGGCCTGCGGCGCGGAGCCCACGGTCGTCGCGGAGATGTCGACCGTCGCGCCGATGCTCGCGCTCGTGGCGCGCACGCAAATCGGATCGATCGTCGCCATCAATGCCGTGCCCGAAGGCATGCCGGGGTTGACCGTGATCCCGCTGGAAAGCCCCACGCCGACGCGAACGCCCGGCATTCTTTGGCGGCTGGGTGAGAACAAGCCCGTGTTCGTCCAGTCCTTCGCGGTGATCTTGCGAAAGACCGCGCTAGGAAACAGCTTACGGCGTGACGTGCCGGCACCGCGGCATCGCGAGAAGCGGGTTGGGGGACCGCAGAAATAGTCGCGAGATCTGGCGGACCTGGCGGTGCCTGCCTACCGAACACTCTCCGCCGCACGCAGCGCATTCATGAACCCTTCCCGCCACCAATGCACATCCTGCTCTCGCACACGCGCCAGCAGCTTCTGGTGCCGCTCGCGGCGCTCTTCCAGCGGCATTTGAAGCGCCTGCTGCACGGTCTCGGCCGTGCCGTGGGTGTCATAGGGATTGACGAGCAGCGCTTCCTTGAGTTGTTCGGCCGCGCCCGCAAAGCGCGACAGGACAAGCACGCCCGGGTCGGCCGGGTCCTGCGCTGCGATGTATTCCTTCGCGACGAGGTTCATGCCGTCGCGAAGCGGCGTGACGAGGCCGACAGCCGCAGCGCGGCACAAGCCTGGGACGCGTTTGCGCGCAACCATGCGATGGATGTATCGCACGGGCATCCAGTCCAGTTCGCCGAAGTCGCCGTTGATGGCGCCGCACAAGGTTTCGAGTTCGCGCCGGATGTCGGCATAGGCATCGACCGTCTCTCGCGTCGGTGACGCGATCTGGATCAGCGTCGCGCTTCGGCGGTTCTCGGGATAGTTGGACAGCAGCTCGCGAAACGAGCGCACGCGCTGCGGAATGCCTTTGGAGTAGTCGAGCCGGTCGATGCCCAGCAGCAGCCGGCGGGTCGAATACTCGCGCTTCATGGTCTCGTACATGTCGCGCGATTCCTTGGCGTGCGTGAGCGCGGCGAACTCGTTGACGTCGATGCCGATCGGAAACGCGTCGCAGCGCACGGTCTGGCCATAGGCGCGATAGAGGTGATTGCCCAGGAGCTCGCCATGCGCCTCGTTTTGCACGTAATGCTCGAAGTGCTGGACGTCCTGCTGGGCCTGGAAGCCGATGAGGTCGTAGGCAAAGAGCGAGCGCATCAGCCACTCGTGCTGCGGGATGGCCGCGATGATGATCTGCGGCGGCAGGGGGATGTGCAGGAAGAATCCGATGCGCTGCCTGCAACCCATTGCGCGAAGCTCGGCTGCAAGGGGGATCAGGTGGTAGTCATGCACCCAGATGATGTCGTCGCTTCGCAGCAGCGGCATCAGCTTGCGTGCGAAGAGCTGGTTGACGCGCCGGTAGCCGCCGATGAAGCCGGCTTCGAAGTGCGCGAGGTCGAGGCGATCGTGGAACACGGGCCACAGCACGTCGTTGCTGTAGCCGAGGTAGTAGCTGTCGTGGTCGTCGCGACTCAGGTCGATGGTGGCCAAGGTGACCTTGCCCGCCTGCTGCCGATGGAGTTCGCCCTCGCCGGTCGGGCCGTCCTCGATGACCGAGCCGCTCCAGCCGAACCACAGGCCGCCGCTTTGCTGAAGGCTCTCCCCGAGCGCCACTGCCAGGCCGCCAGCGGCGGGTTTGCGCGGGTCCGCTACGCGATTGGAGACCACGACCAGCCGGCTCACGAGTTGGCCCCTGCGTTCGACACTGTCGTGTCCTTGCTCATATGCATGTGTCCCAAGGCGCGGACAGTCTCACCGCGGCGTTGATGATCCCGACCATCGAATAGGTCTGCGGAAAGTTGCCCCACATCTCGCCCGTCACCGGGTGCGTGTCTTCGGAGAGCAGCCCGAGCGGGTTGCGTGCGGTCAGCATGGTCTCGAAGATCTGCCGCGCCTCGGCCTTGCGGCCGATCTTGGCGAGCGCATCGATGCGCCAGAAGGTGCAGATGTTGAAGGCGGTCTCGGGCTTGCCGAAGTCGTCCGCCGCTTCATACCGGCGCATGTAGGGGCCGTCGCAAAGTGACTTCTCCATGGCTTCGACGGTGGAGATGAAGCGCGGGTCTCGAGCGTCGATGAGGCCGACTTCGACCATCAGCAGGATGCTCGCATCGAGCTCATGGCCGCCGAAGCTCTCGGCGAAGGCCTTGCGCTCTTCGCACCACGACTTGGCGAGGATTTCTTCCCGCATGCGCGACGAATGGCCGTGCCAGTACGCCGCACGTTCCGGAAGACCGAGCGCGCGGGCGATCTTGGCGAGCCGGTCGCATGCCGCCCAGCTCATCAGCGCCGAACTGGTGTGCACGCGAGCGCGCGTTCGCAATTCCCACATGCCGGCATCCGGCGTGCCATAGACGCGGACCGCCTGCTCGCCGATCGCCTCGAGGTACGGAAACTCGGCCACGCCGCCGCGGCTCAAGAGGCGGTGGTCATGAAAGGCCTGCGCTGCGCCGAGCACGATGTTGCCGTACACATCGTGCTGAAAGTGCTCCTGCGCCTGGTTGCCGACGCGGACCGGCCCCATACCTCGATAGCCGCTCAGGCCCACGACGAATGATTCGGGAAGCTCACGCTCCAGCCCGATGCCGTAGAGCGGCTGGATGTGCTCGCCGCGCGAGCCGATCACGACGTTCGAGAGCCAGCGCAGGTAGTCTTCCATCGTGCCGACTTCAGAGAGGCTGTTGAGCGCGCGCACGACGAAGAAGGCATCGCGCAGCCAGCAGTAGCGGTAATCCCAGTTGCGCTCGCTGCCGGGCGCTTCGGGGATGCTGGTGGTCATCGCGGCGACGATGGCGCCCGTGTCTTCATAGAGCGACAGCTTCAGCGTGATGGCGGCGCGGATCACCGCATCCTGGTATTCGAACGGAATCGCGAGCCGCTTGCTCCAGGTGCGCCAGTAGGCGATGGTTTCCTGCTCGAAGTGCCGTGCCGTGTCGGCAATGCCATCGGTCAGCGTTTCGTCGGCGCCCAGCACGAAGTTGTGCTCGCGTGACAGCACGAAGGGCTGCCCCGCAAGAATGTGCGAGACGGATGCGTCGGTGTTCAGCCGCAGCGTGAAATCAGGGCCGACATAGCGGATGTGGTTGCTGCCTCGCGTGATGGTCGGCGCCATCGTGCCCCACTGAAAACGCGGCGCCAGCGTGACGCGGATGCGCGGCGTGCCGATGATGGGCCTGACTCTGCGCACCATCGTGAGCGGCCTGAAGTAGCGCGAGCGGCTGTGAAAGCGCGGCGCCAGGTCCGTGATCTCGATGCCCTGGCCTGCGGAATCGAACAGCTGGGTGCGCAGCACCGCCGTGTTCGGCTCGTACCACTGCTTGGACGACGCAAAGTCCTCGAGCTCGATGGCCCAGGCGCTGGCGTTGTCGCCCAAGTCCAGAAGCGCGTTGAAGACCGGGTCGCCATCGAAGCGGGGGAGGCAGCACCACACCACGCGCCCGCGTTCGTCGATCAACGCGCTGTATGCGCAATTGCCGATCACGCCGACGTTGAGCGAAGGTTCGGCCGGCGGCCCGAAGCCGGTGCGCGCGGACGGCCCGGCCAGCGCTTCCGGATGCTCCGGCATCTTGTTGCTCGCGCTGGCCGCGCCGGCAAGGGCCTGGCCGGCCCTGTCGGGTGCTTCGATTTCTGATTCGTTTTCTCTTTGGAGAGTCGTCATGCGGGATTCCTGCGGGTTGCGGATGGCGACGCCGCAAGCAAGTCCCGCGCTGCCACGAGCCATTCGAAGACCTCTCGTGGCGATTCGAGCCGATGCAGCGCCTGGCTTGGGCCGGCGCCGACCTTGATCGCGAGGCCGCCCCGTGGCTGCACGATGCTGAAGCCGCTTTCGTCCGTGGTGTCGTCGCCTGCGAACACCGGCACGCGGCCGACGAAGGGTGCCTCGTGCATGAAAGCATCGATCGCGATGCCCTTGTTGATACCGGCCAGCTTGACCTCGAACACGAACTTGCCATGCATGAGTTCCAGCTGCGGCTGGCCATCGATGGTGCGCTCCATGGCGTCGCGGCAAACCGCCTCGAGTTGCGGCGCGAGCCGGTAGTGCAGGGCGATGGCAGCGTGCTTGCGTTCGACCAGCAAGCCCTCGTGCGCCCCTGCAAGCTCGTTGGCGGCGTCGAGCACCAGTTTGAGGTCGGGGGCGCGGTGTTCCTGCATCTGGCCGTCCGCGTCGCGTCGCTGCACGCCGTGCTCGCCGGCGGCCGGGAGTCGCAACGGCGCAAGAAAGCGGTCGATGACGTCGATCTGGCGTCCCGAAACCACCGCGAGTGCGCCGCCGAGCAGGCCGTGGAGATCGCTGAGCAGCGGGACGAGGGCCGGAGGCACGTGCACGGCTTCCGGGGTCTCCGCGAGCTCCACCAGGGTGCCGTCGAAATCGAGGAAGAGCGCAGCGTCAGGGGGGATACGGGGTGGCGTCTGCATGGAGGGAAAACCATAGCAGACTCCCGCCCGATGGAGCGTCGGCCAAAACCGCCAATCCTGACTCACGAGTAGGGGAGGAGCCCTTGCGCCACGGCGGCAATCCGGGCGCGGGTGATCGCCTCGCCGATCTTCGGTCCTGTCGCGCCCGCCGCCAGCGCCTCGCGCGCGATGGGTTCCGTCGCCACCGACTGCGCCGCGGCAAGCGCCGCTGCAAGGCGATCGCGCTGGGGATAGGGCCGCGCTTCGAGGCCCAGCCGTCCGCGTGCATCGCATTCGCAGGCCTGGAGCACCTCGTCGAAACGCTGTGGCTTGCGAAAAGCATCGCAGCGCTCGAGCAGCCGGACGACCGCCGCTGCGTTGAGTTCGCCGCTGCGGTGGATGTTGCCGTGCTCGCGCGCCACCACGTCCGCGAGTTCGCGGATGTCGACGGGCACGCGCCACCGGTCGCATACGGCGCGCAAAAGCTTGGCGCTGCGTTGCTCATGGCCGATGTGCCGGGGAAGGGCGTCCGCGGGCGTCGTGCCTTTGCCAAGATCGTGGACGAGGCATGCGAAGCGCACCGACAGCGGCGCATTCAGATGCGCCGCCATATCGAGCACCATCATGAGGTGCACTCCGGTATCGACCTCGGGGTGGTGCGCCTCTGGTTGCGGGACGCCCCACAGCCGGTCGACTTCGGGCAGCAGCACTGTAAGCGCGCCGCATTCCCGCAGCAGCTCGAACATGCGCGAAGGCTTCGTTTCCATGAGGCCGCGCGAAAGCTCCTGCCAGACGCGCTCAGGCACCAGCGCATTGACCTCCCCGGCTTCAACCATGTCGCGCATGAGCGCCATGGTCTCAGGCGCTACCGCGAAGTCGTCGAACCTCGCCGCGAAACGCGCGACACGCAGGATGCGCACAGGGTCTTCGCGGAAGGCGTCGGTCACGTGGCGCAGGCGCTTGTCGTGCAGGTCGCGCTGGCCTTCGAAGGGGTCGACGAGGTCCAGCGGATCGACGTCCAGCCTGTCGTAGGCGCCGATCTTGTCCGCTGGCAGTGCGATCGCGTTGATCGTCAGGTCGCGCCGCGCGAGGTCTTGTTCGAGCGTGACGTCCGGCGCCGCATGCACCACGAAGCCGCGATAGCCCGGCGCGCTCTTGCGCTCGGTGCGCGCCAGCGCGTATTCCTCGCGTGTTTCCGGATGCAGGAAAACCGGAAAGTCTCGACCGACCGGCAAGTAGCCTTGCGCAACCATCTGTTCCGGCGTGGCGCCGACCACCACCCAGTCGTGATCGCTGCCGGGCCGACCCAGCAGCGCATCGCGAATCGCGCCGCCGACAAGATAGATTTGCATCCGTGCAGTGTAGGCCGCGCACCAGGCCGTTGCGCCAGGACGGCGCGAGTTCCTCAGCGCGACAGGCGGTAGGGTTCGTCCATGACGACGAAGTCCTTTTCTTGCAGCGCGTCATCGATCCATGCCTTTACCGATGGCAGCGCGCGAACGCGTTCGACATAGGCCGAGATCGCCGGCGGCACGGGCAACCCGAAAGTGACGATGCGCGTGCACACGGGCGCGAAGTAGGCGTCTGCAATGCTGAATTCGCCGAAGAGCATCGGGCCGCCGCTCGCTTGAAGCAGTCCGCTCCAGAGCTGAACGATGCGTTCGATGTCCGCCCGCACGCCGGGCTGGTCGCGCAGGATGATCTGGCCCTGCTGGCGGAGGTCGGCCTCGATATTCATCGTGCAATGGGTGCGCAGCATCTGGAAGCCCGCGTGCATCTCAGCGCAGGCGCTGCGGGCTTGCGCTCGCTGGGCGCGATCCACCGGCCAGAGCTTCTTCTCAGGGTAGGTCTCGGCAAGGTATTCGCAGATCGCGAGCGTGTCGTAGACGACGATGTCCCCGTCCTTGAGCACTGGCACCGTGCCGATGGGGTTGAGCGGCAGGATGGTGCGCTTGAACTCCGAATCGGTGTCGAAGGAGTCGAAACGTACCATGACTTCGTCGAATGCGATGCCGGCCTGCTTCATGAGCACCCAGGGCCGCATGGACCAGGAGGAGTAATTCTTGTTGCCGATGTAGAGCTGTGTCATTGCGGTCTCCGGTATCAGGGTTGATGCAACTATGCAAAGCCTCGAATGCTAGCGGCGCTCTCGCTGATGATTGATGCAATCACAGGCCCGGATTGATGCTTATCGATTCGGAGTTTCGGGCAGCGCCGGTGAGCTGCCGTGCCAGCGGCGCACGGCACGCTGGAAGAACATGCTGTTCGGGATCTTGAGCGTCGTGCCCTCGTGGGCGCTGCCGCTCTCCTCCAGCGTGGTGAAGACGAGGTTGATGTCCAGCACGCGGCCTTTCAGGCCGGGTTTCTCTCCGTTTTCCAGCACTTCGATGGTGTCGCCCGGCCAGAACATGCGCGTCGTGAAGATCAAGAGCGCGCAGAACATGTTCGACAACACGCTCCATGCCGCGAAGAAAGCCACGGCACCGACGGCTGCAAAACTCGTGAACGCGGTCCACAGGACGGTGCCCGACACGCCCAGCCGCTCGAGGCCCCAAAGCAGCGCGCCGCCATAGATCAGGAAGGCCGCGCTGCGGCGGGTGACAAGAGCCACATTGGACGGCAGCCCATAGCCGGTGCCCATGCGCAGGATCAGCCGGCGCACGAACCGATAGATCAGCCACGCGGCCAGCAGGATCAAGGCGACCTGGGCGATGGGAATGATGATGCCCAGCCACTCGGTGGCCCAGGCGGGCAAGTTCTCGCGCAAGGCAATCACCGAAGTCAAGGCAGGTCTTTGGTCGCCTCGGGTTCGGGGGTGTCGCGAGGTCCGACGCGGCCTAGCTTTTCCTTGAGCGACTGGGGCTTGCCGGTGATGAGTGCTGCGTAGTTGGTGGTGTTTGCCAGCACCTTCTTGACGTAGTCGCGTGTTTCGCTGAACGGCACGTTTTCAGCCCAGATGGCTGCTTCCATGGGCGGCCCGTTGCGCCAGTTGCGCGGCCGGCCCGGGCCGGCGTTGTAGGCGGCCGCAGCCAGTGCCATCGAGCCGTCGAAGTCGTCGAGCGCGAGTTTCAGGTAGTTGGTGCCGATGGTGATGTTGGTGTCGTGATCGTTGATCTGGCCCTGCGTGAAATCGCTCATGCCAATCTTCCTGGCCGTCCAGCGCGCGGTGGCAGGCATCACCTGCATCAACCCCGAGGCGCCGACGCCCGAACGGGCGTCCATGATGAAGCGGCTTTCCTGGCGAATGAGGCCATAGACGTAGGCCGGATCAAGCCCGATTTCGCGGCTCTTGCGCACCACCATGTCCTTGAACGGCATGGGGAAGCGCTGATCCACGTCGATCACGCCTTTGGTGCGTTCGCTGGTGTTGATGCAACGGTCCCATATCTCGCGCTGGCAGGCCAGATCGGCCGCCGCCAGCAGGTCGCGGTCGCTCATGCCGCCGGTGGCGTGCAGGTTGGTCGCGTAGTTCCACTCCCGCGTGCCTTCGGGGCGCATGCCGATCGAGATGGCATAGATCGCCCGATTCAATGCCGGGTTGTTGCGAGCGGCATTCTTTTCTTCTGCAGTGAGCGGCGCTGGTCGGCTCGGCACCGTCGCGCGCTGGCCCAGTTCTTCGAGCGCCAACAACTCGTAGAAGCCACGCGTGCCGGAAATGCTCTCGTAGAGCACGCGGGCCTGCGCACGGCGTTCGTCGCCGCCGTATGAAGCGAGCGAGCGAGCTTTCCAGTAGACCCAGGTGGGGTCGCGCTGCTGCGTTTCGCTCATGGCATCGATGGCGGTTTGCACGATCTTCCAGTCGCCGGTGCGCAGGGCGGCGCGCGCCTTCCACGCGAGCATTTCGTCGCTGAGGTCGCTGTTCTTGGTGACGTTGGCGAAATAGTTGTTGGCGAGCGGCGAAAGCTTGATCGCGGCTTGGCGCCCCATGGTGCCCCAGAGCCAGTTGCGCTCTTCGGCCGAGAGCATGGGGCTCCACTTCACGTCGAACTGCGAGGCGGCCGTTTCCGGATCGCTGTTGGCCATCTTGATGAGCGCCAGCACCACGAGTTCGCGCCGCGACTTGGCCGCGACGACGGCTCGGCTCGCCAGGAACTTGCCGACGTTGGCGTTCATTTCGTCGAAGAGCGGGATGGCGTCCGGCGCGACCAGCATGATCGCCGCGCGGGCAGCCTGAGGACGGTTCGCCTCGATGGCGAGGCGCGCCTTCTTCCAGGCATCGTTGGGTGACATCATGCGCGCGCTGATCATGCGGTCGGCCGCGGTGAGACAGCCGTCATCCAGGTCGCGCTGGCCGAACCAGTTGCGGCGCACTTCCTCCGCCTGGCCCTGCGTGGCGGTGCCGGACTGCAAGGTCTCGATCAAGACGGCATAGCAGCGCACCTGGGCATCGTCGTTCATGCGGAACGCCGGGTGCAAGGACGTGAAGCCATTCCAGTCGCGTCGCTGGCCTGCGAGCAGCAGCCAGTCGTTGCGAAGGCGATCTTCCTGGTAGGTGCCGGCATACCGTGCGAGAAATTCCTGAAGTTCAGGCAGGCTGACGTCCTGCAGGCGAGCCTTCATTTCCCAGTAGGCCGCCCATGGCTCCAGCACATGGCCGCGCGCCTGCGGCAACAGCGCAGTGAGACGCGCCTTGTCGCCGCGCTGGGCGGCCTGTTTCATCTGGAGCAGGACGTCGTCGTTGCTGTTTTGCGCAGCGGCCGGTTGGCTCACGGTTGCAAATGCAGCAAACGAAAAAAGAAGGGAGGAGAGGGCACCGCTCCGGAGTCGGCGGACGGATGCCAAAATGCTTGCGAATTGCATCGGGGGATTATGGACAAGTCAAAGGGTGCCGACACCTCGGCCACTGCCACATTTCTCAAAACTCAGGTTCGCGCGGCGCTGATCGAACAGCGTCTTGCGATGCCTGATCGGCTCGCGCGCGCCGATCTTCTGCAGCGCGTGATGCGGATCTGGCTGGTCGGACGGCCGGACACCGTCATCGGTGCCTATTGGCCGATCAAGGGCGAGTTCGATCCACTGCCAGCCCTGCATCGCTGGAAAGAAGACGGCGAACTGCTCGACCAACCGCAACGCAGGCGCATCGGCCTTCCGGTCGTCGACCGCGTGCACAAGACGCTGACCTTTCACGCGTGGTATCCCGGCTGCCCGATGGAAAACGACGCCTTCGACATCCCCAAGCCCAAGGACACCGAGCTGATCGTGCCCACGCTGCTGTTCGTCCCTTGTCTGGGCTACAGCGCCGGCGGCTATCGCCTGGGCTATGGGGGCGGCTTTTACGACCGCACGCTTGCCGCCTTGGAGCCCCGGCCCTTCACCGTCGGACTGGGCTTCACCAACGGTTTTCTCGGCGAGTTCGAGCCGGAGGCCCACGACGTGCCGCTGGACGCCATCCTCAATGACAACGGCGTCGTCTGGCCGATCTCGTGACTCGCCCCCAGGCTTCGCGCACTTCGTGTCGCTTCGCCTTCCCCCTGCCGGGGGCAACACCAGCGGCCCGGCAGAGCCGGTTCCGCGGTGTCACTGGCTCACCCCCAGGCTTGCTCACTTCGTGTAGCCGCCCACCCCCTGCCGGGGGCAACACCAGCGGCCCGGCAAAGCCGGTTCCGCGGTGTCACTGGCTCACCCCCAGGCTTGCTCACTTCGTGTGGCCGCCCACCCCCTGCCGGGGGCAACACCAGCGGCCCGGCAAAGCCGGTTCCGCGGTGTCAGTGGCTCACCCCCAGGCTTGCTCACTTCGTGTAGCCGCCCACCCCCTGCCGGGGGCAACACCAGCGGCCCGGCAAAGCCGGTTCCGCGGTGTTTCTGGCGTCGAAGCCTCAATCTAGTTGGTCGACGGTGTCGGGGTCTGGCACCTCGCCGATTGTTTCCCGGGTAATGGAAGCCTGGGCCTGCAGCCAATCGTTGAAAGCCTGGATTTCAGGCCTTGGCGCGCCGCGCGGGCCAGTGATCAGCCAATAGGCCATCGGTGAATCCATGCGGTGGTGCGGGAGCACCTCCACCAAATCGCCGTTGGCCAGGCTTTCCGCGATGAGCGAACTGCGCGCCAGGACCACGCCTTGGCCGGTCAGCGCAGCCTGGACCATCTGATAGGCGTAGTTGAAGTACAGCCAGCGCCGCGGCTGCGCGCGGCCCATGCTGTTGACCTCGAACCAGCGGCGCCAGGTCAGCCATTCCAGGTGCGTGCGATGGGCGTCGCCGGCTTCGATCAGCGTGAAGCGCGCGATATCCGCCGGGGACTTGATCGGCGGATTGGTCTTGATGAGCCAAGGGCTTGCCACCGGCGTGATGGTCTCGCCGAAGAGACGCAGCGCGCCGGGGGGCATGTGCTCGCGCGGGCCGTAGCGCAGGGCGATGTCCACGTCGGCTACGTCGAGGTCGAGCGCCGCATCGCTTGCGTCGATGCGAATGTCGATTTCGGGGTTGTCGCGCTGGAATGCCTCCAGCCGCGGAATCAGCCACATCGAAGCGAAGGACGCAAAGGTGGTGAGCGACACACTCTTTCGTCCGGCGTTCTGTCGGATCTGGCGAACGGCGCCGTCGATGCGCGGCAAGGACTGCTGGACCGCCAGCAGCAACTGCGAGCCTGCGCTCGTCAATTCGACCGCTCGGGTGTGTCGCAGGAAGAGCCCGACGCCGACTTCTTCCTCGAGTGACTGGATCTGGCGGCTGACCGCCGATTGGGTCAGCGCCATTTCGTCGGCCGCGGCGCGAAAGTTGAGGTGGCGAGCGACGGCTTCGAAGGCGCGGAGATGGCCCGCCGATATGGGCCTGGAACGCAGGTGTGTTTGCGAATGAAGCATGTGGGGCGAGCTTCTGCGGGTGGGTTGATTGATGCGAAACCGGAATCAGTAGGCTACCGCGTTTTCATTGGACCGCCAACGAAGGTGGGCAGATCATTCATTCCCGAAGCGCGCAATAGCGTGCTCAACATCCAGGAGCCGAACATGTCTGCCGTCTACACCTCCACCTCGCCGTCTTCCATTGCGCTGGGACGCCAGGCCAATGTGCCCTCGGCCGTGCGCCGCGGCGCATGGCAACTCGATGCCGGGCACGCGATGAGCCTCAAGGCATCGAGCGCCAGCGTGCTGCGGGTTCGCCAGGGGCGGATTTGGGTGACGCGCGACGCCACAGCCCATTGGGGCAGCGAAGACCTTGTGCTGGCTCCGGGCGAATCGCTGAACGTCCCCGCGGGCCAGCGCATCGTCATGGAGCCTTGGGATAGCAACGGCGCAACCTACAGCTGGGACGCCGTTGCCCAATCCGCCACTGTCTCCAATAGCTGAGCCCTTCAGCCTGCAATGTCGAAGCGGGAACGCAGGGCGATGAAATGATCGAGAGCCGCCTTGCCGTGCAGGTCGTGAAGGTCCGCGAGGTCTTCGTGGTCTTCGACCTCCGCGAGACCCATCTCGAAGCGTTGGTAGCGGCGTTGCGCCAGTGAACCCTCGTACAGGACACGGATGTCCGAATGCCGGCGGTCCGCCGCCAACCGGCGCATCAGCGACATCACCGGTCCGGGCGGCCCCTCCAGATGCTGGCAGAAGCGCAGGCCGTCAAAGACGAGCAGTCCCGTAATCCCTTCATGAACGTTTCTCGCCCGGGCCTGGGACACGATATGCCCCACCACCGTGGTTGACTGATCGGATGCGAGTTTGCTGCAGTAGAGGATTTCCTGGAATTCCATCGGCGTCGGAAAAGAATCGGGGAGTGAAGGCGATCGCAGTTTAGAAGCCGCGGCCGATCCGTGAAATGTCAAAAGACACTCAGGAAGCGCCGCTCCCTGGCGACCCGGCATATATAGTGCCAGCGTGAAACTCGAGGACTATCCGCCTCCCGCCATTCCCCCAAGCGGCAACGACCCCTGCGACCGATGCGGGCTTCGTGCCAATGCCGCGTTCCTTAAGGTCGCCGGCGACGAATTGCGCGTCATCGAGAAATTCCGGCATGGTTCGCGCGTCGTCCAGGCGGGCAAGCCCATCGTCGACGAATACCGCCCCGGCGCCTCTCTCTTCACGCTCTACGCCGGCTGGGCTTTTCGCTTCAAGACGCTGAGCGACGGCCGTCGGCAGATACTGAGCTTCCTGCTGCCCGGCGATTTCATCGGCCTGCAGGACGAATTTGCCGATGGTTTCACCCATGGGGTCGAGGCAGTGACCGACGTCACGCTCTGCGTCTTCAAGCGTGACGAACTCTGGGACTTGTTCCACGCGCATCCGAAGCTCGGCTATGAGATCACGTGGCTGGCCGCGCGCGAGGAAAAGATGGTGGACGACAACCTCGTGACGGCGGGCAGGCGCAATGCGAGCGAAAGAGTCGCGATGCTGCTGATGCATCTCTATCGCCGTGCCGAGCGCGTCGGCATGGTGCGCGACGGCTGGGTCGAGTTTCCCTTCAACCAGCAGCACATCGCCGACGCGCTCGGGCTTTCGCTGGTGCACACGAACAAGACCCTGCGCCGGCTGCGGCACCTGAACCTTCATCGCCTGGAAGACGGCTGGCTGCGAATCCTGGAACCCCGGGCCCTTGAATCGCTGGGTGACTACTTCGAACGGCCGCTGCGTCCGGTTCCGCTGATCTGAGTGTCGGCGCATTGCCATCGTTGCCGTATCGCTGTCGGATCGTTGTTTTTATCGCGTATCGTCAGGTTCCCATCCAGAACCCTCTCCACCGCACGCACCAATGAACCTGCTCTCCCGGCTGCGCCAGATCGTCATGGTGAGCGGCGTCGAGTCTTTCAGCGTTGGGGTCGCCGGCATCACCGGGCTCTTGATCGTCAACGTGATGCCCAAGGACCAGTACGCGGTGTACACCTTCCTCATCACCTGCCTGCAGTTGATCATGGGCATCACCGATCTCGGGTTGTCCAAATGCCCGCTGCCGATCGTCGGCCAGCGAAGCTCCGAAGTGCACTGGGTGATGGGTGTGTGCGGACAGGTCTTTCGTCGCCGAACGCTGATGCTCATCGTGAGCTTCGCGGTCGTCATTCCCTATGGCATCTACACCTTCATTCAGCACCAGTGGCTGCTGTGGGCCTATGCCTGGGCGGCGCTGATGGTGGTCGCGTCGGTGCTGGCGTCGCTGCGCGGCAGCTTTGCTGGGACCGTGCTCGTGATCCTTGGGCAGGTGTCGGCGATCAGCCGCATCACCTTCTTCGTGACCGCATCGCGGTTCCTCATGGTCGGCGCCGTTCTGCTGCTGCCGCTGACGCCTTATTCGATTGCATTTCTCTTGTGCGCCACGGTGGTTTCGGAGTTGTTTGCCATCGTTCTTTATCGACGGGAGTTCAAGGCGAGGAAGATCGAGGAAACGCGGCTGAGCGCGACGGAAGAAAAGCAGATCGACGGCCAGATCCTCAAGATCGTCGTTCCACTGATTCCGTCGGCCATCTTCTTCCAGGTGCAGGGCGCGATCACGATCTTCCTGGCTTCGCTTTTCGGCACCGCGACCACAGTGGCCGAGATCGGCGCCTTCGGAAGGTTGGCGCTTGCGCTGGCAATCGTCGACAGGGTCGGGGCTATTCTTCTCTTCCCGGTCATTGCGCGGGCGCCTGCCGGGAAGCGGCTCGTTTCGTTGATTGCAAAGGTGCACCTCGCTTATCTGGGTGCCTTGTTCCTTTTGCTGGTGACGGCGGTCTTTTTGCCGCAATATTGGATTATTTTACTCGGGGCAAAATATCAGAACATGGTACCCTATGTCTGGATGCTTTTTCTTTCGACCATTCTCATGAATGGCGCCGGCTTTGCCTTCATGACGCTGGCGGTGCGCGGATTTACCGAAAAGCAGGCATACGCCGTCATATTCGTGATCTTGTTGCAATGCGCATTTTTATGGAGATTCGGGGCAGGCACGCTTCCTATGATTCTCTGGTTCAACATCGTGACGTGCGCCGCTCATTTCGTGTATCAATATGTCCTGCTGTTCCTCAAATGGCCCGATTTGAAGAAAGAGCCGGAGCCGGAACCTGAATTGGAATGTTCAACGCCATGAATAAGCCGAGAATAAGCATCGTCGTCCCTTCGTACAACCAAGGGAAATACATCGAGGAAACGCTGCTTTCAATCTTCAACCAGGACATTGACGGGCTGCAGCTCATCGTGATGGACGGCGGCAGCACCGACGAGACGGTCGATGTGCTCAAGAAGTATTCCAGCCGCATCGATTTCTGGGTCTCGGAGCGAGATGGCGGACAGACGGACGCCATCAACAAGGGCTTGAAGCATGCAAAGGCGGACATCGTCGGCTGGCTGAACAGCGACGACGTGTATCTGCGGGGCGCCTTGAAGAAGGTGCTGCGCGTTTTCGACGAGAACCCGGAAGTCGGCGTGGTGCATGGCGACCGTTTGATGCTGAATGCCGAATCGCACGTGATCGGCTGGGTGTGCGGGCGAGTCTTCAATCCTGCCGAACATGGCTACAACGTTGCGAGCGAAACCGCCTTTTGGCGCGCCGATGCGATGTCCGAAGAGCTCAATGCGTCCTTGCGCTTTGCGATGGACCTCGACTGGTTCAGCCGGCTTTATCTTGCAGGCGCCAAATTTCACATGATCCCGGATTTCATCGGCGGCTTTCGCTGCCATGCCGAGGCCAAATCTGCGACGCTGCAACACGTCGCTCACGAGGAATCCGAGCGGCTATGGACTGCCTACTTTTCAAACGACAACTGGAAAATGGGCGGGCTCAGTGACCAGCGCCGGTTTTATAGCCGATTGCTGACGCGGCCTTTCATGCTCACCATTCCATTTTTTTACCAGCGATTCATTCTTCGCCCATTTGCGAATCGTCGAAAAACGGCTGCATCCTGACCGGCATGTATTTGAAAAAAAAAGACCGTGAATATCGGGGCATGATGATCGCAGGAAAAATAAGAGCTGTCGGCATGGAGTTTTTGATCTATTTGACCAATCACTGGATCAATAGAATCCCCTCGCACTTCTTGCGGCATGCTTGGTACGCGCGCGTCATGGCTTTTGAAATCCAGCCCGGAACAAGCCTCCTCATGGGGACGACTTTCGACACGCGCGGCCAACTGTGGATCGGGCCGAATTCGGTCGTCAATGAAAAGTGCCGGCTGGACAACCGCGCCGGCCTGACCATCGGGAGCAATGTCTCCATCAGCTCCGAGGTCATGATCCTCACGGCCACGCACGATGTGCAGTCGCCCACTTTCGCAGGCATCGACCTGCCGGTGGTGATTGATGACTACGTGTGGATCGGCGCACGCGCAATCATCTTGCCGGGCGTGCATCTCGGGCGTGGGTCGGTGGTCGCAGCAGGTTCGGTCGTGACCGCCGACGTGCCTGAAAATGCGGTCGTGGGCGGCATTCCCGCCCGCCCGATCGGCAGTCGCGAGGTCGAGTTGACCTATCAGCTCGACTATCGACGGCTTTTCCACTGAACAGCTTCCTGAGCGATCCGAATCGCTCCCATCGCATGTCCGAATCGCAATCCTCTTTGCAGGCCTCGTTGCAAACCTCCTCGCAATCCGCCGCTACGGCGCTCGACATCGTCATCATGGCCGCCGGCAAAGGCACGCGCATGAAGAGCAGCCTGCCCAAGGTCTTGCACAAGCTGGGCGGCCGGTCGCTCGTCGCTCACGTGATCGACACGGCGGCGCGCGTCGGCGCACGCAACATCGTCGTGGTCACCGGACATGGTGCGGCCGACGTCGAGTCGGCGATGGACGGCGCAGTGCCGGGCGTGGCGCCGCTTTTCGCGCGGCAGGTTCCGCAACTTGGCACCGGCCACGCGATGCAGCAGGCGATGCCGCTTCTGCCGGACGACGGCACCGTGGTCGTGCTTTCCGGCGACGTGCCGCTCATCGGCGAATCGACCTTGCGAGCGCTGGTCGCCGAAAGCGCCGGGAGGCGGCTCGCGCTGCTCACCATCCAGGTGGACAAGCCGACCGGCTATGGCCGCATCGTGCGCGCGCCGGCTCAAGAGGAGGGCGAGGGTGAAGTGCTCGCCATCGTCGAGGAGAAAGACGCCAGCGAAGCCCAGCGTGCCATCACGGAGGTCTACACCGGCGTCATGGCTGTGCCGGCCCGGCTCCTCCGAAGCTGGCTCACGCGGCTCGACAACAAGAACGCGCAAGGCGAGTACTACCTGACGGACGTCGTCGGCTTTGCCACTGTGGACGGTGTTCCTGTGGTTGCACACCGCACCGACGATGCCTTGCAAGTGGCCGGCGTGAACAGCCCGGCGCAGCTGGCGTCGCTGGAGCGCGCCTATCAATTGCGCCAGGCCGATGCACTGATGGCGCAGGGGGTTCGCCTGGCCGATCCGGCGCGATTTGATCTGCGCGGCACGCTCGCGTGCGAAGCGGATGTCGAAATCGACGTCAACTGCGTGTTCGAAGGGGCCGTGTCGCTCGGAGCCGGCGTGCGCATCGGCGCCAACTGCGTCATCGCCAATGCGCGCATCGAGACGGGCTCGGTGATCCATCCCTTTACGCACATCGACGGCGACAAGGCTGGCGTGACGGTGGGCGCGGGCTCGCTGGTGGGACCATTCGCGCGTTTGCGCCCGGGAACGCGCCTGGGTGCCGAGGTGCACATCGGCAACTTCGTCGAAGTCAAGAATTCGACGCTCGCCGCCGGAGCGAAGGCCAATCACCTCGCCTATCTGGGGGATGCCACCGTGGGCCAACGCGTCAACTACGGCGCCGGGAGCATCACCGCCAACTACGACGGCGCCAACAAGCACCGCACACTGATCGGTGACGACGTGCACGTCGGCAGCAACTGCGTGCTGGTCGCGCCCGTCACCATCGGCGCGGGCGGCACGATCGGCGGCGGTTCGACCATCACCAAGAGCACGGAACCGGGCGCGTTGTCGATCTCGCGCGGGCGGCAGGTGAGCTTCGCGAACTGGGCGCGGCCGCAGAAGGCGCCCAAGAACTGAAGCGGTAGATGGCGCGACGGCCTATTCGAGACCGGGCAGAGGCAACTGCGGCGCGAACTTGGCGCGCTTGACGCTGAAAAACGCCTTCACGTTGCGCACGTTGGCGTCGCTCGTGAAGAGTCTCTGCGCCAGTGCCTGATAGCCCGGCATGTCGCGCACCGTGACGATCAATACAAAGTCCGGCCCCGGCGAAACGCGGTAGCACTGCTGGACGGCTTCGTCGATTGCGACGCGCTGCTCGAAAGCATCGAGCGCGGACGCATCCTGCCGATCCAGCAAGATCTCGACCACCGCGGTGAGGAGCGGCCCGACTTGTTCGGCATTGAGGATCGCGACCTGGCTTTCGATCCAACCTGCCTCGCGCAGGCGCCGCACGCGACGCAGGCACGTCGGCGGAGAGATGCTGAAGCGCTCGGCCAACGACTGATTGCTCTGGGAGGCGTCTCGTTGGAGCGCGTCCAGAAGGCGCAGATCGATGCTGTCGAGATCTGAAAGTTTCATAAACGTCATTTTGACGAAATATTCGATCGATCATTCCGTTCGATGAAATTTGCTTTCGCTGCACTGTGGGATTTAGCTAAAACATTTCACAACCCGCAGCTAGCATCGCTCCATACAAAATTTTCAAGGAGCAAACCATGTGTGGCATCGTCGGCGCTGTTTCCGGTCGCGACATCGTTCCCGTCCTCGTGCAAGGCCTGCAGCGTCTCGAATACCGCGGCTATGACTCCTGCGGTGTGGCCGTGTATGCCGGCGGACTGCAGCGCGCTCGCACGACCTCGCGCGTGGCCGACCTGTTGACCCAAGTGAAGACCGATCGCATCGAAGGCACCACCGGCATCGCCCACACGCGCTGGGCGACCCACGGTGCGCCGGCGGTCCACAACGCGCACCCTCATTTCAGCCATGGCCCCGGCGCGGACGCCGAGGCAGCGCGGCCGGGTCGCATCGCGATCGTGCACAACGGCATCATCGAGAACCATGAAGCGCTGCGCGCGGCGTTGCAAGCCAAAGGCTATGCATTCGCGAGCCAGACGGACACCGAAGTCATTGCGCATCTCGTGGACAGCCACTACGACGGCGATCTCTTCGAAGCTGTGAAGGCCAGCGTCAAGGAACTGCACGGCGCTTATGCGATTGCCGTGATCTCCCGCGATGAACCGCACCGTGTCGTCGGCGCGCGTGCCGGGTCGCCGCTGATCCTCGGAGTGGGCGCAGAGGAGGGCGAAAACTTTCTCGCGAGCGATGCGATGGCACTCGCCGGCGTGACGGACCAGATCGTGTACCTCGAAGAGGGCGACGTCGTCGACATCCAGCCCGGCAAGTACTGGATCGTCGACCGCACGCACAAGCCGGTGAATCGCCTTGTGCGCACCGTTCAGGCGCACAGCGGTGCGGCCGAACTCGGCCCGTATCGCCACTACATGCAAAAGGAAATCTTCGAGCAGCCGCGCGCCATTGCCGACACGCTCGAGGGTGTGGAAGGCATCGTGCCCGAGCTCTTTGACGGCGCTGCCGTCGATGGCGAGCCCGGCGCCGCTGCATGGCGAGTCTTCAAGGACATCGACAAGGTCCTCATCCTGGCATGCGGCACCAGCTACTACAGCGGCTGCACGGCAAAGTACTGGCTCGAAGGCATTGCCAAGATCCCGACCCAGGTCGAAATCGCGAGCGAATACCGGTACCGCGACTCCGTGCCCGATCCGAAGACGCTGGTCGTCACCATCAGCCAGTCCGGCGAGACGGCCGACACGCTGGCCGCGTTGAAGCACGCGCGTTCATTGGGCATGACGCAGACGCTCACCGTCTGCAATGTCGCGACCAGCGCGATGGTGCGCGAATGCAAGCTGGCCTACATCACGCGGGCCGGGGTGGAGATCGGCGTGGCTTCGACCAAGGCCTTCACAACGCAGTTGGCTGGGCTCTTTCTGCTCACCTTGGCGCTCGCGCAAGCCAAGGGCCGATTGTCCGAAGCCGATGAAGCGCGCTACTTGAAGGAAATGCGGCATCTGCCGGTCGCACTGCAGTCGGTGCTCGCGCTGGAGCCGCAGATCATCAGCTGGGCCGAGGACTTCGCGCGAAAGGAAAACGCGCTGTTCCTCGGGCGCGGTCTGCACTACCCGATTGCGCTCGAAGGCGCGCTCAAGCTCAAGGAAGTGACCTACATCCATGCGGAGGCGTATGCGGCCGGCGAGCTCAAGCATGGCCCCCTCGCGCTGGTCACCAGCGAGATGCCCGTCGTCACCGTCGCACCCAACGACGCACTGCTGGAGAAGCTCAAGAGCAATTTGCAGGAAGTGCGCGCGCGCGGCGGCGTGCTCTATGTGCTGGCCGACGGCGACACGCGCATTGAAAGCGGCGAAGGACTCCACGTGATCCGCATGCCCGAGCACTACGGCGCGTTGTCGCCGCTGCTGCACGTGGTGCCGCTGCAGTTGCTCGCGTATCACACGGCTTGCGCCCGGGGGACGGATGTGGACAAGCCGAGGAATCTGGCGAAGAGCGTGACTGTGGAGTGATGGGGCTCGGGGGGGGCAATCACCCTCGATTTGCTAAGGTTGTGGATATTTTCTTCGAGGGGACGGGGTCGGATTTGCTAAAAATATGCGTTGTGGATATTTTCGGCTATAAATTTTCGCCTTTCACCAGGACTGAGCGCAGCATTGGGAGTGTGCGTCGTGGCGGCGTGCACCTTCGACGTCTGACCTAGTACCGACATTCGAAGCGCGATTGCAGGTCCACGTCGAACGGGCAAGCTGTCGCTCACTCCCGAGAGTGCTCAATAGAACGTAGGCCGTCGTGCGCTGCGTTTCCGCATAAGGCCTAGGAATGGCGAAGTTGGTCAGGGTCGCGCAGGTCATCGGCGCCACGCCCGGCGTCACTCCGCCTTCCAAGCTGGAAGCGCTCTACGATCCGAATGGCAAAAATCCTTCCTCAAGCGGTCTTCTCGAAGTGCCTGCTGCGTGAAGGAGGATTCAGCTTTTCGAAGGAGCGAGGCCCCCTGCCTGAACGCTTTGTGGGGCGTTGTGGTCGGTCTGATCGCGATCGTTATTCACGTTCGACCGCGTGCTCATGTCGGGGAGTTCGTTTTTTGGCTAGACAATCTGGCCAATGAGCAAGGCGGGCATTCAATCAAATCGAGGCGACGGCTATCAAACATTGGTGGCATTCGACTGGGCGCTGACCATCCTTTCGGATCCGAGCTATGAGTGGATTGAAGTTGACTCGGCAGCCCTGCCTGTAGACGATGTTGTGATCGGCAAATCCGACGGCACGAGGATCTGCTGTCAATGCAAGAAGAATCAGGTGGGATTCCAATCATGGACCGTCGGCGATCTCGCTGAAGAGCTAAGAAAGGCAGACAGTCTGCTTGCTCAGGAGCCGAATTCGCTGGTCCGCTTCTACTCACGTAGTCCTTTTGGCGAGCTTGCGCACCTAAGGGAGTTCATTCTTACCTTCCCTGACGAAGCAACCTATCAGGCTTCCCTTGGTCAAGGCACACGGGTCATCGATGCAAAGCTTCGTCAAAACCTCTCACACTTTTCTCCATTCGAGTTTCTGCGACGCACGGATTTCGTCACCACCGAGCAGCTTGATCGAATGCAGTTGCTGCTGCACGAAAGGCTGCGCCGTCTAGTCAACAACTCTTCCGCCGCCTATGACGCGATCTGGACGCATCTGGATCATCTCGGGATGCGCATGAGTGCGGACGACCAGGTTGTCAACGTCCAGCATCGGCTGAGAAAAGGGGAGCTTGTCGCCCTCTTGGAGCGCTCGGGTGCGCTGCTAAGCGGATCAATCGACGTTGATCAGGTCCGAGAATCGTTCGAAGGAACATCTGCGATCGGCCGGGCGTGGCGCAGAGAAATTGGCAACACCCGTCTCCTAAATTCGGCTGTTGAAGCACTAATCGCTGCTATCGATGCCAAGCACCGCTCGATCCTACTGACGGGTCAACCTGGCGCGGGAAAAACGTGCGTCATGCTCGAACTTCAAGAGGCGCTCGAGGAGCGCGCAAGAACTGAACGCGACATCCTTCCTCTATTTATTCAAACTCGCGAATTCGCAGATATAACGACTGTAATTGAGCGCGAGGCGCAAGGCTTGTCGAAGCGGTGGGTAGAGGACGTAGCGCGAATGGCCGAAACCGTCCATGTAGCGGTTCTTGTCGAATCGCTTGACGTGCTTTCGATCGCGCGCGAGCACAGCGTCCTAACATACTTTTTGGCCCAGATCGATCGCGTTCTGCTTGTGCCCAATGTTTCGGTCATTGTCGCATGTCGCGAGTTTGATCGTCACTACGACCGAAGGATCGCCCAAAGAAACTGGGACAAAATCATTGAGTGCTATCCGCTGGATTGGAGTAGCCAGATCGCTCCACTGCTCGCGGAGCAGTCTATAGACCCTGCGTCAATAGATTCTACGACTCGTGAGCTTGTCAAGAATCCCAGAGAGCTGGCCCTTTTCCTCGACTTGGCTGCAAGAAGGGGAGCGTCAAACGAAGTTACTAGCCAATCGCTAGCGATGAACTACCTAGCCTCAGTGCTCGAAGGCGAGAGCGGCATTGGTGGCGCTGCGATTCGTGTCGTCGAGGACATCGCTAAAGAAATGCTGAATTCGCGCAGCGTAGCCGTGCCGAGACAGCGATTCACAGGCTCGATCGAAATGCTACGAAGGCTTCTTAGCAGCAACATTTTGATCGAAACCGATCTCGGCATGCTTGCGTTCGGACATCAAACGTTACTAGACGTCTTAATAGTCAGTGGGGCTATGCGTCGCGGTCTAACACTAGACGCATTTATTCGCGATCTCCCGCCAGTCCCCTTTGTACGACCGAGCATTCGTAGCTTCATTCGACAACTGCTCAGTGGGGATCGCCGCGAATTAAGAAAGCAACTTCGTACGGTACTGTCCGGAAGCCTACCGTTTCATGTTCGTCGACTTGTTGCCGAAACCTTCGCGGAACTGCTCCCGGACCCTGGCGACTGGCTCCTTCTCAGAGACCTGAGAAATAACTTTCGTGACGTTTTTCAGGTTATTTACACTCAGGCAGTCCGATTGGAATGGCACGATTTTTGGCTCAATCAGCTAATACCGCATCTGAAAGCTGAGCGCGACGCTGCAGGACTTTCGATGCACGTGAATCTGATCGCACAGTGGAAGGATGTTGCGCCTGCATCAGTCTTCGGGTTTTGGGCAGAAGCAATGGCTCTGGATTGGTCGGACAAGAATCAGATGTCACGAAATCTGGAGTTCGCATTGCGGGACCTCAGTTCTGCAAGCGCTCCAGCCGCGGCTCCATTGGTCCTCTCGTTGATGAATTTGCCTCGACAGGAGCATTCGACACTTGGTCGCGCACTCGCTCGATGTATCGATGCGGGCGCCATTGAAGACGCGCTGCTCTGGCGGTATATCGCGGAAGGCCTCAGCGAGGCGGACGTTCGAGGCTACCAGTTGGGGCAGCATCTCCGCTGTCAACCTCACGAGTTTGGAAAAGACGGTGACGACTTCCTGGCGCGCTGCATGCGGCGATCGGACGTGCTGATGGATCTGGTGCTGGCATCTTTTGAGCGTTGGAGCGATCTCAAGCGGTACGACCCATCAGAGCGTGGTTTGTGGAGCGGATTCCTCAGGGACACCTCGTACATGGACTCTCGCCAAGAGCAAGATTTTCACCATAGAGACGGCGTACGCATCCTATTTGATGCGGTGGAGGCATCCATTTGTTCCCATGCCCGCTCTCACAGCAATTGGTGGAGGTCGAACCGCGCACGGCTGTGTTTTAGCCACGATGGCGGTCTTCGCTACCTTGCAATCGTTGCATGCATTGAGAATTTTTCGTTGAACTTGGACATCATCTCGAGAATGCTGAGTGACAAGGAGTCACTCGAGTCGGAACTCGCATACGATCTCGGCACGCTCTTGAATGCCAGCTATGCGCTACTTGACACTAGCGCGCAGGATCGAATTCAGGAATTCATCTTGCTGATGAATTCAGATTCCTCCGATGAGCGACCTTGGATCGTCTTGCAACAGGCGCAATTGATCAAAGCGATTCCCTGCTACCTTCGGTCGGAGGCTGCGACGGCCGTGCTTGAAGAGGTTGAGAAGAAGTGTTTTCCATTCGTGCGTGCACCGGCGATATTAGGGCGAGGGGGGTTTGTAAGGCCGCCATTCACGTTCCAAGTATTTCTTGATAGCGGTGACCTCGCAGTACTCGAATTGTTGTCGCACTACGCCGGTCACGTTGCTCGAAGTTCCTTTGATGATTTTCTGTCGGGAGGGGCGCGGGAGGTCGGGGTTCAATTGCGTGAGGCGGCGTCGCGGCGACCGACTCGATTCCTGGCGCTTCTGAGCGAGCACTGGGCCGTTCTCTCGAATGATTTTTGCGATGACCTCTTGGAGGGAGTGGCAGACTATTTGAACCGTCGGTTTGGCAATCTCCAACCGAACCAGGATTGGATGCCTGATGATGAGTCGACTGGGAGCGAGGTTGCGAGTCGAGTCTTGGATGAGCTAGAGCGGCATCCCGCGCACTGGTATAAAAACCGCGCGGCATCGTCCGCGCTTCAGGGGTGCGCGCATGCAGTTCAAAGCATCAGTGACGCCGGGCGTGTCGTGTTCCTCTCACTGGGTTTCGCATCCTTGGGCGAGGAGAGTTCAGTACGCGGCGACAATGTCGATCTAGTGAGTCGAGGCATCAACATGATGCAGGGCCACATCGCAGAAGCTCTTATGACTCTCCCCAGTCAGCTTCGTGGAACCAATTTGCAGTGGCCTGACACGCTTGGGCCCGCGCTTCGGAGACTTGCCGCGCACGAGAGTCTGCCGATTCGAGCCGTGGTCCTCAGACTCCTCCCTCGCCTTCAAAGCCATCATCCGGAGATCGGGTGGGAGATGTTTGCGCTAGCCATGGCAGGCGATACGACGGGACTTTGGCCGGTCGCCGAAACATGCCTCTACTACGCCTACTTCCAACGCTTCGACGTTGTTACTTCTTGGCTGAAGAAGCTGTACCGCGAGGGGAGTGGAAGAGACCTGAAGACTTGGGGAAGAATATCTGCGCTAGCAGCGCTTTCCGAACGGACGCCCCTTGTTCAGGTTATTGATGATTTGAATGCAAAGGGCGATGTGGAAGCGTGGAGTGGCGCGGCCAGCGTTTGGACGCACGGCGGAAACCTGCATGCACACGCGGCCCCGTGCGTAAGCGCTATCGAAGTTGGTCTTAGCTCGTCCGATCCAATCGCGCAGAGCGTCGCGAGAAAGTTACGTCGAGTTTTCCATGAGCCGACGCCGCCAGTTATGCTGCCTTCACGATTGGTTCAACGTTTCTTTGAGTTGCTTGGCAGCAGTGACACTCATGAAAGAGACATCTATGGGTTCGATGGCTGGCTGAACTCGATTGCGACCGTGGACCCGGAAGCCGCGCTCGGAGCAGCGGAGTACTACGTTACTTACGCGGAGTCTCGTCGGGTGCCTGTTTACGACCACGCGAATAACTTTACTCAGCTTCTAACAAGGATCTTCGCACTGGCGGAAGAACAGGAAGAGTTAGATGGCGGCGTAATGCTCGGAAGAACCGTCGCTGTTCAGGATGCATTTCTGCGTCTTGGAGTCGCTGGCGTTAACGATTGGCTAAGAGCCGCAGAGCGCTTATAGGCTTCCTCTCACCTGGCCAGCCTCGGCAACGCAGCCAGCCGTGCAGATGCTGCGGTATTTGGCGGGATGTCCGAAAAGGCCTTCAGCGTTTCGCCGCGCGCGAGGTCGGTCGCCATTCGCTGCATCGGCGACTGCAAGCTGGATGGGCGGTCCGTCTATACCCCGGACGGAACTCACATGGTGACGACCCCCGATCAAGCCTGCGCGATCTCCTGCGATCGGATCATGCTGGTCGAAAACTTCGAGACCTTCAAGCAGGTTCAAGCGTATCGATGGATCCAATGGGACGCGGCCGACACCTTGGTTGTCTACCGAGGTGACCCCGAAAACCCGAATCAGCATGCCGCGCATCTCGTTCTAGCTAGAAGCGAGCCAGTGGTCGGGTTCTTCGACTTCGATCCAGCGGGACTCATGATGGCCAAGGCAATTCCATCGACCAGGTTCAAGGGCTTTGTGCTCCCGGATCAAGCATGGCTGGGTGCAGCGTGCGAATCCCCTCATGGGCGGCGGCTGTACGACCGCCAAGTGAGTGTGTATGGCGCCGCCCTGGACGCAACGAGCGAGCCGTTGATCAGCGAAAGGTGGGCGTTTATGAAATCCCTTGCCAGTGCAGTAGCGCAGGAAGCAATGCATCGCGCGTAGTTTGGACAGTCCGTCGAGTCTGCTCGCCCCATCACTGTTGAGTGTCCATAGTTTTCTCAACGTGGCGAAGCTGCACACGCAACCTCTGCATAAATGGTTTGTTCGTAACGAAGTCCTGGTGCGAATGAAAAGACGTCCTAATGACTTGCTTACCAATGTTGCCCGTTCCGAATGAGAGTGCCACGTGCCACATGCCGTTCCGGGGGACCGCTTCGACCAGCGAACAAGCTGTCCTACTTGACGACCGAACTAACTTTCTTGGACGCGCTCGACTCGACAACTCGCGCGGTATGTCGAAGTTCCTTCCTGTACCTCTTCGAAACGGCCGTAATCAGCACGGCCGGATCGACCTCGAGGCCCTCGGCGATGCGAAAGACGCTAGATAGAGAAGGCATCGCAATCCCCCGCTCGACCTTTGTCACAAAAGTGCGATGAATTTCGGCCAGAAGCGCGAACCGGTCCTGACTGAGTCCGAGCGCCAGCCTTCGAGCCTTGAGCTCTGCTGCAAACGCCCGGAGCAAGGCCGGATCTTGGTCGGAACGCATGAGACGAATCTCGCCTCTTGCGCGTTTTTGCGCACCAGCCTATCGGGTTCAAAATGCATGGAGCCGTACGAATTCTTGGAAGCGCTTCGGGCTGCGGTGCATTGAAACGACCGATGTGTTACCAACTAGGCTTGAGCTTTTAGGCACCAGCGTATAAGATACAAGCCGGGCTAGCGGACGACGCGAATGGCTGGCTGGATGCCTAGGACGGCTGAACTTGCAGATGGCCGTAGACAGGGCGATCGTGCGCGCGCCCCGACGGAGTGACCAGCATGAACGGTGCTCTCTTGAAAGCGCGCTTTCCGTACATGTTCGAAGGTGACCACGCTGGCCTGACCTTCTATCGCGGCTGGACGCCAATCCTGGGCCGCGCGTGCGAGCAGATCGACCGGCTCCTACCTCCCGGAAAACTTGGCTTTCGCTGGGTCCAACTTCGAGCCGACCAGGGCTGCGGACTCTTCTTGTACGTGTTGGGCGAGTTTCGATCGCTCGCTGTCAACCTCGAAGGCGATACGCGCCGAGCCATGATGTTCGCGGCCTACGATATTGCCGCTGATCTAACGCCCGAGGTCGATCGGGTTGTCCTTGAAGCCGAGCGCATGACAAGCACCGCCTGCATGGTCTGCGGCGGCCGTGCCGAAGCAGCCTCCTATTTTGGAACTGAGCTCACGCTGTGCAGCTTGCATGAGCCAAGCGCTCTTGGGCGCGACCGCGATGAAGGGCTTGAAGGCTTTTGGCGGCAGGCGATCGAGTGGGAGGCCCGGCCGTCGTGAACACGTATCGTCGAAGGATTGCTCCAGGCACCAACTCCGACGAGCCGGAGGGCTACGCCATGTACCGCACCGAAGCTTCTCAGGACTCGTATCAGGGAGCAGAAATTTTGCTTCCCATAGCGCTGCAGTGGCGCTTGGTCGAGGAACGTCAGCTGTTGGCGCGGGCCCGCGAGGAAGAAAGGAACACTGCGGCCATGGCACGTCTGCTGGCCGGACGCGACGTTTCCAGGGCTCCCGCGGCGCCGCCCGCCCATTTGCCGACAGGACCCGAGGACCGAGTCTCTTTCATCAAGCGGTTCGAGCGAGGTGTGGCGCGTCGCGATCGGAAGCGGCTTCATCCGGTACTGAAAGCCGAAGAGGTTCTACGTGTGCTTGACAAGACGGCAACCGTCCGGAACAAGGACGAGCACAAGCGCGAGCTTGAATTGATGGAGAAGGTGAAGTCGTTGGGCGCCCTCAGGCAAGTCGCAAGTCCAAATCGTTGTCCGGATCGATGGGCTCGATCGGTGGAAGGCTTGCGCGCGTCCCATCCACACTTTCTGCACGTCACTGACTTCGTCTTCGAGCATGTAGCGCTGGCGATGAGCAGCAAAGGGCCGCTTTCAATCCCTCCGCTGCATCTGTGGGGGCCGCCGGGGATCGGCAAGTCTCACTATGCCAACGACCTGGCAATCGCACTTGGTGCGCCGCTACGGCGGCAGTCCATGGAGAACGCCCAAACGACTTCTTTGCTGCTTGGCACGGAGCGGCATTGGAGTACCGCATGTCCTGGCGCGGTATTCGAAGAGATCGTGCTGGGGAGATTCGCGAATCCTGTTTTCCTGATCGATGAGCTCGACAAGGCTCCGGCGAATTCAACGTATGACCCGCTGAAACCGCTGCATTCCTTGCTCGAGCCGCTTACAGCGACGACCATCCGCGATGCCGCGCTAGACATCACATTCGACGCGAGCTTGGTCATCTACATCGCCGCCTCAAACGACCCAACGAAACTTCCGGAATCGCTGCGCTCGAGGTTTTCGGAGTTCCACATTCCGCTTCCCCACGGAGAGGACGCCCTTCAGATCGCGCAGGTAGTGGCGGCTCGCACTGTTGAGAAGCTATCGGTACCAGACTTCCTCCCGCCAGAGCCAAGGTTGGCATACCGGCTCGCCCACCTCACACCTCGAGGCATTCGAAAGGCGATACAGCGCGCGGTGGCACATGCCCTCGTCAATGACCGCAGATATCTCAAACCTTCTGATCTGCCCGCCGATTTGCTCGACGAAGACGCGACGAAGGTCGTGCTTCACTGACGTGGGGAGGAGACATGAGAGCCGGACGACGAAGCGACTCCGACGGTGCGTATGCAGCGACCTCGGCGACGAAGAACATCCTGAAAGCTGGAGCCGATGTACGAAGGGCCCGGCTGGCAGCGGCCGACATGCTCTCGATCAATCAGGCTGCGAGCTTGCTCAACGTTGAACCTTCGGCTGTTCTGTCTTGGTCTCGGCGAAGGCAGTGCATCGCCATCGCCGACAGTGAAGGAGCTCTCAGACTCCCGAATTGGCAGTTCCAACCGGAGGTTTGGCTCGTTATTGAAGACGTCTTGGAAGCCCTTGGGACTACTGACGCGTGGCAGCTGCTGAATTTTCTGGAAAGCCCCGCCGACTCTCTGGCAGGACTGACGCCGCGCACCGCCCTGGAACGCGGCTCGAATGTCGGGCGAGTGCTGGCTGCTGCCGTCGCCCATGCTCACTGAGGTGCAAGCGTGAAGCTCCTCGTCTTGTCCGACCTACACGCTGAGTTCGAGACTTTCGAGGTCCAGCCCGGCCTGGACTACGACGTGGCCGTTCTTGCGGGCGACATCGTGGCGCCCGGCCGCGCAGTTGCTCGCTGGCTGCGAGCGCCGGAACGCTTCGGCAACAAGCCCGTCGTTCAGGTCGCTGGCAACCATGAATACTACGAAGCGGTACTGTCGCATGAACTGATCAGCATGCGCTCTGAGGCGCGGGATCAGCGGGTTCACTTCCTCGATTGCGACGAAGTCGTGCTCGCCGGCGTGCGCTTCCTTGGCTGTACGCTGTGGACCGACTTTCGGCTACGCATTGACGATCACGGATTCGCAGGTCAGCCGGTGCGTCTCCTGTCGGACCGATACCGTTCCATGGCGGAGTGCTCGCGCAATCTCGCCGATTACGCGGCCATCCGTGTCGATGATCCACACACGTCGAACTCTAGAGGATCGAGGCGCTTGGTCCCAATGGACACCTTGCAGCTCCACCGCCGACATCGATCCTGGTTGCGCGCGAAGCTAGAAGAGCCGTTTGACGGGCCGACGGTCGTTGTGACGCATCATGCGCCACATCGAGGTTCGCTCGCGCCTAGGTTCACAGACGACTGGGCTTCCGGAGGCTTCGTAAACGAACTGCGACCCGAGTTCTTCAGGGTCCCCGCCCTCTGGGTGCACGGCCACACCCACGATAGCTTCGACTACAAAGTCGAGGGCTGCCGGGTCGTCTGCAACCCTCGTGGGTACTTAAACTGGCATGGTGAGTTCGAGAACAAGGCATTCGATCCTGGCCTGGTGGTCGAGGTCGAGTGCCCCATGAACGAGAGGAATCGTCCGGGGAGTACCGCGTCGTCTTTGTTGGCCCTGGCTACCGAGGTTTTCGGCGTCGACGCCCATGCTTGGTTGAAGACGCCACATCATCTCCTCTCAGGTGCAACGCCATCCGCATTTGCGGCTGAAGGTGGCACGGAAAGGGTGCGGTCAATTCTCTTGGCGATCCAGTACGGAGGAGCTGTATGAGCTGCGGGGCGCAAGGCGCGACGGCGCCCTATGCTAGATCGGCGGCGGACGGCGCGGAAGGCGTCGATCGAACGCAAAGCGGGCGGCTGGCAAGATGAAAGACGTGACGCACCTTCCCTCCGCCGCACAGGTCCAGGCATTGGCGCGCGGCGTCATGGGTTCGAGGAAGCTGGCGCGGCGATGGATGATGTCGCCCGCGATGGGACTGAGCGGCGCCCGCCCAATCGATCTTCTCCAGACAACAAGGGGGACTTGCCTTGTGCAGGAATTTTTGATGCGGCTCAAGCTGGGCGTATATAACTAACCTTCTGAAATTCATCGACGCTCAGGCAGAACGGTCCGCTCTTGCATCCGGCCCGAACAGATAGATGATGCTCGCCGCATAAAACCGCTGCATGAACCTCTTTTCGAGGCCGCCGGCCTCGCCAATGAGCAGATTCGGCGATAACCGCGCCCCTCGCGCCAGCCTTTCCCCAAGCGCCCACAGCAGAAGGCGGCACCAATGGTGAGGAACACTTTCCCAAAGGTGCCCGTCTATCGACCGGCGGCGACGGTCAAGGTCGGAAATGCCGACCAGGCTCATGCCTGCTGCCAACGCGGCGTGACGACGTGTGAATTTCACAGGCCGCTGCGGACTTGCATACGCCCGCTCCATTGCAGTCCTGACCATCCCCACCAGCTTGGCGTCCCTCATGTCGGTCCGCGCAGCGTTTCGTTCCAGGCTGAGCCGATCAAGCCATTCCTTGTCTCTGTAGTACGCACGCGCCTTGGCCTCCAACTTCGCCGAAAAGAGCACAGAGGTGAGAATCGTCTTGCGGTCCTCCCTGATCGAAGGTGCCGCCGTCGCCGCAGTTCTGGGGGTACCCAACTCCCGCTGGAGCCCACGATGGTCATTCAGGAACAAACACCAGAAAACGAAGCGCCATCGGCGGCGCAGTGTCGACCAGCAGGTTACTTCTCCAGTTTTCCTCAGGGACGCCAGAGCGTCACGTGCTTCCGCGGTGCTGTTCGGCCGAAGTAGCGCCTTCGTATGGCGCGAAGGCGGTATTGACGCGGAAGCTTTCTCGATAGCTTCATGAGCATGCGCATAGTCAAACCCCAAAGCTACCAGGCACGCACATAGCGCCGGCATTCCGTCGTATTGCAGCCGTAACCTGGGCTCAGGAGTGCGTCGGAGCCCAACGCCGCGCCACCGATTGAGATCGTCGCCAAAGGTGTTGACGGCAAGGGCTTGCATGCTCACATTGCGCTCACGGCAGGTCCGCGCGATGAAGGCGATCACTTCTCGACCGGGTCGGGGAGGGTACGTGGAGTAGAGGCAATCATGCTCGAACAATGCAAGCCTGTAGAGGGCCGCCGTCTTCGCAACCGAAGCCCCTTTCGTCAGGTCATGCCCGCACTCGCACCGAGTGGAAATTCTGACTAAGTCGAGGTTGGGAGCTAAGACTTTGTCGCAGGCTGGGCAGCGGCAGAAGAGCTTCTTCTTATGCTCGTGACACACGAACGTTCCGGGAAGTTGGTGACTTCGGTGGACGTAGGGAGTGCCCGACGGCCGACCATCTTCTCGCAGGCATTCAGGACACAGTTGGAGCTCTGCGCGCATAGGGGCCTGTTCCACTAAAACCAGCTCTGGGACCCTCAGATCTGCTATTTCTGCGTTCGACAGCTTTGCGGTCGTTATGCGTCGGCGGGTATGAAAGCACGCCCAATACGGCTTCGTGCTCAGCGCCTCGACCAAGTCCTTCAGTTTGATGCCCAGCTTTTCCGACAACTCGATCCAGGTAGGCGTTAGGACGCTGATGTCCATGAACTGCGCGTTGCGTTGAGCCCGCGTAAAGCCAAGCCATTTCATGAGTACGTGCTTTGATCCCAATGAGTTCGCGTCGATGATGTCCGTCAGGACATTGCCGACCAGCTCGTCGGGGCGCGGTTCAGGGATGTAGGGTAGAGGCAGCACGGTCCACCTCGGTACTAGTCGGCAAGAGGAGGGACGCGGCGCAGTCCAGCGAGCCGGAGGGCCTTCCATTGCGAAAAGCCGCCATCCTCGTCACACAAATCTTCGACCGTACGTGTATAGCGCCAGCGCTGAAACTGCGAGACTGTCTCCGAGCATGACTGGAGCGCTTCTCGATAGCGGGGCAGGCGATCGAGGTTCGCTCGGATGGAGCTTTCAGGCGCCGTGGCGCGGATCAACGTTGATGGCGAAACGCGCTTTCGCATCGGCCTTGACTTGATATCCTCAGCCATAGCGGCCATGCGCCGCGAGTAGCTTTGATCGCGCTTGTTCCAGTCGATGCGCGACCGCCGCATTCTTTGGTCCAAAAGCGACGTCGAGTGAAACCGCTGATTCCTGAGCCATTCGCGATCGTTCCGATAGAGCCAAGAATATGCTGCGCCATCCAGCACACGACGCTGGCGCACGGATCCACCACAGCTCTCAGTCGCGGTCCATCGCAAACGGTAGACCGAAGCAAGTTCTGCTCGCGACTGCTGGGAACCCGCCACGAGCCTTGTAGCGGCCGTCGCTCGGATTCGGTACACCGAACAGAGCGATAGGCGAGTCGTTCCCGCGACCGCTGCGGCGGAGGCGCCAGACACAAGCATCGAAACAGCCTGCGCAATGCGCTCTGGCGTGATTGACTTGCGGCGTTCGGCGATTGGAAGCCCGAGAACTCGGCGTCGCTGCACGACCGTGGTGACACTGGCGCCGAGGCGAAGCGCGAGCGCGCGGCAACTGATGTTGACGTCGCTGACCAAAGCGTCTTCCGGGGGAGGTCCCACATTGGGCCTCTCGGATTGGGCGACCGCCTTGCTCGGTCGCGTCGCCTGCGCATATTCGGCCAGCGAACCAAACAGGCTGTTGATCAGCAGGATGTGCGTCAAGGGATGAGACAGCCTGCCGCGGTCCCGCACGAGGCCGTACAGCCAGCCCAAGACCCCTCCTTTCGTCTGGGAGATGCGCTCGCCGACGTCCCACCCCTTGAAGTCGTTGTTCGACGCCAGAAGCAATGAGGAAAGCTCCCTCCAGCGAACTTGGCCGGGCGCCCGACATATGCCCATTTCCTCCAATCTTGCGAGGTATGTCGCAGTGCAGCGTTCGCCCGTCAACTCGAGAGGCGTCGAACTTAGGACATCAAGGGAGGTCGTGGCGAACCTCGTCAAGGGATCAAGCGCCGTCCTGGGGACGCGAATGGGCGAGCCGCCCGCAGGAAGTCGCCTCAGCGCACTGCGAGCGCTGTCCTCGCTCTGCACAAAATGCTTGACGAGAGGCGTCTGGTGAATCGGGCAGATCAGCACGCCGGGTAGCAAATGGGTACGACGCCAGTAGAGAAAGCCAACCGTGTCCCAGGCCTCCCGATCACAATGGACGCAGGAGCGGAAGGTGGAAGTAGCGCCGAAGCGATGTGCCACGAGGCCCATCCAGGTCTTGAGTTCATGCCCCGGCCCTTTCGATGCCCGATCGAGGAGCTTCGCCCACCGCTCGCTCGGCATGAAAGGCCGGTGGTACGGATACTGGGTAGTCCTCTCGATGACGTCCTTAAGGCCAGGATAGGGGCTCACTTCTGGCCGCCCGGTCACCATGGCGGTAAGGCTTGTCGGGAGGTCGGCGCTGGAGACGGCCTTCGAATGCCCGAAGATCTCATGCAGGAACTGCCGACTTGATCCGGCGCAGTTATACGCGTTGACCCGCCCGAGGTAGCCGTAGAGCGTCTCGTCTTCGAGGTGCGGCGGTATGTAGGGGGGAGGTCCGAGCGAGGACATGTCGGTGCTCGCCTCAGAACACGGGTCTCACTACAGGAAGCTCACGATCACCCTTCTGCACGGGGAGGCCTTTGCTGGTTGCGGAGCGAACGCGAGGTGCCGACTTTGGCTTGCCCTTTGTCTCGGACGTCCGGGCCTCTTCCAGTTCATCAAACTCAGTGTTGTCGTCCGGAGTTGTATTGGGCGCATCAGACCAACCGATCAACTCGCGAAGGCCACGCAGTTCGGACTTGAAAACCAGATCGTCGAAACGGGACAGGTCAGCCGCGTTCCCGGACAGTAGCGCCTTTATCGCGGGACGCAAGATGCACATTTCGGTCTCGGCCACGCGTTGGAACGACAGTTCGTCGATGGTCTCGCGCCCCCCAATCTCCTGTCTCTGCGCAAGTGCGAAGCTCATGGTGGTGAATGCCGGATTGCCACCACTGCAGTCGTGCCACGCATCAAGGATCAAGGGCGTGAGCTTGCAGGGGTGGCGCACAAGTTGATGTGGCCAGTGAGCCTCGCACAGGGCAATCCATTGTGGGTCGTGGCGACCCATGACGGGAAAATTACTCGTGCCACCAGAGGTGAGTTTTCGGATGTTTCTCACGCTGTTCGCGATCACCGGTTCGAGCGCGGGGGTGGCTGAGAACATCATCGACACACCCGCAATCTCGATGATTTGGCTGAAGAGATTCAAGACGATCTCCGCTTGCCCACTTCTCGCAGCACGAAGATGCTGGAGATCGTCAACGAAGATTTCGCCAAGCGATACTGCCGTGGACACGCGGTGAAGAAGGAGTGCCATCTTTGCGATGTTCCTAGCGGTCTTCGCCTCGTGCAAATAGTGTGTGTTCCCGAGGATGCTGTCGATAATCTCGAAGAACTGAAGGCAGAAGCTCTGCAACGTCGCGTCGTGCGATACGGCCATTGCGATCATTGGAATCTGGCGACATTTGTAGGGAGTTCCTCGGTACTCGGAATGCTCGATGAGCTTGAGATATGGAGCGGCGAAACAACCACCGAAGGTTGTCTTTCCACTTCCGGTCACACCCATCAGAAGCTGACCGAGGGCAGTGGAGCGAATTGCGTGAATGGGGAACTGGTCAAGTTCCAACGTGCCAATCAAATGACGACGCCTTCGTCCCTCCACGGTCAACGGATTTCGGCAAACGTAGGCTTCGCGGATATTCAGGGTCGCATTTGTTGCGGCGCGCCGATACTCGGCAAATGGATATACCAGCGATCCCAACCGCGACAGCTCCCCAATGCGAACCAGATCGCCCTGCCTTCTGTCCTGTTTCGTGAACCTCGGCGGCGTGTACTCGATGCGATCGAGGATCTCGTCCTTGGACCTTTCAAGCGGAGGGAGAGCTTCAATAAGAGGATTCCCATCGTAGGCGCGAACGCCGGTAGGGGTGTATTGGGCTTGCACAGATTCATAGTGGGTCATGTGACTTACGCTGGCGCGTCCTGTTGATGGAGGCCAGACGTTCCGTCGCTTCCAGCTGCCTCCAAGCCGGGGGGACGGTCTTCGATGGACGTACGGGAGACTTCGCGGTGGAAACTCGTTCAGTGAGGCTCTCCTTGAGAGCTCGCGTTTCGCTACCGCGGCGCGCCACCGTCTCGGCGCGGCTGCCGTGGCGCGCGGGTTCGCGGCGAGCAGCAGGCCTGCCGTGACCAGAAGAAACCCGCTCGATCTTGCTGCGATTTGCCGCTGTGGCCCAAAGCAGGGCGCCCACGTCTATGAGCATTTCCTCCTCGTCCATGGTGACGCCCTGAATCTGCAACCTGTCGGCCGCGGTCATCCGCCAAAGCGACCACCTGCCGGATTGGCTCACGACGTAGATCTCCTCGCGAAAAGTCTTGTCAAACCTGAGCTCCACCGCCTTCGGGCGCTTGGTGGAGGCGTTTGCGATCGCGCGCGCCTCGGCGTCCGCGGGTTCATAGGCGCGGGACCTGAACGCCACTCGACTGTTCGCAATCGAGCCTTTTCCTACGGACATAAGCATGCGTTGCATGTCCTCTTCAGTCAGGCTGGTGACCTTCGCGCCAGTGAGGTTCCTGCATCCCCACAGGTAGGCCTCCCTCGGAATCGGTCGCACGCCGGCCTGCGTCAATACGAGGTTCTTCTTGAGACTGCGATGGGGGCTGTTGTTCTTCCGATCCACGACTTTGAGAACCGCCCGGTAGACCTCGCGGAGGGAAGTGGCGGCGGCGGTTGCTGCCTTCCGCGATGCCTTCTTTGATTTGGGATCTATTGGACGCACCACATAGACGCCGGACAGGCCGCTAGACGCCATGCTCTTCTTCAGGTCGCGTATGGTTCGCTCGATGATCGCCTTTCCATCTGGTGTCAGAGGGGGCAAAGTGACGAGTTCGATCCGGAACTGCCCGGCAGTGGCCTCGAGGTTGCTTATGCACTTCAACTCACTGCCGCGATCTTGAGCGATGGCGGAGCACATGCGGCCCTGCGGCCAGCGGGCCTCACTCACCTCCGCCCCGATCGAGCGGAACCGCGCTTCGCGAGGCGTGAATGCGATCAACAGGGCATACCGGATCTCCTCCCAGGATGGGAAACCCAAGGTCACGTATACGCTGATGATGAAACGGCTCCACCTGTCTATCAGAAGATAGATCCAAGGTGTTCCGACGTGAACCAGCTCTCCGGCCTCGTCTTCTGCAACGAGGTGAATTCGCCCGCCGGTCGCATCAATCTCGGACATCTCTCCCGGCCCTGCGGAATGGGAGGAGCGGCCCGGGTCATTTCCTGCGAGAGCGGGAAGGTTGTCCAGAACTTCCTGCTCGTAGTCCTTGTGCGCTTTGGTGTACTTTCTAAATTGGTCGTATGTCACTGGCTCAGGGCAACGCTCCTCGATCCAGGCCTTAAAGAGGGCTGGATGCCGTCGGGCGAACTCTGTTTTCAAGTAGTCGTCGTGAGCGTCGAGCAACGTGCCTTTCTGGCGTCGCCCGGCTCGTTTGGCTGCCAAAACCATGTCCGCAACGTCCTTGTCGCCGACGACGAACATGTTCGGCCCCAACTTCTTGGAGAGCACTGGCTGACGCCCCCTGCGGTGGCACGTACCGTCCGAGTTGGCTTCGTACTTGGCGCACATCTTTGCTTTCGAAGCGTTGGTGCTCTTCTGAATGCCAGCTGCGGGTCCCGAAACGAGCGGTGTCAGTGCGGCTGCAACACGTCCGAAATAGTAGAAGCGAAGCACCAGTCGCCTCAGCGTCAGGAAGTTCATCTGAAGCTCATCTGCTCGAGCTTGGACTAACGCCGTGAAGCGGCGGCGTGCCAAATTGCTTTCTACGTCGAAGTGCTCGATCAGTGGTGCGATCCATTGGAAGATCGTGTGGGCCGTCGATACCGGTTCCTCGGTTCCCGTGCTTTTTGCATCGTCGCCCGGGCTTGGGTGGGTTCGAAAGAGCTCTGGCGGTAACGCTGCCTTGGCGAGCCGACACCTTCCGGAATCCAGATCCTTTTGAATGCCGGCCCTGGGGAGTGGCCGGGGTTTTCGCGCCGTCCGGACTGCTTCTGGGGTCGTGTATGCCGTCACGTAGATGCGATGCTCGAACACGTGCGTGATTCGAAGTGGAACCGCCTCAGAATCCTTGAAGCAAAGCAGGAGTCCGACCGACAGCTTGGTTGTTCCCGCGTTGGGATACAGCTTAATGACGTTCATGGCAGCAGAATGACGGGGTGGTTGAGCGCAAGTGGGCGCCGCAGGTCAAGGCGAATCAGGTTTGACCAGGCGCAGTAGCGAAAGAGGTTTTCCGCATCTCGGATCCGCCGACGTGCTCTGAAAGCTGCGATCGGAATTAAGTCTTCCAATGGCGTGCCCACCTCCACACTGGCATTGAAGGCATCCGCGTACGGCTGTGCGGCATCGAGTTCGGGAACGTATCTGTCCAAGAACCAGCGGCGCATAAAGCGCAGGTTGCTCAGGAGCTCTTCCGTGAATTCAATGGTGTCGATGTACGCCCAATCGATTCCAGCCTGGGCGCACCATTGGTGCTCGATGCCCAGCCGGGCGCGGACTGTCGCCTTCTCTGCATCGGCGACCGTCTTGATGCTGCGCGCCTCGGGAATGATCCTTGCGCCGACTCTTCTGCTCACGACGAAGTCGATCGTGACAGGCCTTGGGAAATGGCCTTTGTAGGGATGCCTTAGTTGGTTTTCGGCGCAGAGCCGAAGAGTCCCTCGCAGGTCGAGGACCGGATACTGTTCTTGTATGTCGACAACGTCTGGGCTGCGCTCCAGCAAGAGGTAGTACGTAGCCTCCAAGGACGAGAGAAAGTGAAAGGGGCGATCGATCTTGATGCCGGTGAAGTTCGAGGACGAGCCCTTGGAGCCGAAATCCCGCACCCTGATCCAAGGCTGATAAGAAGCGCCCTCGCCGAAGCCGAACCCACGTTTGAGCCAGCTATGCCAATACGGCGGATAGAGCGACAGATCTCGCGGCCAGTCCATCGAAGGCCCCGTACGGCTTTCAGGTCAGCCCTTGAGATGTTGTCACTGGTCGCGCCGCAGGCTGGGCGACCGTTCCCGCTGTGCTCATCGGGGGGATGCGCGCGCTGTTGGGCAAGCAGCACTCGGGCTTTCGCCGGGGCGGCTCAGCTGCAAACCAAATTCGGCGCGCGCAAGGTCCAGGCACGGCAACGATGGGCGCGCGCGTCTTCAAGCAAGCGTCCATGGTCCTAGCTTAGTCGCCAGATTTCAAGATTCAAGTGAATGTTGGGGAGCGATTGCACGAACGGCCTGATGGCCCCGGGCCTGATGACATTGCGACCTCGTCCAGAAATTCAAGCGCGTGTACTGGCAAACGCGACATGCAGCATGGAGCGTTGTGCCTTCCTTGGACTAGTGATACGTTCCATTTCCCTCGTTCGACTGAACCCACTCTGACACGCCAGCTGTTCGGTGGCCTACGCGGTCAAAAATGGGCGGTGTTCATGCCATCTCGGCCGTGAGCGGCTCTCTGCGCATGCTACCTACGGCGAATCGGATGAGGCCGCGCAAGAACTGCAATCGCTCGTTCACTCTTTCTGACGACCAATGGTTCGGGTATGCCCGCAAAGTTCTTGGTTGCTGGGGTCTCTGTGCCCCCGGATATGCGGACGTGCCTAACCATGTGAGAACGCACTTTGTACGCCGCTCCAAGACTCCGCTGTGTGGAGGGTCGGCAGGCTCCAAGCAGCAAAAGCTTTCGGCGTTGACATTCTTGTTGCGGCACCAGCACAAGGAATGTGCTCAGGCCCACGTTCCTCCGTGACAAATGCCACACGTGGACGTCCGATTTTCCGTTCGATTGCCATTTTGGCGACAATCTCCAAAATGACACGTAACAATTGGGCTGAAAATGTCAACGCGGTGAGCACCGGATTCACAGGACACATGTCTCTGAAGAGTGCTTTGAACAAAGGCTCGCGTCGGCCGCAAAAAGACCCAATACTGACTGGAGACTTGTTTGAGAGGTTTCGTTCGCGCACTTTGCGCAAGTTTGCTGTGCGCGGTGGCGCTCCTGCCTTTGGCCGCGTCCGCGCAAGGCACCCAAGTCGCTTTTGCCGGCTTAGCGTACGCCGGCGATGCTGCGTCCCTTGAGAAGCGCTTTCCCTTTTCGCGCGAGTACGAGAAGCGCCTCGAAGGGGCGAATAGTCGGGTAGACGCCCAGATTCGCGCCGCCATCGCCAAGGCCGCGCCGCGCAACTTCGAAGTACTCCCAGGCCTCATCGACGAGTTGAAGGGCCGCGACCAGGCTCTCGTCACCTCGCTTGTCGTGAACTCCGAGACTGTGTCTGTTGAGATCTTCGGCGAACTGCGAAAGCTGTTCGTCCTCATCCGTGGGCAGGCGCTTTTCTTCGATTTCAAGACTCAAACAGTCATCCGCTCGTACCCACTTAGCTTTGCGTACATCGATGTCTTTGACCGACAGCCGACTCAAGAGGAAGTTCTTGCAAGAGTGCGCAGCGTTTATGAAGGTGCCGCAGGCAAACCTGGCATGTTCGCGCGCTATGCCGCGGTCCTGGCGGACGCCAGCATTCCTTCCCAGGTTCCGCGCTTCCTGAAGGTGACCGACGTCACGGTGAGCGAGACAGTCGCTGCGAGCTTGCCCGCCTATCTCAAGGAAAGTCCCGGTGTGATGGAGACCTGGGCTGCGGACATGGTGAGCGAGGCGATTTCGACCCATGCCGGTGTTCCCATCATTCCGTACACCAAGGGCTATGCGGTCGGAGGCGTGTTCCCGATGCGCATCTCGGACGGTACGGTCTTCAATCTGAAGCTTCCCGACGCCGACTACGCGATTTCGGTGGACCTGACCAACGTGAAGAAGGTCCAGTTCGGCCAAGTCGCCGCCGGCAGCAGTTTTATCTATGGCACCTTCGCCACGGTGAAGATTCAACTGCCGAGCATGGGCACCAGCTACCTGAACTCGTCGTTCAAGAACGGTGAGACAAAGTTGGTTCCCGCGACCCAGACCTTCGTGGATGACTTCCCTGCGTACTACGACTCCTGGAACGCGCTCTTCCGCCGCGTGGCCGAAGCCATGGCCGGCAAGGACCAGGCCTCGTGGCTCAAGGCCGCCGCGTCGGCTTCCGACATCGACTCCCAACTCCTTAAAACCAAGGAAATGATTCAGCTATGCAAATGATTCGCACATTCGTGGTTGCCGCATTGGCGTGCATCGCCATCACCGCTGTGGCGCAGGTCCAGCAGGCGCGCGGCAAGGCTTCCGTCACCTATCAGGGCTGGAGCCTCACGGCCGAGGACAAGGCCAACGCCACCCAGGCGGCTCAACTCAAGGCGGTGGAGTTCTACTACGCCGAGGCTGGTGAGTCGGAATCGGAGAATTTCGACTCCGTGCGCGAAAAGATCCTGGCCAATCCGGACCGATACATCCTGGAGTCCACCGTCCTCGGAGAGGAAACCAGCACCGACAAGAAGCAATACACGGTGTCTGTTCGCGTGGCGCTGAATGTGGCCAACCTGCGCAACCTGGTGAAATCGAACTCGGCCGTCGCCAAAGCTGGCGTCACGGAGAAGTCACCACTGGCCTTCCTGTTCGTTTCACGCCAAGTGGCTACCGTGAAGTCATTCGATGACCGGGTGTACAAGCGCGTCGATGAGAGCGTCAGCGGCGGTCGAACCGAGTCGAACGTCAAAACCGGCGCCGAAGGCGAGTCCATCAGCGCCGGTCAGATTCGCACGAACGAATCAACCTCCAGCAAGACCGACGTTGCGGCCAACCGCACTCGCTCGGTCGAAACCGGTGGGAGCACCGTCAAGCGTTCGAGCGAGGCGACCTTTCGCCTCATCCCGAGCGCGAACCTGAATCAGGTCTTCACCGGCATGTTCAGCAAGGCGGGCTTCCGCGTCGCAGAGGCGGCTTATATCGAACCCATGTCTGGTGGCGCCTTCAAAGTCGCCAACGTCGAGAGCGACTATCAATCGGGCAACGACCTCAAGTCGACGACGCTCCAGGCGATGGTCACCGGCATGCGCAATGCCAAAGTGCCTTACCTGGCCTACGGGACGCTGGATGTAGGTTCCGCCGACAAGGACCCCGCCACAGGGCTGGTGCGCGTGTCCGTCACCGTTAACGCCAAGCTGCTTGATGTGACCCAGACCTTCCCTGAGACCAAGGCTGCAGTGGGCCCGGTGCAGTACGCAGGTGTCGGCCCCTCAGAAGATGAAGCGCGCGGCAACGCGCTCAAGCTGGCTGCCAACAACGCCGCACGTGAATTGACCAGCCAAATCACGGCCCTTCGTGTGCAGTGAGCCTCTCAGTCCAGAAACATCTTTCCCCTCTATCAGAAGCATCCAATCGGAACCTCAAGAATGAACAGAATTCACACCACCATCGCAGCCGCCGCCTTCCTCGCAGCAGGCGTTGCCAACGTGGCGCATGCCCAGTTCTCGCTGCCTTCGATTCCCGGCGTGACCAGTTCCGCAGGTGCAGCGCCTGCGGCCGACCTGTCGGGCCAGCAGGATTCCCTCGTGCGTGGTTACGTGGCGGCGAGCAAGGACGTGCTGTATGCCAATGCCAAACTGGCCGAGGCGCTCGGCCTCAAGGACGAAGCGGCCAAGGTGAAGGCTGAAGCGGACAGCTTCCAGGAAGGAGCGACCAAGGACAGCGCCGAAGCTGCCAACAGGGCGGTGGCGGCTTCCACCGACCTGGTCGCCAAGAAGATTGCCACTCAGCCCGCAATGGACGCCCAGTCGAAGGCGGTCTATGGTCAAGGCTTGGTACTGCTGGCCACCGGCGTGACCAAGTACGTCGGCGTGGGCAAAGACGTGTCGAACATGGGCAGCAGTATCAAGGGCGCTTCGCCCCTGCAGCTGCCCAAATTGCAATCGGCTGTCTACGTCATTGCGAAGTTCCCCGACGCGATGACGAGTGTCACCGGTGCGATGAAGAACGCAGTGTCCTTCGCCCAGTCCAGCGGCATTCCGGTGCCGTCGGATGCAAGCGCTGCGGCAGCCGCTCTGTAATCAGCAAGGAAGCACCTCCTGATGCGCCACCTTCTGTGCGTGACCGCTGTTACTGCGGCAACCCTTCTGATCGCATGCGGCAAGCAAGAGCCTGAGAAAGCGCCCGCTGCGTCGCCACCGGCTGCTACGAACGTCTCGCCACCCGTGCCCGATGTTGGCAAGGTCGCCAATGTCACCACGACGGCGCAAGGCTTCGGAGCTTCGGCCGGCGAGGCGGTGACAGAAGCAATGAAGCTAGCGCTGCTGCAAGTCAATGGCGCGGCCATTCAGTCCGCGACCGTCACAGCCAAGTACGGCTTGGACGTGAGCCTGAACGAGGACGCGGCATCGCTGCGTGGCAACGCGTTTGCGGAAGTCGTGGCTCAGCGGTCAGGAGGTGTCATCCAGAACTTCAAGCTGGTTGAATTGCAGGAGCCGTCCGTGTTGGCCGGCAAGCGCTACAAGGCGACTATCGAAGCCCAGATCGCCAAGTTCACCCCTTCTGCGGACATGCAGAAGGTGAAGGTGGTCGTGGGTCAGATTCGGTTCGACAGCCCTAGCTTGCCGATGGGTGACCGTGCCGTATCTTCGGCCGAACTCGGTACCACCATTCGCCAGCGCATCAGCGACGCGTTGGTGCAGACGGGACGCTTCGCAGTGCTGGACCGCGAACTCAGCCCGGACATAGAAGGCGAGTTGGAGATGATCAAGACCGGTCAGGCGCCTAGCGCCGAGTTGGCCAAGCTGTCCCAGTCTTCAAGCGCCGACATCATTTGGAGCGGCCGCGTGAGCAGTCTGGCGTACAACCGCCACGCGCGTCAGCTCAAGACCAGCGACCGCGAGCTCGTGAGTTATTCGGGAGGGTGGGCCATTTCCGAGAAGCTGGTGAACGTTGCGACAAGGCAAGTAATGGCTTCGGACTCGTTACGCGGCGAGGCGCCTTCGGTAGCGCCGACCACGCTGAGTTCCGGTGTGGACTCCAACAAGATCATGGAGGACATGACCACTGACCTGGTGAACCAGGTGGTGACCTCAGTGCTCCGACGCACGTTCCCGGTGACTGTCGTCTCGCGAGACGGAACGAACGTGGTATTGAGTCAGGGCGGACAGGCTCTAAAGGAAGGTAGCCGCTACCAGGTGGCTGCCATGGGCGCCGAGATGAAGGACCCGCAGACAGGACAAAGCCTGGGGCGTGTCGAGCAGCCGTGCTGCGAACTCGTGGTTGAGCGTGTGACCCCGAATCTTTCCTATGGCCGCTTGGAGAACGTGCGTTCGAATCTGGAACAACTCTCGATTGGCGGACTTCAACTCCGCGACGAACTCAAGGGCGTCGCAGTGGCCAAGGCGCAGCTGACTGCAGCCCCGGCGGCAGGGGGGGCGCAAGGTGCGACTTCCGCGGCATCTGGTACGGCAACAGTTGCCGCGGCACCGGTGGCGGGCACGGCGCCCGCCGCGAGGGTTGTCCAGCCCCGCCCTGCACCGGCAGCCACATTGCCGGCGCCCCCGAAGACCGACGACAAATGGTGAACTAGCTCGGCGGCTACTCCGAAATCCGCCGACCGCTTCACATCTTGACGTCGAGTCGGCGAGCGCGCAGGATTTCCCATCCATGCTTGGAGGAAAAGCGCTGTCGTGCGAAGCGCTTCCTTCGATAGAGTCTCAATGCCCTTGTCGAACGCCCTCGCCGCGCCGCCAACTATGCCTAAGTCCGAAGGATTCGCCGAAACGTATCTGCAATTCGTACGCTTGGCTCGCGCCATTCATGACGTTCCGTCGATGGACGCGATGGAAGAACGTATTCTCAGTGGGCTCGCGGCAAAGTGGGCGGCGGGAGAGAGCGTGCGAGTCCTTGAGGCGATGGACCTGGACGTGGCGTCGTCTCCAACGACAGTACATCGCCGCCTTCGGTCGTTGCGCGAAAAGGGCCTCATCACCTTCGCCGACGACCAAACAGATAGCCGAATCAAGTACATCGTTCCGACGATGCTGGCTCGCTCCTATTTCGCCAAATTGGGGAAAGCCATAGAAAAGGCCGCGCGCAAGAATTGACCTGATGCGTCATTGGCCGGCGGCAGCAATTCCAACCAGGGTCGCTGCGTCGCCGCTAGTCCACGCTGGACTGGATTCGGCATGGATGCTGCAAAGCAGCACAGGAGCGAGCCGCTGTTCACCAGCATGAGCGGAGATGTTCGTTTTCAGGTGTTGCGCTCGCGGTGGAGGAAAGGCGGAATCAACAGGGAAGGGTGGTTGTGGGGCGCCTCTTCCGAGACCATCTAGTTTGTCGTCACCTTTCGTGAGCGTAGAACTTGCACAATGACAGCGCCCAGAGGGCTCACGACCGGGCCATCGGAGTGCGCCGGAATTAGGCACAGCGGACCGACGCATGGCATATCCCTATAGAGTCTCATCGTGTGCGCGAGCCTTCCTTCGCCACTCCCACGGCGCCACAGGATTGGCGTCCCCCCAAATTCCGATGCGCTTCGCTTTCGCTTCGGCTTCTGCAAACTCATACTGGCCGCGCTCCTGAGGCGTCTGCTCGCGCGCATAGTCGCGATACCACCATGCCATGCCGACGGTGATCATCGCCAGACCCGCGTCGATTGTTTTGCGGCCGTTCTGCGCGGAGCCGGGCGCGACTGTTACCCGGCAGACGCTCCGGCCATACCTGTCTTTCTTCAGGCAATCGAGATCCGCTTCCTTCATGTAGACGAGGTCGGCCATCGCTTCCTTGGAGCGTTGGCAGAAGGCTTGTCGCTTTTCCGGCGCGTCGATGCCGTTCAGACGGACTTTTACCTCTTCGTAGCTGCCGGGCTGGCCGCACCGAGCCTTGAGCGTGTCGTTTTCCGGTATTGCGAACTAGCGCACCGATACGCGGCAGTTCGCTGAGATCCGACGAACGTCGGCGGAAACGCTGGCCGACCTTGCAGAGTGCTTGGTGGCGTGTGCGCGGTCATCCGTCAATGTCGGCCGTGTGCGCCGCGGAACTCGCCGATATCTTTCGCATCTACGGTCCGGCCTGGCGCAGTACCCAAGATATCACCTGAGCACTGGGCCATCTTAAGGTCAGGTCGATACTCATTGCGAATGGAAGTGGCCGCCGAGATCTTGATGACCATTGCTGCCGATCCGAAGCATCCGCGCGCCACCATCGGTGTGACCCTGGTGCTGCACATCGAGAGAAATTACCCGTTCACTGCGTGCGGAAGCCGGGTGGGGCATTGAGTTCCGGCTAATAGTGAGTATTAGACGTCGCGCAATGTCCAGCCGATCAGGATCTCTAGCATGTAGCTCATAACCCACTGGGGCCTCCCATTGAACTGCAGACCAGGATCATGTTCGCCAACGCCCACCATTCGAGACGCCTAAGGATCGGCGAAGCTGTCTGCGACAACAGCATCACTGTTCAAAAATTCTCATGCCATGGCGACGCAGAGGTGCCAGGAATCATGTGGAGGCCCGCGCAACTCGCGCTGCCAAAACCATTGGTGCTGTTGCAGCACGGTGGCTCTGGCCACAAGGAAGACGAGAACACCAGTTCGCTGGCGCGCCAGTTGGTGGCGGCACTGGATTGCATCGCCGTTGCAGTGGATGGCCCGGTCCATGGCGAGCGCAGGAACGCCGTTGCCGACGGGCGCTCAGTCCTCGAGGCGTTCCGGCAGTCGTGGGTCGAGCAGCGGTTTCTCCGCTCGTTTGTAGAGGAATGGACCCAGGTCATTCAGGCAATGACCGAACTGGAATTTGTTGATTCCGATCGGATCGGCTGGTGCGGCGTCTCGATGGGCACAGCATACGGTCTGCCGCTGCTGGCGGCAGTCCCCGAGATCAAGTGCGCTGTGCTTGGAAAGTGGTCGGCCAACAAGCTCCATAGCCGGCACCTGGTCGACTCGGCCGCGCAGGTGAAATGCTCCGCCTTGTTCATCCATCACTGGGACGATGAACGCTTCGATCTCGAAGGCTCGATCGAGTTGTTTGCGGCGCTTGCTTCGGAGGACAAGCGAATGTGCATTTACCGGGGCCCCCACAACAGCAGGACCCAGGAAGAGGTCGATGCCTACATCGCGCACCTGGCGCGTTGCCTCAAACCAGCAACTCGATAAGGAAGGGGCCTTCCCGCCGGAAGCTGACATTGAGGAGAGCGGCGCATTCATCGAGGGTGCTTGCCTTGGCGCCTTCCACGCCCATGCCTTGGGCCAGCTGAATCCAGTCCAGGTCTGGATTGCCGAGTTCGAGCATTCGGTTGGCGGTCTGGCCGGGTTGGGCACCTACGGCCTTGTATTCGCCGATGAGGATGTTGTACTTGCGATTGCTCAGGATCACCGTCGTGCAAGGCAGGCCCTCGCGCGCCTGGGTCCAGAGGGCTTGCAGCGAGTACATCGCGGATCCGTCCGCTTGAAGGCTGACAACGCGCCGGCCTGGCGCGCCGATGGCAGCGCCGGTGGCAAGGGGTAGTCCGATGCCGATGGCGCCGCCCGTCAGGTGTAGCCAATCATGCGGCGGGGCCGATACGGTATGTGGATAGAAGCCCCGGCCATACGAGATGCTTTCGTCGCAGACGATCGCCTGTTCAGGCAAGAGAGCTGCCAGCGTCCGTGCGAGACCTTCGGGCGTCGGCGAGCCGCGTCCCGGCTCGGGGCGGGGCGCAGCCTCCGGGATGACGACGTTGGGGCAGTCCAGTGCATCAACCAGCGCGCGCAGCCCTGAAACCGCGTTCTGCTCGGGACGTACAAGCGCACGAACTTGCGTATGCTGTGCATGCAGAACGGATGGCATTCCCGGGTAGGCAAAGAAGGCGACAGGCGTGGTGGCGCCGACCAGAAGGATCTGCTCGTATTGCGCGAGAGCCTTCGTCGCACCTTCAATGCTGTAGGGCACGCGTTCCAACGGTATTCTTCCCTGCCCGCGGGCAACCCGGCTCACACCGTATTCGGCCATGACCTTGGCGCCGGTTTGTGCACAGATGCGCCACGCCAGGGCCTGGCCCTCGCCGAGCACGGCATCCCCGCCCAGCAGCAGCAGAACCTTTTCGCCCCCGGTTCGCAGTGCGCGCGCCGCACTCTCGATATCGTGAGAGGAAGGTGCCACTGGCGCCAGTGCCGGCAGGGGCGCGGCGACCCTTCCGCCTTCGTTCCAGGAGGCGTCCGAAGGAAGGATCAACGTGGCCACCTGACCCGCCTGCGCCGCCTGCAATGCGGCCATGCCATCGGCCGCCACGGCGGGGGACGCCATGCTGGTGCGCACCCATTGCGATGCCGCCCTGGCGATGCCGTCGATGTCCGACGTCAGGGGCGGGTCGAAGGGCCGATGGTGCGTCGCCTGGTCCCCCACGATGTTGAGGATGCCGCTGCGTGCGCGTCTCGCGTTGTGCAGGTTCGCCAAGCCGTTCGCCAGTCCCGGGCCGCAATGCAGGAGCGTGCATGCGCTCCGGCGCGCCATGCGCCAGTAGCCATCGGCCATGCCGGTGACCACATTTTCCTGCAGCCCCAGCACACACCGGATGCCGTCGGTCTGGTCGAGCGCCGCAACGAAGTGCATCTCGCTGGTGCCCGGGTTCGCGAAGCAGGTGTCGACGCCACCCGCGATGAGTGAAGTGACGAGACTTTGTGCGCCGTTCATGAGTTATTGAGCGAGGGTGATGTTGTTGGCCTTGACGATGGGCCGCAGGCGAGCCTTTTCCTTGGCCGCGAGCGTCGGGACGGCGTCCGGGGCGCCGGGTCGCGCTTCGAGGGCAAGATTGGCCAATTGGGCGGTCACCGCCGGCTCCCGCAGCGCGGCATTCAGTTCCTTGTTCAGGAGTGCCACGATGGCCGCCGGCATGGCCTTGGGGCCGAGCAAGGCATACCGGACTGCGAAGTCGAAGCCTTTGTAGCCGGATTCCTCGAGCGTTGGCACACCGGGCAGGACGGCGCTGCGGGTGGGCGTTGTGACCGCCAGGGCGCGCAGCTTCCCGCCGTCGATCAGCGGCTTGGCCGTCGCGACCAGGTCGAAGACGGTCTGGATCTCGCCGGTCAACAGTGCATTGAGGGCGGGCGGGCTGCCCTTGTATCCCACGTGCACCATCTCGAGCCCGGCCGCGCTGTTGAACCACGCCGCCGCGATATGCATCGGCGAGCCATTGCCCGACGAGCCGTAGTTGCCCGAGCCTGGCTTGGTCTTCATCTGCTTCACGAACTCGTCGACCGTCTTGATGGGCGACTTGGCATCGACCACCATCACCAAGGGTGAGAAGGCCACGAAGCCGATCGGCGCAAAGTCCGTGTCCGAATAGTTGAGCTTGGCCTCGAGAATGGGGTGCAGCACGGTCTGCGTGCTGCCACCAAGCAGGACGGTGTAGCCGTCGGGCGCCGAGCGCGCCACGAACTCCGAGGCAATGGCGGCGCCGGCGCCGGGCTTGTTGTCCACCACGATGGGCTGGCCGAGCGATTGCCCCATGCGGTCCGCCAGGATTCTGGCGACGATGTCCGCGGCCCCTCCGGGGCTGAAGGGGACCACGAGCCGGATGGGCCGACTCGGATAGGTGTCGGCCAACGCCGGGAGGGAAAGCGCTGCAGCGGCCAGTGCAAAGGCCGCGCTGGCCAAGCCCATGAAGTTTCGTCTCTTGGTCATATATGTCTCTGATTGGTTGGATCGTTTTTCTGCGAGCGAGGAGAAGCCGGGGTCAGCCCGCCGTGACCGGCACGCCCGGAATTTCGGGCCGTTCGATCTTGAAGCGGTCCGTCACGCGCGTGTACATGCCCGCGCCTTCCAGTCGTCCGATGGGTGCCAGCCGGCCCGCGTCCACATAGAACTTCTCCCGGTCTACGATGCCATCGCGGTAGTGCATCATGACCACCTCGCCAATGACAATCTGGTTGGGGCGCTTGCCGACCTTGATGATGTCGATCAAGCGGCATTCGAACTGGGCCGGGCACTCGATCAGCCGGGGCGGTCTCACGAGGACCGAGGGCGCCGTCTCGAAGCCGGCGAAGTCGATCTCGCTCTGGTCCGCCGGGAAGTCGGCCGAGCAGATGTTCATCTTGTCCTTGACGCCTTCGTCGACGATGTGGATCACAAACTCCGGCAGAAATTCGATGTTCCTGCCAGTGTCCTTCACCTGTCCGGCGCGCGGTGTCAGTGAGAACATCACCATGGGTGGGTCGACGCCCACCATGTTGAACAGGCTGTAAGGCGCAGCGTTGGTGACGCCGCTTGGAGAGATCGTCGTGACCAACGCGATCGGGCGCGGGATCACCGTGCCGCTCATCAGCTTGTATTGCTGTTGCGGCGTGAGCTTGCTCGGATCGAAGGCTGCCATGTCAGGCCTCGGCTTTTTCACGGCCGATCGAGAACTTCCAACCGGCCGACTCGAGCTTGTCAACCATGGGTTGGCCGAAGGCGGCGCGGATAGCGTCGGCAGTTTCCGGAACCCGATCGATGTCGTCGAATTCGTCCTGCTTGCCTTGGATGATGACCAGCAGGTGCGCATCCTCGTCCGACACGTTGACGAAGCGGCGCGTGACGCACGGCGGCAAGGCGATGACGTCGAACCGCTCGAGGATCGTAGATTCCTCGCCCTTGTCGCCCCACTGCATCTCCCAGCGGCCCGTGAGGCACATGAAGGTCTCGTGGGTCTTGTAGTGCACGTGCAGGCCAGGACCCTGTCCGGGCGGGCACACGACGATGCCCAGGCGAAACACGCCGGCGTCGCCGCCGATCACTGCAGGCATGGGCGTGATCTGGCCGGGCATGGGGCCGGGCGACATGATGTTGTAGGTGGCCTTGGCAGTGATCAGCTCGATGACTTCCATGGGAACGCCGAGCCTTTCCTGCACGCGTGCCTTGGTGGACACCAGGTTCTTGAAGCGGGCGATTCGGGACTTCATCTCCTCTTGAGACGGTGTGATGCGGTTCATATGCGGCATTCCTTCATGGGTGGACAACGTTCAGGATTTGATCGCAGGCGTTGGCGTTGTGCATGCCACAACGCTAATGGGCAGAATTAGGCGTTATGAATAACGTTGACCGTAGGCTCCTGCAGATCTTCCTGACCTTGATGTCCGAGCTCAGCGTGACGCGGGCCGCCAATCGCCTGGGCGTCGGCCAATCGGCCGTCAGCCAGAGCCTGACGCGGCTGAGAGAACTTTTCTCGGATCCGTTGCTCCTTCGCTCGCGTGGCGGCATGGTGCCGACCGACCGGGCGCGCGATCTGGAGCAGTCCGTTCGCAAGCTGCTGGCGGACTACGACCGGTTGGTGGCACCCCCCGAGAAGTTCGATCCGGCAATCTCGCGGCGCCGATTTGTCGTCTCGGTCCCCGAGTACGCTGAATATGTGCTTATGCCGCACCTGCTGTCGCGCTTTCGCGTTGCGGGGCGCGGGTTGCGCTTGGAGGCACGCGCGCCGCAGCCGGACCGGGCGGCAGAAATGCTGGAGAGTGGCGAGCTGGATCTGCGCATTGCCTGGCTGCTCAACCCACCTGCATCGATGCGCTCGATGCCGCTGTTCCAGGACGAGATCGTGTGCCTGGCCAGCCGGTCGCACTCGCTGGTGCAAGGCCGGCTCAACCTGGACCAGTTTCTCGGTTTGCCCCACGTCTACACGCTGGGTACGGGCCGCTCCACGACTTCGCAGGTGCTCGAAGCCGCGGCGGAGGGTGAAGGCCGGCGCTTCGATCGGTCGTTCCTGGTCCAGAACTTTCTGACGATTCCCCACATCGTGGGTCGCACCGACATGCTGGCGACGATGGCCCGGCGCCTGGCCGAGTCGTTTGTCGCCCAGCACAACCTGCAGTTGCTGCAGGTGCCGCTCAAGCTTCCGAAGATCCGCTACGCGGCGTACTGGCATGAGCGGGGTCAAAGGGATGTCGGCCACCGCTGGCTGCGCGAGCAGCTTGCGGGCGCCGCGCGAGCGATCTGACGATCAGTCTGGCTAAGCGCCCATGCCCGGGAAGGCGCCCGACCATGGCGACAGTTCGAGCCGCAGCAACTTTGCCGGCTCGGTCCCGCCGGGCAGGGGAGACGCGGTGCCTCCGTCCGTGATGAAGTAGGCCACCCGACCTGCCGCGCCCGGTCTGCGGCTCCATGCGCCGCCGGACGGACCCACGACATCGAGGTTGAGCGGGTCACCGGCGACGATTTGCGTGAAGCCGCTGTTCTCGCCCGGGTCCATCGAGACCAGGTCGATGCTGTTCTGCCGGTGTGTGGTCAGGTAGATGGCCTGGGCCTCCTCGTCGAGGATGAAGTCGTCCCCCATCCGTCCGGCCACAACGACTTCAGGTTCGCCCGCGGGCAAGAGCGTGGCGGGGTCGACCGGCACCCGCATGAGTAGCTTCTTGGCGGTCGCTGTGTAGTACACGTAGTTGGATTTGGCTGCGTAGCGCACGCCATTCACGCCGGGTTGCTCGGGCTTCATCTTGCCGGGGAAGTGCTTCATGCTGCTGTGCTCTAGCCACACGCTCGCCTCGGGCGCCCGACCCGGCGAACGACCCTGCAGGTCGACGCGCCAGATCAGGCCTGAGAAGCTGTCGGCCACGAGCAGCACGCCAGGCGCGACGAGGCACATGCCGTTCGGTGCACGCGTCGCGGTCGGGAATTCGAAGGCCAATGAGGGCTCGACCGTGGTGCCCGGCCGCCAGCCACGCAGGTCGACCCGGTGCAGCCTGGCGTCCGACCGGGGTGCATAGGCGTTCGCGGCGATCACGTAGAACACATCGGGCTCCACTTCAGCGATGCCGAGAAGCGGTTGCCCAAAGGTGTGAAGGCGAACCGGCTCGACCGTGCTGTTGTTGGCGTCCGGTGGTGGCACATACCAGAGCTCGCGCGTGTTGAGCACGGTCACGAGAAAGGACTCATCGGAGCGCACCACCAGGCTTTCCAGGAAGTACTTGCGCGGAAAGTTGGCGACGGTGGTCACGCGGGCCTGTGGCGCCCGGTTGTGGGGCTTTCGGTGTCCGTCCGCGGCTGACGCAGCCGCCCGGGCGCTCTGGGACGCGGCAAGGGAAAGGCCCGTAGCCCAGACGGGCGCAGCGACAAGCAGCGCGCGGCGATGCAGGGGTTGAGTCGTCGGATCGGTCTGCGATGAGTCGGGTCGGTTGATCATGAGGGTTGTCTCCGATTTTTTGGGTGGATCAGGCGGCATGCCTTGCCGCCCCGGGTGAAGAGGCGTCGATCCGCTCAAGCAGCCCCTGTTGCTCGGCGCGTGTCGCCGCAAGATTGCGCAACTTGACATGTCCGAAGCCGCGCACCTTCTGCGGGAGGCGCGCGAGCGCCAGGACCTCCGTGCGAGTGTCGGCATCGAGCCGGGGGACGATGCTCTCCATGAGCGCCATGTATTCGTCGGCCAGCGCGCGCTCGATACGGCGTTCGGCCGTCCAGCCGAAGATGTCCAGCGGCGTACCACGCAGGAACTTCATGCGTGCCAGGATGCGCAGTGCGGGCTTCATCCACGGGCCGAAGGATCGCTTGAGGGGCCGGCCCTTGTCGTCGCGCTTGGCCAGCAATGGCGGCGCCAGGTGGAAGCGCAAGCGATAGTCCCCTTCGAACTCGCGTTCGATCCGCTCGAAGAAACCCGAGTCCACGTACAGGCGTGCGACCTCGTACTCGTCCTTGTAGGCCATCAGCTTGTACAGGCTGATGGCGAGCTCGCGGGCGACCCGGTCGCCGCCGCAGCGCGCGGCCTCGACCGCGGCGAAGCGCTCGACAAAGCTGCGGTAGCGGTGGGCATAGCCTTCGTTCTGGTAAGCGATGAGCCGCTCGCAGCGGTCGGTGAGGATCGACGCGAGCGACGGCGTGCGTTGTGGAAGCGCGATCACGGATGCCGAGGCGCCGAGCCCGGCTGCCGCGTGTGACTTGCCCTCGTCGATGGCTGCCTGCCGCCCCCACGCGAAAGCGGCCAGATTCATGGGCACTGCCGTGCCATTCAGTTCAATGGCTCGCTTCAAAGCGGTCTCGCCGAGCGGAACCAGTCCCTTCTGCCAGGCAAAGCCCAGCATGAAGACGTTGGTTGCCACGGCATCGCCCATCAGCGCGGACGCAAGCCGTGAAGCGTCGACGGTCACGGTTTGGGCGGTTGATCGCCGCACCTGCTCAAGCAGCTCCTTGGGGCGGCCCTGCCACTCGGTGTCCCGGGCAAAGGCGCCAGTGGGAACCACTTCGGTGTTGACGATGGCCCGGGTGCGCAATCGGTCCGACACGCCCATGCCTTCCTTGCCGGCCGCCACCATCAGATCGCAACCGAGCAGCAGGTCGGCCTGGCCGTCGCCGACGCGAGCGCCATGCACCAGCCGCGGCTGCGCCGCGATCCGCACATGCGAGGTGACTGCGCCGCCCTTCTGGGCCACGCCGGCCATGTCGAGGATGACAACGCCCTTGCCCTCGAGATGCGCCGCCATGCCCATCAGTGCGCCGACCGTCACGACACCGGTGCCGCCGACACCGGTGACAAGGATGTTGTAGGGGCGATCGATCTTCGGCAGCTCGGGCTCCGGCAGGCCGGTCGGGACCTGAGCGCTGCGCTTTTCCGGCTTGCGGCGGTGGCCGCCTTCAACAGTGACAAAGCTGGGGCAGAAGCCCTTGACGCAGGAGAAGTCCTTGTTGCATGAACTCTGATCGATGGTGCGCTTGCGGCCCAACGGCGTCTCCAGGGGCAGGATCGAGACGCAGTTGGACTGCACGCCGCAGTCGCCGCAGCCTTCGCACACCTCGTCGTGGATGACAGCGCGCCCGGGCGGGTCGGCCAGTTCCTTCTTCTTGCGGCGGCGACGCTTCTCGGCGGCACAAGTCTGCGCATAGACGATCACCGAGACGCCGGCCTGCTCGCGAAGCTCGCGCTGGACCCGGTCCATGCGGTCGCGATGACTGACGATCGCATCCTTGGGCAAACCGCCACGATCAATCCACGCTTGCGGCTCGTCAGACACCAGATGCAGATGCCGGACCCCTTCGGCCGCGACCTGCTGCAGGATCTGCGCGGCATCGAGCGAGCCTTCGATGGGCTGCCCGCCCGTCATCGCGATGGCATCGTTGGCTAGGATCTTGTAGGTGACGTTGGCCTTGGCTGCGAGCGCGGCTCGGATGGCGAGCGAGCCGGAATGGTTGTACGTGCCGTCCCCGAGATTCACGAAGATGTGCTTCGTATCGGTGAAGTGCATCTGGCCGAGCCAGGACGCGCCTTCCCCGCCCATCTGGGTGAAGGTCGAGGTGCTGCGGTCCATCCAGGTCGCCATGAAATGGCAGCCGATGCCGGCCGTCGCTCGCGAGCCTTCGGGCACCTTCGTCGAACCGTTGTGCGGGCAGCCCGAGCAGAAATACGGCAGGCGCTGGGGCAGGCTCGGGTCCACTGCGGCAATGCACTCGATCGCGCGCTGTGCTTCGAGCCAGGCACGACCCTGCGGTGGCAGAGTGCTGAAATTTCCATCGGGGAACAGCCGGTCGGCGATCGCCTTGGCAATCATCGAGGGCGTCAGTTCGCCAGAAGCTGGCAAGAGCGCACCGCCGGTGCCCGAGCGTGCCCACTCACCGGCGCCGGTGTTCTTGCCGACGATGCGCGGGCGCTGCTCGGGCGGCGCGGCGTAGAGCAGATCTTTGATCTGCGTCTCCAGGATCGGCCGCTTTTCCTCGACGATCAGCACCTCGCTCAAGCCGCGCGAGAAGTTTTCGATGCCATCGGGCTCAAGGGGCCACGTGACGGCGATCTTCATGAGGCGCAGGCCGATCCTGCGCGAGACGTTTTCGTCGATGCCAAGCAGTGCCAGTGCCTCGAGCGTGTCCAGCCAGCTCTTGCCCGTCGAAACGATACCCAAGCTCGCCTGCGGCACTTCCCAGGGCTCGGTGTTCAGCTGGTTCTCGCGCACGTAGGCCAGCACGGCCTGAATCCGGTGATCCACCAGGCGCTTCTCCTGCTCCAGCGGCGCGTCTGGCCAGCGAAGCGAGAAATCAGACGCCGGCCCGTCGACGTCCTGCGGAACTCGGGTCTCGATGGCCTGCGGGTCGATATCAAAGGAAGTCGTGGTTTCGATGGTCTCGCTGATCGACTTCATCGCCACCCAGCAGCCCGACCATCGCGACATGGCCCAGCCATGCAGGCCGAGCTCAACGAATTCAGCCACGCCCGAGGGATTGAGGATCGGGATCATCGCGGCGATCAGCGCATGCTCGCTCTGGTGCGCCAGCGTGGACGACTTGCAGGTGTGGTCGTCGCCGACGATGGCGAGCACTCCGCCATGTTTCGCAGTCCCCGCAAGGTTGGCATGCTTGAAGACGTCGCCACTGCGATCCACGCCGGGGCCCTTTCCGTACCACATGCCGAAGACCCCGTCTGCCGTGGCATTCGCATCGAGTCCGACCATTTGCGTGCCCCACAGGGCGGTCGCTGCAAGTTCCTCGTTGAGGCCGGGCTGAAAGACGATGCCTGCGGCGTCCAGGTGCTTGCGGGCCTTCCACAGTTCCTGGTCCACCGAGCCGAGTGGCGAGCCGCGGTAACCCGAGACAAAGCCGCGTGTGCGCAGGCCGGCATCCGCATCGCGCACCTTCTGCGCGAGCAGGAGGCGTACCAGTGCCTGGGTTCCAGTCATGAAGACGCGTCCGCGCGGCTTGATGTACTTGTCGTCAAGTGTGGGCTCGGATTCGGGCGTTGCGATGGTGGTGCTCATGGACGACCTGTTGTTGTCTCGTGAAGAATTTGCAAGCCGGGCGGGGCCAGGCGATCGATGAGCGCGGCCAAGCCACCCGACTGCTTCTCCTGCTGCAGAAATGCGTCGAGATACGGCAACGCCCCGGCGCGTTCCCTGGGCAATGCAACCGCCTGTTGCACCGCCGTGAAGGCACTCTTGAGTACGCGCTTTCCCGGCTCCTTGGCGGCGATCGGAGCGAGTTGCACGCGCAGCCCGGCAAGTGCGTCCAGTCCATCGCGGCGGAAATGCTCGATGGCCTGCTCGGGCGTGTCGGCCTGAACCAATTGCGCATGCCGCAGATGCTGCTGCAGCCACAGCTCGTAGGCGCTGCCCTTGAACACCGCGATGCGCACGCCCGGAGCGTCCACCTGCGCAACGTCCGTGAAGGGCGACCCGGCTGGCACGAGGTAGGTTGCCTCGATACCGGCGTACGGATGCGAGAACACCGCGTTGCCGGCACGGAGGGGGTCCGCCGCCAGGAAAGCCATGGACCAGACATCGTTCGCGGCGTCGGCCATGACTTGCCCGGGCGTCTCGTAGTACACGAATTCCAGCCGGACATCGAGTGCGGACGCAAGGCGGCCGGCGAGCGCTGGCGCGACCCCTTGCGCACGGCCTGACCGGTCGTCCTGGCGCACCAGCAGGATGTTGCTGAGGTTGAGCCCCACGCGCAGTGTGCCGTCCACCAGCAGCGCCGCGCGGACCGCAGCAAGAGCTTCGGGGTTGGACAGCAACGTCATGCTGTGTATTCCGTGGCATTGACGAAGGCATAGTGGATGGTGAAATCCGCCAGCCGCTGCGCAATGGCCGCACGCACGGCTTGCGCGTCCTTGCCGAACACGCGCACACGCAGTTCGACCGCGCCGCTCTTATTGGTGTACACGTGGACGCTGCAGTGCTCGGCCATCGGCGCCAGCAATGTTGCGAACACCCGGCGCGCGGCGTCTTCACGCAGCTCGGCCTTGATGGGCTTGCCGACCGCCGTCAGGGGAATGCGGTCGACGACGATGATCTCCTTGGGCACGGCCGGCGGTTCATGAATGCGTTCGGCCGCCAGGCGCAGCAGCTCCTCGGGCGAAGCCACTTCCCCAGGGCGCAGTTCGACGTAGACCACCGGCACCTCGCCGGCATGGGCATCCGGGCGGCCGACGGCGGCGGCGGCGGCAACGACCGGAATGGCGAGCAAGGCTTCTTCGATGTGCGCTGGCTCGATGTTGTGGCCGCCGCGGATGATCAGGTCCCGCCGGCGCCCGGAGACCCGCAGATAGCCCTCGGCATCCAGGCTGCCGATGTCACCGGTGACGAAGGAGCCGTCCGGCAGGAATGCCCTGGCATTCTGGCTGGCATCGAGATAGCCCGGCGACACACCCGGACCACGCACGACGATCGTCCCCGGCTCATCTGTGACGCATTCGCCGCAGATGTCGCCGTTCTCGTCCAGGCGCACTATGCGCAGCGTCGTGTACGGAACACGCAGGCCCGAGAAGCCCGGCTTCATCCGGCCATCGCGCGGATCGGCCGTAGCATTGCTGGTGTTCTCGGTCAGCCCGTAGGTCATGAGCGCCTGGGCGCCGGTGATCTCCTCGATGCGCTGCTGAACCGCGGTGGCTACACCGGTCGAACCCGTAAAGAAGCGTGGCCGCAGGGTCGAAAGGTCTTCACCCTGCGGCGGGTTCTTGGCGAGCACGCCGAGGGTCGTGGGCACGCCAGAAATGAGCGTGATGCCGAAGCGCTCGACGTAGCGCCAATAGTTAGTCATGTAGCGCTTGTCGCGCGCCCCGTGAATGCTCGGAATGACGACGCTCATGCCCGAAGCAATGGGCGTCAGACCGCGTGGCGACAACCCGCCGATATGGAACAGAGGCGTATCCGACAGGACCACGTTGTCGGCATCGCCACCCGGGCCGATGCTGACGCGAGTAGTCCATTGGCGATACAGCAAGCCGCCGTGCGTGATCTTCACGATCTTTGGGCGCCCCGTCGTTCCGCCCGAATGCATGTAGGCAGCCAACGACGAGGCGGTGGTCGGCGGTCGCGAGAACCCGAGCTTGTCGCCAGGGTGGGTCTGTGCCGTCGCGAGCAGATCGCGCGGTCCCATGGGCGCAAAGGGGTCGTTCAACGAGAAGAGTGTGGGCGCGGCTGGCAGGCGTGCCACGGCTGCCTGCACGTTGTCCCAGATGCGGAATCCCTCGGTCGGACCCAGGGCGATCACGACCTTGGGCTTCACGGCGGCGAGCAGGTCCGCGAGGGCGTCCGGCTCCAATAGCCAATTGATCGGAAACGGGCGCCCGGCAAGAAAGCCGCCGATGAGCGCGGCATAGAGACCGGGAACGGTCGGCGACACGATAGCAACGGCGTCTGCCTGTCCGACGCCGCTGGCTCGAAGCAGATTGGCAACGGCGATCGAGCGCTTGGCCAACTCAGCATACGACCAGGTCTGAATGTCACCGTCGACAGCGCCGCAGTGAGTGGCGCTGAGCGCCTGCTTGGCCGGATCCAGGGCGCAACCTTCGAGAAGGTTGATACCGAAGTCCCAGTGCGGCACGCGCTGTTCAAATGGCGTGGCCTCGATGGCTTCGATATCCGCCAGGTTACGGATGGGCGGATGGCGTCTGCCTATGTCGACACTCGTATTCATTCCGGTGCCCCAGGTTTGAGCCGCCCCGCGCGGAAGTCGAGCACGGCCGCGTCTCGAGATTCGCCGTTGGCCTGCCTCGCGAGCAGTTCATAGCTCTTGGCAGCAGTGAAGGCCAGTGAGGCATCCCAACCCATCTCGGTTGCGTACCGATACGACTCCTTGGTCAGGCGGAGCGCGGCGGCGTCTTTCCCGGCGATCTCATGCGCGAGTGCGAGCGTGTGCGCAAGAAGCTGCTCCGCCGGCACCGCCTCGTTCACCAAGCCGATCCGTTCCGCATGGATGCCGTCGAACGGACGCCCGGTCAGCGCGAGCAGCAGCGCGTCGCGCGGACGCAGGATCGAAGCCATTGACTTGCTGACCGGTCCGGCAGGAATGTGCCGGAAGTTGATCTCCGACAATCCGAACCGGGCCTTGCGGTCCGCAATGGCCAGGTCGCAGCATTCCACCAGCGAGAAGCCACCGCCGAAGCAACTGCCGTTCACCATCGCGATGGTCGGCTTGGGAAAATGGCGCAGCAGCCTGTAGCGCCATTCGGATGCGCTCTGGATCATTCGCTCGCGCGATGCGGCCGTGCGGTCTTCCTGTCCGAAGAACTCCTTGAGATCCATGCCCGCGCAGAAGGCCGGACCGGCACCGGTGATGACCACGACGCGGCAACGCTCGTCGGCGCGAAGCGATTCAAGCGTCTCGATCATGGTCGTGATGAGCGCCGCGTTCATGGCATTGCGCTTCTCGGGGCGATTCAAGGTGACGATCGTCACGGGGCCGTCGGATTCGATGAGTACGGGGGAGGGGTTGTCTGTCATTGCGTTGTCCTGCTGCCTGAGCACGATTGGGTTCGAGCCGCAGTCTAGGAAGCGCAGCCTTCGGACTCCATCGCCCACTCGCGATGACAGACATCAGTTCGCGTGATGGAAACTGCGTTGACTTCCTAGCAGCATGCGCTTCTCATCGTCAGCTTCGCTTTTTCCATTCAAGGAGTTTTCACATGCGTCATGTTCCCCAGATCGAAGCCGCCGATGCCCGTCGCGTTCTTGATGCTGCGCTCGCTTACGCACAGTCGAAAGGTTGGTTGGTCGGCATCGCCGTCGCCGATGCCGGCGGCCATGCATTCGCCGTCCAGCGGCTTGATGGCGCACCGGCACCCACCGCGCAGATCGCCATGTCAAAGGCGAGAACGGCTGCGCTGTCGCGCCGCGACAGCAAGCACTACGAGGACGTCATCAACAACGGCCGCCCGGCATTTCTCAGCGCTCCTGGCTTGGACGGCATGCTCGAAGGGGGCGTGCCAATCGACGTGGAGGGAGTGATCGTTGGCGCCATCGGTGTGAGTGGCGTGCTGCCTTCGCAGGATGTCGACATTGCGCGCGTTGGCGTGGCGGCGCTCGGCTTGTAGAGTCGCAGCGCACTCTAGGGCGAGAAGGACTTGAACGCGTCGAAGATCACGCTGCGCAGCCACTTGTGTGGGACGCTGTGGTTCGTGCGGTCGTGCCAGTAGAGCGTGCACTGCACGTCCGGCAGGGCGAAGGGTGGGTCGCGCACATCGACGTCCTGCGGAAGCGCCAGGCGCTTGAGGAATCCACGGGGAACGACAGCGACCAGCGCCGCGCTGCGAACGATGTCGACCACCCCGGAAAAGTCCGGTACGGTGAGCGCGACCTGCCGCGTCCGTCCCAGGATGTCCAGGCGTGCATCGATCAGTGACTCCATCTCGCTGGCCCGGCCGAAGCGCACCTGCACGTGTGGAAGTGCGCAATATGCATCGATCGTGAGCGGCTGCGGCATCACGCCGCACGCCGCTACACAGACGGCGGCATCCCGATAGAGCCGGCGGCTGTGCAGCCGGCCGGTAGGCACGGCCGCGGCGCCGATACCGATGTCAACGCTGCCTTCCTCCATCCACTCGCGTACACGGTCACGGTCTGAGCGGTGGAAGCGCAGGTGCAGGCCCGGCGCCTCCTGACGGATGCGCGGCAGGGCTCGTTCCAGGAGCAGCTGGCGGGCGTAGTCCGTAGCAGCGATGGTGATCGAGAGGTTCCAATGCGACGGGGCCGAAGGGGTGTGGCGAGCTGTCGCCAGCAGGTCGACCCGGGCCAGGATCTCGTCCACGGAAGCCATCAGTTCCAGCGCGCGCAATGTGGGCTTGGAGCCGCCACCGCTGCGCGTCAGGATGGGATCGCCAAATATCTTGCGCAAGCGGGCGAGCTGGCCGCTCATGGCGGGCTGGCCAATGCCCAGCACGTGCGCCGCCTGGGTGACGCTGCTTTCGTTCACCATCGCCCGCAGTGCCCTGAGCAGGGCAATGTCTAGGCTCTTGGTATCACGCATCATGATGTTCGACATTGATCCTGAATGATGGCACGGACTTCGGTCGATTCCTAGACTGCTGGCTGTTGGTCCACACGAACAAGCAGGAGACATCGATATGCCCATCCGGAGCGCCCCCACGCGCAGACTCATATTGCTGGCCGCCCTGGCCACTGCGCTTGCCGCGCCGCAGGCCACCGCGCAGACGTCGCAGATTGTCAGGCTGGTGGTGCCCTACGCCGCAGGTGGCCCGGCGGACCTGCAGGCACGCCTCTTCGCTCCGGGCCTGCAGGCGGCGCTGGGACAGACCGTCATCATCGAAAACCGCCCCGGGGCCGGCAGCCAGATCGGCGCACGCTATGTCGCGGCGGCCCACAAGGACGGCAAGACGATCCTGATCGGGAACGCGTCCACATTCGCAATCGTTCCCTCGACGCAGAAGAACCCCGGCTTCGATCCCCTTCGCTCCTTCACGCATCTCGGCCTCATCGCCGAGACCGATACGGCGCTGGTCGTGAACCCGTCTTTCGCAGGGGGCACAGTGAAGGATCTCGTTGCCTACGCCAAAGCCAACCCCGGCAAGGTGTCGTACGCATCGGCCGGTGTGGGCAACGGCGCGCATCTGATCGGCGAACTGCTGCAGTCGACGGCCCACGTGGAGATGACTCACGTGCCCTATAAGAGCGGCGGCGAGATGATGACCGCAGTCATCGGTGAGCAGGTCAGCTTCGCGGTGGTGGACCTCACATCGGCATTGCCCATGGTGCGCGAAGGAAAGCTCAAGGCGCTGGCGGTGACCGGCCCCGCGCGCTCGACAGAGCTTCCGCAAGTGCCGACGATGGCCGAAGCCGGCTATCCAGCGGTCAGCATGCCGTACTGGACCGGCGCCTCTGTGCCTGCCGGCACGCCGGACGAGGTGGTCCAAACCCTTGAAGCCGCAGTGCGGCGCGTGACAACGAGCCCGGACTACCTGGCGGGCCTGAAGAAGTTCAGTGCCCACGTGAAGCCTACCGATGGCAAGGGCATGTCGGCACTGATCGCCGTCGACCTGAAGCGCTGGGGCGACGTGGCTCGCCAGGCCAACATCCAACTGGACTGAACTGAACATGACAACCCATTTCACTTCCGCCGACATGAACGGTCGGATCGCACGGCTTCGAGACCTGGAGCCCACCAAGCGCTCCTACGAGGGCGCTGGCACCGGCGTGCCGTCCGCGGCCTACGAGATGCTCGCGGCGCGCAACATCTACATGCTGATGGCGCCCAAGAACCGTTCCCGCGGCATGAACAAGCCGGCGGTCGAAGGGCTACCGGGGCTCGAGGTGGCCATCGTCGAGTGTCCACCGGGCAACGGCGCAGAGTTGCACGCCCACGAACGCACGACCGAAAGCTTCATGCCGCTCGACGGGCGCTATGAAATCATCTGGGGTGACAAGGGCGAGCACACGATCCTGCTCGAGCCCAATGACTTCGTGTCGGTTCCTCCGGGGGTGTATCGTGCCTTTCGAAATGCCGACGACCATGAGGCGAAGATGCTCGTCTTCATACAGGGCGCGGACGGCGATTCGATGAGCGACATCACGTACGAGACGTCGGTGGGGCAGCGGATCGAGGCACGCTTCGGGCCGGAGGCGACCGAAAACATGGCCAACATTGGCATTCGGTTTGCGCCCAAGTCAATCTGAGGTCGGTCGGGAGTTCCGGTTGAGACACACTGGGGAAAAGGTGCTTGCACGGCGCAAGGAAGGCGTGCTGCATTTGACGATCAATCGTCCGTTGGCTGCCAACGCCATCGACCGCGATGTCGCGCAGGCGCTGGTCGCCAGGCTCGCAACCGCCAAGAGTGATGACTCGATCCACGCGGTCATTCTGACGGGCGCGGGCCGGACCGTGTTCTCATCTGGGCGAGACATGAAGCGACCGGCGACTATGGACGCCAGCGTCTTCGCGCGTCAGCGCAGGTCAGAGTTGGTGGCCTACAGCCAAGCACTGCTCTCGTTCCCAAAGCCTTTGGTCGTCGCCTTGAATGGAGTAGCGCTTGGCGCCGGCCTGATGCTCGCGCTACATGCTGATCATGTGGTCGCTGCTAGTCACGTTTCTCTGGCACTGCCTGAGATCGACCTGGGAATCGCAACCTACATTGGGCACGCATTGATTGCAGACTCGGTTGGCAATGCGGTGGCTGACCAGCTCGTACTGTCCGGCCGTCGCATGGATGCAGCGGAAGCGCTCGATTGTCAACTGGTGCACGCAGTTGTGCCGGGCGGCGCTCTCATGCAGGAAGCGGAGGCCGCCGCCTCGATATATGCGGCTAAGCCGTCAGCCGCGTTCGAGGCCATGAAGGAGTGGATCCTAGCTCGCCGCCGACGAGCTTTTGATGCGGCTTTGGACTGGGCTAAGCGCCAAGGATAGAGAAGGTTAGGGCCGACTCGAAGGAAGCGCAGAGCGCCGCAAGATTGAGTCCGTCGACCGGGCGCTGCTCACCAAAGTCTCGCCGAAAATGAAAAAGCCGGTCTGAGCTCTTGGCCAAGTCCGGGCACGCAGATGGAATACCAGCTGGGCGGCGCGGCGTTCGACCGACACTGGTCCGACGATGCTCAGCTCCGCTGATCCCCTCTCGCTCGGCGAGTACGACACGCTGACCACACCTGAGATAGACCAGTTCGCCCAATGGGAAGACTGGGTTTGCCGGCTGCACGGTCGCATGAGCTTTGAGCGGCGTATCGGTGCGCCGTACAAGGGACGTCTATCCGTCCAACGTGCTGGGCGGACGCAGTTGGTACGATTCCATGGCCAGCGTGCTTCGCTGAGCCGTACTGAAGCGCCGATGTGGGCGGGTCCCTGCGAACCACTTTCCTTGAATGCCGTTCATACGAAACTTCCTCGCCATCTTGCAGCTATCAAGACGCATGAGTGCACCGCCGGCTGAGCAGGAAGTCTCGTCGTCAAGGGTCAAACCGGATAACTATTTCGGGTTGGCTTTTCGCCTGATTCTCCAACAATGCGCTTCACGCGAGCGCCGTCGTGCGCCGCGCCGAGCGCGCCCACACCGCCGTCATGAGCGCCGCGAGCAGCACCACCGGCAGCATCGCGGCATTGAGCCGCGTCCAGCCGAAATGGTCGAGCGCGGGGCCGGCCGCCAGCGTGGCGCAGGCCGTGCACGCGTTTCGCAGCAACTCGGCCACGCCCTGCGCACGACCGCGTTCCTGCGGGCGGTAAGACTGGGCGAGCAAGGTCGTGCCGCCCACGAACATGAAGTTCCAGCCCACGCCCAGGCAGAATAGGGCGGCATAGAACGCCGGCAGCGTGGTCGAATTCATCGCCACTACGGAACACACCACGTTTAGCACCATGCCTAGGCTCACCACGCGCGCCAGGCCCCAGCGCTGGATTAGCGCGCCCGCGAACAGCGAAGGCGCATACATGCCCACGAGGTGCCACTGCATGATGCCCGCGCCGTCGTTGATGCTGTGGTTGCAGGCTACGGCCGCGAGCGGGGCGGCCGTCATCACGAGCATCATCGACACCGATCCGACCACGTTGTTGGCCAGCGCGGCGATGAAGATGGGCTGGCGCGCGATCTCCTTTAAAGGACGCCGCGGCCGCGTGTCGACCAGCGTTCCCTCGGCAGCCCGCGCCTGCGTGTCGCAATAGCACGAGAGGATCAGCACGACCGAGATCGCGCCCAGCAGCGCCACCATCAGGTACGCGCCTGCGAACAGCGCGGTCGGAAACAGATCCTTGCTCCACGCCGCCAGTGCTGGGCCCGCAATGGCCGCGATCACGCCGCCAGCCAGCACCGACGACACGGCGCGGCTCTTGTCCGCCGCGGCCACGCCGTCGGCGGCGGCCAGCCGGTAGAACTGCGCAAAGGCCTGGTACACGCCCACCAGCGCCGTGCCCACGCAGAACACCCAGAAGTCGTCGTGGAACACGGCCCACACCGACACCAGCCCGCCCGCCGTGCCCGTCAACGCGCCCAGCGTGAAGCCGCCGCGCCGGCCGATGCGCTGCATCAACAGCGAGGCGAACCACGTCATCACCGCGCTCGCCACCGTGATGAGTGCGAAGGGTAGCGTGGCCAGCGACTTGTCGGGCGCGAGCATGTGGCCCGTCAGGGCCGTCAGCGTCAGGTCAATGGAGACGGCGGCCGTGTAGAGGGCTTGGCAGGTCGCGAGCACGCGCACATTGCGGCGGTCGGTGGAGGCGGTGTTGGTCATGGGCGAAAGGGGGTTGACAGCACTCATTGTGCGCAGCGACACTGAGGCAAGAATGACGTATTTCCCTCGTTAAATGACATGACGCGTTCAGTTTCGTTTGTGCTCGTCCCCGAATTCGAGCTGCTCGACATGGCCGGACCGCTGTCGGCGTTTCAGATCGCCGCCGAGATCGGGCGCTACCGAGGCGGGCCGGCCTACGAACTTTCGGTGCAGTCGGAGCGCGGCGGGCGTGTCGCGTGCTCCACCCGGATCGAAGTGCAGACGCGCGCGTGGCGAAATTCGCAGGCCGACACGCTCATCGTCCCCGGTGGCTGGGGCGCGCGGAAACCCGGCGCCGCCACACCCGCGCTGATGCAGCACCTGCGCGCCTCGCTGGCGGCTGGGCGGCGCGTGGCCAGCGTGTGCACCGGCGCCTTTCTGCTTGCGGAAGCGGGGTTGCTCGACGGGCGCCGCGCCACTACGCACTGGCGCCGGGCGGCGCTGCTGCAACGCAACTTCCCTCGCGTTGCCGTCGATGCTGACCGCATCTTCGTACGCGACGGCCCGGTGTGGAGCTCGGCGGGCATCGCCGCTGGCATCGACCTCGCGCTGGCCATGGTCGAAGCCGACCTGGGCGCCGAGATCGCAGGCGCCGTGTCACGCGAGATGGTCGTCTACCACCGGCGAACCGGCGGTCAGTCGCAGTTCTCGGCGTTGCAGGACCTGGCGCCGCCCAGCGATCGCATGCGCGCCGTGCTGGCTCACATCGGCGAGCACCTTACGGCCGACCTGAGCATTGAGCGGCTGGCTGACGTGGCCTGCGTGAGTCCGCGCCAGTTCATGCGCGCCTTCAAGAGCGAGACGGGGCAAACGCCGGCCAAGGCCGTAGAACGCATCCGCGCCGAAGCTGCGCGTGCGCAGATTGAGGGCGGCGACAGCAGCATCGAAGCGGTCGCGCGGCTCACGGGCTTCGAAGACGCGGAGCGCATGCGGCGCGCCTTCGTGCGGGTGTACGGCCAGCCGCCGCAGGCGCTGCGCCGTGTGGCGCGCGCGGCGGCCTTGCAGCCATAGCAGCCATAGCAGGTCAGACCACGCGCCGCGGCGCCGCCGTGGCCGCCTCGCCGCTGTTGGGCGTGGGTGTCGGTTCGGATCTTCAATGCGTTCTTGAGGCAGCTACGGTGCATGTGATTCTGTGATTCGTCCATCTCGACGCCGTATAGCGGTGCGAGAAACCATGCCGGCTCGTCTTGGCGCTCCTCGCGGTTACGGCTGCAGGGATACCCCATGTGCAGGGCTGAAGCGAGTTCGGGTCTCTAGATTCCGCAACGCTGGGCGGCGCTACGACGAGCGCGCAGGCGTGAATTCCGACTCCAGCCACTGCATGAATAGCTCCACGGCTCGGCGGGCGTGTGAGCGCCGGGCACTCAGCGCGTAATAGCGCAGGCCATCGTTCAGCTGTTCGCCCCACAGCGGAACCAAGCTTCTGGCAGCAATGGAGGCGGCCGCCAATGAATGCCGAGTGAGACACAGCCCGCCTCCCGCCTTGACGGCCTCGATCAACGCGACTGAATCGTTGCACCGCACCGTCGCGACCGCCTCCAGGTCGATGGGACGATTGCCACTGCCGATCCACTCGGCCCAATAGTCACGCTCGGCATTGCGCAGCAAAACGGCTCCAGCGGGCAAGTCGGGCGGCGCCACTTCCTGCAGCGCGACAGCCATGGCCGGACTGCAAACTGCACATACCGTATCACCGGTCAATGCAAGCATGCGGTAACCCTCCCAGTCGCCAGCGCCAAGCCGGATGGAGATGTCGGCTCCGGACAACTCCAGATCCGTGAAGTAGCGGTGCACGTCTATGCGCAGGTCCACCCAGGGATGGGCTTGCGCGAACCCATCGATCTTGGGCGCCAACACGCACGCCGCGAAACTGCGCGCCACAGATACCACGAGCGTCTCTCGCGCGGCGTCCACCGACAGACGCCGCAAACCGCTGCCGAGCGTCTCGAAAGCCCGGCGTGTGTAGTCGTATAGAAGTTCGCCTTCCTGAGTGAACTTCAGGCCACGAGGACCGCGGAAAAACAGGATCACACCCAGATGGTCTTCCAGCGCCTTGAGCTGCCGGCTGAGCGCCCCTTGGGTCAAGTGCAGTTCTTCGCCAGCCCGCACCAAATTTTGGTGACGCGCTACTACATCGAAGAATAACAAGGCCTTAACAGAAGGCAGATTGCGATGTAGTGCGGTATTCGTTGAGCTCATATCACGGCGCGGTTTTTTCGATGGTAACGCTCCTACGAACCGCCGACCATCGGGCTCCGCTTCAACATCCATCGCATAGAGGAACAATGATATTTACTACCCTTGCCCGGGCCACCGTATGCGGTGCCTGGCTGCTTTTCGGAGCACTGGCCCATGCCGCGGGCTTTCCTGAACGAGCCATTACCGTAGTGGTGCCTTACACCGCGGGCGGAAGCTCGGACGCTCTGGCGCGCCTGCTTGCCAAGCAGTTGGGCGACCAGTTCGGTCAGCCCGTAGTGGTAGATAACAGGCCCGGCGCCGGGGCCACTCTGGGCACCGCGCTGGCAGCGAGGGCTGCACCGGACGGGTACACGGTTTTGCTGGCCGACACTGCGCATACCACGGCACCGGCGCTTTACCAACGCCTTTCCTATGACGCCACTAGGAGCTTCCAGGCGATTGGTATGGTGGGCACCACCCCTGCCATGCTGTTCGCCAGTAAGCAGTCCAACCTACACACGGTGCAGGACATGCGCACCGCCGCGCCCGGTCGTCCGGGCGGCAGCTTCACTTCGGGCATCGGGTCAGGCACTGCCAGCCAGCTCATATCGGAACTCTATCGGATTCAGTCAGGCCTCAAGATTGAGATGATCCCTTACAAGGGTTCGTCGCAAGCCGTCATCGATGTGCTTTCCGGCCAGATCGATCTCATCTTTACCAGCCCAGCATCGGCTGGGCTGTACTTAAAGTCCGATAAATTGAACGCGCTTGGGGTGACAGGCATGCAGCGTCACCGTGACTACCCCGACGTACGCACCTTCCAGGAGCAGGGCGTCCCGGGGATGGACACAGGCTACTGGTTTGCCGTTCTGCTTCCCGCCAATGTGCCGCCTGCAATTTCACAACGCTGGGAAAAGGAGCTGGCGACTGCCTTGGCGTCGGCGCCGGTGAGCAAAGCCCTGTCAGACCTTGGCATCACGCCCGGCAAACTGAACGGCGTTCAGACCCAGCGCTTCATGATCGACGACCTCACCAACTGGGCTCGCATCGTGAAGGCTGCTGGCATCGAGCGACAGTGATAGGACTGCCCAGCGCATCTTTCCCTCTTCTACGACCTCAACGCCACCATGCTGACTCAACCGACGCTCTCGCCTTCCGACACCCAGCGCATCGCCGCCGCCCGCCATCGCTTTCCAGGCGCGCTCACACAAACGTACTTCGACGTTGCCAGTCGCGGCTTGCTTCCCGATGACGCACCCGATCGGGCCCATGAGCACATGCAGCAGCGCGTGCAGGGCACTGCCGATAAGTACGCCTATTTCGCCCTGGTCGACAAGGCACGTGCCGGCTTCGCGCAACTGATCGGCGCCGCGACGGACGAGATCGCCATCACCAAGAACATTTCGGATGGCCTCAACATGGTCGCCGCGTCCATGGAGTGGCGGGCAGGTGACGAGGTATTCCTTTGCTCCGGCGTGGAGCACCCCAACAACATCTACGCATGGCGCAACCTCGAAGGCCTGCAGGTGTCTGTCCGCGACTTTCCTTCGGTCGACGGCCTGTTTCCGACCGACGCCGTCATCGAGGCCTTGCAAGGCAGCCACCGTGCGCGCGTGGTTACCTTATCGGCCACCTCGTTCAAGCCTGGCTTTCGGGCCGAACTCGATCGGCTAGGTGCAGCCTGCCGGAGCGCCGACGTTCGGCTGGTAGTCGATGGAGCGCAAAGCATAGGAGTCACGCACCTGGACCTCGCGCGCACTCCCATCGACGCATTTACAGCCAGTACGCAAAAGGGGCTGTGCTCGTTGTACGGCATGGGCTTTTTGTATGTGCGTCGCGAGTTTGCCGAGAGCCTGACACCGCGTTACCTCGCCCGATTCGGAGTTGAGATGGAAGCAAACCACGAGGCTGACTACGACGACGCGCCCATCAAGTACCAGGCGGCGGCTCAGCGTTTCAACCTCGGCAACTACAACTTTCTCGCAGCGCTGCTGGTGGGTGACACGCTGGAATTGCTTAATGGCGTCGGCACACAGGCAATCGACACGCACGTAACCGGCTTGGCAGCGGCGCTATCGGCCGGCTTGATGGACCTAGGTGCGCCGGTCGCCCGGGCTCCCGACGCCCTGCGTGCCAACATGGTGTGCATCGAGTCGCGCAACCCCGACGCTGCCGCAAGCCTGCAAGCACACCTGCAAGCCCATAAGGTGATGGCTGCCGTTCGGCGCAACGCACTGCGGTTTTCATTGCACCTGTACAACAATCAGGCGGATGTGGATGTCGCTCTGGCGGCCTGCAAGAGCTGGCTGGATCTGCACGGAACGACTTTGCAGTAGGCCGCTGACAAGGCTCGGCGACTGTCATTGACTGGCGGTTCTTCGCGGTGGCGTTCCCCGGCGCATATGATCGCGGGCAGCAGCGCGCTACTCCTGGTTTGCACTGACAGGTTGAACAACAGGAGGCTCGCAGAGTGCGGCAGTTGTAAGGGGACAGACATGTTTTTTCGCAGTTGTAGCTCTGCTCAGAAGCTTGAGCTCTGACATCGCCGTGGCTTGCGCCACTAGGCTTTGTCTAGCTTCTGCGCTTTGAGTCCGTCATCCTTGCCCTGCACTCACGTGAGCATCCTTCTATGACGCTCGTCGAGTTTTCACAAATGCGAGCCAATCCAGTCGTCGCCGTCCAATGAGCTTTCGTGCGTGACCCGACGGATTATGTCTTGTCTTCTCCCCGTTGCCGCGGGCGATCTTCAGTCCTCTTGTCCACGCGTGCACGCAAGAGCATGTCATGAAACAGTCGGGCCGCCGGCATGAGTTCACGCCCGCGTCGCCTGATTAACCCGATCACCCTCGTGATTTCTGGATCTTCAAGCGGGACGCTGATCAGCCCGGAATGTCCTTTTGGAGGCATTGCCAGTCGCGGGACAACGCCCAGGCCGAGCCCCGCTTCGACAAGGCTCACCAAAGCCGGGACGTGACGCACCTCACAGGTCCACTGCGGTTTTCGATCAACGCGGCTGAGTGCTTGATCGATCAGGAAACGGTTGCCACTTCCCTGCGCAAGCGTCAGGTACTCATACTCGGACAACTCAGTCCAGGTGAGCCGCTTCCGCCTCGCAAGAGGATGCCCCACAGGACATGCGACAACAAATCGTTCTTCCAACAGGGGCGCGAAATCGATGTCAGCTTCTTGGGTGCCGATGTACGTCAAACCAAAGTCGGCATCTCCCCTTGCTACTGCGACAAGGACCTCCGAAGAGTATTCATCGATAAGTCGGATGCGTACCCTCGGATACGAAGCGTGAAACCGCTTTATGAGACCTGGTAGGAAGTAACCCACGGCAGACGGGACGCAAGCAATCGTCACCAGGCCAGAGATGCGTTCCGTCGTGTCCTTGATGCCGACAAGTGCGTCTTCCAGTTCGCGCATGACGTTTTGAGCCCTGGGCACGAAAGCCCTGCCGACCGTCGTCAGTTCCACCTTCCGCGTCGTGCGGCTGAAGAGCTTGATGCCGAGCGCCATCTCGAGCTTGTCGATGCGACGAGACAGTGCCGACTGCGACAGGTGCAAGTTTTCAGAGGCAACCCGGAAGCTACCGAAATCCGCAACGGACAGAAAGGCGCGCAGATCCGCGAGATCGAAATTCATGCGTTTCACGCAAAGGTAGAACGAATCTTTGCAATTTACACCGAAGCGGCTCCCCGCGAACAATCAACCCTCAGCAGCGGCTGCAATCAAGGGCCGCATCAACAAGGAGACATTGATGAGCATTTCGCCCGACGTTGGCACCACCCGAAGTTCGCTTCGCCTTTCTATACGCCGCGTGTTCGGCGTTCTGGCAACCACCGTGATGGCGGCCGCAACGCCCTTGGCCCACGCCGCTTGGCCCGAGAAGCCAGTACGCCTCGTCGTGCCCTACGGTCCCGGTGGCAGTTCTGACGTCATTGCGCGCCTCATCGCCAACGAGATGTCAAAGACGCTTGGGCAGGCCGTCATCGTGGACAACAAGGCGGGCGGCTCCGGGATCATCGCCATGCAGGAAGTGGCACGCGCGGCACCGGATGGCTACAACGTCGTCCTTGGGCATGTGGGCACTTTGGCCGTCAATCCGGCAATGTTTGCAAAGCTGCCGTACAGCGATGAGGACTTCGCGCCAGTTGCCTTGCTGGCCAAGGTGCCAATGGTGTTCGCCGTCGGAGCGAAGGTGCCCGCAGCAACCCTGCCGGAGTTCATCGCGTTGGCCAAGTCAAAGCCAGGCAAGCTGAACTATGGCTCTGCCGGCAACGGCAGCGCGGGTCATCTTGCCTTCGAGATGTTGAAGGTCACCGCCAACATTGATGTGACTCATGTTCCGTACAAGGGCACGGGAGCACAGCTCAACGACCTGCTGGCGGGCAACACGGACGCTGCCTCTGCCGGCCCTCCGGGCTTCATTGCACAGGCCAAGGCAGGCAGGATCAAGATCATTGCGAGCGGCTCGCCGCAACGCCTGTCAGCGCTTCCCGCGGTGCCTACCGTCGCCGAACTCGGCTATCCCGGCTTCGACAGCTCTCAATGGTTCGGTCTTCTTGCGCCAGCGAAGACGCCGCCCGAGATCGTGAGCCGGCTGCATGACGCCGCCGTCAAGGCATTGAGCGTGCCGGCGGTACGTGCTCGGCTCGAGGAAGACGGCAGCACGGCGGCTCCCATGACGCCAGCCGAATTCGCCAAATACATCAAAGCCGAGCGCGAACGTTGGGGCAACGTGGTCCGCAAGGCCGGGCTCAAGGTCGACTGAGTCCCCCTTCATCACTTCATTTTTTTCGAGACATCATGAACACCACTGTTGCTGAAAAACGAGTCCTGCTGGAGTCCGAACTGCTTGAACTTGGTGCGAAGGCTTTCGAGGGCCTTGGCCTGCTCCCAAAGGATGCTCAGGATGTCGCCAGGATTCTGGTGACGGCAGACCTCTTCGGTTTGTCGACGCACGGCCTCAGCCGCGTCGAGTCCTATGGGGAGCGCCTGAGTGTCGGCGGCATAAAGGCGCGACCGAACATCAAAGTGGAGCAGCGTGCGCCCGCCATCGTGAGCGTCGATGGCGACAACGGTGTCGGCCCGCTTGTCGGCATGCGTGCGCTGGAGGCAGCCATGGAAACGGCCAAGCAGACTGGGGTCGGCATTGCGTTCGCACGCGGCAGCAACCATTTCGGCCCGGTCTCGCCGTACTCGCTGATCGCAGCAGAGGCCGGCTTCGCCAGCATCATCGGCAGCAATGCGACCACCACAATCGCGCCATGGGGCGGCAGCGATGCGCGCCTGGGCAACAGCCCGGTTGGCTTTGGTGTGCCAAATCCCGGTGGCAACCCGTTCCTGCTCGACATGGCCATCAGCGTTGCCGCTCGTGCCAAGATCCGCAACGCCCTCAAGCGCGGGGAATCAATTCCCGACACGTGGGCCACGGACAAAGACGGCCGGACCACAACGGACCCGGCGGCGGCCCTGGACGGGTTCCTGCTTCCAATTGGTGGGCACAAAGGCTACGGCCTCGCGCTGCTGGTCGACCTGTTCGCCGGCCTTCTGTCCGGCGCTGCCTATCTCACGCATGTGAAGTCATGGGTCGATGCGCCTGACGAGCCACAGAACCTCGGGCACTTCTTCTTCCTGATGGACACGCGGCGCCTCGGGTCCACCGCATGGCTGAGCGAGCGGATGAACGACTTCGCGGCGATCCTGCATGCCAGCCCCCCCGTAGAGGCGTTGCGACCCGTCCTCGTGCCAGGTGAGATCGAACTGAACAACCTCGCGCGTCATCGGCGCGACGGCCTTGCACTGGATCCCGCGGTGCTTGCTTTGCTCGACGAGCACGCGGCCAAGGCCTAGGCAGCCGGGCAGGCCTGCCGCCCCACGATCTGGCCGGCCCATGAAGAACACGGAGACTCAAGATGAAGGCCATTCACCTGTACGCAGTGATGCTGCTGGCAGCGACGGGAGGCGATGCGCAGTCGCAATCAGCCTATCCCAGCAAGCCGATTCGCATCGTCGTTCCCTACGTTGCCGGCGGCGCCGCGGACATTACGGCGCGGATCGTCGGCCAGAAGATGGCCGAAGGGCTGCGCGTGCCCGTCATCATCGACAACAAGCCGGGCGCCAACGGCATGATCGGAACGGACGCGGTGGCCAAGGCGGCCCCGGACGGCTACACGCTTGTCCTGCTCGCAAGCGGCCCGCTTGTGGTGAACCCGGTGCTCTATGCAAAGGTCCCGTACGACCCGGTCAAGGATTTCTCACCCATCAGCCTAGTGACGAGCTACCAGTATGCCCTGACCGTTCCGGCAGCATCGCCGATCAAGAACCTGACGGAGCTGGTGGCGACAGCCAAGGCGAAGCCGGGGCACCTTAGCTATGGCTCGACCGGTGTGGGCGGTGGAGGGCATCTGGCTGGCGTCATGTTCGGTCTGATGAGCGGCGCAGAGTACACGCACGTGCCGTACAAGGGCGCGGCCCCTGCGCTAGCCGATCTGCTCGGCGGCACACTCTCCTTTACGTTCGACACGGTGGTCACGGCCGCGCCGTTTGTCCGGAGCGGAAAGCTCCGGGCGTTCGCGGTCTCCGGCCCCCGCCGGGCGTCGTCGCTGCCAGGCCTGCCGACCATGCAAGAGGTCGGCTACAAGGGGTTTGACATCACGCAGTTCCAGGGACTGCTGGCGCCTGCGAACACACCAGCGGCGATCATCGATCGCCTCCACGACGAAGTGACCAAGGCACTGAAGGTCAAGGAAGTCGCAGACCGGCTTGCCACTGAGGGCGGCTACGAGATTGTGGGAAGCACCCCGGCTGCGTTTGGCGAACGTATCCGCTCCGACCTTGATCGGTATGGAAAGCTCGTCAAGGATGCGAACATCAAGCCGGAGTAGGCATGTACAAGGTTGATGTCCTGATTCAGGGTTTTCCGGGGCGAGCCGTTTGCCACGGGGGTCTCGGGTGGAGCACCATCTCGCTCCTGCGCGGCGCGCAGCGGACGGTTCTCGTGGACGTGGGCGCGTTCGGCGTCCGCAAACCCCTTGCGAAGCAGCTCGCGCAACGCCGTGTCGCGCCAGAAGACGTCACCGACGTCGTCCTGACCCACGTGCATTACGACCACGCGGTCAACTTCACGCTGTTTCCCAAGGCAACGATCTGGGTCGGGCGCAGGGAACTTGAGTGGGCCGCTGCGGCGCAGCCCGGCTTCAATCCCTTGCCAGAACTCTACGTTCGGGAATTGCGGCGACTTGACCGGGTTCGCATGCTCGATGAGGGTGACGAGTTCCTGTCCGGGATCACAGCCATTTCCTCCGAGGGGCATACGCTCGGCCACCTGATGTACCTGCTCGCAGAAAGCGAAGTGCCGGTGCTGTTCACAGGCGATGCGGCGAAGAACCGCGCGGAGCTTCTCACAATGGACGTCAGTGACACCAGTGATCGCCCTGCGAGCATCGGCACTCTGGAACGGATCTGGGAAACGTGGCGACGCACACCCGGCACGTTGCTGATTCCCGGGCATGACCTCCCAATGCAGCTTGATGAGGCAGGCCAACCTGTCTACCTGGGAGAACGCAGCGCCGTGATCACGGCGTGGTTTTCACAGAGCCTCGCCCAGACAGCTACCGTCGATTTATGCCGAAAGTCACCCGGCGGCATCTTCTCCGAGCTCATCGGGTCCCGCGCAGAGCTTTGAGACCTCCTCACTTTTGAAACACCCCTATGCCAGTCACTGCTACGATCCGTTCTGCGCTTGCGCCAACTGGCGTGCTGCGCGCCTCAATCAATCTTGGCAATCCGATCCTCGCACGGTGGGATGCAGGCCGGAACCTGCCAGCCGGAGTATCGGTCGACCTGGCCACCGAACTCGCAAAGCGCCTGCAGGTTGAATTCCAGCCTGTAGTGTTCGATGCCGCAGGGAAATCGGTGACCGCTGTCACCGGCGAGCAGGCTGACGTTGGCTTCTTTGCCGTCGATCCGCTGCGCGGCGAAGGCCTCCTGTTCACGGCACCCTACATCCTGATCGAGGGAAGTTACCTCGTGCGAATTGACTCCAATATCGAAAGCAACGAGCAGGTGGATGTCGAAGGCATGCGGATCATGGTCGGCAAGGGCAGCGCATACGATCTCTACTTGAGCCGCGAACTCAAGAATGCCCAGATCGTTCGCGCCAACACGTCACCCATCGTCGTGGACGAGTTTCTCGCGCAGAAGGTTGACGTGGCCGCGGGCGTGCGTCAGCAGCTTGCCTCAGACTCGGCGAGGTTGAATGGGCTGCGACTTCTGCCGGGTAGGTTCATGGTGATTCAACAAGCGATGGGAACACCGCGCAGCAGAGGCATGGAAGCAGCCAACTATCTAGGCGAGTTCGTCGAAGATATGAAATCTTCAGGATTTGTTGCCGACGCTATGGCTCGCCATGACATCAAAGGCGCATTGGTTGCACCGCCGCAATCGAATTGAATACCCGCAGCAAGCAAGAGTCACAGATGTCGCAATCGTCCTGCGATTTCTCGCCAACCCGAATACTGTCAACCTCGGGTGCAAGGTGCATGGCGGGCACCGTCATGAATGGGTAGGGCGGTCGGGCTCTGCGACTACTAAAACCAGTATGGGTGCCCCTGTCGCACGGACACCCAGAGCTATGTTCACCGCGCATTGGGCGCTGCATCCTCTTTTGAATTGAGATTCGAGAGGCCGCCCTCGCGTGGCGGCGGCTGCTCGTGGGAAGGACTACGGCAATTGGAGTCGAGCGTGCGCGAGCAGAGCTGCTTAGACGACGAAGTCGCCGCAGCCGCTAAAGCGCCAGAGGCGCACCTTTGGGGCGCTTTGATTGCGGAGAAGACTGGCCTCTGCGTCTCCAAGCTCTCGCCGGCCAAAGAGAAGATCGTACGGGCTCTGAGTGAGTCCGTGTCGTTCATGCGCGAGCAAGGCAAGTATCCGCAGCGTAGGTCCGAGCAACTGGGCAACTGGGCAACTGGGCAACTGAGGCCTGCTTGCGCCGCAGAACCCGCCGTCTTCTTGTAGTGGGCTTCGCCGTCAAGGCTGCATCTCCTTTTCCCACCACCCGCGGGTGTTCACGTTGGCAGCATCGGCAAGAGCTTCTAGCTCCGCAACCTCATCGCTGGTGAGCGTCATGTTGGTAGCTCGGACCAGACCATCGATGTAATAGGGCTTGGTGACGCCGATGATCGGCATCGCGCCCTTGGCGATCGCCCAAGCTGTCGCGACATCGGGAGCTGCGGCACCCTGCTTCTGGCCGATCGAGGCGAGCCTGTCCGTCAGAGCCTTCAACTGAGACAGCATGCCATCGTAAGTCGCCGCCCGGCTGCTGCCTTTCGGCAGCGGGCTCTCCGGACTGTACTTGCCGGTCAAGGCGCCCTGTTCAAGCACCATATAGGCAAAGAATGGGATGCCTTGGTTGCGGCAGTGGTCCAGGATGCAAGCATCTTCAGAGCCGCGGTAGAGCAGGCTATAGTGGTTCTGGACGGCCTCGACCCGGAACCCGGCTTCTCCAAGGATTTGGTTGGCAAGCTCGATTTCGCTCAGATTGTGATTCGAGACGCCCACATGTCTGACTTTCCCACTCTTTAGCAGCGGGATCAGGTGCGGAGTCCACCGCGCTACATCTGCTGGATTGTGAATCCAGTAGAGGTCGATGTAATCGGTGCCGAGGCGTGCCAAACTCTGCTCCAGCATGTCCGCCACCGGATCATCGCTAGTGCCAGCGGCCTGCGGCGTGAACTTCGTGGAGAGCTGGTAGTCGCCGCGGGCGTAGCGCTTCAGAACGTCCCCGAGTACGGTCTCTGACCGACCCATGCCGTACACCGCGGCGGTATCCCACAGGGTGAGGCCGGCCGCATGTGCCTTGTGCGCGACCTCTTCCAGGCCAGCTCGAGTGAGGGGGCTTCCGAAATAGCCGTTGCCGGTCTCACCGCTGTCGCCCCAAGCCCAGGTCCCCAGTGCGACCGTGGGGACCTTCAGATTATCCATTGTCATGTTCGCTCCATACTTGTTCTGCAGCCAGGTTCACTGTGACCAAGCCGCTGCTGGCAATATGATGCGCAGCGACGTCGAACCGTTATCCCGATGCGCCGGGATTACTGCCTAATCCTCTAGAAGCCGCGGTTCGCATTGCTGCGCTTTCGTGTGCGTGTGATAGTCGGGTTCATGGAAACACTGACCGAAATCGCGGCCGTGATTGCCCGACACGTCTCGAAGGATGGCTTCCATGCCACCCCCATCGAACGTGTGACGCTTGTTCGATCCTCCACGGTGACGATGCCGATGCCGAACGTTTATCGGCCGCAGCTGTGCCTCGTTGCTCAGGGGCACAAAGAGGTCACGTTGGGCGACCGTGTGTTCAGATACGCACCGGGGCGTTATGGGGTTGTGACTTATGACCTGCCGGTTATAGGCCATGTGGTTGAGGCGACGCCTGACAAGCCCTATCTCTGCCTATACCTCGATTTCGATCCGATCATGCTGGGGGACTTGGCGTTGCGCGTGCCGGCGCCGCGGGGAGCGCCATCTCTGTCCATAGGCAAGACAGTGTCAGACGCCGGGGCCGAACTTCTCAACGCGGCGCTACGCCTGCTGCGTCTGCTCGACGATCCGGCGGCGCTGCCGGTGCTCGGGCCGCTGGCCGAGCAGGAAATTCTCTATCGCCTGCTCGCCGGCGCGGACGGTGCCAGGATGCGCCACATCACCTCCAGCCAGGGTCGGGTGGCTCAGGTTGGCCGCGCCATCGCGTGGATCGGGCAGAACTTCCGGGAAAGGTTCAGCATCGAGCGGCTTGCCGCGGAAGTAGGTATGAGTCCGTCGAGCCTATACGAGCATTTTCGTGCCGTGACGGCGATGACGCCGCTGCAATTCCAGAAGCAGCTAAGGCTCCAGGAGGCGCGCAGCCTGATGCTGGTCCAGGGAATCGACGCTGCGACTGCCGCCTTCCGCGTGGGTTATGAAAGCTCGTCGCAGTTCACTCGCGAATATCGCCGCCACTTTGGTGAACCGCCAGCGCGCGACATAGCCCGCTTGCGCGCTTCGCCGGGCTTGGCAGTGGTGGCCTGAGATCGGCTTACTGCCATACTGTCCTTGCTGGTGGTGGCGGGATCGAGCATCATCATCGGGATCTGCCCGCCGATGAGGTCGGTCAAGGCCGGCGGCGCGCCCTTGTAGGGACGTGCAGGATCTGGACTCCAGCGTGGGCCTTGAAGATCTCCAGGACGATGTGGTGCGGCCTGCCGTTGCCCGGAGACGCATACGACAGAGCGCCGGGACGGTTGCGGGCCTTGGTCAGAAAGATCAAGTCAATCGTGTCCAAGTCTTGGGTTCGGTCCAGAGTTAATGGATACGAGCATCCTTTGCTCCTACTGCGAATTCAAGATGGGTTCGCCGGCCGCTTACGTTGAAGGCTCGACAGCATTACGACAACCATCACAACCGCATGGCTCTCGGCCCCCTGACCCCGAATGATTTCAATAACGAAGATCGACAAGCCGGAAGCCGCCTGACTGCAGTCTAGAAAATGGCCGGATAGGGCGGAGACGTCATCGGGCGGGACTCTGGGGGTAAACAGACGCGAATTTCCTTAGCTTTTTAGTAAGACTTGGGAAGTCCGAGTACTTTCTCTGCAATGAAGCAAAGAATGAGCTGCGGGCTCACCGGCGCAAGGCGGGGAATCCAGGCTTCGCGCATGTAGCGTTCAACGTGATATTCCTTGGCATACCCCATTCCCCCGTGCGTGAAGATCGCGTTCTCGCACGCGTGGTAACAGGCCTCAGCGGCGAGGTACTTGGCGCTATTGGCGTCGGCACCGCATGGCAGGTGTCGGTCGTAGCGCCAAGCGGCCTTCTGAACCATGAGGTGGGCTGCTTCCAACTCCATCCAAGACTTCGCCAGAGGATGCTGAACGCCCTGGTTCTTGCCGATCGGACGATCAAAAACCTCTCGTTCATTGGCATAGCCTGCTGCACGCCTGAGCGCGGCGCGTCCCAAACCAACGGCCTCGCTGGCAATCAGGATGCGCTCCGGATTCAGGCCATGCAGGATGTATTGAAAGCCCTTGCCTTCTTCCCCTATGCGGTCTTCGACCGGAATGCGGAGTCCGTCAATGAAGACTTGGTTGGAATCCACACATTTGCGGCCGAGCTTCTCGATCTCGCGAACCTCGATGCTGGTCCGCTCAAGGTCGGTGTAGAACAGGCTCAAGCCGTCGGTCCCTTGGCATTCTTCGATCGCCGTGGTGCGTGCCAGGAGCAAGATCTTGTTGGCCACCTTGGCCGTGCTGATCCAGACCTTCTGTCCATGCACGACATAGTGATCACCTTGGCGTATCGCGCGGGTCTTGAGCTTTAGCGTATTCAATCCGGTGTTGGGCTCGGTGACGCCAAAGCACGCCTTCTCCTTTCCTGAGATCAAGGGAGGGAGCCAACGTGCCTTTTGAGCGGTAGATCCGAACACAACTGCGGGATGCAAGCCGAAGATGTTCATATGAACGGCTGATGCACCCGAGAGCCCGGCGCCAGTGGCCGCAATCGTGTGCATCATCAAGGCGGCTTCGCTGATACCGAGTCCGGCGCCTCCGAACTCTTCCGGCATGGCGATGCCGAGCCAGCCCGATTCTGCGAGGGCTCGGTGGAAGTCGTGGGGAAATCCACCTTCCTGATCCTTGCGCAGCCAGTAGTCAGCATCAAACGGGACGCAGACGCGCTCGATCGCGTCGCGAATCTGCTCCTGTTCTGGGGTCAGTTCAAAATTCATTCACTACTTTCCTTAGGGATGGGTACGCGCGACCTGAGTGGACCAGGCCACGCCAGTTCGTCCGAACCGACTAAGGCGCCTTCTTGGTTGGCATGTACGGGTAATAGGGAGGTGCTTCCCCCACGGCCTGCATGTCGACTTCCAAGATGCAGATGCCAGGCGCCTCCAGTTGGTCGCGCACGGTAGAGCCGAACGCGTTCGCCGACTTCACACACGCATAGCGCGCAGACGCCGCGGCAGCCAGTTTGGCGAAGTCGGGCGGCATGAGATCCCCGTAGACGCGTCGTCCTCCGAACGCCGCATCTTGCATGTGTCGGATCACGCCATAGCCTGCGTCATTCATGACAATGAAGAGAATGTCGAGTCCCTCCTGGACGGCGGTCCAAAGCTCGGAAACGTGCATCATGAAGCCGGCGTCGCCGTGCAGCACCACCGTCTTGCGCCCGCCCGCCGCTACTGCCGCTCCGATGGCCAGCGGCAACCCCTGCCCGATACCTGCGCCGATGGGGTGCACGGCGTCTCGAGGACCGTAGACTTCATAGAGCCGGTTTCCCCAGGTGGAATTGGCGACGGTGATGTCTCGCACCCAAAGTGCGTTGCGCGGCACCACGCGTCTGAGCTGATCGGCAAAGCTTGCATACGGACCAAGGGTCGCCTTGAACTCCTCCCGCGCGCGAAGCTTCATCGCTTGAAATTCCTTCGCGAACCCGACGTTCGGCTGCAAACGGTCCTTCAGACGCTTGACCAGCCCACTGATTACGAGGCGTGAATCGCCAAGCACGAACATCACATTGCTGTAGGTGCGGCCATTGGCGGCCGGGTCGATGTCGATGTGGATGCGCTTTTCAGGCAGCGGCGTCGTGTTGTCAACCGTCTCCTGGCCTCGCAGTCGCGAACCGACCACGAGCATCAGGTCGACTGTTCGATAGAAGTCCTGAACGGTCTGCACGCCGGTGCCATTCATGCCTCCCAAGTTCATCGGATGGTCTTCGGGCACGACGCCACGCGCGGCATGGCTGGTTACCATCCCGAAACCCAAGCTCACCAGTGCCTGTATTTCCGCGCTGGCGTGCCTCGCTCCATTGCCGACCCACAGCATCGGCCGTTTCGCGCTCATCACCTGATCGACCAAAGCGTCCATCTGGGCCTCTGTCGGCTGTAGCGGTTCTGGGATTGGCAAACGAAAGTCCATGCCGAGCTGCGGGGGCAATGAGACGACCGTTTTTTGCAGGTCGATCGGGATCTCGACGCTGACGGGTCCCTTGGGTGCGGTCAAAGCTTCGGTCGCGGCGCGTGTCAATACGCCCCAGGCTTCTTCAGGCGTACGGATGCGATAGGCTGATTTGCAGGCCGCACGCATTAGGCCTAACTGGTCCGGTGCATCGTGCGTGGTGCCCGTGTTGCGGTCGATCAGCTTGCTGGGGACCTGACCAGTGAGGTGCAGCAAAGGCGTACCAGCGAAACGCGCCTCCACCAAACCTGCGATTGCGTTGGCCACGCCAGGCCCGGTACTTGACACAAGAAGGCCAAGTCCTCCGGTCACTCTCGCAAATGCATCGGCCATGTGCGAGGCGCCCGCTTCGCCCCGCGTCATCACCATGTGAATGCGATCGCGCCGCGCAATTGCGTCGAATATTGGGATGTTGTGAACGGAGATGATGCCAAAGCCGGTCTTGATACCGACTTGTTCCAGAAAGCAGGCGACGGCATCGCCGACGTTGGTGTTCACGTTGTTCCTCTTAGGTCGGTGTCTGCTAGAACATTCGACGTCCCAACGACGCCGCGGAGCGTGTCGAGAAACTCTTGAGAAGGGTCAGGCGCTTTAGGAATAGTCGTCACGTCGGTCATGGATGGGAGTCAACCTGGTTCTTGGCCTTAGGCGAGCCAGGCGCGGACAGCGGGTGGCCGCCATCTGCACCGCTCTCGCTCCCTTAAAAACTCAACGTGTGCCTAGAGCCTCGACAGTCTCCTGCGGCAGCATTGTGTGAACGGAATCCACACCTGAAAAGCATAGATTTCAGGTCCTAACCATCTAAGATGAGCATGGACGCTACAAGTGGAGGATCCCATGGATCTGCGCCAGCTTCGCTACTTCGTCGCCGTTGCGGACAGCGGCAGCATCAGTGCCGCGGCTGTGGTCTTGCATATCGCGCAGTCAGCGGTCAGTCGTCAGATGCTTCGATTAGAAGATCAAGTTGGGGGGGCCTTGTTTCGGCGCAGCATTGCCGGTGTCGAGCTCACCGACAGCGGCCACTTGCTGTTGGAGCGTGCGCGCTTCATTCTGCGGGAGGTCGAGAGTGCGACAAGCGATGTCGCCACGTTCAGTCGCGGAATGCGTGGCACTGTGCGCGTAGCGGCGCCTGCCAGCGCGGGACGCGTCCTCTACGTACCGTTGGTAAAGCGGTTCCACGCTCAATATCCGCAGGTGCAGCTTGAGCTATCGGAAGGGACAACCGACGAGATGTTGCGCAGCTTGGCCATCGGTACGTTGGATCTCGGACTCGTCACGGAAGTCGAGCCTCGCGACGACATTGTGTTGCAGCCTCTCTTGCGCGAGGAAGCTGTGCTTCTGTGCCCTGTTGGCCATCCGCTTTGCAAGCGAAAGAGCATTGCAGCACGCGATTTGCCGCAGATGCCGATCATTATCGCGCCGGGGTTGCGGCGCATCTACGAGGAGCGATACGGTGCATTGCGCCCGATTGTCCAAATTCACAGCGGCAATCCAGCTGCCGAGCTAACGCGATTAGGGGTGGGTCATGCCGTTGTCCCAAGGTCTGCGCTGGGTACATCTGATGTATGGCGCGGGTTGCAAGGAATTCCTGTACGCGGCCTTGAGACCACACGGATGCTCGCCTGGAGCAAGGGGCGCCCTGCCAGCCTGGCAACGCGCGCACTTCGCGTCGCTGTGGAGGAGCTTGTGAGTCAGGGCATCGCGGAGAAGGTGTTCTTGCCGGTGTGATTCAACGTACGCGCTCTCCACTGGTCTATTGACTGAAACTGCGCGGGCCAGTCGCACCACAGGGCTCGGACGCACAAAGACACGTGCGCAAAGATGCTCGGCTGCATGTATCCCGCCGCTCCTTACGACAGGTCAGCCGCATCGAGTAGGCCTGCGTCCCAACGATGGCGCGCGGTTCGCCGTCTAGTTCCATGACATCGTCCGTTGGTTAGGCGGCGCGGGCCAGTTGCTGGCGCGCGAGCTCGAGCTCTTGCAGCAGCTTCTCTCTGACCTCAGCCGCCTTCGTGGCCTGTGCCTGTCGCACGTGGCCGTACCCTCGGATCGTCTGAGGTAGCGAGGCCAGCTTGATGACGACGGGCAAGGTCTCAGCACGCAAGTCGGACAGGGCAGCCTGCATGTCGTGTTCGTACTGCAGTAGCAACTGACGGTCCAGTGCGCGCTCCGCCGTATTGCGGAATGGATCGAGCCAACTCCCTCTTAGCCCACGCATCCGCGCCATCCACTTCATCGCCAGAAGCACCCAGGGCCCCGCATCACCCTTGACGGGCTTGCCACCATTGGGGTCCTGCCGGGCGAACGGCCAGACCCCAAGGTGAAAGCGCAGGCGGATCGGGCCCTCGAACTCCTGCTCCAGCGCCGATCGGAAGTCGGGGTGCGTGAACAGGCGGGCTACCTCCCACTCATCCTTGGTCGCTAGGAGTCGGTGGTAGTTGTGTGCCACGGCCCTGGCCAGCGCATCACCCCCTTGGATACCGGCTTCCAGTTGGCGCACCCTCTCCACCAACCCCCGGTACCTTTGCACATGTACCTGGCCGCTGTGCGCGCGCAGGTGCTCGATGCGGTGCGCGACGGTCTGGTCGAGCCCCCGGGTCTGTCGTGGAACAAAGGTGATAACGTGTGCCGGCTGCTGCGCCTTCAGGTAGCGCTCGACCGCCGGTTGGTCGTGGGCGGCGCGTCGACCCCAGAGGAATGCTTCCTTGTTCATGGTAACGGCCACGCCGTTGAGCTCGATAGCCCGCTCTATCGCCACTCTGCTCAACGGGATGAACCCGCGTTGCCAGGCGAGACCTAGCATGAACATATTGATGCCGATCGGATCGCCGACCAGTGCGGTGGCCAAGCGCTCGCCATCCAGCAATACGAGGTCGGCCTTTCCCGCCGCAGCCTCGATGCGTTCGATGAGCATCTTCGGGTCGAGCTGCCAATCTGGGTTGCGCGCGAAGTCGTTTGTCGGCACGAGACCGGTGCTCACCACTGCGCGCCCGCGACCGGCCGGCAGCCGTGAGAGTGATTCGTCTGACGCCGCGACGACCAGGTCGCAGCCGATCAAGGCATCGGCCTCGCCGTCGGCAATGCGCGTGGCATGCAGCATCTGAGCCTCGGGTGCGAATCGCACGTGCGAGGTCACGGCGCCGTACTTCTGCGAGAACCCGGTGACGTCGAGGCTCGAGCTGTATTGGCCCTCAAGATGCGCGGCCACGGCCAAAGTCTGGCCGATGGTCACCACGCCCGTGCCGCCGATGCCGCAGATCAGCGCGCTGTAGGCGTGTTGCAGCGGTGCAATGGCGGGCTCGGGCAAATCGTGCGTGTAGGGACGCTGCGATGCCGCCTGTGCCTCGGCGCGCACCGAGGCGCGTCGTGGCTTTCCGCCCTCGACGCTGACGAAGCTGGGGCAGAAGCCTTCCACGCAGGAGTAGTCCTTGTTGCAGCTTCCCTGGTTGATGCGGCGCTTGCGGCCGAGCTCCGTCTCCAGCGGCTCGATCGACATGCAGTTCGACGCCACGCCGCAATCGCCGCAGCCCTCGCACACGGCCGCGTTGATGAACAAGCGTCGGTCGGGATCAGGCAACTTGCCGCGCTTGCGAAGCCGACGCCTCTCCGCCGCACAAGCCTGGTCGTACAGGATCACCGACACACCAGGATATTCGCGGAATTCACGCTGCACAGCGTCCATGGCCGTGCGGTGGTGCACTGCGACGCCCTTGGGAAGCGCGACTCCGGCATAGCGCTCCGGCTCATCCGTCACGACCGCCATCTTGAGGATGCCCTCTGCCGCAAAGCCCGCGAGGATCTGTTGCGGGCTCAGGTTGCCCTCGACCGGCTGTCCACCCGTCATGGACACGAAGCCGTTGTACAGGACCTTGTAGGTGATGGGCACCTGCGCCGCTACCGCTTGGCGAATCGCCAGGTAGCCCGAATGCGCCAGGGTGCCATCGCCGATGTTGGCGAACACATGGCGCTCGGCGGTAAAGGGTTGCTGGCCGAGCCACATCACCCCTTCGGCGCCCATATGCGACCACGTGGTGGTCTGCTGCGGGTTGATCAGCAGCGCCATGCTGTGGCATCCGATGCCAGCCAGCGCGCGGCTGCCTTCAGGCACCTTGGTCGAGCGGTTGTGCGGGCAGCCTGAGCAGAACCCGGGCACGCGTGTGGGTCCGGGTGCCTTCACGGATGAGCCAGCGGGTTGCGCGGGCGCTGGCAGGTCGAATCCCAGCACCCGAGCCAGCACCTCGGCCACCCGTGTCGGTGTAATTTCGTTGGCGTTCGGAAAAGCGATGTCTGTAGGGACCGAGTCAAACAGCCCGCCCTCGAACTGCTTGCCCACGAGGCGCGGTGCGTTCGCGCTGCCATAGAGGATGGTTCGTATCTGGTCTTCCAGGATAGGCCGCTTCTCTTCGACCACCACGACGGTGTGCAGCCCATGCGCGAATTCGCGCACGATCTGCGGATCCAGGGGCCAGACCAACCCGACCTTCAACAGCTTGAGGTTGGCCAACCGCGCATGACCGCCGCCCGCCGTCTCGCTGTCACGCCCCAGGGCCTGCAGGACATCCTGCCACGCCTTGCCGGCGGCGATGACTCCGACGCCGGCTCCGTGCGGAGCGGCGACGATCTGGTTGAGCTGATTGGCTCGGGCATAGGCCATCACCGCGGAATGCTTGTGGTTGTACAGCCGATCCTCCTGAGGAAGCGGCAGATCGAAAGCCCGGATCTGATAGCCCGCCCCGAACGGGTCGGTGGGCCGGCTCGGCGCCTCGGGCAGTGTGATCGCAGGAGCGTCCGCACCGACGTAGACCGAGCCACCGCCTTCGACAACGTCGGTCACAACTTTCATGCCGACCCAGCAACCCGAGAACCGGCTCATGGCAATTCCATGCAGGCCGTAGTCCAACAGCTCCTGCGTGTTGGATGGGTAGAGCACAGGCATGCCGACTGCCATGAAGATGGGATCGGAGAAGTTGGCGACCGAGGAACTCTTCGCCCCGTGGTCATCACCCGCCAGGCACAGCACGCCGCCCTTGGGCGATGTGCCGGCCTGGTTGGCGTGACGAAGCACATCGCCCGAACGGTCCACGCCCGGGCCCTTGCCGTACCAAATGCCGAAGACACCATCCACGCGCGCGCCGGGAAAGGTCCCGACGTACTGCGAGCCCCAGATCGCGGTGGCCGCCAGGTCCTCGTTGAGGCCAGGGCGGAACACCACGTTGGCGGCCTTGAGCGCCTTCTCGGCGGCCCACAGCTCCATGTCATAGCGTCCTAATGGCGAGCCGCGGTAGCCGGAGACATAGCCGCCTGTGTTCCATCCAGCTGCGACGTCGCGGGCGCGCTGCTGCAGCGGCAGGCGCACCAGCGCCTGGATGCCGGTCATGTAGACCCAGTCGTCGTTGATTCGGTAGCGGTCATCGAGGGTTGCGACGTCGCGAGCCAGGGCGGTATCCAAAATCTCTCTCCTCATCGGGGGTCAGTGCTGGGCGGCCGGCACGTCGCTGCCGCTCTTGCCCACCAGGAACTGCAGGTCGCAGCCATCGTGGGCCTGGTTGACGGTGTCGACGTACAACTTGACGTAGCCTCGACTGGCCGGAGCGGCAGGCGGCCTCCATGCGGCCATGCGCTGCTGCAACTCGGGTTCAGAGACGAGCAGCTCCAGTCGCCGCGCGGCGACGTCGAGCTCGATCAGGTCGCCATCACGCACCAAGGCGAGTGCGCCACCCACTGCCGCCTCCGGCGACACGTGCAGTACCACGGCACCGAAAGACGTACCGCTCATGCGAGCATCCGAGATGCGGACCATGTCCGTCACGCCCTGCTTCAGCAGCTTGGCGGGGATGGGCAGCATCCCCAGCTCCGGCATGCCCGGAAATCCCTTGGGGCCACAGTTCTTGAGGACCATGACCGAATCCGCATCGACCTCGAGATCGGGATCGTCGACACGCTGATTGAGGTCGTCCTGGTTCTCGAACACCACCGCACGCCCCTTGTGCTTGAGCAGGCGCGGTTCGGCTGCCGAAGGCTTGATGACGGCGCCGTTCGGGCACAGATTGCCGCGCAGGATGGCCACACCCGAGTTCGCCATAAAGGGCTTCGCCACGCTGTGAATCACGTCCGGGTTCATGCAGGTTGCGCTGGCATTGTTCTCGGCGAGCGTCTTGCCGGTCACGGTCAGCGCATCGCCATTCAGCATGCCGGACTCGCACATGTCGCGGATGATCACAGGCAGGCCGCCGGCTTCATGAAAGTCCTGCATCATGTAGCTGCCCGAGGGCTGGAGGTTGAGCAGCGTAGGCACGTTGCGCCCGATCCGGTGCCAGTCCTCGATGTCCAACTGGACTTCCATGCGCCGCGCCACCGCTGTGAGGTGGATGACGGCATTGGTCGACCCGCCGATGGCCGCGTTGATCGCGATGGCGTTCTCGAACGCCTTGCGCGTCAGCAGCTTGTCCAGCGTGAGACCCTCCCGCACCATCTCGACGATGCGGCGGCCCGCCATGCGCGCGAGCACTCGACGCCTGGCATCAACGGCGGGAATCGACGCGTTGTCGGGCAGCCCGATGCCAAGCGCTTCGACCATCGAGGCCATCGTCGAAGCCGTTCCCATCACATTGCACACGCCCACGGAGCGGGTGAGGCAGCTCTCGGCCTCCTCGAAGTCCTCGTTGCTGGCACGACCGGCGCGCAGGTCCGCCGCCAGGTTCCAAGCATCCTTGACGCCGAAGGCCCTACCCCGGAAGCTGCCGTTGAGCATGGGGCCTCCGGACAGGCCGATGGTCGGCAGGTTGACGCTGGCGGCGCCCATCAGCAGCGCCGGGGTCGTCTTGTCGCAGCCCATCAGCAGAACCACCCCGTCCAGCGGATTGGCGCGCAACGTCTCTTCGACGTCCATGCTGCATAGGTTGCGCAGCAGCATTGCCGTCGGCCGAGTCAGCATCTCGCCGGGCGAGATGACCGGGAACTCCATGGCCACGCCGCCCGCTTCCAGGATGCCTTCGCGAACGTGTTGAGCCAAGTCCCGGAAATGCGAATTGCATGGGGTGAGTTCAGACCAGGTGTTGCAGATCCCGACAACGGGCCGTCCGTCAAAGTGATCCATCGGCACGCCCCGGCTGCGAACCCAGCCTCGGTTTGCAAAGTTTTCTGCACCTTTTCCTTTGAACCAGGCTTGCGATCGCAGCTCGCCCTTTTCTTTACCGGACATACGCTTGTCTTTCTATCAATGACATCGAGGGGGTCGCTCGTGCTCGGACGGCTTGGGGTTACCGGCCAGCCTTACGCCACACGTCCCCCAGACGCAGATGGGCTTGTCGATCGATTCGACGATGCAGGGTCGTGCGAGCGCATGCGCCGCTCCAGCACGGCCAGCAACGGTGCCAACAGCACCACCACTAGCATCGGTGCCGCTGCGGCGCACATGGCGACCTTCAGGCCCATCTGTTGCGCCAGCAACGCTGCGGCGATGAGTGGTGCAGCGCTACTGCCGAAGCGCGAGACAGCACCTTTCCAACCGACTGCCGCGCTGCGCAGCGCGGCCGGATAGACGATTGGCGTGATGATGTTGAGCGACTGGTAAGTGCCGACAATGAAGAAGCCGGCGCTGGCGATTGCCGCCACGAAAGCCGGGCTGCCGAAGGGAAAGATGGCAAGCCCGAACAGCGACAGTGCGCCCAGCAGCGCATACACAGCGGTCACAGGGTAGCGCCCGAAGTGATCAATCACGAAGCCGGTTGAGAGTCCGGCGATGATCGACGCCACGCCGGCCATCGAGGCGTAGGCCGCATAGCTGGCGACCGGGACGCCCTTGAATTCGTGGAAGAAAGCCGCGCCGATGCCGAACAGGTTGACGCTGATTTGTCCGCAGATGCAGGTGAACCAGAGCACGGTGGTGAACACTGCGCGATGGTCGCTGAAGATCTCGATGATCGAGATGCGGGCGCCGAGGCGCCGGGCGGCGGGTTCGCGAAAGCGGGTGTCGGCCTTCACCACAATGCTCAGCTTGCGCAGGGCACGATGAATGTCGCTCGATGGGGCGGCAGTGCGGGCCAGGTGCAGTGGCGATTCGGGCATCAAAAGCACGATCGGCAAGATCATCAGGAGCGGTGCCAACGCACCGATCACATACATGCCCTGCCAGCCAATGCGGTCGAGCGAGAAGGCCACGAGGCCGCTGGCACCCACTGTGCCAACGGCCACGCCGGCGTAGACGATGCCTACCATCGTTGAGCGCCGCTTGATAGATGAAATGTCGGCAACCAGGCTGGCGGCAGCAGGCAGCAGGCCACCTCCCAGCACGCCAGCGACGAAGCGGGTCACCCCAAAGCTGGTGATCGAGGTGGCGAACACGCTTTGCAATGTGGCGATCGAGAACAACGCCAACAGTGCGATCAGCACGCGCTTGCGGCCGAAGTGATCGGCCAGCGGCGACAGCAGCAGGCCGCCGATCGCCTGTCCCATGGGCTGCAACGCGAAGGCGCCGGTGAGGCTTGCGGTTGGGACACCGAGCGTTGACGCAATTACAGGCAAGATTTGGCCGGTCACCGCCAGGTCGTAGCCGTCGATCAGCAACACGAGAAACAGCATCGCCACGGTGAAGACGTGGCCGTGACGCACCGGCGATGCGTCGAGCAGCCCGCCGAGGTCGATCTTGTTGTCGCACGTGCCGCGATCCGGGGCGGCGCGCGCTCCGTTCGGCGCAATGAACTCCGGCATCTTGTCGTCTCCGTTCTATGTCTGGATGGTTCCACTTCTGCTGGAACCGAGGCATAGAGAAGCGTACGTTTGACTTGCTGGATTGGATTGCGGTTACAGGCTAATCTGGGTGGCGATCGAGGCTGGAACTCTGATGGGCATGTCAAGGAGGATCTGCGCGTTCCCCTTGCCCAATGGGTCGAAACGTGCAGAGGCTGGGCCTCCTCCGGCAAGGGCGTCGTGCATCACCAGATTCAGTGAAGCCGTGCCCGGCAGGTAAAAGCGTTCGACGTGACCCTTCACCTGGTGGGCGAAGTAGTCCCTCACCGCCTCGGGCGTCAAGCGAGCCCACAACAGTGCAATCCACTCAGGCTTCCGAGCGATGACGCCAATATTGGAGATGTTCCCCTTGTCGCCGCTACGTGCCCACGCCAGCCGAACAAGTGGAACTTCCACTTGAGCCTCGTCCACGGGATCGGTCCATGCAGCGGGGCTGGCGAGCGGCGGAGCCTGAGAGGCGGAGCGAGGATCCGATGTGGAAGCGGTTGGTGCGCTGCTTTCGATCGTCGCGCCGTCCAAGCAAACCCGAACAGGCACGCGGGCCTTGTCGAGCAAGAAGGAAAGAGGCTTGATGAGTGCGGAGGGCGAGGGGCGACCGCCGGCCGGCATCGTTGTGCCTGGCGACCAAGACGTGCCTGACGGCGCGATCTCACGGGCGAAGATCTCCAGGGCCTTCTTGTCCGCATGATCGACCACCACGCGAACCATCACTTCGCGAGAGGCACGCGTACGCGCATTCGCTCCATAGAGCGATTCGCAACCGAACAATTCGATCTGCACGTTGGCGTAGTCGGCCAGGCCGATCTGCTTGAAGATGCCCCGCGTGCGATCGATGATCGCTTCGCCGGTACGACGAGCTTTGGAACATGCATCGATGCCCACGATCGCCATCATCCCCGCGCATCGATAGCCGTCGAGCTGCGTAGCGGACACTTTGTACGTGCTGGTCGGCGCGCGCCCCCGCGCACCGCTGACGCGCACGCGCTCCGACGACACTTGCTCGACTGTGACGTGCCGGAGGTCACAGCTGACATCCGGGAGCAGGTAGGCACCGGGATTACCGATCTCATAGAGCATCTGCTCGACAACGCAGGCCCGATCGATCAGCCCGCCGGTTCCTGCGGCCTTGGTCAACTCGAAGCTGCCGTCATCGGCGCACTCAATGATGGGATAGCCAATGTGAGCCCAATCGGGAACGCTCTGCCAATCCGTGAACAGGCCCCCGGTGGCCTGGCAACCGCACTCGATGATATGGCCCGCCAAGCTTCCAATGGCCAGGCGATCGTAGTCCTCGGGTGTCCAACCAAATTCGTGGATCAGCGCCCCCAGCGTCACGGCACTGTCGACGCCACGCCCCGTGATCACGATGTCGGCCCCTGCGGCCAGCGCCGACGCCACAGGGAATGCACCCAGGTAGGCATTGGCGCTCAGCACACGCGGCGGCAGCGCTTCATCGGTGAACATGTCGCGCACGCCCTCTTCGCGCAGTGTTGACATGAGGCCACTCACGTCATCGCCCTCCACGACCGCGATACGCGGCGACAAGCCCATTGATGCGGCGAGCGCCTGGAGCGCATGCGCGCAACCTTGCGGGTTGATGCCTCCGGCGTTGGCGATGACCTTGATTCCGCGCGTCATGATCTCTGGAAGCACCTGGCGCATTGCGGAGTCGACAAAATCCGTCGCGTAGCCCATTTCCGGCTTCTTCGCGCGCGCGGCGGCCAGGATGGCCATTGTGGTTTCGGCCAGGTAGTCGAAGACCAGGTAGTCGACCCCCCCGGACGCCACCAACTGCGGTGCGCCCACCATACTGTCACCCCAGAACCCGGAGGCTCCGCCGATCCTGACTGTCTTGCCGGCCATGCTCAGGTCTCCTTGCTCTTGTTGAGTCGATTCCCCAGCTGACTCGGGGCCGAAGCTCTCCAGGGTTCTGTCCAATTTGGTTTCCGCTTCTCGTTGAAGGCGGCCATGCCTTCGCGGGCATCGTTAGTCATCGGCATCAACGCAATCTGGTTCTCAGCGTACGCAATCGCTTGGTCGAACGACATGGCCGAGATTGCGCGCATCGCGTACTTTCCCCTTCGGATCGCCGCGGGCGACTTGTCGACGATGCGGGCGATGAGCCACTGTGTCTTGGCGTCAAGATCGGCCAAGCGGACAACGTGATTGACCAACCCCGCCTGGCGCGCCTCTTCCGCCGCGAACGGCTCGCCCGTAAGCGTCCATTCGCGAACGATCCGCATCGGAACCAAGTCTTGCAGCAGGCTGAGCACCTGCATTGGAAACAATCCGACCTTCACTTCAGGCAGGCCGAACAGCGCGTGGTCGGCGGCTACAGCCATGTCGGCCATGCACAGCAGCCCCATGCCGCCAGCCATGCAAATGCCGTTCACCCGAATCACGATCGGCAATGTGGCACTTTGAGCCTCACGCATCAGGTCAGCGTAGTCGCCGTTAGGGCGCGAGAGATCGAGTGCGAACCCCTCGCCCGGCCGCAGGTCGGCGCCGGCGCAAAACGCCTTCTCGCCGGCGCCCGTCAAGACGATGACCCTTACCTCGGGATCGGCGTGCGCGGCGCGCAAACCTTCCCGAATGCCGGCGATGACGCCCGCGTGAATGGCGTTTCGCTTGTCAGGGCGGTTGATGGTGATCCAGAACGACCGCTCGCGCTTGTCATGGAGGACCTCTGCGTCGGGAAGCGACCAATTGCTCATTTCTCGGCTCCTTGCACTTCATCCGGCTGGATCTCGACGACTAATGCCTTCGCCTGCACCTGCTCGTCAATGCTGACGTGAACGGCTGTAACTACACCTTGCACTGGGGCACTGTGGATGTGCTCCATCTTCATCGCTTCAAGAGCCAGTAGAGGCTGCCCTGAAACAACCTTGTCGCCCACCGCCGCGAGCATGGACACGACCCGGCCATTCATGGACGCCCGCACGCGCCCATCGCCTTCACCTGCGTCTTTGCGCGAAGCCGCGGCGCGCGTTTGGTCCTCCAATTCGTGCGGTCGACCCGCGTGGCGAAACCAGAGGCTGGCGCCATCGCGGTCATACGCAACGCTCTCCATCACGCCGTCCAAGAGGAATCGCGCTTCGTTTTCACTGACGCAAACCGATTCAAGTACGTGCTCCTTCCCTTCGAACACGAGCTTGAAGCGCCACGGCTGAATCCGCGAGATGCTCGCCACAAGTTGCGAGCCATCAAGTGCGAAACGCACTCCGAGCGGCAGCGTGTGGGTCAGGCCGCGACTGCTCGCGTCATGTTGGGCATGTTCCCCCGTCTCTTGCAGCAGCCAGGCGCCAATTAGGGCCGCTCTCTCGATGGCCTTCGCGTCGATCGGCACCAAATCCGATTCGTGCTGGGCGATGAATGCGGTGGTTGCTCCGCCAGCGGCGAAAACGGGGTGCGACAGACAACGCGCCAGGAATTCCTGGTTCGTCCGCACACCCAGCGCCACGGTATCTTCAATGCCGCGCATCAAGCGGCGACGAGCACCGTCTCGCGTCGTCCCATACGCGATCAGCTTGGCAATCATGGAATCGTAGAAGGGCGGGATCGACGTGACCGAGCGCAGGCCATGCTCCACGCGCAGCCCTTGGGGCACTTCCCAACGGCGCATCGTCCCGCTCTGGGGCATGAAGCCGGCTCGCACGTCCTCAGCACACAAGCGCACCTCTATGGCATGGCCGGAGAAGCGGATCTCGTCCTGGGAGAGGGGGAGGGTCTCACCCGCCGCCACGCGCAACTGCCACTCCACCAGGTCCAGCCCGGTGATAGCTTCGGTCACCGGGTGCTCCACCTGGAGCCGCGTGTTCATCTCCATGAAGTAGTAGTTGCCTTCACGATCCAGCAGAAACTCCAGCGTGCCCGCCCCTTCGTAGGCAATGGCCTTGACGGCTGCAACAGCGGTGGCACCCATGCGCGAACGCAGTTCCGCGTTCACTACCGGAGACGGTGCCTCCTCGATCACTTTCTGGTGCCGACGCTGCACGGAGCAGTCCCGCTCGCCCAGATGCACCGCATTGCCATGCCGGTCAGCGAAGACCTGAATCTCGATGTGCCGCGGCTCGACGATTGCCCGCTCCAGAATGACAGTGGAATCGCCGAATGCGTTCATCGCTTCGGACTGGGCACTTCGAAGCAGGTCGGCGAATTCAACGCCCGACTGCACCAGCCTCATGCCACGGCCCCCGCCGCCGGCTGTTGCCTTGATCATGACTGGATAGCCGATGCGGGCGGCTTCTTCTGACAGGCGCTGTTCGCTCTGGTCTTCTCCCTGGTATCCGGGTATGCACGGGACGCCGGCGTCGGTCATGAGACTTTTGGCGCCTGCCTTGTCGCCCATGGCGCGGATCGCCTCGGGCGACGGGCCGATGAAGACCAGGCCTGCATCGCGGCAGGCAGCCGCAAAGTCTTCGTTCTCCGCGAGGAAACCGTAGCCGGGGTGCACGGCGTCGGCGCCGCTGATTCGAGCAGCGTCGATGATGGCGGGAATGCGCAGGTAGGACTGCGCCGGGAGCGGTTCCCCAACGCAGACCGCCTGGTCTGCTGCCATGACGTGGGCTGACTGGGCGTCCGCCGTGGAGTACACGGCCACCGTTCGATAGCCAAGCGCATGCGCACTTCGGATCACACGCAAAGCGATTTCGCCTCGATTGGCGATGAGAATCTTTGAGAAGGGCGTAGGAGCGTTCATGGAGTTGTCGCGATTGGTCATGGAGTCGATCACGGACGAGCGACCGAGAACTGCATGGCCTGCGGGGTTCGATCCTCGGCCTCGCGGCAAATCGCAAGCACGTTGGCCAGCACGGCGCGAGTATTGCGGGGATCGATCACGCCGTCATCCAGCAGGTGCGCACTGGTGGTGAACACGCTCATCTGACTGTCAAAGCGGTTGACAATGCGGTCCGACATCTCGTCCAGCTTTGCCTCGTCTACATTCCCCTTGCGACGCATGCCGGCTTCGCTAACGATCCGCATCGTCTGCGCAGCTTGCTCGCCGCCCATCACGGCGGTCTTGGCGTTGGGCCAGCTGAAGCAAAAGCGCGGGTGGAAGCCTCGACCACACATCGCGTAGTTGCCTGCGCCGTATGACGCGCCACAGTAGATCGTGACCTGCGGCACCGTTGCACTGGTCACGGCCTGAATCATCTTGGAGCCGTGCTTGATGATGCCGGCCTCTTCGTAGGAACGGCCCACCATGAAGCCCGTCGTGTTGTTCAGATAGAGGATCGGTGTGCGGGATTGGCAGCAGGCTTGGATGAAGTGTGTGGCCTTCGACGCACCGGCTGGATCGATGGGGCCGTTGTTTGTAATCACGCCGACGGGAAAGCCCTCGATCTTGAAGTGCCCGCATACAGTGGCGCTGCCGTACTCGGGGCCGAACTCCAGGAACTCGGAATCGTCGGCGATGCGCGCGATCACCTGCTTCATGTCCACGGGTCGCTTGGGGTCCGCTGGCATGATCCCCAGCAGTTCCTCAACGTCGTAGCGCGGCGCCTTGTGCGTACGCGTCCGCTCCAGCGGCATGCCACGGTTCCAATCAATCTGCCCCAGGATCTCGCGGGCGATGCGCAGGCCGTCCCGATCGTCCTCCGCCAGGTAGTCACCGAGGCCCGATACAGACGTGTGCATCACGGCGCCGCCCAGTTCCTCTTCCGTCGCGACCTCGCCCGTCGCTGCCTTGAGCAGTGGGGGGCCTGCCAGAAATGCCCGCGAGCGCCCGCGAACCAGGATGATGTAGTCCGACAAGCCGGTTTGATAGGCGCCGCCCGCAGTCGAGGACCCGTGCGTGACGGTCACTACCGGCAATCCTGCCGCCGACAGGCGTGCCAGGTTGCGGAAGACATTGCCACCGCGCACGAACTCCTCGACACGGTACTGCATGAGGTTAGCGCCCGCGCTTTCCACCAACTGGACGTACGGCAGCTTGTTCTCCAGCGCGATCTCCTGGATACGGAGTTGCTTGTCCAGGCCCATGGGCTGCAGCGCGCCTGCGTCGATGCCGGAGTCATTGGCGCAGACCATGCATCGGATGCCGCTGACGAAGCCGATGCCCGCGATCACGCCGCCACCGGGAACGCTCCTGCCAAGTTCGGCCGTGTCAAGGCCCAAGCCTGCGAGAGTGGACAACTCGAGAAATGGAGCGCCGGGATCCAGCAGCAGCGAGAGGCGTTCGCGCGGCAACAACTGCTGGCGCTTCTCGAAGCGTTCGCGCGAGGCGGCGGACTTCTCATGCGTGCGCCGTTCATACACGCGCAGTTGCTCGATAAGTCCGAGCATGTGGTTGCGATTGGTCGTGTAGGCAGAAGCGCTTGTGGAGACAGTGGATTCGATTTGAGGCATGGCTGCTTGGTTCAAGGATCAGTTGCGGCGACCTCGTCAGCGTAGGCTCAACAGTTCGCGCAATCTTGCGCAAAGCGGTTGATCGGGCGCCGCGACATGCATCGAGATCCGGACTAGGACCTGGACGCCAGGACACGCCATTTCGGAAGCAGAAAGGCTGGCCTGTAGCTCGTCTTGGTTTGCCGGAAATTCGCCAGCCCCAGGTCCTGCTCGAAGTTGAGCCAGTCCACGGCAGGCCCGTCACCGGAACTTCCGCTGGCCGCGAAGTGGTGGAACATGTATTGGGCGATTCCCTTGAAGCGCGTCAATCCCTTGGCAAACCGCACTGCCCAGACGCCCTCCTGTAGGGCTTCAGCCAGCAGGAAGCCGGCCGGCTGTCCGTTTGCGCGGTACAGGAAGCCCATGAGTTGCAGCTCAGGCGCGAGCGAGAGGGCTTCTCTGCAGGCGGCTTCGTCCGCATCGCCTGGGGCCTTGCTCTTGTCCTGCATCCAGCCATCGAGCACGCTCAGGGCGGCATCGCGCAGTCGGGCGCCATAGGGTTCGGCGTCAATTTCGTGCGTCGCCAGAAGTTGCGACATCAAGTTGGCCTTGTTTCGGAGCAAGCGCCCTCGATAGCCGTGGAACTGCTGCGCACCATAGACGTAGTCCGCGTCGTCACGGTGCTGTGCCAATTCGAAGCCGGCTTCGCGAACAACTTCAGCTTCGCGCTCGCACAAGGGAAAAAGCGCGCCATGTTGGATCACCAGGGCGCGCAAGACCTCTGTCGGTGCACTCCGCAGGTCGAACAGCGGCAATGCCAGTCGCTGTCCGTCGTAGGTCACACCACTGATGTACGGCCATGGAGCGTCATGCCAGAGCCACTGGTGGGCATGACGAAAGAGCCAGAGGTTGCCGAAAGTAAGGTCGGCTGGGGTGCGTTCGGCCAAGCCTTCGGTGCGTTGGGCGAGCAGTGGAGCGATGCGCGGGGCGAGCGCCAGAGTCAGCTCGACGCCTTCGGAGCAAGCCACGGCCAACTCATCGTTGCGAGGTCCGCGCGCCCGGTGCCGGCCCGTCCGCGGGTTCGCCGGCGAAACACTGCGCCAGTTGGGTCCATCGATCCGCCGATCCTCCGGACCACATCAATCGTGTGTCCGCGCGATTGCGCCGTTGCGTCACGAGCAGAACGAAGTCGAGTGCCGGCCCTCGCACCCACTGCTCGTCGGAGGGCTCGCCCCACACCCAACGCTCGCCGCCGGGCGCCTGCAACTCGACATAGGGCGTGGGCTGAGGGACTTCGAGCTTTCGATTGATGAATGTCCAGCCGTAGGTCGTCACGCCGAGATGCGCGATGTGCTTGAGAGCAGGGCCTTGTCTCCGCTCGCGTCCGAGCATGTCCCAGATGTCCTGACCGTGCGCCCAGATTTCCATCAGCCGAGCGGTTGCGAACGATCGGGCGCTCATCGTCGGGCCATACCAGGGAAGCCGGGACTTCGCATCCAGATCGGCGAGGGCGGTCGCCAAGGCTTCATGGCGCTGGCGCCATTGCGGCAATAGAGAAACTCCATCCAGATGGCCATAGCGGCGTCGGGCGATGGTGCTGATTTCATTGCCGGCCCCGAGCTCGCGCGATAGTGCGGCCCGGTCGGCTTCGAAGGTCGCCGCATCGCTGACTGCCCGCAGTGCGGTCTCGTCGAAGAACAGCAGGTGCGCTACCTGGTCCCACGGCGTCCACGCATGGAATTCGGTGGGCTGGTGCCATTGTTCTGGAGACAAGGACTCGCAAAGGTCCGCGAGAGTGCGGTGTTCCACCACGAGGTCGGCGCTCAATTCATTCATGGTGGCGACCTCTAGATGCCAAGTTGCCGGGCCGCCAGATCCTTGAGGATTTCCTCGGAGCCGCCGCCGATCATCATCACCTTCGCCTCGCGATAAATGCGCTCGGAGCGGGTGCCACGCATGTAACCCATGCCGCCAAGGATCTGGACTGCCTGGTCGGCGCAGAACTGCATAGCCTGCGTCGATAGGATCTTCGCCATGCAGGCCCGGGCCACCAGTTGCTCCGGATCACCATGCCGGTGCTCAAGTCTCCACGCCAGCTCATAGACCAGTGTGCGGGCGGCGTCGATCTTCAACGCCATGTCTACAAGTTTGTGGCGGATGACTTGCCGCTGGGACAGCGGCTGTCCGAACGTTACCCGGTCATGCGCCCATGCCAGCGCCTCGTCGAGGCAGGCCTGGGCGAAGGCACAGGCGGCAGCCGACATCGACAGCCGCTCGCTGTTGAAGTTGGTCATGAATACCTTGAAACCCTGGTGCTCGGTGCCCAGAAGATTGCCAACCGGTACGCGCACATTCTCGAAGTGCAGGTGGGCGGTGTCGGAGCACCACCAGCCCATCTTCTTCAGCGGCGTGCGTGTCAGCCCAGGCGAATCGCCATCCACCAGCAGGGCCGACACGCCACTGGCGCCCTTGGAACCCGGATCGGTACGCACGGCGACCGTGATGAAGTCGGCACGCATGCCGGAGGTGATGAAGGTCTTCTCGCCGTTCAGCACATAGTGCTCACCGTCTCGATGCGCGGTGCATCTGAGCGATGCGACATCGGATCCGCCGCCGGGTTCGGTGACGGCCAGCGCGGCGATCTTTTCACCGGCCAGCACGGGCGGCACGACCCGCCGCTTGAGCGCTTCACTGCCATGTGCGGCCACGGGTGGCAGTCCGATAGTGTGCGAAAGCAGCGAGGCCTGCACCCCGCCACAACCCGCGCGTGCCACCTCTTCGATCGTGACGAGGCAATAGAAGATGTCGGCGGGCGTGCCGCCGAGCGCTTCGTCATAGCCGATACCGAGCGCGCCCAGCGCGCCGAACTTGCGATAGAGATCACGAGGGAACGTCTCCGACTCGTCCCAGTCGTTGGCGAAAGGGACGATCTCCAGATCGACGAATTCGCGCAGCGTTGACCGGAAGCTTTCGTGCTCGGCGCTGAAGTAGTGAGGGAGGGGACGTGTTTCAATCATGAGCCGCATCTTCGTGCGGCGCGACATGCCCGTCTTGCGCAGAGCGGCTGGTGTGTTCGACGTCTTGCCGAGGACCACTAACTAGAGCGCAGGCGCCTGCGCGATGATGCGCAGCTTGCGGGATCCCGCGATGATGTCCTTGGGCTTGAGTCCATACGCCTGGCGGATCGAATGGCTGAAGTGCGTCGAATCGGGATAGCCGATGTCGAGCGCGACGTGTACCAGGCTGGCGCCAGTGTGCACGTAGTGAAGCAGGCTGCGGGCCCGTTTCCAGGCACGCACGTTACGAATCGGGATGCCCACCTCTTGCTTGAACAGATGCCGAAAGCGCGAGAAAGACAGGTTCACGCGCGAAGCGCACTCATCGGAGGGGACAGCACCCGAGGGGTCGTTCCGGATGGTCTCCAATGCCGTCGCGATGCGCTGGTCCAGTGGGCGTGTCGGCAGCGGCTCGCCAAAAAAGGCCGGGTCGAAGTCGGACGGGCGCAGATCTGGCGCGCCCCCCTGCGAAGCGAGTCGGCGATGCACGTCGCGAACATGCGCGGCGAACTCCGGTGCATGCACCGCGCCGCAACGGCGCAGCAGGGCCGGCAGCTTGCCCATGTCGACCGTCTCCGGCTCGATCAACACGTTGAGCACGCTACGGCCTTCGCAAGCGATCTCGTATGGGACGTACGGCTGCACGATCGCGACTTCGGTCGATTGCCATTCACCCCCCTCGATCCGCACGCTCAGGCGACCATCGATCGCGACGTACGCGATTATGGCACCTTGCGTGTGCATGCTCCGGGAGCCAAGAAGCCCAGCGTAGAAGAGGCGATCCGTCGTGATCCACATGACACGGTCGGCGCTCGTGCAGCTCTGCGGAACGAACGCGTTTTCGTTTGCCGCCGTGATGAAGCTGTCTCTGGGTTCGATGGAGTCTCTCATTTCGCGTTCACACTCTTTCGATCGAGTTTGCTCAGGCACCCTTGAGAGGAATGATGGGCAGCAGAATGAAGGGCTCGTTGCCCTTGTCGAAGTGCAGCGTGTTCTCGCCGCCGAAGATCTCCGGCGGCCGATCTTGTGGATGCGCGTGGCGAAACGGACCGACGCCCGTCATCGGGTACGGCTGGTCTGAGAAGCCGGCGTCGCCCAGCCCGTGGTCGTAGTCACAGCCTCGAATGTTGAGAGCCAGCGTGTAGCCCGGAGGCACCACGATGCTGGTCGGCAGGATCTCGATATCGAGTACGACCGGCTCGCCAGGTACAAGCGGCTGCACCTCGTCGTGCGTGTGGTAGGGGCGATACGGGAGCGATTTCGCCTTGTCCAACTTGCGATGCGAGGCACGCAGCCAGCCCAGTGCGATCGGCACGCGCGGATCGTTGGAGCCAACGAACAAGACTTCTTTGCCGTCCGGCGCGAACAGCCGCAGCGCCAGGAAGATGTCGGCATCGACAGTGCGGGAAGACACCACCAGCCTGACGGCCACGGGGCCGGTGATCTCCATCTCTTCGGCAGCAGGAGGCAAGGTGAAGCTGATCCCGTTGTCCGTGGTCTTGTAGGAGATGCTGGCGCCGGTGCTCGGTGTGGTGCCCAGGGTGCGGGTGGCGGGTTCCAGGTAGTACCTGGTCCACTGCGTGCGGGCCAGCGGCCATTCCTGTTCGTCGCGGATCGTGAAATGCTCGCCCGGCCGACGAATCTGCAACTGCACCGGCGGCTGGCGGTCCCAGCCCGTGTCCTTGCCTTGCAGGAAGTGTCCGAGGAAGCGCTTCTGCAATGCGACGCCCTCGGCGCGGTAGAAGGGACTGAAGTGGCTGTTGCCATGCACCTCCAACCATTTCTGGCTGGAGCCCGCCCCCACATAGCCTTCGAAGTTGCCGCGCGGGTGAACACCCATGCCACCCCAGTTTGCGGCCGACAGCAGAGGCACCTGGATGCGGCTGACGTCAGGTTTGCGCCCGGCATAGAACTCGTCGTCCAGCGGGCGGTTCAGTGACTCGTTGGACATCTTTGGGGCACGCTTTGCAGTCAGTTCCTCATCCGACAACGTTTCTGGACCGCAGACCAGCTCACCGTTGTTCGGATTGCGCGCGCCACGCTCGCCATAGCCGTGCTGTATCCGCAGCACCTGACGCTCATACCAGCCTTCGCCGAATTGCGAATAGATTCCGCCATGCCGCGCGGCGTCCCGATAGCGGTCGACGAAGCCTTCCCATACGCAGATGGCGGCGAGATGCGGAGGCCGCAGCGCTGCAACGTACCACTGGTTGGTCGCGTAGTAGGAAATGCCGTTCATCCCGATCTTGCCGTTGCTCCAGGGCTGTGTCGCCGCCCATTCGATGCATTCGTACAAGTCTCGTGTTTCTTGCTCCGAAGTGGGGTCGAGTACGCCCGGCGAGCGGCCTGCTCCACGACTGTCGACCCGGATGCAGATAAAGCCGTCAGGCACCCACTTCTCGGGATCGACGACTTCCCAGTTCATGTACTTGTTCGACGAGCCTTCGGCGATGTCGGGGAAGTCGCGCACCATGCGGTCATACGCACTCTTGTAGCCCACCTGCATGGGCACGCCCTTGCCATAGGCTCCGTAGGAAATCAGTGCCGCATAGCGGCCAGGTGCCTGCGGGAGAAAAACATCTGCACGCAGGACGATGCCGTCGCTCATCGGAATCGGCACATCCCAGAGGATGCGCATGCCATCGGCGTACACCGCCTCGGGCATGTCGTTGGAAAGCGCGTTGTCGGCGCAGGCGCGGTTCGGGTTCGATTGACTCATTCTGATCTTTCCTTCTGAAACTCAACTGATCTGGATTCCCAATGGCGGCAGGATCTTTCGGAAGCGGTCGATTTCCGAATCGACATAGGCCTTGAAGTCGCGCGGCGGCATCATCTCGACCACGCCGCCGCCTTCCTTGATGTACTGCTGATACTTGGGGTCCTGCCCGAGCTTGACGAACATGGCATAGAGCGAACTGACAGCAGCTTCGCTCATGTCCTTCGGGCCCCATATGCCCGACCAGGCAGGAATGTCGGGCACGTCCAACCCGAACTCGGTGAAGGTGCGTGTGTCGGGGATGATCGGCGAGCGCGCATCTCCCGAGAGTCCAAGCGCCCGCATCTGCTTGGCTTGAATCCAGCCCTGCGCGGCGACCGGTGCAAGAAAAGTGCAGTCGACGACGCCTGAGATCAGGTCGTTGCTTGGCGCGCCCTTGTAAGGGACGTGAACCAACTCCACGCCGACGTTCTTGCAAAAGAGCGAGGCCATGATGTGAGTGGGATTGCCTAGGCCCGAGTTGGCGATCGTGAATTTCCCCGGGGACGCCTTCGCGGCATCGACGAACTGCTGCAGGGTCTTGAAGCGAGAATTCGCGCCGACGAGCAATGCCCATCCAGAGTAGACGGCCAGCCGGGTGATGGGCGTGAAGTCTGCCTTCGAATCGAAGGGCAGGTTCTTGTAGAGCGCCGCATTGGTCGTATGGCCCGCGGAGTTCAGCAGCACCGTGGTTCCATCCGGCTTCGACCGTGACACATCCAACGATCCGATCACCGCTCCCGCACCGGGCTTGTTGTCGATGATGATGGGGCGACCGCTCGTGGTTTCGAGGGTGTGCGCCATCAGCCGGCCGGTGACATCCATTCCGGATCCCGCGGGAAAGGGAACGACAATCCGCAGGACGTCCGACTTGCTGGTTTGGGCCATGGCGGGCAATGCGCTGCCGAGTACTGCGCTGATCAGCGTTCTGCGATTGATCTTCATCGCTTGTCTCCGGATGTGGTTTCAAGGAAAGCGGGCTTGTGGAAAGACCTTCCTCAAGCCGCGCCATTTAGAACCAGTCGCCTGCGACTTCGCGCATCAATGCGTAGAGGCGACTTTGCCCTTCGAAGCCGATGCCTGGCCTCTGGGGAGAGGGCATCCAACCGTCGGACACGTGGCAGTCGTCCGCGTAGCCGCCGAAAGCACCGAAGAATCCCGGATAGGCTTCGCAACCACCGAGTCCCAGACCGGCGACAAGCGCGAGGGACATTTGATTGCCGCCGTGCGGGAAGTGCCGGGAGGCATCCCAGCCCTCCGTCGCGAGTTCCTTGACGAGGTTGGCATACGTCGCGATGCCATAGATTTGCGGTGGGTCCATCTGCAGATAGTCAAGGTCTTGGCGCCATCCACCGAATCGCACCTGGTTCCAGACGTCATGGGGGCTGAACAGGTTCTCGCCCGTCGCGAGCGCTCCGGGATAAGCCTCTGCCACTGCAGCCGCAGCGCGGAAGTCGTTCGGATGGCAGGGCTCTTCAAACCAGCGCAGGTCGTATGGAGCCAGGGCGCGGGCATACTCCAGAGCCTCCTGGGTGGAGAAACGCCCGTTGGCATCGACCGAGAGGCGATCTGGATCGCCGAGGAGCTTCAGCGCCTCCTCGACGCGGCCGATGTCTTCCGGCAGGGACAAACCGCCCACCTTGATTTTCATGTGGGTGTATCCCGCGTCGATGTGGCGCTGGAGCTCCTCGGTCACGTCGCCAGGTTTGCTGTCAGGCCGGTACCAACCGCCACCGACGTAACAAGGTACCCTGGCTTGCATTGGGCGTTGCCGCCACACTTGAGAGATCAGCTCTGCCAGCGGAACACGTCGAGCTTTGGCTGTGGCGTCCCACAGGGCTGTCTCGATCGTGCCTAGCGGCACCGACCGTGCGGCGTCGCCGCCCGGCTTTTCGCCAACAAGCATGCACTGCAATGCCTTGGAAGGATCGAGAAATCCTTCGGAATCGAGCAAGGACTCTGGCGACACCTGCGTGAGTCTGGGTATGAACCGAGCCCGCATCGGTTCCCCGCATGCGTACCGGCCGATGGAGTTGAAGGCGTATCCGATGACGGGCACGCCATCCACAAACCTGTCGGTTCTCACCGCGACAATCGAGACTGTCATCTCCGCGAAAGAGAAGACTGAATTGCGCAGATCGCTGCGCATGGGCAAGGCAGCCTCGCGTACTTCCAGGATGCGCATCTCTAAGTCATCTCCAATGTGATATTTCGAGTCTTGACGAGGCTCCGGATCCGAGCAACTTCCGTCTCCAGGAAGGCGGCGAATTGCGTCGGGCTCATCGTCTCGCCGAGCAGGCCGCCAGCGTTTTCGAAACGCGCTGCCATACCGTCGGCTCGGCTGATCTGTGTGAAGGTCTTGTTCAGTTGGTCGACGATGGCTGTGGGAGTGCCGGCGGGAGCGAGAACACCAACCCACGACGACGCCAGATCAAGGCCGGGCAGGCCCGCCTCCGTCATCGTGGGTACCTCGGGCAATTGGGGCACGCGTGCACGGCTGAAGACGGCCAACGCCTTCATCCTTCCCGACTCGATGTGCGGCAGCGTCGAGGTGAGTCCGTCGATGCTCATGTCGACGGAGCCTCCGATCAGGTCCACCGCCACTGGGCCGCTGCCCTTATAGGGGATGTGATTGAGGCTGATGCCGGCGGCCTCAGACATCGCCTCGATGGCGACATGCTGGTTGCTGCCGGTGCCGGCCGACGCGCACTGCAGCTTGCCCGGTCGAGCCTTGGCCAGTGCGACCAGCTCGCTGACCGATCTCGCGGAAACCCGATCCGGGTTGATCACCAGCACGAAAGGCGTGAAGCCGATCAACGAGACTGGCACGAAGTCCTGCTTTGCGTCGTAACTCAGCTTGCGGGTGATCGCCGGGGCAATGGTGTGTGAATTGGTGTGGCCCCACAGCAGTGTGTAGCCGTCAGGCGGGGACTTCGCAACGACCCCGGCAGCAATCGTGGAAGCGGCGCCGCTCCGGTTTTCGATGATCAGGGGTTGACCCGTCAGCGCGCGAAATTGATCGCTGAACAGTCGAGCAGACACGTCTGTGAACCCGCCAGGTGGAAAACCAACCACCAGTTTGATCGGCCTGTCCGGATAGCCGCTTGAGTGGGCTGGCAAGGCCGCGAGGCCAGCCGCCCACGCGAGCATGTGCCGCCGGTTGAACATCGACATCGTCAGTTTCCTTTCGTTTTTGCGTCAGGCCGCCAGGCCATTGATGCTCTGCGCCGCGGACCACAAGGCGATGGAATGCCGATTCAGTCCGAGTCGGCCGCAACCACGCTCCGCAGGATGCCGAGGCGCTCGACTTCGCATTCGACGACGTCGCCTGGCTTCAGCCAGACTCCGTCGCCGAGGCCACCGCCCGCGGGCGTGCCTGTAGCAATCACGTCGCCTGGCCACAAGGTCATGCCCTTGGAGACCTCCGCAATGAGAGCTGGCACTTTGTGAATCATCTCCGCAGAGTTCGCGTCCTGACGCAGCTTGCCGTTGACTCGGCACTGCTTGCGCAGTGGATAGGGTTCCGGCAACTCGTCGGTAAGCACGAGCACCGGGCCCATCGGGCAAGCGGCATCGAGGCCTTTCGCTTGCGTCCAATTTTTTCCGTATGACGTGTTGAGATCAGGGTATCCATCGTTCATCTGGAAGTCCCGGTAGCTGACGTCGTTCAGCACCATATAGCCTGCCACGTGATCGAATGCCTGCGCTGCATCGATATTCCGGCCGCCCCGACCGATCACGATTCCGATCTCAACTTCGTGATCGAGTTTCTGGGACGCACTGTGCGCAACGATCGTGTCGCCGGGATTGGCGACGCTGCTGGTTGGCTTCTGAAAGAAGAACGGCTTGGCCGGAACCTTGACCTTCGCCTCTTTGTCGTGACCGTAGTAGTTGACCACGTGCGCGAGGATCTTTGAGCCGGCCTCAAAGGGTGCCAGCAGGCGCAGCGATGCCATGTCCAAGGCTGGCAGTTGGCTTCGATGGGCAATGGTTGAGGCGATCTCACGCAGTGCAGCGCCGCCGGCGACGAAGAGGCGCAAGTCACTGGCCGCTGGCACGAACCAGTCAAGGCGCTGCTCTTGAGCTGCGGCAACCAGATCGACGACTTTGTCGTCGGCGGCGACAAGGCCAAGGCGAGGTCCAAGAGGAGAAAGAAATCGGGCGATGCGCATATGATGTGATATTAAAGTTCGATACGTGATAAAAAGTATATATTTTTATTGTGGATATGCCAGTTCGCGTTTTTACCTAGATTTGCTCAATATCGTATATAAATGAAAAATGAACAGCCTTGACGTTGGCGCAATCGCCGCAGTCCCGCCCCAGACCGACACCCTCCGCGCTTACCATCACTTTCGGGAGCAGATCTTGCGGGGGCAGCTTGAGCCCGGGACGCGGTTGCGGCTCACGCACCTTGCCCGGCAGCTTGGGCTGAGCGCGATTCCGGTTAGAGAGGCGCTCAACCGACTGACGCGTGAGCAGCTGGTGCAACACGAGGAGCAGCGTGGCTTTACCGTTTCACCTGCATGCACCGCTGACTTCGAATCGCTGACTCTCGCACGTATCTGGACGTATGAGGCCGCGCTGAGGGACTCGATCAAGCACGGCGGCAACGCTTGGGAGGAAGGGGTCGTTTTGGCGCTACACCGATTGAGCAAAGTCCCGCGATACCTAATCGACGCGGACAACCGTCGCTCGCTCAACCCAGACTGGGATGCACCTCACAAGGCGTTTCACCAGGCGCTGATCTCAGGCTGTCGGTCCGATCGAATGATTGCTCTTTGCGCTGACTTGTTCGACCATGCGATTCGGTATCAACATCTCGCGCGAGACAGAGACTACGGTGCACGCGAGCAAGAGCACGATGCGATTGCAAGGCTTGTGATTGATCGGCAGGCTGACGCCGCCGTGGACGCACTGTCGGCGCACCTCCAGCACACCCACGGGCTGATTGTCGGCAGCACTAAGTGACCTGGTTGCCGGGAGCACGTGCGGTGGGCCGATCGCGGGCTTGGCCCCTTAGAGTCGGTATATGCGTTGGGCAGTACCGTAGAACATCGCGTGTTGCTCATCTTCCGAGTAGCGTTTTGCAATCTTCTTCATCGCATTCCAATACACAGAGTATGGGAGCGATCGGCGATCGACTGGGAAGTTGCTCTCGAACATGCAGCGAGCAGGGCCGAAACACTCGATCGCGTGGTGGTAGTAGCGTGCCTGCGCCTCGACCAGTTCGTCAGAAGTAGCAGGCGTCTCGCGCTTGTTCCACCCAAAGCCGTTGTCGGGCATCGCGAGGCCGCCGATTTTGGCGACGACGTTTGGGCACTTGGCGATCTCGGCGATGTCATGCTTCCATTGCTCGAAAATCGTTTCACGCTGTGTGGCGTAGGGGCCAACCCCAAGGGGGGTGCCGAAGTGGTCGAGCACCATAGTGGTCGCCGGCACTGCGCGCGCTAGTTCAGCAAACGCTGGGTTCTGATGGTGGTAGTGCCAGGTGTCGTAGGTGAGTCCGAGTTCTCCAAGCATGGACACGCCCACCCGAAAGCCGGCATTCGCATAAAGTCCAGCGGGCGCATGCGGCCGAATGGTGAGCATGTCCGCATTTGCTTCAAACGCGCCGGCTTGTCGAATACCGCGGAACAGGCCGCTTCCGGCTTGCTCGTGCGCGTGCAGTACGGATCTGAGCTCTTTCTCGGGAGCACGAAGGTCGGCGAAACCGACGATTGCCGAGACGATGGCCCCACCGCCGCCTTCGAGGCTGGCTCGCGCAATGCGGGCAATGAACTCGGTCTCGCCAACCGGCCGCATGGCTTCCGGCCCGCCGTCGCGGTACGAGGCGCGGGTTTCGACGAACACGGTCTTCTCGATATTGTGGCCCGACTGGGTGTCGTACCAAAAGTCCGCCAGCAGGTACGCTGGCCGAAGGGCCGTCGCCGGCCACAAGTGGTGGTGCGGATCGATGATCGGCCGTTGAGGATCGATGGCCGCTTCGTGTGCCAGCGCGAGCCATGCCTTGGATCCCGGTGCAGGTCGGTTCTCAGTCATGGGGACGTCTGCGAATCCAAGAAGTCGAAGGCGAACTGATGCTCATCGAGGCGCGGAGGCTTTTGTCGATAGGTCGCCGGAGTTCGCGCTAGGCGAATCGGAGACGCGATTCCCTGATAGTCCTCGATACGCACCAGCATGCCGCGATGTTGCGTGTGCGGATGATTCAACGCCATGTTGACGTCGAAAACGCTGGAACATGGCACGCCGGCCTTCATCAGACGATCAGCCAACTCTTGTCCGTCGTGGTCGCGCATGAGTGCAGCCAACTCCTTGCTGAGTTCGACACGGTTGGTTGATCGGTCCCGATTGGTGCGAAACTTCGACTGCTCGGCCAACTGGGGGGCGCCAAGCACTTCGCACAGTCGCTGAAACTGCCGCTCGTTTCCAACCGCCAAGAAAATTGGTGTCGTGCGTGTCGACACGGTCTCGTAGGGTGCTATGTTGGGGTGAGCGTTGCCCGTTCGCCGCGGAACTTTCCCTGAAGCCAAGAAATTCGCCGTGTGCGGATGCAGAATCGACAGGGCGCAGTCGAAAAGCGATAGTTCCACATGCTGTCCGCGGCCACTGCGCTCGCGCTCATGCAGGGCCATCGTGATGCCGATCGTGGCGTTCAAGCCTGTGACGAGGTCCACAATGGGGATGCCAACGCGTGTCGGGGCGCTATCTGGCTCTCCATTGACGCTCATGATGCCGGACATCGCCTGAACCGCCGCGTCATAGCCAGGCAGCCCGCCCAAGGGACCATCGCTTCCAAAGCCCGAGATGCTGCAATAGATCAGTCGCGGAAAGCGATGGGCGATCTCCTCGTAAGCGAGGCCCCATTGCCCCATCGTTCCGGTCTTGAAGTTCTCGACCAGCACGTCTGCTCGCGCCAAAAGCTCCAGCACGCGATCGCGTCCTTCGGGCTGCGAAAGGTCTAGGCACATGGCGCGCTTGTTGCGATTTACGCCTTGAAAGTATGAGGCTACGTCGTCGAGGAAAGGAGGTCCCCAGGTGCGAGTCTCGTCTCCTGTCGGAGGCTCGACCTTGAGCACGCTGGCGCCGTGATCGGCCAGGATCTGAGTGCAGTAGGGCCCGCTCAGGACGCGAGAGAGATCGACAATGCGCAGTCCTTGAAGGGCGCCTCGGGGGGTTGCTTGAGCCATATTGTTCATCGGTAGTGCTCGTGACCCGCAGCACGGTTATGCGCGGATATAGCCCGTCTTCACGGTGGTATAGGACTCAGCAGCGCAGAAGCCGTTGCTACCGCGCGTGAGCGGCTCGCCGCCGACGATGCTCCCTTCTGCGCTGCGGGCCAATGCAATATAGGAAAGGTCCCGCTCGAACTGTTCGCGACTGGCCATCGGCCCAATCTGCGAATCGACATCGAGCGAGTGGCCGATACGAAGCTCAGAAATTTTGCGCCGCATCTCGGCGATGAAGCGCTCATAAATGCCCTTCGTGGCGACACCCGTGCAGCCGTGCTCACGTCGCGCTTCGAGCAGGACGCAGTGTCGACGCAAGACTTCGGCCTCATGTTGCGGAGTCAACGCTGGAAGCGCCTAGAAGATGTCTGGCTCGCCTGCCGGAGCGCCCTCGGCTGGCAACAGGAAGTCAAAATCGCATCCTTGGTCGGCCTGAAGGATGTGTTCGATGAACAAGCGCCCATACCCGCGTTCAAAGCGTGGCGCAGGGGCGGCCCACTGCGCCCGGCGCCCTGCGACTTCTTCGTCGCTGACTTCCATGGTGATGCTGCGTTTGGCGACGTCCACCGACACCACGTCGCCCGTGCGTAGCAAGGCGAGGTTTCCCCCCACGTGCGATTCCGGGGCGACGTGCAGGACGCAGGCGCCGTAGCTGGTCCCGCTCATGCGCGCATCGCTGATGCGCAGCATGTCGCGCACGCCTTGCTTGAGCAGTTTGGTTGGGATGGGGATCATTCCCCACTCTGGCATGCCCGGGGCACCTTGGGGGCCGGCATTGCGCAGCACGATCACGTGGTCCGGCGTCAGAGTCGTTTGCTCGTTGTCCAACTCCTTCTTGAGGCTCGGATAGTCGTCGAACACCACGGCCGACCCGCGGTGCCTCAGGAACTTGGCGTCCATAGCGCTGGGCTTGATCACGCAGCCATTGGGGGCCAGGTTGCCGCGCAGCACGGCGAGCGAACCTTCTGAATAGACTGGGTTGTCGAGCGGACGGATCACGTCTTCGTTGTAAACCTGGGCGACAGCGATGTTGTCGCCCAGGGTCTTGCCCGAGACGGTCATTTGGTCCAAGTGAAGAAGGTGCTCCAGGCGCTTCATGAGACCTGGCAGGCCACCGGCATAGTAGAAATCCTCCATCAGATAGGCGCTGGTGCCGTTCGGCCGGATGTTTGCGATGACCGGCACGTCCCGGCTGATGCGGTCGAAGTCTTCCAGGCCGATCGCGTGACCGGCCCTGCGAGCCTGGGCAACAACGTGCACGATGGCGTTGGTCGAACATCCCATGGCCATGGCCACGATGATTGCGTTCAGGAAAGCCTCACGCGTCTGGATGGTTTTCGGTCGAACGTCGCGGTGCACCATCTCCACGATGCAGCGGCCGGCCTCGGCAGACATGCGCTGATGGCTCGCGTCCACGGCCGGGATTGAGGAGGCCCCCGGTAGCGCCATGCCCAGCGCCTCGATGATGGCGGCCATGGTGCTGGCTGTCCCCATGGTCATGCAGGTGCCAGGGCTGCGGGCAATGCCACCCATGATGCCGTTCCACTCGGCCTCTGAGATGAGGCCTGCGCGTCGGTCGTCCCAATACTTGAATCCGTCGGATCCAGAGCCCAGCGTCTTGCCGCGGGAGTTGCCGCGCAGCATCGGGCCGGCCGGCAGAAAGATTGTGGGCACGCCCGCGCTGGTGGCGCCCAAAAGCATTGCCGGGCCGGTCTTGTCGCAGCCGCCCATGAGCACCACACCATCCACCGGATAGCAGCGGATCATCTCCTCCACTTCCATGGCCATCATGTTGCGGTAGAGCAGCGCTGACGGTTTAATGAGAGAGTCGTTGAGCGAAATCGTGGGCATCTCCAACGGGAAGCCACCGCTTTGCAACACACCACGCTTGACGTCGTCCACCCGCTGGCGGAAATGCATATGGCACGGATTGAATTCTGACCAGCTGTTGAGGATGGCGATGACTGGCTTGCCCTCCCAGTCCTTGCTGTCGTAACCCATCTGCATGAGCCTGCTGGCGTGCATGTAGCTGCGCATGTCCTGGTTGGCAAACCAGCGCCGGCTGCGCAGTTTCTCGAGTTGGGCCATAGGGATATCTCCATTTGTCTTCGGAATGGACAGGACTTGTGGCGGCACCGTTGCGTCACTCGTCGGCATGAAGAGAAGAACACTTCAATCATTGCTGCAAGGAATAATGGGCAGGAGCAAGAACGGCTCGCGGCCTTTCACGAAGTGCAACGTGTTGTCGACATCGAACACCTCGGGCGGCCGGTCCTGTGGATCCTTGTGGGTGAACGGTCCCACCCCGGTCATGCGATATGGGGCATTCGGGAGAGCCGCATCACCCAGGCCGTGCTCATAGTCGCAGCCGCGCACGTTCAAAGCAAGTGTGTAGCCGGGCGGTATCACGATGCAGGTCGGCACGATCTCGATGTCCAGGACCACCGGCTCGTCGGGAATCAGGGGCTGCAGTTCGTCGTGCGTGTGATACGGGCGGTACGGCAGCGACTTGGCGTTGTCCAGCTTGCGATGCGAGGCGCGCAGCCAGCCCAACGCGATGGGGACGCGCGGATCGTTCGAGCCGACGAATAGGACTTCCTTGCCGTCTGGCGCGTACAGCCGCAGCGCGAGGAAGACGTCTGCGTCTGCCGTTTTTGAGGAAACCACCAGTCGTGCCGCGATGGGGCCAGTGATCTCGAGTTCATTTTTGGCCGGCGGGAGCTTGAATACGATCCCGTCGGCCGTCGTGTTGTAGGAGATGCTGGCGCCGGTGACTGGTGTCGCACCCAAGCTGCGCGCGTCCGGATCCAGGTAGTACTTGGTCCATTGCGTGCGTGCCAGCGGCCATTCCTGCTCGTCGCGGATCGTGAAGTGTTCTCCCGGGCGCCGAACATGCAGTTGGACCGGTGGCTGGCGGTCCCAGCCCGTGTCCTTGCCCTGTACGAAGTGAGCCAGGAAGCGCTTCTGCAGTTCGACGCCCGACTTACGATAGAACGGCGTGAAGTGCGAATCACCGTGAACTTCGAGCCACTTCTGGGAAGAGCCTGCGCCCAGATACCCCTCGAAATTTCCCCGCGTGTGCAGGCCCATACCGCCCCAGTTGGCAGAGGACAGCAGCGGTACTTCGATGCGGCTGAGGTCAGGTGTTCTTTCCTTGTAGTAGTCATCGAGCAACGGGCGGTCAAGCACCTCATTGGAGGCGAGGCTCAGGCGGTTTGCGGCAAGCTCTTCGTCGCTCAGTGTCTCGGGGCCAGCGACGAGTTCACCAGTATTCGGGTTGCGATAACCGCGCTCGCCGTAACCGTGCTGCAGCGGAGCCACCTGCCGGCGATACCAGTCGGCGCTGAACTGCATGTAGATGCCGCCTTGGCGAGTCGAATCCCTGTATCGGTCCATTGCGCCTTCCCATACGCAGATGGCGGCAAGATGCGGGGGCCGCAGCGCAGCCACCCGCCACTGAGTAGTTGCGTAGTAGGAAATGCCATTGAGCCCAATCTTGCCATTGCTCCAGGACTGGGTCGCTGCCCACTCGATGCATTCGTAGAAGTCCTGAATCTCTCGCGAAGACAGCGTGTCGAGCACACCAGGGGATCGCCCGGCGCCGCGGCTGTCGACGCGAATACAGGCGAAACCATCGGGTACCCATTTCTCGGGGTCCACGACTTCCCAGCTCTGGTACTTGCCGGTTGAGCCCAGGATGTCCGGTGCGGCGGTGATCATGCGCGACCACTGGCTCTTGTAGCCGACTTGAAGCGGCAGTCCCTTGCCGTAGGGACCGTAGGACATGATTGCGCCATAGCGACCAGGGGCTTTGGGCAGGAAGATATCAGCGCGCAGGACGACGCCGTCGCTCATCTTGATAGGCGCGTCCCAGAGGATGCGCATGCCGTCCGCATGGACTGCTACTTCTTCGCTCGCAGTCGCACTTTGGACGCGTGGTTCCGTCGCCATTTTCTCTACCTCCTGTTACTGGGAATTGCTTGGGAAAAACGTAGCTACCCAGCGCGAAGCGTTTCGCAGCCGTCGATGCGCATGACTGTGTTTGATCTTGCGTGAGATCCGCGGCTTCAACGCGTAGGCTCAATATTGGCCGCCTTGATCAACTTGCCGTAGCGCAATTTCGTTGCCGATGAACTGTTCAAGCTCCTCGGGTATTGCAGCCGCGCGCCCTTGGCAGCCCGGGTGGGTTCATTGGGTGCCTCCTTCGGGACGCGATTGTGCGAGCGCACTTGAGACCTGAAAAGCATAGATTTCGAGGAGAGTCCATCTAAAAAGGGCATGGAGTGCGCCGTACTCCATAGATGATGAAGCTGCCAAGTACAGGCGAAAGTTCCCCATCGAAGTCAGTAACACGTGCTCGCGTTCCGCCTTGGCTCCAGCAGCTCGCGCAGCGTCTCGGCCTCAGGTCACGAGGTTGTCTTGCTGTATGCGAAGCTCGCTGCGATGCTGAGTCTTCATCGAATGCGCACGCTCTTGCTCAAATTCCGCACGATGCAAGTGAACCAATTGCGAGGGTTGCTTTACGGCATCGCCAGAACAGACAGCCCTGGCGTGACAACTTTGCTGTGGCGACCTGAGTGGGTCATACAAGATGGTTGCTGTGACAGCGAAGGAGGGACGCCGATGCTCAGGCTAAGGCACCAGCCTCCAGGCGCCTTTCTCCAGTCGAATGACAACGACGGACGGCTGTTCTAGGCCATAGGGCTGGCCCGGCCTGAAGTTGTAGGTGCCGTTCGCGCCGGCAAGTGCCTTCGTGCTGACGATCGCATCGCGCAGGGCGGCATGGAACTGCGGCGTGCCCGGTTCGACTTTGCGGTCCACGCGCGCTGCGGCGCTGGCGAACAGAAGCCATGCATCGAAGGTGTAGGCCGAGAAGGCGTCCTCCGGCAGCGTGCCATGCAGGCGCCGATACACGCGTCGAAATGCCAGGGCAGGTTCCCGTGCTGCATTGCTCGCTGGCAGCTCTTCCGCAACCATGACGGGCCCGCTCGGCACCATCAATCCATCCGCTGCCGCCGCCGCGACACGGACGAAGTCGACGTTGATCAAACCGTGGGTGCCGTAGATGTGGCCCTTGTAGCCTCTGTCCTTCAAGGCCAGATAGGGCAGGGCGCCTGGCGAGCCGGAGTTGCCTGCAAACACGGCATCCGGCCGGGCGGCCATGATCTTCAGCACCTGGCCCGCGACCGATGCATCGGTGCGGCCGTAGCGCTCGTTGCCCACCACCTTGATTCCGGCAACATCGGCGCTTTTCACCAGGGAGTCGTAGGCAAGATCGCCCAGCGCGTCGGCATAACCGATGAAGGCGACGGTCTTCACGACGGATTTTTTCATGTGCTCAACCACGGCGTTGACCATCACCGGGAAGGCTTGCGAAACGGTCACTGTCCAGCTGCTGTCGGCCGCCGGCAGATTGAACGGCGTCGGCGAGATCAAGGGCGTCTGCATCTCTCGTGCGACAGAGGCCATCGCCAGCGATCCGGGAACGCCCGAAGTGCCGATCAGCACATCGACCTTGTCCTCGCTGATGAGCTTGCGCGCGTTCCGGGCCGCCGTTGTGGGGTCGGAGGCGTCATCGAGCACGATCAACTGCACCTTGCGTCCGGCGATCTCCGGATGGAGCGCAAACGCGGCACGAATGCCCTTCTCGTAGGGGATACCCAACGCAGAAAGCGGCCCCGAGAGCGAACTGCTCACACCGACCTTCAGGTCGGCGGCGTACGCGGAAGTGAGAGCAAGCGCCGCAGCGAGCATGCTCGCACAGCTCAGCATCGGTTTGCTGATATTCATTCGTTCTCCTGACGTGTCCAGACCTTTTCGCGCACCAGTTCCGCAATCTGGATCGCATAGCTCTGGAACAGCTCGTTCTTTCCGATGGGGATCGACCGGCGATGCTCGGGATCTCGCATCCATGCGCGCAGCGCCTCCGCGTCGCGCCAATATGAGAGCGAGATCAGCTTGCCCTCGTTGTCGCGGCTCAGGAAGCTTTCCTTGGAGACGAAGCCGTCGATCTTCGCCGCGGCAACGAGCAGCTCCGCAACCATTTCGCGGTTGCGTTGTTCCATTCCGGGGAGGACCTTGAATTCGATGATGCAGATCAGCATGGCGAGTGTCCAGTTAGGCAAACTGCTCAGCCGCCAGGGCGCTCAAGGCCTTCCGGTCGACTTTGTTGATGGGGGTCTTCGGCAATGATGGAAGCCGAAAGTAGCGAGCCGGCTGCTTGTAGCGTGCGAGCCGCTCCGCGCAATGTCGCTCCAGCTCAGTCTCGCGGGTCGCGTCATCCATGCCCGGACGGGGAACCACGAAGGCGAGCAGGATCTCCCCGCGATAGCTGTCGGGCTTGCCGACAACAGCCGCTTCGAGAACGCCTGGGTGCTCCTGCAGGACTTCCTCGATCTCACGGGGATAGACGTTGTAGCCGCCCACGATGATGAGGTCCTTCTTGCGACCGCGGACGAACAAGTGCCCATCGCCATCGATTTCCCCGAGGTCGCCGGTGTACAGCCATCCATCCCGCAGGGTCTCGGACGTCTCGGCCGGCAGATTGCGGTATCCCTGCATGAGCTGCGGGCCCTGCGCCCTGATCTCGCCGCATTCACCGGCACCCAGCAATTGCCGCCCCGTTTCGGCATCGACGATCTCGATGCTTGTGCCAGGCAGCGGGAGCCCGACGGAGCCGGCTTTGACCGAATGGCCAGGTCCGTTGAAGCTCAGCACGGGGCCGGCCTCGGTCATTCCGTAGCCCTCGTAGATGGCGACCTTGACCGTTTTCTCCCAGCGGCGCAGCACCGCGAGCGGCAGGGCCGATGCACCCGAATAGCACATGCGCAAGAACGACCAATCGGTACTTTCAAACCGGGGATGCGCCATCAGCGACACGTAGATCGAGGGACTCCCCGGAAACAGAGTGATGCGGTGGTGTTCGATGGCATCGAAGAGGTCGTCGCGGCGGAATGCGGGCAGGATGACCAGGGTGCCCGCGCATCGCGCCGCAAGATACAGCCCCATCGCCATTCCGTACGAATGGAAGAGCGGCATGGCGCAGAGGATGCGTTCACCATCAGGCCGCGTGGGAAGCATTGCTTCTCTCTGCTCGACGTTTGTGCGCAGCGCCGCGTGTGTGAGATTGACGCCCTTCGGCCGTCCCGAAGTACCGCCCGTGTATTGAAGAAGGGCAAGGGAAGAGGGGGCGAGCTCCGGCGGCAAGTTGTCGGTGTCCAGATCGCCACTGCTTGCCTGCCAACGACCTTTGGTCATCCAGATCACCGACAGGCCCAGGGATTCGGCCAGCGGGGCCACCAGATCTTGCAGCGCCTGGTCCGCGATGACCGCGTCGCAGCCGGCATCCTGCAACTGGAAATGGAGCTCGCGCGCGGTGTACTCCGGATTCATCGGCAGCATCTGGGCTCCCGACGCCAGCACGCCGAAGTGGGCAATGCAGGCTCCGAATCCATTTCGCAGAATGACCGCCACGCGGACCGGCGTCGTGGCTTCCCGCAGATGATTGGCAATGGCGATGACTTCCCTGCAATAGTCGAGGTAGCTCATGGTCTCGCCCTCGCAGACTAGCGCGGGTCGGTCCGGCGTCTGCATGGCCGCCTGTATCAACAGTTCGACGACGGTGCCCCGATATCGCTCTACAAGATCCTTGGGGGCGGTCATGAGGCGACGTCACTCACGTGCAGCACGAGCGCCATGGCTGTATCTCCAGCGGCGCAGCCGGTGAACAGCCCGAGTCCTCCTCCACGCATCTCGAGCGTCTCGATCAGCTCGATGATGGCGCGCAAGCCGGTCGGCGCCTGCGGATGCCCCCACACCAGCGAGCAACCGAACGCGTTCATGTCGAAAAGGGAGAGTCCGGTCTCCCGTGCGAGGACGATATCGTTGACGGCGAAGGGATTGTGCGTGGTCACCGCATGCAGTTCGTTGAAGCGCATGCTGGCCCGTTCCATGGCCTGCTTCGCGGCCGGCACCGGCGCATACGGCATCTGCATGGCCTCGGCGCGCGCCTGGCCCATGGCAAGGATTTCGATCTGCACATCCGGCCGGGCGCTGAGCTCGCGTGCCCGGTCGCGTGTCGCGATCAGCATTCCCGCGGCTCCGTCCGCCGGGTGGGTCTGGGCGCCGTAGGTCACGGTGCCGTCCGGCATCACGGGCTTCAGCCTGGCGAGGCCTTCCCGTGTCGTGACATGAATGCCTTCGTCGCCGGACAGCGTCGCCACCGACTTCTTGAAGCTGGTATCGGGCACATCGAACGGAAGTTGCATGAAGCGGCGATGGAAGGCGCGTTCATCCACGAGCGCGGCGGCGTACTGTTCGTAGCGGTGCAGCACCAGCTCGTGCTGTTCCTCGAGCGATATTTCGAAGCGGGCGGCCACGGATTCCGCGGTGCTCAGCATGGACCGTGACGTCCAGGGATCGCGCTCGAAGGAGCCCGTCACCCAGCTCTCATGCTCGCCCGTACCGCCGATGCCACGTGGATCGGGGTAGTAGAGCTGCGGCCCGTTGGACACGCGGTCCGCCGCCAGTACCAGTCCGCAGGCGGATGCGCCGGTCGTGACCTCATACGCCGCCGATGTCAGGCAGCGCACGGAAGTGGCGCAGGCTTGGGCAATGGTCGGCCCCGCCAATGCCGGCATGCCGGCCAAGGCCGCGACCCACGGCAACCCATAGAAGGCGCCACGCTGTGGCACGGTGGTGCCGAGCACGCCGAAGTCGATAAGGGACGAGTCGATGCCCTTCGCGTCCAGCGTCTTGCGCGTGAGCCAAGCGCAGAACTCCAGGCTGTGCAGGTGGGACAGGCTGCCCTGCCAGCGCGCGAAGGGCGACGACCAGTAGGCACCGTAGGGAATGAAGGCGCGATTCATCGCTCGGCTCGCCAGGTGCCGCCCTGAGCACGCACCATCACGCGCGCGCGGCTATCGAGTCCGTTGTGGTTGGCGGCTGTGATGCGGTAGATGCCGTTCGTGCCGATCAGGCCCGACGTCTGCGTCTCGAGCGCATCACGCAGCGCCAATCGGAACTCAGCGGTGCCGGGTCTGGCCTTGGCCAGCGCTGCGGCGGCCGCCTTGTCCAGCAGCAGGTAGCCGTCGTACGCCCACGTGGCGAACGCGTTCACCGGTCCTGGCCGTTCCAGCCTTCCATACAAGGCGGCAAACTTCAAGGACGCCGCCTTGACCGGATCCCCCTCCGGCAGGTCCTTGTAGACCACCACTGGGCCGATGGGCGCCAGCGCCCCGTCGATACGGGAACCGCCTACACGCAGGAAGTCGTCGTTGACGACGCCATGCGTGTGGTAAATCGGGCCTTTGTAGCCACGCTCGACCAGTGTCAGGTGCGGCAAGGCGGCTGGCGTTCCGGTGGCGCCGACCAGCACGGCATCGGGCTTCAGCGCCACGGTCTTCAGCACTTGGGGCATGACCGACGTGTCGTTGCGGGCGAAGCGCTCATCGTTGAGCACCTTGATGCCGTACTTGCCGCTGAGGGACGTCAGGCTACGGTAGACCTGGTCGCCCCAGGGCTGCGAGTAGCCGATGTAGCCCACTGTCTTGACGTTGTTCTTCTGCATGTGCTCCAGCACGCCGCCGATCATCAGGTCGGCCGACTGGGGCACGACGAAAACCCAGGGGTGCTGGTTGGCCGGAACGTCCATCGGAGCGAGCGAGACGTGCGGCGTGCGGCTTTCCAATGCGACATCGGCCAGCACGAGCGAACTGGGCGTGTTGGAGGAGCCCACCAGCACATCGACGCGATCGGACAGGACCAGCTTGCGCGCGTTCTTCACCGCCAATGAAGGATCGGTCGCATCGTCGAGGATGGTGTAGCGAACGGGCTCGCCGGCTAGCTTGTCCGGCAGGAGGCTGATCATGTCGCGCTCGGGACCGCCTTGCGACGAAGCGGCGCCGGTGATGCTGAGCACGACGCCGACGTGGATCTCGGCCCAGGCTGTCGTGCTCATCCAGCCGGCGAGGCAGGCGCTCGAACACAACAGCAGGAGCTTTCTCAGGATTCTCGGTGCGTTCACAAGGTGTCCTCCGCGACGAAGTGGAACGAAGCGTTCGGCGCAGCATAGGCGAGGGTTTCGGCCTGCAGCGCCAGGATCCGAAAAAGTGATACGCGTATAACCGCGGCCGAAGTGCGCTTGGCCTGCCGGGCGGTGCCGGATAATTCGTGATGCCCTTCGCATCCGACTCGAACGACAAGGACGACGCTGCGCTACCCATCGGGGCGCTCTTTGGCCGTTTGCGCATGCGGCATCTCGTCGCCATCGAAATACTCGCTGAACGAAAGAACATCCGCCAAGCTTCCCAGGCCTTGTTCCTGTCGCAACCGGCAGCGAGCAAGCTGCTGCAGGAGATCGAATCGATCTTCGAGGCACGACTCTTCGAGCGCACCGCACACGGCATCCAGATCACGCCACAGGGCGAGGTGCTGCTTCACTGGGCTCGCAAGGCCATGGCCGACATGGACGCAGCACGCTCGGAGATCAGCGCGCTGCGCGATGGCTGGGAAGGGCGGGTGCGGGTTGGCGTGTTCCCTGTCGCAGCATCGATGCTGGTTCCCGAAGCGGTCGCGCTTCTCAGCAGGTCACGCCCGGGCATCCAGGTGGAACTGCAGGAGGGCCTTGAGACGACGCTGCTTCCTCAGCTCGAGAAGGGGCGGCTCGACTGCGTGATCGGCCGTGCAACACCCCTGGCCGGAGCGCGCGGCCTCTCCCACGAGACCTTGTTTGAAGAGCCCACCGTCGTCGTCTGCGCGGTCGATCACCCCCTGCTGGAATCATCCGACTGGACGAATGCCGACATCGATCGATACGAATGGATCCTTCCGGCACGATCAGGCCAGCTATATGCCCTGGTCGCCAGCGGCCTGGCCAGGCGCCGGGCCGCGCCGCCCCGCGTGGCCGTCGAGACGTCTTCCATCCTCACGCTGGTCGAGATCCTTCGCCAGTCACAGCTGCTTTCCGCGATCGCCAGCGGTGTGGCGCGGCGCTTCCTTGAAATCGGACTGTTGAAGACCTTAGACCTACCGCTTTCCGCATCGCTGCATCCCGTCGCGATCATCATGAACCGCGCGGCTTCGGTGCACCCCGCCACATCGATGTTTCTCGAGGCGGTGCGCGAGGTGTGTGTAAAGCGTTCAACTGGATAACGGTGTTAGTGCCGGCGGGCCACCTCTCAACCGAACTGCTCAAGCGCTCTGGCAACCTCGACTGTCTGATGGTGCCTTCCAAGGGAACGGCACCGGTCTTCTCAGACCGATGAACGGTTTCGCTCCCGCTGGTGCACCGAGACGTTTAACGAGGAATCATGGGCAGGCATTGAGGCGACTATTTCAGTTCGTCGTCCCGATTTCGAGGTTGTCAATCAGGCGCGTGCTTCCGAGTCGTGCAGCGGCCAGTACAACCAGGGGATCGCCAAAGGTAGGTGCTTGCAGATCGCATTGCCGGCGCAGTGCGAGGTAGTCGGGCTGCCAGCCGCGCGCGCGTCTTCCCCTGCACGAGGTAGCCGCCCAGGCCATTTGCGCACCGGACTGCATCAGCTCGCAGGCACTGCGCAGCGCCTGTTCGCGTGATGCGAATCCGCTCTCTGTTCAAGGTGCTCCAGAAGCGCGATGCGATGCGCTCACGGAGCCGAAAGTAGCTGATGAGATTCCATACGCGCTTGTGCGTTCGGAGTCGATCGGCGAGCGATCGAATGCCTTCATTGACGAGTTCAGGGTGCTGGCGCTGACGATTGCTAGCGCTCTCGGGATCACTGTTGCCATCAAGAATGAACTTGTCGGTGCTCCATTGGTGAATGTCTGCAATCGCGGCCGGTGATGCGCGGTCATGGCGGTACGACGTCGAGGAGTGCATTTCGCTCCCGTACATGCACTCCGACGGCCTCCGTCAATGGCTGCTCAAGCTGCACGAAGTCCTCAACTTCGAAAGCAAACAAGATGAGCGCGCACACTGACCTGAACTCCGTGAAGAATGACCGCACGGAGGATTGGCGATTGATGAAGAGTTGACTCCGCCAGCATTGTCAGGGTTGCGCGATTGGCGAACGCTCGCCGGGTTCTCGTCGGACGCCAACACCAACCGTGTACTCGATTTGAAGCTGGGCTCGGAAGGTCCGCTTGGCAGACGAATGTCATGCACGCTCGGAAGCCGAAAGCATCATGTCGGCGATGTCCAGCATCGCCCGCAAGCGGTCCATGTGCCGCAGATCTTGGTGATAACCGACCCATATATCCCGCGTCGGAGGGTGATCCGGCGTGTCGATGCGCTGCAATCCGGAGACTGCATCGCCAAGTGGCCTTGGCAGTACCGCGATACCCATGCCCCTCAGGCACATCTGTGCCTGGACTGACCGGCTAGTGCTTGTGAAGACACGCCGGGAAAGTGGAAACCTGTCCAGCACCCAGGCTACATCGGGAAAATGTGACTGCGCGGTATTCATGAGAATGACCCCGGCTGATGCCGGATCGTCATTCAACGCCCGTACAGTTTCGGCCGAAGCATAGACACCGTACGAAATACGCATCAGGCGGCGCTGGACAATATCCGGTTCGCTGAAGGGAACGATGCGAAAGGCCACGTCGGCATCGCGACGTGAAAGGTCGAGCAATCGATAGCTTGCAATCACCTCCGGCACGACAGCGGGATGACGACGCGCCAACTCGGCTAGGACCGGAGCCAGGACATAGCCGGCGAACCAGTCCGCTGACGAGATACGCAGGATGCCTTCGAGCCGCTGGTCGTTGCCGGTCAGCCGCCTTTCAATGGACATCGCGGAATCCTCCATGGTTTCCGCCAGCGTCAGCACGGTGTCGCCGGCGTTCGTGAGCACCAGGCCGTCCTTTGTCCTGCGAAAAAGCGGCTGCTGGGCTTCTTCCTCGAGCGCTTTTATTCGCCGCCCGACCGTCGGATGGCTCACGTCCAGACGCCGGGCGGCCTCGCCGAAGGATCTACCGCGCACAACCGCCAAAAAGATGCGAACGTCATTCCATTCCATGTAATGTGATCGTTCAAAAACGTACGAAAAATGTACAGGAGTGTCAGTTCAAAAACATTCCTTTTGATATCAACATAGCGGCCTTCGTCACGCTGACCTTCGGATCAGCCTCATCTGGAAGCTCATGGCATGAACAAGTTGAAAGGCAAGGTCGCCCTCGTAACGAGCGCTTCCAAAGGCATCGGCGCAGGCATTGCCCGCCGGCTGGCGGCCGACGGCGCGAAGGTCGTTGTCAATTTCGTCTCGAGCAAGGACTCTGCCGACAAGGTGGTAGCCGACATCCAAACCTTTGGCGGAAGGCCTTGGCGGTAGGCGCCGACGTCACCAACAAGGCAGAGGTCGAATCACTGGTCAGAGCGGTCATTGAACACTTCGGGCGCTTGGACATCGTGGTGAACAACTCCGGCATCTCCCAGTTCGCCAAGATCGCAGAGACCACCGAAGCGCTCGATCGTCGCCTATCTCGCCTCTGACGATGCGGGCTGGGTGACAGGCGAGCTCATCCTAGGCTCGGGCGGCATGCGCTGATGCGCCATCGTCCGGCGGTGTACTGCTGCCATTGCATATCTCATGAACACTGAAACTTCGCCCGTTGTTGTCTACGTGGCGTATCAAGGGGCGGCACAAGATCGTTTTGATCGTGACTACTACGTTGAGGCCCAGATGCCGCTGGTCTTGAGGGCGTGGACTCCGTACGGCTTGCTCAGCTTGAGCGCATTCTTCCCCGTGGATGAAGGCGTACTCAATGCGCCGTTTGCGTCACCTGAACTCTCGGCGGTGATGGCCGACGTGCCTCGCTTTATCAACACTACTCCGCAGCGTGCCCGAGCGGCTGCACTTTGAGACTCGCACACCATGACTACGTTGACTCCAACTACTGAGGCAGCAGCCCCTGATTCACGTCGCTGGCTCGCCTTGACGGTCCTGCTGACCGGCACTCTTTTGCCGCCATTGGATTTCTTCATCGTAAACGTGGCTCTACCTGCCATTCGCGCGGGCCTGCAAGCATCTTCGGACGTCTCGCAGCTTGTGATCTCGGTGTATGCCACAGCCTATGCCGTCACCCTGATCTTGGGCGGGCGTTTGGGTGACCTCTATGGTCGAAAGCGCGTATTCGTTGGTGGCATGCTCGGCTTTGGCGTCGCTTCGGCATTGTGTGGTCTGGCGCCGACGCCGGGCATGCTTGTCGTCGGTCGGCTGCTGCAAGGGATATCGGCGGCGATCATGGCGCCACAATCATTGGCATCGATACACGCCATCTTCCCGGCAAGCGAGAAGAACGGCGCGCTCAGTCTCTATGGCGCGACATTCGGCCTGGCTTCCGTGGGAGGTCAGTTGCTGGGGGGCGTGCTGGTTTCGACCAGCCCGTGGGGACTGGGGTGGCGCACTGTCTTTCTGATCAACCTCCCCATCATCTTGTTTGCCGTTCCAGCTGCATTGGTGCTGCTGCGTGAAAGCCGCGCCGAGCGTTCGGCTCGCTTGGATGTGCCGGGGGCGTTGCTGCTGGCGGCTGGCTTGCTGGCCTTCGTGGTACCGCTCATCGAAGGGCGGGAGCACAACTGGCCATGGTGGTGCACGGCGCTGCTGATTCTGAGCGTGCCGTTGTTATGGGCTTTCTGGCGGTACGAAAAGGAACGGGAACTCGCCGGCAGGACGCCCTTACTTCTACCTTCGCTTTTGGCCGTGCGCGGGCTGCGACGCAGCTTGGCGTCAACCTTCTTCTTCTATTGGCTCGCCGCGTTCTTCTTGGTGTTCGCAGCGTACGAACAGGTCGGTCTGGGTCACGACGCACTGGCCACCGGCTTGGCCGTCCTGCCGCTCGGCGTTGGCTTCTTCCTTGGGCCACTGTGCGGCCCGCGCATCGCCCGGAAGATGGGTTCGCGCACGGCGGCGTTTGGCATGATCTTGGAGGTGCTCGGTTTGGTCATCGTCGCGGTGCTGGCCTTTGCCGATATGCCGTCCTGGCTCGCGTTTCCCCTGTTCTTGATCGGTGCAGGGCAAGGCGTTGCGCTTCCTGCGCTGGTGCGCTTGAACGTGGACCAGGTCGGAACACGTTGGGCGGGGCTGGCTTCGGGCCTGGTAAACGCCACCTTGCAGATCAGCGCTGCAGTAAGCGTCGCAATGGTCGGAGGACTGTTCATCTCGATCGCGCCTGATGGTGCGAGTGCTCAAGCCGCGCGGCTCGGCTTTTCTGCAGCCTCATTGGCCATAGCCGCGGCACTCGCGCTGGCAGCCGGACTGAGCTGGAAGCGTCAAGAAACATGAAAAATCCAGAACCCTTTGCACCATGGATGCAGAAACGTCTGTAAGGGCAGTCGCGGATCGTCGCCCCACCTCGGTGAAGGCGATTGCCTCCATCGATCCGATGGGGCCACTTTTTGCAGATGTTCCCAACATTTGCTGCGGTCAGCAGCTGGCACAAGCGGCTGCAGCGCGCGGCGATAAAGTGGTGGCGACGCCACGTGAAACTTCAGTGCCGTCGTGCCATGGACATGACTAACTGACCTCCGAAAGTTTTCAGAAGGAATTGCATGACGGATACGGCACTCGACCAACTCGATGACGCATGGAGGGGCTTCTGGCTCAAACAGTACTACTTTGTCCGTGCGGCATTTTCGATCGCGTGGGTTGCGGCGGCTTTCACGCTCGGGCGGACGATGCCGCTGCTTGCCGCGCTGCTCCTCGTCGTGTACCCCGCTTGGGACGCCCTGGCGAATGTGCTGGACGCGCGGCGCAACGGCGGTATGCAGCGAAACCCCACGCAGAGCCTCAATGTCATCGTCAGCGCGGCCGCTACCGCGGCCGTTGCGGTCGCTTTGGGCAAGAGCATGAATGCCGTTCTCGGCGTGTTCGGTGTGTGGGCCATTCTTGCAGGAGTTTTCCAACTGGCAACGGGCATACGCCGCTGGAAGCGGCATGGAGCTCAGTGGGCCATGATCCTCAGCGGCGCGCAGTCCGCCATAGCTGGCGCATTCTTCATCAGTCGGGCTGGGGGAACTCAGGTGCCGTCCATCTTGGACATTGCTCCCTACGTGGCGTTCGGGGCCTTCTATTTCCTCGTCTCCGCTCTTTCACTGGCTGTATCTGACATGCGCGCCAAGAAGCAAACGCAATGAAGGCTGAAGACATGAGCGGGCACCTGCTGCGCGTGCCGCTAGCCTTTCGCATCGCGCAGCGCGCTCACTCAGAATTTCATTGGCCCTGCTCAGCTCCTTGATCTCGCGCTCGGCACATGCATGCTTGCGCCAAACGCGCTGCGCGGCGGAGAAAGACACGTCGCCAGTTCGGCCGAAAGCTTGCGGCTGCTCCACTGTGTGCGGCCATCCTTTTAGCTTGCGCTGAGTGTCCTGCGGAGCAGCCCGCGCGTGGCTGCCGCCAGCGATTCCTATCTCGCTAGTTGAGCCGATGTCTGCAAGTTGACAGTCAAAGTCAATCGTGTAGCATCCGTAATGGCATACCATATAGGGATGCATAGATAAGGATCGCGATGGAAGCACGGGAACATACCGCCGTTCTGGAAGTGCAGGGTGTCGACATACGCTATGGTGGCAACCTGGTGGTTTCTGGTGCATCTTTTGACGTTCGAGAGGGTGAGTTTGTGACCCTTCTCGGGCCGAGTGGCAGCGGCAAGACATCGCTGCTGAGGACGATTGCCGGCTTCATTCCGGCCAGTGCCGGCCGGATCAGGTTGCGCGGCGAGTCGATGGAAAAAGTCCCTGCCTACCAGCGCGACGTCGGCCTGGTGTTCCAGAACTACGGTCTATTCCCTCACATGACGGTGGAGGGCAATCTGAGTTTTGGGCCGCGCATGATGAAAGTGCCCTCGGCTGAAATCGAAACCCGCGTCGCCGAGGTCCTCGCGCAGGTCCGGCTGGAGCGGCTCCGGGAGCGGTATCCCCATGAGTTGTCCGGCGGGCAGCAGCAGCGCGTGGCGATCGCGCGGGCTCTGGCCATGCGGCCTTCGCTGCTGCTCCTGGACGAGCCGATGTCCAACCTGGACGCGAGGCTGCGCTCCGAAATGCGCGTGGAGCTGCTCTTATTGCTGAAGCGCCTGGGGATGACCGCGGTGGCGGTGACCCACAACCAGGAGGAGGCGCTCGGAATGTCGGATCGCATCGTGGTCATGGCCGAGGGCGGCATCCGCCAGGTCGGAACACCCGCGGACATCTACCTGCACCCCGCGGATTCCTTCGTGGCCAACTTCGTCGGTGACGCCAACGTGGTCGAAGCCCAGCACGTGGGCTTCGCGCCGGACGGCTACTCGCTGTACCGCTCTACCGATGGCATGCTGATCCGAGGAGCGGCTGCCGGGGCGCAGCTTGGGCAGACGACGCGCCTTCTGATCCGGCCGGAACTGATCGAAGTCGACATCACGGGCAAGGAGGCCGGCAACGATTCCATGAGCGGACTGGCCGCCCATATCGTGAGCACCGCGTACATGGGCGCCTTCACCGAGATCCGGGCGCGCGTGGGCACGGAGCGGCTGCTGGTCAAGCTGCCAGCAGGGGTGCATGCGCCGGCATTCGAAGCGGGCCAGCCCGTTCTCATGCGATGGGCACCCGAGGCCGTGAAGGTGTTGCAGCCATGAGCCGTACAGCAACTTCGGTTGTCCATGTCCACCCAGGCAACGGGCCTCCAAGTGAGGTGCCGTCGATCCGCGAGCCAAGGGTTGCGGGCGCGCTGCAGAGATGGCTGCTGCTTGCGCCTGCGTTGCTCGTGCTCGGCCTGTTCGCCGTCGCGCTGCTTGACCTGTTGAACTGGAGCTTCTACAGCGGCGGCAAGCTGGGCGCGGCGCCCAGCGGCGAGAGGGGTTGGGCCACCTACGGCCGCATCCTGGGCGACCCGCTCTACATGGGGGCCATCTTCGCCACGATCCGCCTGTCCGCGGTCTCGACGGTGTGCAGCCTTGCGCTCGGCCTGCCGGTCGCCTACTGGATCGTGCGAACTGAATCGAGCCGCGTTCGTGCGCTGCTGATCATCCTGGTCGCGGTCCCGTTCATGACGAGCCTCATCGTCCGGCTCTATGCCTTGCTGCTGGTGCTGGGCAACAGCGGCCTGCTGAACACTTTGTTCCAGTCGATGGGCTGGATCGCGGACAACGACTTCGTTGCGCTCGTGCGCAACGAGGTCGGCGTTTCCATCGGGTTGACCTATTTCGTCCTGCCCTTCGTCATCTTCACGCTGGCCGGCAGCTTCCGCCGGTATGACCGCACGCTGGAGGACGCTGCCCAGAACCTCGGTGCGGACGAAGTCGTGACCTTCATTCGCATCACGCTCCCGCTGCTGGCGCCGGGCATCCTTGCCGCGTGCACGCTCGCCTTCGTGCTGGCGGGCACGGCGTTCGCCACGCCCCTGATCCTGGGCGGCAGCGCGGTGCGAATGGTGGCGAACGTCATCTATGACCAGGCCATGTTCGCGCAGAACATGCCCGTGGCTGCCGCGCTGAGCGTGCTGGCCCTGTTGTTCACGATCGTCTGCCTTTACGCAGCCGGGCGCCTGTCCCACGGGAGGAAGCATGCGTAAGCACCGCAACACAGCCCATCGCGCGCGCCGCTCGCTGGCCTTCTGCGCCGTCTGGGCCCTCAGGGCTGCCGCGTTCAGCTTGCTGTTCCTTCCCATCCTGCTGGTGGTCCTGCTGTCCTTTTCGGGTGACGCCTACACCACGCTTCCCCCGCAGAGTTATTCGCTGCGCTGGTACGCAAACGCGATCTCCCGCGGCGAGTTCGTCGAGAGCTTCATGACGAGCGTGCAGGTCGCGGCACTCGCGACCCCGCTGTCGGTGGCGATCGGGACGCTCGCAGCCTACGGCCTGTGGAAGTACCCGCGTCCCGGCGCGCGCGCGTTGGAGTCCCTGTTGATGGCGCCGATTCTGCTGCCGCTGGTGGTGACTGGGCTTGCCTTGCTGGTGTTCTTCAACCGGGGCTATCTCCACACCGGGCTGTGGAGCATCGTGCTGGCGCACGTGATCGTCACCTTCCCCTACAGCTTCCGCTCGGTGCTGGCGGTGCTCGCGCGCTACGACAGGCAGCTCGACGAGGTCGCGGCATCCCTGCGCGTGCATCCGGCCACGGCCTTCTGGAATGTGACCCTTCCCATGATCCGGCCGGGCCTCTTCGCGGGCGCCTTATTCGCATTCGTGATGTCCTTCGACGACTTCGCCACCACGATCTTCCTGATCACGCCAGGGACGAAGACGCTGCCCATCGCCATCTACCAGTACATGGAATTCAATCTGGACCCCACCGTGTCGGCGGTCTCCGCCATGCTGGTGCTGCTATCGGCGGTGGGCGTGCTGGTGATCGACAAGGTCCTGGGCATGGATCGCTTCGTAGGGCTGCGTGCGTGAGACACGTCGACACAAGTCGAGACAAGTGACAAGGAAGAGCGAATGGAAAAATCGAACCTGACACCGGTCGAAGGACCTTGCGTCTGGACCGGCGAGCAGCTGGCCTCGGCCGAAGGATGGCGCTCGGTCCTGAGCGCCGACGAAGCCGCCGCCCTGCAACGCGCTGCCCGCCGCGTCATTGCCGGCGGCAAGCCGCTGGAGGCGGTGCGGCGCAGCGACTTCGAGGTGCCGGAGCTTCAGGCACTCTGGGTCCGGATCAGCCGCGAATTGGAGCACGGGCACGGCTTCGTCCTGATCCGCGGCGTGCCCGTGGAAGACCTGTCGGATGAAGAATGCAAGTTCCTGTTCTGGGGCATTGGACTGCAGCTGGGCGTGCCGGTGTCGCAAAGCCGCCTGCAGAACTACATCGCCGAAGTCCGGGACATCGGCGAGAAGATGGGGCAGGCCACCACGCGTGCCTATCGCGCGGGCGGGCCGCTGCGCTTCCACACCGACCAATGCGACGCGCTCGCCCTGCTGTGCCTTCGCGAGCCTGTCTCCGGCGGGCATAGCCGTGTGGTGAGCTCGGCGGCCATCCACAACGAGCTCATCCGCCGCAGGCCCGAGATGCTGCCGGTTCTCCACGCGCCGTTCTGCTTCAGTCGCCAGGGCGAGGAAGTGGAGGGCGAGGCGCCGTGGTACGAGCGGCCGGTCTTCGACCGCGGGGTGGACGGCAGCTTCACGAGCCTGTTCTCGCTCTCCTTCATCGAGAGCGCGCAGCGGCTGCCCGAGGTGCCGCGGCTCACCCGGATACAACGCGAGGCGCTGGAGCTGGTGGCGCAACTGGCCGATGAACTGAGCACGACGATCGAGCTGCGCAAGGGGGACATGCAGTTCTTCAACAACCATGTCGTCTACCACTCGCGCACCGACTACCAGGACCACGAGGAGGTCGCGAAGAGGCGTACGCAGCTGCGGCTCTGGCTGGCCACGCCCCACAGCCGTCACTTGCCCGACGGCGCGTCCGTATTCTTCGGCTCGACGCAGCCTGGCGTGATACGTGGCGGCATCACCCCGCCGTCGGGGCGACGCTTCGCCTTTGAAGACTGGCGCAGCGCAGGCTGGACGGATGCCGAGCTTCGCATCTTCAGGGGCGGTCATGCTGCATGAACGCGCAGGGGACTTCGATGGGGAAGAAGGCCGTGGTTTTCAAGATAGACTTGCTGCGAACCCTATCCCGAACTCACCGCAGCGAGTCAGTCGTGCACGCATCATGAGCAAATCCACGGAAGCCGATCGTGTCTTCAACGGCATCGTCACTGATATCCTCGCCGGCGCAATACGGCCCCGGGAGCGGCTTTCCGAGCGCGAGCTGGTGTCCCGTTTCAAGGTAAGCCGCACGCCGGTGCGCGAAGCCACCAAGCGGCTGCTGGAGCGTGGCTTCATCGAGACTGGCCCGCGCGGCGTGGCCGTCGTGGTGGACGTCAGCTCGGAGGAATTGCGCCAACTCTATGTCTTGCGGCTGCAACTGGAGAGCACCGCGGCGCGGGAGATCGTGGCGAACATCACGCCGCCGGAAATCGCTGCCCTGAAGCAGATCAACAAGGAATTCAAGCAGGCACTCGAGCAGCGCGACCTCGTGAGGATGCTTGAGGTCCGCGCCGACTTCCACGCCCTGCTCGGCAGAGCCACGCGCAACCGATGGCTCGCTGAGGTGCTCGTGATGTTGCGCGACAAGGCTTATGTCGTTCGCCACTACCACTGGCAGGATTTCCATCGCGCCTCCGCGACCCTCGACATCCACAACCAGATGATCAAGGCGCTCGAAGCCAAGGACGCAGAGGCGTTCGTGCAACTGGTCTGCCAGCAGATCAGTGCAGCCATCGCAACCTACGAGAACCGGCTGCAGGCGCCGTCGTGGAACGCTTCCGCCAGCGCAGCGCCGGTGTTGGCCAAGATGCCCCGGCCCAGGCAGCCGGCGGGCCGTTCCGCAGCCAAGGCGGTGAAGCCGAAGCCCGCGGGCAAGCCGGCGCGCAAGCTCGTCGCCTGATACCAGGACTCACCGGGGCGGACGCAAGCGTCTCGCCCCCGCGCCTATCAAAGTGCGGCAATCGCCTGGAACTCGATCAGGAGACCCGGGTCGGCCAGGTGGTTCACTTCGACGATCGTGCTGGTGGGCAGCCGGTCCTTGAAGAACTCCATGCGCGCCGCGACGATCTCCTTGAACTGGCGCACATCCGTGGTGTAGACCACGATCGAGACGATGTCGTCGAGCGTACCGCCCGCCGCTTCCAGCACGGTTCGCATGTTCCGGATGCATTGGCGCGTCTGCTCGGCCATGTCGCCCGGCCCCACGAGCTTGCCGTCGCCATCGCGAGCGAGCTGCCCCGACAGGAAGATCAGGGACGAGGGCTTGTCGACGCGAATGAAGTGGTGATAGACGGTCTTGCGCACATTGGCCAGGCCGGCGGGGTCTCCGCGTGTGATTTCGCTCATGGTGTTCAGTCCTTTCTTGGGTTGGTGATTCAGTGCGCGTCGATCCAGCGGACTACGCGATCCAGCTGGGCATCGTGGCGCCGTGGGATGGGGCGCTCCGGATTGGGGTAGCCCACGTTGATGACGCCGATCACGCGCGCCCCGGGTGCTTCCAGCCCGACGAGGGCGGCGACCTCCGGAGACTCGGCCAGTGCGCCCGTGGTGAGCAGGGAGCCGACCCCCGCATCCGCGAGCGACAGCAGGAAGTTCTGGACGGCGGCGGCGGTGGCGAATTCCTCCTCTCTGGCCACCACCCTGAGGTTGTCCAGCGCGGGCACGCAGGCGACCACGACGTTCACCGGCGCGTCCTTGGCACGCTGGGCAGCGCGCGCCACATCGCGTCCCGTGCGCAGCGCCGCGGCCTCATAGGCGCTGACCAGCCTGTGGCGTGCTTCGCGCGTGATCACGAAAAAGCGCCAGGGGGCAGTGCGGTGATGGTTGGGCGCCAGCACGGCGTCGGCCAGCGCACGCTCGATCACGCATCGCGGCACGGGCTCGTCCACATAGGCGTAGACCGACCGGCGGCGCTGCGCAAGCTCACCGAAGGAGGTGGGCGCGGGCGGGCCGGGATTGACAGAAGCGTTCATGGTGTTCAGGATACTTGAATGGTATGCCAATAATACATACCATATTCAGAACCGTCCACTTCACCACGAGGACCCCGCCATGAAACTGCACACCTGCCTCAAGCGATCCGCCATCGCCATCGCCGCTTTCGCCGCTTTCGCCGCCGCAGCACAAACTCGGGAGGTCGTGCTGGCCACCTGGGGAGGAACCTGGGGCAAGGCCATCGCTGAACAGGCGATCGCCCCCTTCGAGAAGGCGACCGGCGTGAAGGTGAAGGTCCTCTCCGGTGTGTCGCTTGCGAACATCCAGATGATTTCGGCCCAGCGGGCCAGCCCGAAGATCGACCTAGTGATGGCGACTTCGCAGGATGCGGTGACCGCGTACGACGACGGCCTGCTCGCGACGCTGGAGCCGAAGGAAATTCCCGTGCTGGCCACCTTGCCGGCCAGTGGACTGCGCCGCGATGCAAGCGGCGCGGTCAAGTTCGCCGGCATGTGGGTGTACCCCTACGGCATCGTCTACCGCACGGACAAGGTCAAGACCGAGATCAAGTGCTGGAAGGACCTGTGGCGCCCTGACCTGCGCAACAAGGTCGGTGTCTCCTCCCCCAGGTACATGAACGGCTACTTCCTGCTCATGGCGAACAAGCTCGCCGGCGGCACGGAGGCGGACGTGAGGCCCGGGATGGAGCTCGTGAAGACGATGGGCCAGAACCTGGTGGCCGTGGTGGACGATTCCGCCGGGCAGCAGCGCCTGCTGGCGCAACAGGAGGTCTGGGCCGTGCCCATGGTTTCCAGCGCCGCCTACAAGATGATCGACGAGGGCGTGCCCGCGAAGTTCACGATCCCGTGTGAGGGCGCCCCCGCCGGCATGGACGTGATCGCCCTCGTGAAGAACGGGCCCAATGCCGCCGACGCCAGGAAGTTCATCGACTTCTACCTGAGTCCAGAAACGATCGCCAACGTCACCCGCGAACTGAAGATCACGCCGGTCAACCGCAACGCGAAGATCACCCCCGAGCACGCCAAGTACACGCTCCCCGATGCGGAGTTCCAGAAGCTGATCGTGTTCGACGAGCAGGCGACCGCAACCGGGCGCGGCAAATGGCAGGACGCGTGGGACCGTGAAATCGCTCCCCTGACGCGGCGTTGATTCCGGCCATGCCTCACATCACAGCCAATGGCGTACGGACCTTCTACCGCACGCTCGGGGAGGGTCCGGCCCTCCTGCTGATCGCCGGGAACGGCATGGACCACACCGCATTCGACGAGCAGTTGCCGGTGTTTGCAGAGCACTTTCAATGCATCGTGTACGACCTGCGCGGCATCGGCGCAAGCGAGGTGCCGCAGACGGGCTACACGCCCGCCGAGATGGCAAAGGACGCCCTGGCATTGCTATCCGCACTGGGCATCGAGCAGGCCCACGTCGCCGGCTACTCGCTGGGCGGTGCCATTGCACAGGAAATGGCGCTGGCGCAGCCGCAGCGGGTGCTGTCGCTGTCGCTGTACTCCAGCTACGAGCGGCCGCTGCCGTACATGCGGCTGCGCTACGACATCCTGATCAAGGTGGTCGAGGAAACGACGCCGGAGCTCTGGGCCATGTACAGCGCGTTCTCCGCCTTCGGGCCGGAGTTCGTCAATGCGCATGAGCATGCACTCCGCGACGAGATCGCGAAGCGGATCGATCGCTGGAAGCAGGGCGACGCGCCCTCGCGCGCCGGCCTGGCCGGGCACTACCGGGCCATCCTTGCGCATGACACCTCCAGCCGCCTGGGCGATATCCGGTGCCCGACCTGGATTGCGGTGGGCTCCACCGATGCGGTGACGCCGGTCTGGCATTCGCAGCGCATGCACCAGCTGATCTCGGGCTCCACGCTGAACGTGTTCCCAGGCAAGCCGCATCGCATCCTGAACTTCGAGGCCGCCGAGTTCACTTGCAGCGCGCTCGAGTTCCTGTTGACTCATCGGAGTCCTTGACTGGCATACCAATAAGGCATATATTTCTTCATCGATTCACCAACACCAGCTGAAAGATCATGGACAAGATCATCATTTCTTCGGACTCCCACGTGTTCGAGCCGACCGACCTCTGGAAGAACACCCTGGGCAGTCGCTTCGGCAACAACCTGCCGCAGGGCGTTTCCAACTTCGAGGGCCACGAAGGCAACTTCTTCTACGTCGGGCGGCCGGGCGAAGCGGCGCGCCTGGAAGAGCTGGTGTCCGATGACGGCAAGGACCGCCGCCTGGACGACCTCGCCAAGGCAGGCTCCGACCCGGTGTACCGTCTCGAGCTCATGGACAAGGACGGCATCTACGCCGAGGTCCTGAACCCCACCTGGGGCCTGTGGATTCCCCGCATGGCCGATGGGGCTGCGCGCAATGCTTGCGCCGAGGTCTTCAACGACTGGATCCAGGAGTACTGCTCCCAGAACCTCAAGCGCCTGCTGGCCGTCGCAATGATCCCGATCGTCGATGTCGACTGGGCCATGAAGGAGCTCGATCGCGTCGTCAAGCGCGGCGCCCGCGCCATCATGATCGGCACCAACCCGGTGGACGGCGCGGCTCCCTACCGCGACCGCAAGTACGACAAGTTCTGGGCCGCCGCCCAGGAGGCGGAACTGCCGGTCACGCTGCATATCGTCACCGGCCGGGTGCGCGACCCCTTCACCTACCACGGTGACAAGGAGCGGGAAAACATTCCGGCCAGCTTCCTCGACCTGTTCTACGAGGCGCAGCCCGCGCTGGCGAACGAATTCATCTTCGGGGGCATCTTCGACCGATTCCCGCGCCTGAAGATCTTCCTGTCCGAGTACGACGCGTCGTGGCTGCCGATCCTGAAGTACCGCCTCAACCGCGTCCAGACCTTTCCCGGCTTCGATCATCTCGAGAAGAAGCCGGCGAGCCGCTACGTCGAGGAAAACATCTACGCCGGCATCATCAACGACCCGCTGGCCGCGAAGCTGCGCAACGAGATCGGCATCGACCGGATCATGTGGGGCTCGGACTTCCCGCACCCGCCCTGCCCGTATCCCAACACCACCCAGAACATCGATCGCATCCTCAACGAGCTCTCCCCGGAGGACCGCTTCAAGGTGGTGGCGGGTAACGCGGCCAAGCTGTTCAAGATCGACCTGTAGGCGCTGGCCATGAGAAGGATCCTGGAGATCACTGGCTGCGCGCTGATCGACGGCACGGGAAGCGCGCCGATCCCCGACGCGACGCTGCGTGTGGTCGACGGTCGCATCGCGGCCGTATGGCGCAACGGCGAGCGCCCGGCCGACCAGCAGGGCCCCGCCGAACAGGTGGTCCAGGCGCGGGGCAAGACGGTGATCCCGGGCCTGATCGACGCGCATTGCCACATCTCCTACGGCGAGGGCAAGACGGCTGAGGAGGTCGACATCTACGGCGGCCCGGAGTGGTCTGCGGTGCGCGCAGTCTGGAATGCGCAGAAGGTGCTGCAAAGCGGCGTGACCAGCTTCTGCGATCCGGGCTCGACCTGGAACGTGGCGGTCACCTGCCGCGATGCCATCAACAACGGCATGTTCGACGGCCCGCGCATCTTTGCGGCAGGCCGTCACATCAGCGCCGACGGTGGCTTTGCGGACTACTTCCCCAGTTGGCTCGGCATGCCGGTCTCAGCCGAGGGCGTGCTCTGTCCGACCCGCGACGAGATGCGGCGCGAAGTGCGGCGCCAGGTCAAGAACCGTGTCGACCTCGTAAAGATCAGCGGCGACAGCCAGGCCCAGGACACGCGTCCCGATGCCGGCCCGTGCTTCTCGGACGACGAGCTGTCGTGCATCGTCGATACGGCCCACGGGCTCGGCCGGAAGGTCACGATCCACTCGCGCTACGCGAAGACCGTGGCTGCCGCCGCGCGTGCAGGCGTGGATTGGGTTATTCACGCGTCGTACATGGACGCTGGAGACATCGGACTCCTGCTGGACCGGCAGGTCCCCATCTGCGCGACGATGACCTACACCGCCAACATCGTGCAGCACGGGCGCGACGTGGGGGTGGATCCCAACTACATCGAGGTCAAGAAGCGTGAGCTCGACGCGCTGGTCAAGGCCCACCGCAAGGCGATCGAGGCCGGCGTGCCGATGATGGCCGGCTCGGAGGCAGGCTTTGCCGTCACCCCCTACGGACAATGGCATGCGCGCGAGATCGAGCTGATGGTGGAGCTGCTGGGCATGAAGCCGCTCGATGCCATCACGGCAGGCACCTTCAACAATGCGAAGGCCTTCGGCTGGGAGCAGGAGGTCGGCAGCCTGCAGCCGGGGCGCTGGGCCGACCTGCTGGTGCTCGACGGCGACCCCCTGGCGGACATCCACATGCTGAGCGACCGCAAGCGCATTACTGCAATCTACAAGGGTGGCGAGCTTGTGCCGCGCCCCGATTCCCCTCCGACCCGTCGCCGCATGGGGCACGAGCGATCACTTGCGGTCTCCAGCGTCCCGTTGAACAGGTGAGTCAAATGGAAGTGATCGGATCAACCGCCACCGAGGTCGAGACTGAGGCCGGCAACTGGCTGCAGGCCACCGTCTGCGAGGCCGTGAAGCTCACGCCCGATACCCTGCTGCTGCGTCTCAGGTCCGCCACCGGCGAGCCGCTGCCCCCGTATGAGCCCGGCGCACACGTGGCGCTCGCATGCGGCGAAGGCGTGATCCGCCACTACTCGCTGACCGGTGCGCGCCTGCATCCGGGCCTGTACGAACTGGGCATCAAGCGCGCGGAAAACAGCCAGGGTGGCAGCCGCTGGGTGTTTGACCACGCGGCTGTCGGTTCCCGGCTGCTCATCTCCAGGCCACGCAACCACTTCCCGCTTCTCGCCGAGGCGGGGCAGTTCGTCTTTCTCAGCGGAGGCATCGGCGCGACGCCGATCATCTCCATGCTGTACGAACTGCAGGCCAGGGGCATTCGGGCGCGCCTGGTGCACATGTGCCGCTCGCGAGAAGACCTGGGCTTTCAATCCTGGCTGTCGGAACTGGCGAACTTCCACGACGTGCACCTCCACTTCGACGCCGACGCGGGACTGTTCGATCTCGAGGCCGAGCTGGGCCGCTCGCATGGCGACGCCCACGTCTACTGCTGCGGTCCGACGGGAATGATGGACGCCGTCCGCCGGCACGGCGAGGCCGCGGGCCGCGCCGACCACTTCCACTTCGAGTATTTCGCCGCACCGCAGGTGCAGCGCGACGAAGCGCAGGACGGCGAGTTCACGGTGGTGCAGGGCAGCACCGGCCGCAGGATCGCGGTTCCAAAGACCAAGACCATGCTGGCAGCCCTGCGCGAGGCCGGCATCGCGCTGAAGAGCGAATGCGAATACGGCGTCTGCGGCTGGTGTGCCGTCGGGGTGAAGGACGGGGTCCCCGCCCACTTTGACTCCTACCTGACGGCTGCCGAGAAGGAGGCCAACAAGCTGGTTCTTCCTTGCGTGTCGCGTTGCACAAGCGCGAGCATCACCCTGGACATCTAGCCGGCACCGGCCCTGAGGTCATTCATAACCATAACCAGGAGCTCCCATGAGACTCGCCACTTTCTCTCTGCGCTCGTCGCCCGAGCGGCAGCTTGTCGGCTTCCTGCGCGGTGACCGCCTGATCGAGGTCGATGCGCCATCCATGAAGGCCTTGCTCGCACGTGGTCGCGATGCGCTAGATGCGCTGGCACGCAAGATCGATACGTTGCCTGGTCCCGGGCATTCCCTTCAGGACGTCCACATCCTGCCGCCTGTTCCTGATGCAAACAAGTTCCTCTGTGTCGGCAAGAACTACCGAACCCATCTGGAGGAGCTCAAGAGGACGGACCTGATCAAGGAACTGCCTAGCGAACCGACGGGCTTCGTGAAGCTCAACGACGCACTCACCGGCCACGACGCCGAGGTGGTGCGCCCTGCCTCGGTAACGCGCCTGGACTACGAGCCCGAAATGGTCTTCGTCATCGGCAAGGCCGCCCACGACGTGAAGTCTGACGACGCGATGTCCTATGTGGCGGGAATCACAATCCTCAACGATCTCACCTGCCGCGACACGCAGAAGCGGGAAGTCGCGTCGGGCTCGCGCTTCTGGACGGCAAAGAACGCCCCGGGCTTCGGTCCTCTGGGTCCATTCATCATTACGATGGACGAGGTGCCCGATCCGTATGACATCTGGGTCACCTGCAGCGTCAACGGCGAACAGCGTATGCGCGTCAACACCAGCGAACAGATCTGGAACCTTTCGCGCATCATCGAGCACTTCTCGCGCCTCGTGCCCCTCATGCCCGGCGACATGTTCTCCACCGGCGCGCCGGGCGGGGTCGCCGTGGGCAAGGCGAACGCGGAGGACCTGTTCCTGAAGCCGGGAGACGTCGTCGAATGCGCCTTCGAGGCACCCGCCATGATCCTGCGCAACCGGATCGTGGCCCCATGAGTTCCGATCGCCACGACTTCGCTCCTGCGTCACGCCGGACTTTTATCGCTGCTGCATCGGCGACACTGCTCTCCGCATCGTCCCTGGCGCGAGCCCAGCAGGGCTTTCCTGTGCGAACGGTGACCCTGATGGTGCCCTTTCCGCCGGGAGGCGGTGCCGACGCCCTGTCGCGGATTCTGGCGGTGCCGCTCGGAAAGGCCTGGCATCAGTCGGTCGTGGTCGACAACCGGCCCGGTGCGAGCGGCAAGATCGGAGCTTCCGCCGTGGCCCGTGCGCCGGCGGACGGCCACATGCTGCTGATGGCATCGACCGGCGCTATCGACGAGAGCAATTCCACCGCGCTCGCGCCGGTGGCGCTCGTGTCCGCATCCCCCTACATCGCTGTGGTGCACCCTGGGCTCGGGATCAACAACATCCGCGACTTGATCGGGCGCGCAAAGACAGAACCCGGCAAGCTTGCCTTCGGATCGTCGGGCGAAGGATCAGCGTCCCAGCTCACAGTGGAGCTGTTCAAGCAAATGACTGGCACCGACATGTTGCATGTGCCCTACAAAGGTACAGGCCAAGCGGTGACGGACCTCTTGGCCGGCACCATCCAGCTCATGTTTGCGCCGGGTCAGGCGGTGTTGCCTCATGTCGCATCGGGCAAGCTGGTGGCCATTGCCGTCACGAGTCCACAGCGCGCCCGTGCGGTCCCGGCGCTGCCGACCATCGCGGAATCCGGAGTGCCTGGCTATGCGGCCTCAGGATGGTTCGGCCTTTTTGCGCCCGCGACTACGCCCCAGGCAGTCATCCGCCGAATCGCGGACGACGTGGACATGCTGATGCGGAGGCCGGACATTGTCGATGCCATGCTCAAGGTGGGTGCAGAACCCTCGCGGGGCACTCCGGCGCGGTTCGCCCGGTTCGTCCAAGAGGAGCTGTCGAAATGGAGCCGTCTGGAAGCCCAAATCGCAGAGAGGCAGAAGCCACGTTGAAGGCGCCGGATGAGTCCTGCACGCATACGCACTCACCCATCGATTGCGGAGAAGTGGAAGCATCTGGATCGACGGCACACGGTGGACTGGTTTGTGCTGTCTCAATAACACCATAGCAATGATCGGAAGACCATGCAAATCGATTTCACCCGCCGTGCCCTCCTTGCATTCGGCGCAACGCTCCCCTTAGCCTTGGCGCATGCGCAGGAGGAGACCATGCTGCGCCTGGTCGTTCCTTTCGCCGCCGGCTCCACCATCGACGCGCTGGCACGGCTGATCGCGAACAAGCTGCCGGAGGTTTCCAGCCACAAGGTCGTAGTGGTGGACAACCGGCCGGGAGCGGCGGGCATCCTCGGCACGACCTTCGTCGCCAAGGCCAAGCCCGATGGGCGGACCGTCCTGATCCAGGCCAACGGTCTGACGACCACGCCGGCCGTGCGCAGCGATCTGCCCTATGACCTGCAGAAGCACCTGGCGCCGCTGACGCTCGCGGGCCTGGCGCCCTACGGGCTTGTGGTGCCGGGCGACTCCAGGTTCCAGACCCTGGGCGAGGCGTTCACCGCGGCGCGCGCGTCGGGACAACCGATTGCGTTCGGCACCAGCGGCCCCGGCAGCCAGAGCGAATTCGTCCTTGCGCAGATCGCCAAGGTGGCGAAGGTGGACTTCCTCAAGGTGCCGTTCAAGGGGCAGGCCGACATCATGCTGGCGGTCATGGGCGGCTACGTGCAAATGGCGATGATCAACATGCCCTCAGCCATCAAGCAGGCGAGCCATCGCAAGGTCCAGATCCTCGCGACCATGACGAACAAGCGAACGCCAGCCACGCCCGACGTGCCGACGCTGACCGAGGCCGGCATCCCCGGCATCAACGAGAGCGCCTGGTACGGCCTGTTGACCACCGCCGGCACGCCGGCACCGGTGGTGGAGGCGCTGAGCAAGGATCTGCTCAACGTGCTCGCCCTGCCGGAGGTGCGCGCCAAGCTCACCGAGCTCGGAGTCGATGTCGTGGCGAGCACGCCGGCGCAGTTCAGCGATCGCATCGCGGGCGAGCTCAGCCGCTACCAGGCCATCGCCAAGGAAGAGAACATCAAGGCCGAATAAAAGCAAAGCACTGGAGACCCCCATGAACGCAGTACTCAATGCGAACCGCAACGCCAGCAAGGTGGCGATCATCGACCTCACGGATCTGCGCAGTCCCGACCTCGCAAGGCGCAAGCGGCTGGGCGAGGAGATCGCGCAGGCCTGCAGCGAGGTCGGCTTCTTCTACATCGTGAACCACGGCATTCCGAAGGCGAAGATCGAGCGGATGTTCGAGATCGCAAGGCAGTTCTTCACCTTGAACGATGACCAGAAGCAGCAGCTCTCGATGGCGAACAACAATTCCTATCGCGGCTACCTGCCGATGAAGACCATCGGCAACGATCCGACCATGAAAGGCCTGCTGCTGGAAGCCTTCCACGCCTGGCAGGAGCACGCGCCGGGCGACCCCGGCGTGGCCGCAGGAAAGCCGTTGCATGGCGTCAACGTGTGGCCCGCGCAATTGCCCGGCATGCAGGAGGAGGTGATGGCCTACGCCGGCATGGTGACCGCGCTCGCGCGCGACCTGCTCGGTATCGCGGCACTCGGCATCGGCCTGCCGGAGGACACCTTCCTTCGGCACTTCGAGCAGCCCCTGTCGCTGCTGCGCCTCATCCACTACCCGCCGCAGAAGCCCTCGGAGACCGAGGGCCGCTTCGGCACGCGTCCTCACACCGACAACTGCGCCTTCACCATCCTGGCCCAGGACGACACCGGCGGCCTGGAAATCATGGAGGACGGCGAATGGGTGGGCGTGCCGCCCGTCGCGGACAGCTACGTCATCAACCTCGGCGAGGTGATGAAGATCTGGACGAAGGGGATGTTCATGGCCACCCCGCACCGGGTCATCAATCGCTCCGGCAAGGAGCGCTACTCGATTCCGTTCTTCATGAATCCGACGCACGACGCGCTGGTCCGCCCGATCCTCGAGGATGCCGGAGCGGGCAAAGCGGAGCCGGTGTTCCACACGACCGTGGGCATCGAGGAGGGACTCACCAGCGGCGAGATCCTCATGCGCCTTTACAAGAGGATCTGGCCCTCCGTCGACGGCCAGCGGGTCGACTGAACCCGCTGGTGATCGCCACGCGCAGGAGCCCTCTTGCGCTGTGGCAGGCCGGCGAGGTCCAGCGCAGGCTGCAGGCGAGCGGAAGGTCCGTTCGGCTTTCGCTGATCACCACGACCGGCGACCGCATCCTCGACCGCGCCCTCGACAAGGTCGGTGGAAAGGGGCTGTTCCTCAAGGAGATCGAACAGGCCCTTCGCCAGGGCCATGCCGATCTCGCCGTTCACTCGCTCAAGGATGTGCCGATGGTGCTGCCGCCGGGCTTCAGGCTGGCCGCCGTGCTGGTGCGCGAAGATCCCCGGGATGCTTTGGTCGCGAGAAACGGGCAGGTGCTCGCCGAGCTGCCGGCGGGCGCGCGTATCGGCACCTCGAGCCTGCGCCGCGCCATGATGCTGCGGCGCATGCGCCCCGATCTGCAGATCTCCTTCATCCGGGGCAATGTCGAGGGGCGCCTTGCCAAGCTGGCGTCCCGCGAGTTCGCCGCAATCGTGCTGGCGCTGGCCGGGCTGCGCCGCCTCGGCCTGGAGCACCACGTCACGGAAGTGTTCGAGCCGTCTCGCATGTTGCCTGCCGTAGGGCAGGGTGCCATCGCCATCGAAACGTGCAGCGGACGTTCCGATCTGCAGGAGATCCTTGCGCCGATGAACGACCGCGAAACCGAGCTCTGCGTGTCGGCGGAGCGGGCCGTGGGGCGCCACATGGATGCAGGCTGCTCGCAGCCCTTTGCCGCCTATGCGCGACTGAGTGCCGGTGTCATGCAGCTCGAAGCCGCGCATCAAAGCCAGCACGATGCCGAGCCGGCATTCGCCATGGCCAGCGCGCCGGTCAGCCGGGTCGAGCAAGCATTCAGCCTGGGCGAAGAGGTCGCCGGCAGGCTTCGCTCGACCTGAAAGGGCGGGTGCCCTTCCTACCGCCAGCGCACGACGCCCGCGGTGCTGGGCCGGGGCCGCTTGAACAACTCGCGCTCGGGGTCCCTGTATCCGATCTGCAGCACGCCGACCACTCGGCCACCCTCGATGCCGACGACCTGTTCCACCTCGTCGGAAAGCTGAAGCGGCGATGAGCTCATGGCGCAGGAGAGCTGCATCGAGGTGAGGGCCAGCATCAGGTTCTGCGTTGCCGCCGCCGTCGCGAACTCCTCCTCAAGCGGGCGCACGCGCGGGTGGCTGACATCGGGGACGCAGCCGATCACCACCATCACGGGCGCATCGAAGGCCCGGCATCGCGCGCGGCCCGGATGCCAGCCGATTCGCACCGCTGCTTTCTCGTAGGCAGCCGCGAGTTCAGAGCGAGCGCCGCCGCGGAAAACAACGAAGCGCCAGGGCCGCGTGTGGTAGTGGCTGGGCGCGAGCACGGCCATTTGCAGTGCCCGCTCGAGCAGATGCCTCGGCACCTCCTGGTCCAGATAGAAATAGACGGAGCGACGCTGACGGACGATGTCCTCGAATGCGCACGACAGGTCGACGCTGCTGGTGGGTTCCTCGATGCAGATGGTCATGGATGTGGATGTTCCCGGGTTCGGCGATCTTTAGGATACCGGGAAGGTATACCATAGGTCAAGACTTCGGGCTTATTGCATTGACGTCGCTATGAGTGTGGACCACAATGGCATACCATTCGGAACATTGAGAAGAGGGCCCATGATGATCATCAGTCCGATTGAAGGTGCTTGCGTATGGGACCGGCGTTCCGTCGAACCCGGCGACCTGGTCATTCGGATTCCTCGGGGCTGCGTCGAGGAGGCCCTTGAGGCCGTGTACGCCGCCAAGGCGCGCGGACTCCAACTGCAGCAGATCCATCGCGCGAGCTTTCCGCTGCCGCGCTTCGGTGAATGGCTGCTACAGGTGCGCCGCGAGCTCGAAGTGGGCCGCGGTCTCCAGCTCTTGCGCGGCCTCGGCATCGAAGGGCTGACGCAGGAAGAGATCCGTATCCTGTACTGGGGCATCTGTGTTCACCTCGGCATTCCGCTTTCGCAGAGTCGGAACGGCGAGTTCCTCGGCGAGGTGCGGGACATTGGCGTCAAGAAAGGCGAGGCGGACTCGCGGGCCTATCGCACGGGCGGTGCGCTGCGCTTCCACATGGACCGCTGCGACATCCTCGGTCTGCTGTGCGTGCGCGAGGCCCGAAGCGGCGGCCTGAGCATGGCGGTCAGCTCCGCGGCGGTGCACAACGAAGTGTTGCGGCGGCGCCCCGACCTGGTGGAGACACTCTACCAGCCCCTTTACTTCAGCCGCCAGTCAGAGCAAGTCGGGGGAGAACGGCCCTGGTACGCCGGGTCGGTCTATGCCGTGCTCGACGGCAAGTTCATGAGCCAGTTCTCGCTCACCTACATCGAATCGGCGCAACGCTATGCGGAAGTGCCGCGGCTCACGCCGGCGCAGGAAGAGGCGATCCGGCTCGTGGCCTCGGTCGCCGACGAGCTGTGCATCACGTTCCAGATGCAACCCGGCGACATCCAGCTCTTGAACAACCACGTGATGTACCACGCGCGCACGAACTACGAGGACCATGCGGATCCGGCCAAGAAGAGGCTTCTGCTGCGGACGTGGCTCGCCACGCCCGACAGCCGACGACTTCCCGCCGAGCGGGAGGACGTTTGGGGCAGCACGAATCCGGGCGAGCTGCGTGGCGGCGTGATACCGCCCGCTGGTCCTCGCTTTGCATTCAAGGAGTGGGCCAGCGCAGGCTGGCCCGACAACCAACATACCCCACCACCGGAGTCCCCATGGAAATCCTAAAGCAACCCATTCGTCATCCAAGCGCCTGGAAAGGCAGCGACTTCCGTTCGAAGGAGGACATCACGCTGCACTTCGAGGCCGAGCACCTTGAAGAGATCGACCGGGCCCTCAAGGCCGCGATACGAGCCGGCCTGCGCCTGGAGACAGTCGAGCGCCAGCACTTCGAGCTGCCTCGTACGGCTTCGCTCCTGCAAGCTGCGCGCGAAGAGCTTCGCCTGAGCCGCGGCATCGTGATCCTTCGCGGGATCGACGTCGGCCGCTACAGCGTGCCCGAACTGGAGATGATCTACTGGGGCATCGGCACTCATCTGGGTCTCGGTGTGTCGCAGAGCGTGCTGGGCGACCGGTTGGGGCACGTCCAGGATAAGACTGCAACGGATCCGCATGCACGCGCCTACCGCAACAAGCAGGAACTCACGCCGCACACCGATACGTCCGACATCGTCGGCCTGATGTGCGTCCGCACCGCGCGCGAAGGCGGAATCTCCATTGCGTCCAGCGTGGCCGCGGTGCACAACGCGCTCCTCGCGCAGTTCCCCGACTATCTCGAGCCCCTGTACGAAGGCTTCCCGTACCACCGCCGCGGCGAGAACCTGCCCGGCGAGGCGCCGATCACGCCGCATCGCATTCCTGTGTTCTCGTACGTGGAGGGGCAGTTGAGCTGCCGGTACACACGCTCCTACATCGAGACCGCCGCGCGAGAGGGGGGTGCACCGCTGAGCCAGCTGCAGGTCGACGCGCTCAACTGCCTCGAACGCCTGACGTACGAATTCGCATTCGAGTTCCAGCTCGATCCAGGCGAGATCTACCTGCTCAACAACTACACGGTGCTCCACGCGCGCACGGCGTTCGAGAACTGGCCCGAGCCGGAAAAGGCAAGACTGCTCCTGCGCTTGTGGTTGACGGCAGACGATTGGCGTCCGCTGGACCCACGCATCAATGCAACCCGCACCGGGATTGCGGCGCAGGAAGGCAAGCTGCCTTCCTTCGAGCGCGCCTTCGGCTCTGGCCGCATTGCGACTCAGCGCAGCTGAATCCAGTCACCGTAGTTCATCCAGGAAAGGAGCCTCGTATGAGAATGAAGCGTCTCCTGAGCGCCACTGTCGTGGCTGCCGCAGGCATCGTGGCCAGTCTGCCAGCAGTTGCGCCGGCTCAGACCTATCCCAGCAAGACCGTGACGATGATCAATCCGTTCGCCGCGGGCGGATCGCTGGACGTCATGGCGCGCCTACTCGCCGACCAGCTGTCGCAAAGCCTCGGGCAGTCGGTCATTGTGGAGAATCGACCTGGCGCCGGCAGCACGATCGGTACCGCCATGGTGGCACGGGCGCGTCCCGACGGATACACCTTGCTTATCACGGCCGGCAACATCGTCTCTGCGCCGGCGCTCGGTGCGCCGGTCAACTACGACTGGAAGAAAGACTTCGCGCCTGTGACGCTGCTCGGCAACATCGCACAGGTGGTTGCAGTGCCCGAGGACTTGCCGGCAAAGAACATGAAGGAATTCGTTGCCCTCGCGAAGTCGACAAAGGGTGGAATGAGCATCGGGTCGCTCGGCCCGGGTAGCGGCAGCCACATCAATGGCAAGCGGCTCGAGGAGGCCACGGGCGTCGTGCTCACGGACATCCCGTTCAAGGGCATGGCCGAAACGATGACCGCGCTCGCCGGCGGCCACATCCAGCTGGCCTTCGGGAACTTGCCCGAGGTGCTCACCTACCAGCGCGGCGGGCGCGTTCGGCCCATTGCCATCGCAATGCCGACCCGCTCCGAGCTCGCGCCTGGCCTGCCGACCATGGCCGAGTCCGGCTACCCGAACGTCGCTATCGTGCCTTGGTATGGCGTCCTGGCGCCTGCAGGCACGCCCGCGGATGTGGTGGCGAAGTTGCAGCGGTCCTTCGCCGCGGCGCTCGCGCATCCTGCACTCACGGCACGCCTGAAGGACATGGCGATCACTCCCATCGGCAGCTCCCCGGACGAATTCCGCCGGGTACTTGAAGAAGACCATGCGATGTACGTCAAGATCGCCAAGGAAATGGGGATCAGCCTCAAGTAGTGCGGCCGGAACTCCGCTCTTCAGCGACCCCGATCACGTGTTGCTAAGGGACCTTCGCCGGGGCGGCGAGCGATCTCCTCCGCCGCGCTGTCTCTCGCAAGCTGAAGCAGGCTGGCACCGAGTGCCTCGATTCGAGGCACAGCGACGTTCCCTGGCGATAGGCGGGCGCGGCGTCGCGGGCCGACGGCGCACACTCACTTCTCCGCGGGTCTCAGTCTCGATCGCGGTGAAGCCAGCGCGCCGCAAGTCCTCGCGGATCAGTTCGACGTCGTGGCGGCCGCGCGACGTGCGGGCGAGGGATCGTCGAGGCGCGCGCGGAAACGTCGCGGCGACCGCGTTGGTCACCTCGTCGGAAAAGGCGTTTTCTTCAATGCGGTCCCACACAATGAAGACAAGGAGCCGTCAAGGCAATCTGTGTCGCGACCCGGGCGCCCTCTTCAAGCGTGAAGGTGGGCAGCTTCTTCGTCGACATTTCCAGGTCACCTTGCAATGTCCGGTTGTGGCCTGGCCGTCAGAAGTCTCGCGCTTGGGCGGCGGCGACGTCGAGTTCACCCGCTCGGCAATGCGACGTCGCGCTTCGCAGTCCATGCCGACCATCTGTAAGCACCCGGAAGCCTCGCCAGTGGAAGGCGATCTGGTGTGGAAGTGGACCTACTCGCCCTTCAGCGGTTCGCAGCCGACGCGGGACTGAAATTCGCTGCAATCACGACTCGATGTGTCAACCGCCTGAGCGAGCCACCACACGTTCAAGGGCCGAGGTGATGCGTTCCACCTTCTCTTCTATCAGCGCGACGCGGTCTTTGAGGTAGGTTTGAAAGTAGGCCCGGTTTAGAACCTCCATGTGCCGCGCCTCGTCAGTCCATAGTTCGTAGAACATGAACTGATCGCGCTCTTTCGGATCGCGGTGAAGGTTGAAACTCACGAAGCAATCCTCGGTGGCAAGGTTTGCCACCAAGCTTTGCATCAGCGCCTCGGTTTTCCTCAGCCGCCAGAAGACAAACCCCCTTCGCGACGTTTGCGATCCCCAATGGGCCCTTGAGGTCGTAGGCGGCGCTCCTGCGAGCGATCAACGGTGCGTGCTCATGTGTGCCGGAAGCATCGCCGGCTCCAGGGATGGTCTGCAAAACAGGCTCATCCCTTGCATGATCTGATCCCATGATTGCCAAACGCGCAACTCCCCCGAATCAGATCGGTCTTGGCCTGAACTTGTCGACGAAGACGACGCGCAGCGCGAGTTTCTCGACGAGATGGATCGAGTGGTGCCCTGGAGCGCGCTGGTGCAGATCGTCGAGCCTCACAGCCTTTGCCCCAAGTGCGACGGGGGTTTCTCAGGCCAAGAACGTCCAAATTCGGCCCGTTTCTGTCCTGTAGTACGTTTCCAAGATGCGACTACAAGCGCGACGAGCGCCGATCGCAACGGGCATAGTTGGATAAGGGTGGCAACTGCGGCGCGACAGAATCTCGAACACGTTCTTCAGACTGGTTGCTGCCCGTCGAGTCTTTCCGCTGAACGACTGAGATCGCCGATACCCGACGTCCCTCGCTTTCCCTTGCGAACGGCTGGTCCAGTTGGAACTTGACCTTCTGGCCTTCGCTAGCCCTTTCAGCGCTTCGGGGCGGGCGGTAGTGATCGAAGCGCACGCGCCGCCGAGTTCGGATGGCCGGAGCCGATCGGTCAGGCGACTGACCAGGCGACGCGTTCGGTGTGTTGTTCATGTGCCTGGTCTGCTGCGCCGCGCTCGTGCTGTGGTGTGGCAACCTGGCAGCGCTGACTGCGCGCTATCGAAGGGACTGCTTGCATCAGGGCCCGAATGTGGTCCGCGCCCGAAGCCGCTGACGGTTTTCTCGAGAGTGGCCGTTCGAACGATGCTGCATTGACTGGTGCAGCTGTGAATGCAAGCCACTCGCAGCCATCGGAAGCTAGGGACAGGCGGCTCAAAGTGCTTCAAGCTTGAAGCTTAGGGCCAAAAAACCGTTCTGAAAATGAAGCGAGGGCCTGCACCCCTTTGAACACAATCTGCGTAGCCCAGCTCTCATCGGAGTTTGCGGCAGGCGCGACATCAGGCTCCGATACGCATCCTTCGTTTGATGCGAGATATCTGTGGCCGCACAGATCGCAAGCGGATGTCCGAGTGCCTCCTGGTTGAGATCATTCGCAATGCAGCGAAGCTTCGTCGTGATGAAGTTCGGAAAATATCCGCTACTCACGGCGGCTTAGTCGAAAATATCCGCAACCTTAGCAATCTTACGATCACACGGCTCGTCCCCGCGCCCGATGTGGCACTCTCAGCCTGACGAAAGCCGCACGTCGCACCGACACATCAAGGAGACACCGCAATGGGCCCATTGGCAGGCATCAAGATCATTGAACTGGCCGGCATCGGCCCCGGGCCCATGGCGGCCATGCAGTTGGCCGACATGGGCGCGACCGTGCTGCGCATCGAGCGCCGCGAAGCGGCCGATCTCGGTGTGAAGCGGCCATTGAAATTCAACCTGTTGTTGCGCAATCGACCTTCGATCGCGCTCGACCTGAAGGACCCCGATGCGATTCGCCTGGTGCTCGACCTCGTCTGCGAGGCCGATGCGCTGATCGAGGGGTTTCGGCCCGGTGTTACCGAGCGCTTGGGATTGGGGCCGGACATCTGTCTCGCGCGCAACCCGAGGCTCGTGTATGGCCGCATGACGGGATGGGGCCAGAGCGGCCCGCTTGCGCAGGCAGCAGGCCATGACATCAACTACATCTCTCTGACCGGCGCTCTGCGCGCGATTGGCCGCAAGGATCAACCACCTACCGTTCCGCTGGCGCTGGTAGGCGACTTCGGAGGCGGCGCGATGTTCCTGGTCATGGGCGTGCTCGCGGCCTTGCTCAATGCGCGCGCCACGGGACAGGGTCAGGTCGTGGATGCGGCCATCGTCGACGGCGCGGCCTCGCTGGCCACGGCCTTCTACGGGCTCTCGGCGGCAGGTCAATGGAACGACCAGCGCGGCAGCAACATCCTCGACTCGGGCGCGCCTTTCTATGACGCGTACGAATGCAGCGACGGGCAGTGGATTTCGATCGGTCCGATCGAGGGGCGCTTTCATGCCGACTTGCTGCGACGGCTCGACATCGATCCGAGCACGATCGGCGGCCAGTTCGACGAGGCGGCATGGCCCCAGGCGAAGGCAGCCTACGAGCGGGTCTTCAAGACACGCACGCGCAGCGAGTGGTGCGAGCTTCTCGAAGGCACGGATGTCTGCTTTGCACCGGTGCTGTCGTTCGAAGAGGCGGCCGATCATCCACACCTGAAGGCGCGCGGGACCCTGATCGAAATCGATGGCGTCGTGCAGCCGGCACCTGCACCGCGCTTCGAGCGCACATCAGCGCAAACGCCGAAGCCGCCGCAAGCGCCGTTGCACGGTGCGGCTGCGCAGCAACTACTGGCGCAATGGCTTCCGCCGGATCGATACGAAACATGGCGCAACTCGGCGCTGATGGATCTGGGGCAAGGCTGAGGCAACGCCGCGAAAGAAAGAGCAGGTGCGTGCTCGCGGATGGAGTACTGCGGGTCTTCGGGCTCCTCCTCGGCGTTGAGGTGATAAAGGTTGCCGAAGAACTCGTCGAAGCCGTGCACGGTGGGCGGGAACAAGGCCTTGTTGCGCGGCGCCACACAAGGCTGACGACAAGCGAGGTGCCAGAGCACTATTCACTATTGATAGTGGGATAGTGGCGCACCAGCGCCTCGACCAGCTCCTGCGCATAGGTTGGAAGCCGTGCGCGTTCGCGCGCCAGCACGTAGCGCTCGCGAATGCTCCAGGGGTCGTTCAAGTCCACCAGGGACAGCTGTCCGGCCTCGGCATTGCGCCGCGCCGCGCTCTCGGGAACGATGCCGACTCCCACGCCGGCGCCGATCATCCGGCACATGGCGTCGAAGCTCGACAGCTGGATGCGCAGCTTCAGCGGCTTGCCCAGGCGCTCGGTCACATCGGCCAGGAAAGTCTGCAAGGTGCTGCCCTGGTGCATGCCCACGTGGTCTTCGCCCAATGTTTGCGCGAAGTCGATGCTCTTGCGCCTGCCCAGCGGGTGCCCACGGCGCGTGACCAGCACCAACCTGTCGGTGCTGAAATGCAGTTTCTCCAGCCCCAGCGTGTCCGTCTCGCCCGCCACGATGCCGAGGTCGGCGCCACCATCCAGCACACCTCGGGCGATTTCAGCGTTCGGTTTTTCCTGAAGGTCAATGTTGATTCGAGGATGCGACGCCAAGTAGGCCGGCAAGATTTCCGGCAGGAAGTCCGATACCGCCGTGGTATTGGCAAACACCCGCAGATGACCGCGAAGGCCACCGCCGTAGTCCTGCAGATCGGAGCGCAATTGGTGCGTTTGGCGCAGGATTGCGCGCGTGTGATGCAGGAAGGCTTCGCCAGGGGCGGTAAGGCTGACACCGCGCGCCTCGCGCACCAGCAATGGCAGCCCCGCCTGCTCTTCCAGCGACTTGATTCGAGCGCTTGCCGCAGCCAGCGAGAGCTGCTGGCGGGCGGCGGCGCGGGTGAGGTTGAGCTCCTCGGCCACCAGGACAAAAAGGCGCAGATCGGTCAGGTCGAATTGCATGGAGGTTTTGCGCAGCCTTCGGGAATGACGAAGGCAGTATCTCAAAAAGATCGATTGTTCTTCCGCCCTCGTCGCATCAACATCGAGGCATGCGAGACATTCCCACTTCTGAAGTCGATCTTTCCGGCTGGGTCGGCCGCAGCGAAACACTGCACGATCAGATCGATGCCGCGCCTCTTCGGGGCCTGTCGGCCACATTGGACCGTGACGACCCGAAACCAAGCATCGGCAGTGCGGTGCCGCCGCTGTGGCACTGGCTCTACTTCCTGCCGCAGCACCTGCAACGCGAGATTGGCGCCGACGGCCACGCCAAGCGCGGCGGGTTCCTGCCGCCGGTGCCGCTGCCGCGTCGCATGTGGGCCGGCGGGCGGCTGCGCTGGTCTTCCACCAACGCCCTTGTCGTCGGCGATACGGTGCAGCGCGACTCGCGCATCGTTTCCATCGAACCCAAGTCAGGGCGCTCCGGCGAACTGGTGTTCGTGCTGGTGTCGCACCGCTATGCCAATGCCGCCGGCCTCGCCGTGGAAGAAGAGCACGACATCGTCTATCGAGATGCAGCGGTCCCCGGCGAACCCTCGCCTCCGCCCGTGCTGGCCGAAGTCGATGCACCCTGGCGGCGCGAGGTGCATCCGGACGAGGTGCTGTTGTTTCGCTATTCCGCGCTCACCTTCAACGGCCACCGCATCCACTACGACCGCCCTTACGTGACGCAGGAGGAAGGCTATCCGGGCCTCATCGTGCACGGCCCGCTCATAGCCACGCTGCTGGTCGACCTGGTGCGTCGGCAGCAACCGGATGCACAGCTACTTGCCTTCGACTTCAAGGCGCAACGACCCATGTTCGACGGCCGACCCTTCACGCTCAACGGCGCACCGTCGGAAGACGGCAAGACCGTCCGCTTGTGGGCCAGCGACCACGAGGGCTTCCTGGCCATGCGCGCGAGCGCCACCTTGGCCTGAATCGATCTGAAGAATTTCCGAGACCCAGCCACATGACTGCCAGTTCCAACAACAACTACCAAGACATCCGCGACGCGGTGCGTGCCCTGTGCGCCGAATTTCCCGACGAGTACCACCGCAAGATCGACGAGCAGCGCACCTACCCCGAGGCTTTTGTCGACGCCCTGACGCGAGCTGGCTGGCTGGCCGCGCTGATCCCGCAGGAATACGGCGGCTCCGGGCTGGGCCTGGCCGAGGCGTCCGTCATCATGGAAGAGATCAACCGCTCGGGCGGCAACTCCGGCGCCTGCCACGGCCAGATGTACAACATGGGCACGCTGTTGCGCCACGGTTCGCGGGAGCAGAAGGACTTCTACCTGCCACGCATCGCGTCGGGCGAATGGCGCCTCCAGTCCATGGGAGTGACCGAGCCGACCACGGGCACGGACACGACCAAGATCAAGACCACTGCCGTGAAGAAGGGCGACCGCTACGTGGTGAACGGCCAGAAAGTCTGGATCTCCCGCGTGCAGCATTCGGACTGGATGATCCTGCTGGCGCGCACCACGCCGCTCGCCGACGTGAAGAAGAAGTCCGAAGGCATGTCGATCTTCATGGTCGACTTGAAGGATGCGGTAAAGAGCGGCATGACGATCCGGCCGATTCCCAACATGGTGAACCACGAGACCAACGAACTGTTCTTCGAGAACCTGGAAATCCCGGCCGAGAACCTGATCGGCGAGGAAGGACAGGGCTTCAAGTACATCCTAGACGGTCTCAATGCCGAGAGGACACTGATCGCCGCCGAGTGCATCGGCGACGGCTATTGGTTCATCGACCGCGTCTCGCGCTACGTGAAGGATCGCGTGGTCTTTGGCCGACCCATCGGACAGAACCAGGGCGTGCAGTTTCCCATTGCCGAGGCGCACATCGAGTTGGAGGCGGCCAACCTGATGCGCTTCAAGGCCTGTGAGCTGTTCGATCGCCACGAGGCGTGCGGCGCCGAGGCCAACATGGCGAAGTACCTGGCAGCCAAGGCGAGCTGGGAGGCGGCCAACGCCTGCCTGCAGTTCCACGGCGGCTTCGGTTTTGCCTGCGAATACGACGTCGAGCGCAAGTTCCGCGAGACACGCCTGTACCAAGTGGCGCCGATCTCGACCAACCTGATCCTGTCGTACGTGGCGGAGCATGTGCTCGGACTGCCGCGCTCGTTCTGAACGGAGCAATGCCAATGACACGACCGCTTGAGGGAATCACCGTTGTCTCGCTGGAGCACGCCATTGCAGCGCCTTTCTGCACGCGGCAGTTGGCGGACCAGGGCGCGCGCGTCATCAAGGTGGAACGCCCGGATGTGGGCGACTTTGCGCGCAGCTATGACAAGCGCGTGCACGGACTGTCGTCCCACTTTGTGTGGACCAACCGTTCCAAGGAGAGCATTGCGCTGGACCTGAAGGAGGCGGATGCGCTGGACGCCTTGCGCGCGCTGATATCGCGGGCCGACGTGCTCGTGCAGAACCTGGCGCCCGGCGCCGCCGCTCGCATGGGGCTGGACTACGCCTCGCTGCATCAGGCGCACCCGCGCCTGATCGTCTGCGACATTTCGGGCTACGGCGAAAACGGCCCGATGCGCGAGAAGAAGGCGTACGACCTGCTGATCCAGAGCGAGGCGGGCCTCGTGTCGATCTCAGGCACGCCCGACGAACCTTCGAAGGCCGGCAACTCGATCGCCGATATCGCTGCAGGCATGTACGCCTACAGCGCAATCCTGAATGCGCTGATCTTGCGCGGACGCACAGGCGAGGGAAGCCATCTCGACGTGTCGATGCTCGAATCGCTCACGGAATGGATGGGCTACCCCCTCTACTACGCCTACGAAGGCGCAACGCCGCCGCCGCGCGCAGGGGCGGCGCACGCGAGCATTTATCCCTACGGCCCGTTTGCGGCTGGCGACGGCGGCACGGTGATGCTCGGCCTGCAGAACGAGCGCGAATGGAAGCAGTTCTGCGAGAAGGTCATGTGCCGGGGCGCGCTCGCTACCGATCCGCGCTTCGCCTCCAATGCACTGCGCAATGAGAACCGGGCCGCCTTGCGGACCTTGATCCTCGAGACCTTCTCGTCCTTGTCGACCCAGCAGGTCATCGAGCGCCTCGAGGACGCCGGCATTGCCAACGCCCGCATGCGCGACATGGCGCAGCTTTGGGCGCATCCGCAGCTGGCCGCGCGAAAGGTCTGGTGCGACATCGGCACGCCCGCCGGCAATGTCACGGCCATGCTGCCGCCCGCGCGCAGCAACCGGTACGTGCCGCGCATGGACGCAGTGCCGGCGTTGGGCGAGCACACCGAAGCCATCCTGCGCGAGATCGGCCATTTGCCGGTGCGTGCGGACTGAAAACTGCAGGGAACAATTCATGACAGTCAATGAGCAACCCGGCGCAAGGCTCGCAGCTGGGTTGAGCGCGATGACGGAAACGTTCGAGAGGCAGGCTGCGCTTGCACGAGCGCGCACCTTTCTTTTCGTGCCGGCAGACCGTCCGGAGCGCCTGGCGAAGGCGCTGGCATCCGGCGCCGACGCGGTGATCGTCGATCTGGAGGACGCGGTCGCGCCTGCGGCCAAGGCTGTGGCACGCGAAGCCTTTCGCCTGGCCTTTGCGGTGCTGGATGCAGCGTCGCGTGCACGGGTGGTCTTGCGTGTGAACTCGGCGACCAGCGAATGGCATAGGGAAGACCTCGAACTAGCCGCCGATCTTGCGCTTCAGGGGCTCGGCGGCCTGATGCTGCCCAAGGCGGAGGGCGCAGAGGCGCTGCACGCCGTGGCAAGCGCATGCCCCGGACTGCCGCTGTTTCCGCTCGTCGAAACTGGCGAGGGCTTCTTCGGGCTGGACGCCATTGCTCGGGCGCCACGGGTACTGCGACTGAGCCTTGGCCACCTCGATCTGATGGCGGACTTGTCGATGGAACCGAGCGAGGCGCAGGAGGCTCTGGCGCCGGCCCGTTGGGCGCTCGTGCTCGCGTCGCGCCGCGCCGGGCTTGCCCCGCCGATCGATGGCGTCACCCCTGCGATCGACGATGTCGAGCAACTTCGCCGAGAGACGCACCGGGCATTGCACTTCGGCTTTGGCGCCAGGCTGTGCATCCATCCCGCCCAAGTGGCCGCGGTGCATCTCGCGATGGAGCCTTCAGCGGCGCAGGTGGAATGGTCGGCTCGCGTGCTTGCCGCGGCCGCGCAGGCAGTGCAGGGCGCCGTGATGGTCGACGGCAAGATGGTCGATGCGCCGGTGCTGCGGCTGGCGCGGCAATTGCGGGCGCGCAGCTGCGTTCTGAATCGGCTCTAAAGAGGCGACGCGTACAGCCTCGCAACGCCTGCCGGCCTGCTGGCGCTGCTGCTGGTGATGCTCAGCGGCACCTTTATGGTGGTGCTCGACTTCTTCATCGCGTTGGTGTTCATGGCCTTCGTGATTCCACTGCTCGTCGGGCGAGACGCGGCCTGCCCGCCCGCGTTCGCCGCGCGTACCGCCTGACGGCGCAGCGTCCGACGCCAGAGGCGAGCAGCGCTGCCTAGCGTTGCACGCATGCTGGCTCCTTTTCGCACGCCCTCCTCGGCGCCGTCCTCCTCCCTCGGTGTGCTCACGTTCCACCGTTGCATCAACTACGGCTCCTATTGGCAGACGCGTTGCCTGGTCGAAGGGCTGCAGGCGCGAGGTCACCACGTCCAGGTGCTCGATCACCGTTCGCGGCGCGTGGACTGGGCCGAGTGGCGCTGCGCCTTGAATCCCGTGCTGCCGCTGCCGACCAGCGCAGCTGAACGTTCGGCGTATGCACGGAAGACGCGGGCGCTGCTGCAGGCCGTTGCCGCGCTGCCGCTGTCGCGGCCGTTCTCGCTGGAAGACCCCGTGCAGATGGCGCCGGTCGACACGGTGGTCGTCGGCAGCGACGAAGTCTGGAACCTCGCGCACCCGTGGTACGGCCGGTGCAGTTTGTTCTATGGCGAAGGCTTGCGGGCGCGGCGGCGCATTGCCTATGCGGCGAGTTTCGGCAACTACAGCGCCGAGCGCGGCCTTCCCGCGCCGTGGCGTGGATGGCTCGGGAACTTCGACGCCATTGCCGTTCGCGATGCCAACGCCCAGGCGCTCGTGGCTGGCGCACTGGGCACGGCGCCGCCCGTCGTGCTCGACCCTTGCCTTCAATTTCCGCACGTGGGCGCGAGCGCATTCACCGGCGGCGGCGCGGCCAAGCCCCATGTGGCGGTCTACGGCCACAACTTCAGCCCGGGTTTTGCTGCGCTGCTGCGCGCATGGGCCGACCGTCGCGGCCTGGTCCTGGCCAGCATCGGCTACCGCAACGACTGGTGCGACACGCAATGGCTTACCGCCGGGCCTGAAGATTTCGCCCGCTTCATGGCACGTGCCGACGCGGTCGCAACGAACTTCTTCCACGGCTGCGTTTTCGCGTTGCGCCACCACAGGCCCTTCGTGTGTGAGGAGTCGTCATACCGCGCGGTGAAGATCCGCAACCTGCTCGCCCTGATGGAAGCGGACGACCATCTCGCCGGGCCAGGAGCAAGCTCCGCGGATATCGATGCGCGCCTGTCGCAGGCGCCGTCGCTCGCCATCGAGGCGCGCCTGCAGGTGCTGCGCGCTGCGTCGGACGCCTGGCTGGACGAAGCGCTGGACGTCGCAGCCGAGCAGGCCGAAGGTCCCCGCCATGCCGTCGCATGATGGCACCCTCGCGGTCAGCCCTGCCAACATCGTTCGCGCCGGCATGTGCATCGGCTGCGGGAGCTGCGCGGCGTGTTCAGCGCAGGCCGGCACTGCCGGCGCAATCCGGATGAGACTGGACCGTGACGGCGAGTTCAAGCCCACCGGCGCTGCCCGTCGCCTGCGGCGCGGCGCGCCCGACTTTGCGCGCACCTGTCCCTTCTCGCCCGCCGCCAACGACGAGACGACGCTGGCCGCCGCTCTCTTTCCGTCCGCCGCCCATGCCGATGGTCGCGTGGGCAGATTCGAGTCCGCCTACGTCGGGCACGCGGCAGAGTGCGGGCATCGCGAGCGGGGCAGTTCAGGCGGCATGGTCAGCTGGACTGCCGCCGAACTGCTGCGCACCGGGCAAGTGGATGCCGTGGCGCACGTTTGCCCCGGCAAGGCAAGCGACGGCGAACGCCTCTTCGCCTACAGACTGTCGCGCACGGTGGACGAGGTGTGTGCCGGCGCCAAGTCGCGCTATTACCCGGTGGAGCTGTCGGGCGTGCTCGAGGCGATTCGCGCCACGCCAGGCCGCTACGCCGTGGTCGGCGTGCCGTGCTTCATCAAGGCCATCCAGCTGCTGCGCCAGGAAGACCCGGTGCTCAAGGCGCGCGTGTCCTTCACGCTGGGCCTGTTCTGCGGGCACATGAAGAGCACGCGCCTGGCCGAGAGCTTTGCGTGGCAAATGGACGTCCCGCTGGACGAGGTGCGCGGCATGGACTATCGGCTGAAGGACGCGCGGCGGCCGGCCAACTGGTACACCGCGCGTTTCGAGCTTCGCGACGGGCGCACGGCGCAGCGCGACTGGTTCCATCTGGCCGAAGGCGACTGGGGCGCGGGCTTCTTCCAGAACGCTGCGTGCAACGTCTGCGACGACGTCGTCGCAGAGACCGCGGACATCTCGTTCGGCGACGCGTGGGTGGAGCCCTATGCGTCCGATGGCCGTGGGAACAACGTGGTGATCATCCGGTCGGCGCACCTGCACGCCATGGTGCATGACGCCATCGCGCAAGGCCGGCTGGCGCTTGAGGCGGTCGATGCGGATTTCGTCGCGCGCACGCAGGCCGCCGGCCTGCGCCAGCGCCGCGAAGGGCTCGCCTACCGGCTGACATGGCGGCGCCGCGGCCTGCGCCCGCGCAAGCGCGTCATGCCCGACGCCGGCCTGCCGTGGCGGCGCAAGTTGATCTATCGCGCGCGTGCATCCATCACCTTCTGGAGCCGGCACCTCTTCCGCCTGGCGCGGCTAACCGGTGCGACGCGCCTGTACGTGGGCTGGGCACTGGGCGTGCGGGCGATCTACCAGGGCCTGGCGCACTCCACCGGACGCCTGGGTGCGTTGGTGGCGCGGTTCGCGCCCGATGATTGAGGCGCCGGGATAAGCCATTGGTGATATGGAGGGCGGCCTTGACGCGGAGTAAAACGTTTGCCGCCCGATGGGCCCTTGCGCCTGTTTGTTCAACCTCCTGAGTGGAGGGCTTTGGCCCTGGAATCACCGCCCGTGGCGGGGCAGAGGAAGAGATCATGAACAAACTGCTAGGAAAGGCTGTGCTTTGCTCCGCCGCCATAGCTGCGGCGACGACGATGGGTCCCACGTGGGCTCATCAACTCGGTCGGATGACCGGGGGGCGGAAGCTTTGTGTGCAGTGACCAGAGCCAACAAAAAGTGACGCACGGCTTTGAGCTGCATTGCAAGGGCGATCCACCGGCCACTTTGGCCGAGCCCAACAATCTCGAGATCAATTTGTCGGGCGGCGACAACTTCCATCTGACCACGCTGACGAAGGCAGTCTGTAGTGACACTGACGCTATCCAACAGCCGCCGAATGCAGGCTTTGATACCTTCGACGGAGCGGGAACCGGTACTTTCAATGGACTGCCGGCAGAAATTGCATTTACCTTCACCGACGGCGGAGAGCCGGGTACCAAAGACACGGCACTGGTTCTGATCAAACTGACCGGCACGGGGCAAACAGTGCTCGCTTGCAACACGGCGCCACTGACTTTCGGCAACCAGCAGGCGCACGATGCCACTGGCAGCAAGCAGTAGCGACATGGGCTGCGCGCTCCTGAAGCTCACCATCGTAGAAAAGAGCCGAGCATGCCCGGCGCGCAGCCGGCGCATGGAATAGGCGTCGGTTGTTTGAACACGGCGCTTAGTTCAGGTCCTTGTCCTTCCAGACCTTCGAGCCTCCGAGGGACACCCCCGCCTGCAAGCCGGCCTTGGTCAGCACGTAAGCGGTGCCGCCCGAGAACGCGACAGCACCCGCCCCAACATTGGCCTCGTCCCTGCCGGTTCCCGCGCCTGCGGCAGCGCCGGCCGAGGCATCCCAGCCGTTGTCGATGAAGTCGGCCAGCGACTTGGCGTCCTTGAACACGAAGAGATAGCGCGTATCGGAGGCCCCGATCTGCAGGCCTGCGCTCGCCTGAGCGATGTTCATGTATGTGTCCTTTTTGGACTTGCTGTCGTGGGCTATGCCTTTCCCGCCCGCTCCGCCAAGCCCGAAGCTCAAACCGTAGGTCGTGAACACGGCGTAGCCGGGGGCCTTGCCTACGGCGGTCTTGATCTTGGGATCGGCCTTGTAGAAGTCCTCGAGCGCCTGCATGGCCTTTGCCCTGATCTCGGCCTGCTTGGCGGGCTTGTCCTGTGCGTAGGCACCGCCGGCCAGCAACGATGCCAGCGATGCACCAATGACGAGTAGCTTGCGACGTTTCACTGCGTTCTCCTTTCACGAGTCGTGCGGATCCGCCCGAAAGTCTTCCATACGCCGGACGTGAGGACGTCGGACATTCCCTGATTTGCCGATAGGCGCATACGCATGAATTTTGAGAATGGGAGCCAGGGGCGCGTAGGACAAGGGATGCATCCGCGGCGCTCGGACATGCTTTCAGCCATGGCCTTTCAGATAGCCAGTCACAAGCCGCGCACCCTCGTCGATGAGCGCTTCCATTTGGTGTTCCGTCAGCGCCTTTGAATAGTGCAGCACCGCGTTATGCGTCAACGCCTCGATGGTCGTGACACATACGAAGGATGCGAGCTCGAGGTCCTTGACTCCAAGCTCGTCCCGGACGCCTTCGAGATAGTCCCTGAACAGACCGAAGTTTTCGCGGCTGAAGGTTTCTACCTTCTCGAGCTTTCCAATGCGCGGAATCTGCTCCGCGAGCACTCGATGCAGCTCGGGATCGACACGGTGGGCCTTCACCGCAATCCTGACGAATTGGCGCATGGCCTCCTGCAGCGGCTCCGACGAGACTCGTGCCAGGCCACTGCGTACTGTTCGCATGATCTGGTGTTGGTGGCGCTCGATCACTGCGACCACGAGAGCCTCCTTGCTCGGGAAATACTGATAGAGCGAACCGACGCTTATCCCCGACACCTCCGCGATGCGATTGGTGCTGGCCTTGTCGAAGCCCTCCTTGACCAGAATGCGAGCAGTTGCCTCGACGAGGCTGTCCACAGTGGCGCGCGATCGTGCCTGGGTGGCGATTTTCCTGGGGCCAATGACCGGCTTTCGTGCCATTTTTGACTGCCGCCAATGCGAGTAGAAAAAGCAAATGTTCGCTCGTATTCTAAGTACACGCGCACGGAATGCACTCAGGAGCCCCTTCTTCTTGCACCCACGGTCCGGTCGCGCGCACACCTTCAGGAGACCCATGAAATGGACGACACACTGCACCGCCTCTTCAGATACAAGGCCTGGGCGAACGACCAGCTCTTGACGGCGCTGGCCCGGCTGGACGACAAGTCCGCGATCACTCCATTGGCAGTCAGGGCTTTGAGCCACACCTATGTGGTCGATCGCATATTCGCCGCACACATGAAGCGAGAAGCCCACGCTTACACGTCGGCCAACTTGACGGACATGCCGACCCTGCGCGATCTATCCGCTGATCTCAGAAAGAGCGACCAGGCGTACATCGACTATGTGTCGACGCTCGATGCGGACCAGCTGGCCGAACCCATCGATTTCGTCTTCACTGACGGTGCGCCAGGCTGCATGTCGCGGGAGGAGATGCTCATGCACGTCATCACGCACGGAACAGGCCATCGTGGACAGGTCAGCGCAGTGATGCTGCTCAATTCCGCTGCGCCGGCCAAGGATGGATTGACCACCTATCTGCACGAGGCCGAACCGTCGACGAGAAGGCGGGCCGTCGCTTGAACTGCGCCGACTGCGGCTCGGCCGTCAGTCGAGGCGCGGGCGGACATAGCGCTGCACGCGCTCCTGCTGGGCGCGACTGACCAGCGGGCCCATTTCTGTCTGTGGATCCTCGGGCTACAGTGGCGTAGAAAGACCTTGCCTGCAATCGTTTTTCAGCCCGCCGCCCGTCCCCCAGCCTGAGGAGCCAAAGTGTTTTCCCACATCTTCATCAGCGTCACCGAATTCGAACGCGCGCTGAACTTCTACAGCGCCGTGATGGACAGCTTGGGCGTCGAACTGCGCTTCTGTGAGCGAGAGAGGCCATGGGCCGGCTGGAACAGCCAAGGGGGCGCACGCCCGTTGTTCGTCATCTGCAAGCCATTCAACGGGCAGCCGCACAACCCCGGCAATGGGCAGATGACCGCCTTTGCCGCGACGTCTCGCGCAGTCGTGCGTGCCGCGTACGAAACCGCGTTGCAGAACGGTGGCATCTGCGAGGGACCACCCGGCCTACGCCCTCAGTACCACGACAACTACTACGGCGCGTACTTTCGAGATCCTGACGGGAACAAGCTGTGCGCGGCCTGTCATGCGCCGGCCGTCGATGGCGCATGAATCTGGCAGGCGTCGTGAGGGCATCGGCCTGAAATGATGCGGAATGCATGCCGACTGCTTATGATTGCGTCCATGACCACCCCCTTGATTTGCTCCCTCGTTGCCCCGGGCACGCTGCTTCGCGCAGCGACCCGCGCACGTGCGGCCGCAAAGAAGGCACGTCGTCAGCTGACGCCAGCACACTCCTAAGCCCGGCGGTCCGCTCTCTCCTCTTCAGCGCAACCATCCACCGCCGGGCACCTCCCCCGCGCGTCCGCGGGTGCCATTCACAGACGGCACTCGCATTCGATGGAGTGCAACCATGCATGCAGTTGTTCACGGCGAGCGCACGCTCACCGAACTTGATTTCGCCCGGCTCACGAAGCTCCTGGGCCAGCAGCTTCCACCCCCGCTTGCGGACCTGCTCGCCAGCGCGGAGGTCACGAACTCGCGCGCCGTCGCAGCTGACCTCGTCACGATGTATTCGCGCGTCGAAGTCGTCGACGTGCATACGCGCAGGCGCCAGGTGCTCACGATTTGCTACCCGGGCGATGCCCAGCCTGCGGCAGGCTACATCTCGGTGCTCTCGCCGGTGGGGATCAATCTCCTCGGCCTGAGGACTGGCGACGTCGCCAAGTGGCTCACGCCCACAGGCGAAGCGTGCGAAGCCGAAATCGCCGCCATCCAGTACCAGCCCGAGGCTGCCGGGGACTACTCCCGGTAGCCGCTGACCTTCACCCCGCTGTCCCTTCATCGCGACTTGCGCGTTGGAAGGCTGGCGCTAGCCTTTTCGAAAGTATCGAAAGGATCGAAAGGAATTGCCATGACTCCTCACTCCATTCTTGCCGTGACTGATTTCTCCCCGCAGGGAGACAACGCGCTCGCGCGAGCAGCACTCCTGTGCGCGGAGCACGGCGCGACGCTCAAGCTCGTCTACCTTGCATATCCCGGAGAGGCTCCCCCTGGCGATGCTGCCTGCAGGCTGACGCACCACGCCCTGCAGCTCAGGCAGCGCCATGGCATTCGTGTGCGTGCGGCAGGCAGGCTTGCGTTCACGTTCGAGGATGTCCTCCCCGAAGCGAGATGCGCCGACCTCGTCGTCTGGGGCACGGCCACCGTCCGAAGCTTGAGGACATTCTTCCTGGGGCAGCCGGTTGAAGAGCTGCTGCGAACCGTCCGAAGGCCCGTTCTCGTCGTGCGACGCGAAGCCGAACATGACTACCGCAGCCTGATCGTTGCCGTGGATTTCTCCGAGGCGTCACGCGGGCTCGTTGATCTTGGCTTTGCGCTCAATCCATCGGCGCGTGTCGAGCTCTTCCATGCGGTGAGCACGGCCAATGAGATGAAGCTCCGCTATGCCGAGGTCTCGGACCGGGCCATCAGGTCTTACCGCAGCGAATGCCGGCGCTACGCGCAGGACAGGATGTTCTGGCTGACCGATTCGTACGATTCGAGGCGCAACCGGGTGCTGTCAGCCGTCGGCCATGGCGACGCTGCCCGGCAGACGATCGTGCAACAGCAGAACAGCGGCGCCGAGCTCATCGTCGTTGGCAGGCGACCCTCGTCGCGACTGAGGGATCTCTTTCTGGAGAGCACCGCCAACCGCATCGTCGGCCAATCGGACACGGACGTGCTCGTGGTACCGAACGACTGCGAACGCGCATCCAGCGCGTCCGCTTCGAAGAGGCTTTCAAGTGAAGAGCCGGAGGTACGCCGGGTCAGGGCCGGTGCGCCGAATCCACCGCGCCTTCCCAATCCTGCCGCGATGCTGGGTGGCGCGTGAGAATCAATGAACCTTGATCACTGGCGAACGTCGAGGGCCTGAACCTCGATCTCGACCTTCGCGCCCTTGTAGAGCACGGCCTGCACGCAGGAGCGCGAAGGCAGGCCCTCGGGGAAGTGCTTTGCGTACTCCTGGTTGAAAGCGGCGAAGTCGGCGAGGTCCGCCAGCCAGATGGTCGCGCGAATCACGCTGGCCATGCTGGTGCCGCATTCGCCGAGCGTCTGGGCGATGCGCTCCAGGACGGCGCGGGTCTGCACCTGCACGTCGCCGTCGATCACGCCGCCCTTCGCGTCCATCGCGAGCACGCCCGAGAGGAACAGAAAACCACCGGCTCGCACTGCCTTGGAGAACGGGACCGGCAAAGGGGAGGGGATGCGTTCGATGTTCATGGCTGTGCACCTTGCTGTTGTTGTGGGTTCGAGGATTGCCGGGTAATGACCTGCCCATTGCGCGCTCCCGTGTGCGCGCCGTGCTTCCAGGTGACGAGGCCGTTCACGATGACGGCCTCGATGCCCTCGGCCGGGGTCTTCGGGGCTTCGTAGCTCGCTGAGTCGCGGATCGTGCCGGCGTCGAAAACGACGATGTCGGCGCAATGCCCGACCTTGAGCGCGCCGCGCTCGTGCAGCCCGAAGTTGCGTGCGGTGAGACCGGTCATCTTCCAGACCGCCGTTTCCAGCGGGAACAGCCCCACGTCGCGGCTGTAATGACCCAGTACGCGCGGGAAGGTACCCCACAGGCGCGGATGCGGCTTCTCGCCGAGTGGAATGCCGTCGGAGCCGATCATGGTTTCATCGAAGGCGAGGATGCGCTGCACGTCGTTCTCGTCCATCAGGAAGTAGATAGCGCTTCCGGGCTGGAGACGGCGCGATGCCTCGACCTTGTCGACGCCCCATTCGCGCGCGATGTCGTCCAGGTCGCGGCCTGCGCATTCAGGGTACGGCTGGCTGTCCGCGATGAGCACGCGGCAGTCGAGCATCCCGCGGTCCGCGCGGATCATGGTGGAGCCGGCGGTGTAGGGGTAGCAGTCCAGGCAGATGCGCTGGCTCTTCATGGCCTCTCGAATGTGCGGCAGCGTGGTCTGCGACTTGCCGAAGTTCTGCGTGTTCTGCACCTTGTGATGCGAGACGACGACCGCCACGCCCAGTTCGCGGCCAATGCGGAAGGTCTCGTCGAGCGACTCCATCACCTGATCGCCTTCGTCGCGCATGTGCGTGACATAGAGCGCGTTGCGCGCGCTGAGCGGGCGGCAGACCTCGATGATCTCCTCGGTGGTGGCCTTGGCCGCCGGTGGATAGAACGTGCCTGTCGAAAGGCCGATGGCGCCCGCTTCCATCGCCTCTTCGACGAGCGTCTGCATCTGCGCGATCTCTTCGGGCGTGGCTTCGCGGTCGGTGGAGTCCATGGTGACGGCACGCAGCGTGGAATGTCCCACCATTGCCGCCACGTTGACCGACGAAGGTTGCGCGCGCAACGCATCGAGGTAGTCGCGGAAGGTCGTGAAGCGATCTTTGGCGGGCATGTCCAGCAGGCTCAGCGGCATGGGCAATTCCATCTCGGCACGCAGCGGCGCGGCGCTGATGCCGCAGTTGCCGGCGATGACGGTCGTCACGCCCTGCGAGACCTTGAAGGGCATGGTCGCCTGCGACAGCACGGCCTGGTCGTCGTGCGTGTGCGAATCGATGAAGCCCGGCGCGACGATGCGGCCGGCGGCTTCGATCACCCTGTCTGCGCTGTGATCGCGAAGATCGCCGATCGCGCTGATGCGCCCGTCGCGCACGGCCACATCCGCATCGAAGCGGGGTGCGCGCGTTCCGTCGATCACGGTGCCGCCGCGGATCAGCAGGTCATGGTGCTTGGTTGTCATGGTCGACTCCTGAAAGACTCCTGAACGAAGGGGCGGCGGTGCCGCTCAACGGAAGTGGCAAGCCACCCAGTGCTCCTGCGTGCCGTCCGATCCGGCAGGGGCCGGGCGCGCCGACAGCGGCGGCGCCTGTTCCTTGCAGACCGGTTGGGCAAGCGGGCAGCGCGTGTGAAAGCGGCAGCCCGAAGGCGGATTGGCGGGGCTTGGCGGATCGCCCTGCAGCAGCATGCGCTGTGCCGGCAAGCGCGGGTTCGGCACGGGCACCGCCGACAACAGAATCTGCGTGTAAGGATGGCTCGGCGCGTTGAACAAGGTGTCGCGGTCGGCCAATTCGACGATGCGGCCGAGATACATCACAGCCACACGGTGGCTGATGTGGCGGACCACCGAGAGATCGTGCGCGACGAAGAGATAGGCGATCCCGAACTCGGCCTGCAAGTCCATCAAGAGATTGACGACCTGGGCCTGCACCGACACATCGAGGGCCGACACCGGTTCGTCGCAGACGATGAGCTTGGGCTGCATCGCCAGCGCGCGCGCGATGCCCAGGCGCTGTCGCTGCCCACCCGAGAACTCGTGAGGGTACTTGTCGATCGCCTCGGGCCGCAGGCCCACCTTGCTGAACAACCACTGCACGCGCTCGCGACGCTCGGCGGCGGATTGATCACCGAAGTTCTTCAGTGGCTCGGCCACGATCTCGCCAGCCTTCAGGCGCGGGCTCAGCGACGCATAGGGGTCCTGGAAGATGATCTGCACGTCGCGCCGGCGCTGGCGCATCTGCGTGGGACTGAGCTTGAGAAGGTCCTCGCCATCGAGCAGCACCGAACCGGACGTGGGTTCGATCAGCCGCATCACGGACTTGGCTGTCGTGGTCTTGCCGCAGCCCGATTCGCCGACAAGTGACAGTGTCTCGCCGCGCGCCACCGTGAAAGAGACATCGTCCACCGCCTGGACCGGCGGTTGCGGGCGCGAGAGCCAGCGCCCAGGCCTGCTGTAGTGCTTGCGCAGGCCTTCGACCCGCAGCAGGGTGTTGTTCGCGGTCATGCGCTCGCTGCCTCCGATGTGGAAGGGGTATAGCGGCCTTCCTCGACCGCGAAGCAGGCCACGCGGTGGCCGTTCCCTTGCTCTGTCAGGCCCGGAATCTCCGCACTGCAGCGCGCGTTGGCGAGGCTGCAGCGGGCCGCGAAGGCGCAGCCTCGGCGCGGCGCCAGCGGCGAAGGCACGAGCCCGGGGATCTCGGTCAGTCGCGGGCTGCGGGTGTTCATCGATGGCATCGACGCCATCAGCGCGCGGGTGTAGGGGTGCAGTGGCCGGTCGAACAGGTCCTGCACATCAGCCTCTTCGACCTTGCGCCCGGCATACATCACGGCCACTTCGTCGCAGCTCTCGGCCACCACGCCCAAGTCGTGCGTGATCATCACCACGCCCATGCCCAACTCCTTCTGCAGGCGCTTGATCAGATCGATGATCTGGGCCTGGATGGTGACGTCGAGTGCCGTCGTGGGCTCGTCGGCGATCAGCACTTCCGGGTTGCACGCCAGTGCGAGCGCGATCATCACGCGCTGGCGCATGCCGCCCGAGAGCTGGTGCGGATACTCCTTCGCGCGGCGCTCCGGCTCCGGGATCTGCACCAGGCGCAGCATCTCCACCGCGCGTGCCATCGCCTCGGCGCGGCTCCCCTTCTGGTGCAGGCGAACCGTCTCCGCGATCTGCCGGCCCACCGTCAGCACCGGATTGAGCGAGGTCATCGGCTCCTGGAAGATCATCGAGATGCGGTTGCCGCGAATGGCGCGCATCTCCGCTTCGCTGAGCGAAAGCAGATCGGTGCCCCGCAGCCGAACCGCGCCATACAGGCGTGCCGGTGGCGTGGGCAGAAGCCGCATGATCGACATGGCCGTGACGCTCTTGCCGCAGCCCGATTCGCCGACCACGCCCAGCGTCTGTCCGGCGCGCACGGTGTAGGAGACACCATCCACTGCACGCGCCGGGCCGTCGAGCGTGTCGAAGCGGGTGTAGAGGTTGTCCACCTCGAGCAGGACCTCGCCATGTCCTTTGCTTGCTGGTGGCGCGGTGCGTGCGGGAATGTCCATGCGGTTCATCCGAAGAGCCTCGCTTCAGAGTTGACGTGCCAGGCGCGGGTCCAGCGCATCGCGCAGGCCGTCGCCCAACAGGTTGATGGCGAGCACCGTGGCAGCCAGCAGCATCCCTGGATAAAGAATGATGTGGAAAGCCACGGCCACGAAGTTGCGCCCTTCAGCCATCATGTTTCCCCAGCTGGGCGTGGTGGGCGGCACGCCGACACCGAGAAACGAAAGCGCCGCTTCGATCAGCACCGCGGACGAAGCGATGAACGTGGCCTGCACCACCAGCGGCGCGACCATGTTCGGCAGCACATGGCGCAGCAGAATGACCGGCAGCCGCGTGCCCACGGCGTGTGCGGCTTCGACAAAGAGCTGTTCGCGCAACGTGAGCGCCAGCGACCGCACGAGCCGCACCACGCGAGGCACCTCGGGCACGATGATCGCGACGATCACGGTAGCGAGACTTGCGCGCGTCACCGCCATCAGCGCAATCGCCAGCAGGATGCCGGGGATGGCCATCAGCCCATCCATGATGCGCATGACAAAGCCATCGATGCGCCGCACAAACCCCGCCGCCAGCCCGAGCATCACGCCAAGCAGTGTCGAAACCACGGCCACGCTGATGCCGACGATCAGCGAGACGCGTCCTCCCCAGACAGTGCGGCTGAACACATCGCGGCCGAGTGCATCCGTGCCGAACCAATGTTCCGACGAAGGCGGCTGCATGCGCGCGAGCGGGTCGATATCTTGGGGGTCGTGGGTGGCAATCCACGGGGCTGCCAAGGCAATCGCGGCCATGACCAACAGCAGCACGGCGCCGACGATGAGGGTCGGATGCTTGCGCACCCACCGCCAGCGCGGAGGAACGAACACCGATTCATCGCTCGGTGGTGCGGTCTTTGATAGGGGGACGGCGGACATCGGGTTGTTGTGCCTCGTGTCAGGAGCTATGGGATGCAGTGGAAGACTGCATTGAAGCGGTGGGGGTGTGTGGCGAGGACGCCCGGTGGTCCCCTCCGCGAATGTCCCCCGGCTTCGCCTCCTCCTTTATTTCGCTGCGGGGACCACCGGGCATCCTCGCCACAGTGACGCTCGTGTTGTGCCGGCGGATCAACCACCGCTGCGCCCATGGATCGCGACGATGGTGTGCTCTGCGCAGCGAAATAAAGGAGGAGGCCAAAGGCCGGGGGACATTCGCGGAGCAGAGTACGCCGTCGGCGCGATCCCGCCCCAGCCCTCGCTTCAGCATTCCAAGCACGATGGGCTTCATCTCAATACCGAATCCGAGGATCGAAGAGCTGATAACTCAAGTCGATCAGCAAATTGATCACGACATACACCCCCGCAGAGAGCAGCAGCACGCTCTGAATCACCGGATAGTCGTGTCGTTGAACCGAATCGACCACCAGCCGCCCCACACCCGGAATGGCGAACACCGTCTCCGTCACGACCACGCCGCCGATGAGCAATGCGATGCCCACGCCCACCGTCGTCGCGATTGGTACCGCCGCATTGCGCAACGCGTGACCCAGCACGGGCAGCACACCCAGGCCCTTGGCGCGCGCCGTGCGGATGTAATCTTCGTGCAGCACTTCCATCACCGTCGCGCGCGTCATTCGCGTGACCAGTGCGATATAGACCAGCGCGAGATTCACGCAGGGCAGCACGATACTTCGCAGCCACGGGCCGAGGCCCTCGCTCATTGGCACATAGCCCTGCACCGGGAACCACGGCAGCCGGATGGCGAAGCCGTAGACCAGCAGGTAGCCCACCAGGAACGAGGGCACCGAGAACGCAAGGACCGCGAACAGCATCACCAGCCGATCGACCCAACTGCCCGCGCGATGCGCGGCGAGCGTGCCGAGCGGAATGGCGATCAGGATCGTGAAGAGCATCGTGACCAAGGCAATCGTCAGCGTGGGCTCGATGCGCTGGCCGAGCAAGGTGGTCACCGGGACCTGCGTGAAAATCGACGTGCCCAGGTCACCTGTCGCCAGCTTGCCGATCCAGATCAGGAACTGCTGCCAGATCGGCAGGTTCAGGCCCAAGGCTTCGCGCAAGTGGCGGATGTCGTCCTCGGTGGCAAGGTCGCCCGCGATGAGCGCGGCCGGATCTCCCGGCGACAGATGGATCAGCAGGAAGACCACCACCGCCACCACCGCCATGACAGGCAGGGTGGCGACAAGGCGACGCAGGATGTAGCCCATGGTTGGCGCTTGCGTGCAGTCTTACTTGTCCAGCGCCCAGACCAGCGGCATGCCGCCCCAGAGCTTGTCGAGACCCTTGAGATCGGCGCGCGCGGCATAGACGGCGGAATACTGCCCCGCGTTGATGTAGGGCACGGCTTCGAAGGCGCGGGCCTGGAATGCGTCGAGTCGCGGCTTGCGCTGGGACGCATCGGTGGCCTGGAGCCAGGCGGCACGCAAGGCGTCGAGTTCCTTGTCGCAAGGCCAGCCGGGCAAGGAATTGCCGCAGGCCGGGCTCAGGTAGGCATTGGTGATGGGCGAGTTGGCATCGAACTCGCCGGCAACGGTCACGTACACGTTCCAGCCGCCTGCCGATGGTGCGTCGCGCTTGGCGCGGCGGGCACCGATCGAGGCCCAGTCCATCGACTGCATGTCGACGTTCACGCCAATGCTGCGCAGGGTCTGCGCGGCCATGAGCGCGAGCGCATTGAGGTAGGTGACGTCTGTCGGCACCAGCAGCACAACCTTCTCGCCCTTGTAGCCGGACTCGGCCAGGAGCGCCTTGGCCTTCGCGAGGTCCGGCTTGGCGTGACCCTGCGAGCCGGCCGCCGTGTCGTTGGGGCTGCCGCAGATGAAGTAGGTGTGGCAGTAGGCCATGCGCATGTCCGCCGGGTAGCCCATTGCCGCGACGAACCGCTCCTGGTTCACCGCCATCTGGAAAGCCTGGCGCGCCTTGATGTTGTCGAAGGGCGGATGCAGCTGGTTGAGCACCAGGAAGGCCTGATAGCTGCCGCCCGTCCCCACCTTGATCTTGCTGTCGGCGCGCAGCGGTGCGATGTAGTCCGGCGGGAGCTGTTCGATCAGGTCCACCTCGCCGCGCTGCAAGGCGGCGACGGCGCTGTTCGCGTCGGGCAGGTAGAGCCATTCCACCCGATCGAAATTGCTCTTCTTGCCGCCGGAGAGGCCATTGACCGGCTCTGTGCGCGGCACGTATTGCGTGTTGCGCACGAAGACCGCCTTGTTGCCAGGCACCCATTCGTCGCGCTTGAAGACGAAGGGGCCGGAACCCAGCACTTCGGTCATTGGCGAGGTGGCAGGCAGCTTGGCGAGCTTCTCCGGCAGGATGAAGGCCGGGTAGCCCGAAGGCTTGGCGAGTGCGTCCAGCACCATGCCGAAGGGCTCCTTCAGCGTCAACGTGAAGGTGCGGGCGTCCGCAGCTTTCCAGTCGGCGCCGTTTGCCGCCAGCGCGCGGCCGAGGCTGTCGCGGCTGGTCCAGCGTTGCAGCGAGGCGATGGCGTCCGCGGGCGTGACGGGCGAGCCGTCGGAGAACTTCAGTCCCGGGCGCAGCGTGAAGCTCCACTGCTTGCCGTCTGGCGACTGGGTGTACTTCTCCACCATCTGGGGCTGGGGCTTGCCGGTGGTGTCCTGCGCGAACAGGGTGTCATAGACCATGTAGCCGAAGTTGCGCGAGATGTAGGCCGTGGTGAAGGTCGGATCGAGGATCTTCAGGTCGGCATGCGCCACGATGCGAAGGGTCTTCGCTGGCGCCTGCGCCTGCGCCATCGCGGCCGGGCTGAGCATGCCCAGCGTGAGGGCGCCAAGGGCGGCCAGGGCAGCAAGGGTGCGTCGTTTCATCGTCGGAACTCCGGGAAGGGTCGTCACAAGGGAGGGGGAAGAGGTTCGCGTGTCAGGCAGCCAGTGCATCCATCGGCCACTTGGGGCGCTGGATCTTCTGATAGGGCAGGGTGTTGAGGTCGAGCGTCACCGAGCCCGGCGCGGCGACATAGATCACGTGCTTGCCCACCTTGGAGAAGGACGCATAGAAATGCTGCGAAGACTTCACCACGATGAGCCGCTTGGCCGTGAGGTCGCAGCCGAGCTGCGTGAAGAGGTCCGTGCCCATGGCTTGATTGCGCAGCGTGATCAGCACGATCTCGATGCCGGCGACTTCGACGAGCGCGCAATCGCCCATTGCCGTGGGCGTGCCCGCGAGACCCGTCATCACAAGTGCGGGCTTGAGCGCCTTGACGGTGCAGTCCAGGTCCAGCGGCTGACCTGAAAGCGGACTGATCTTGCCGCCGATGCGCATCGGAAGGCGCGCGCCTTCACCGGCATCGAAGGCGATGCGCACGGCGATCGGGTCCCACAGCGGGCCGAGCGCGGCATTCGTAATTCCCCGTTCGAGCATGCGCTGCAGCACGAAGGTCGAATCGCTCGCGGCGCCGCCGCCTGCGTTGTCGGCGCCGTCCGCCATGACCACCGGGCCGCCCTTGAAGGCCATCGCCTCGTCCAGCGCGGCATCGATGGCGGGATAGTTCACGGTCAGCGCATCGCGCATGCCGATCACCTCGTCCGCGAGCTGGCGTGCCAGCGCTTGCGCCTTTGCGGCATCGCCGTCGGTGTAGACCAGCGTCTTGGTGCCCATGCCGGGCACGTCGCCCCAACTGAAGCCGTGCGCCAGCGAGACGGAGAGCACGCCGTCCTTGCCTTCGAGCGATTGCATGCGCTGCACAAAGCCGCGTGCGGGTTCGCGCGAAGTGTGGACCGTGAGGATCAAGCCGGTGTCCACCACGGCGGCGACCGGGCTGATCTTCTTCTGCGCGGCTGCCACGCACAGGTCCACCAGTTCCAGGCCGCGTTCGAGCACGTCGGTGTGCGGGTACTCCTTGAAGGCGATGAGCATGTTGGCGTGCTTCACCATCTCGGGTGTGAGATGGCAGTGCGGGTCGAGTTCGGCGCCGACGACCGTGTCCGGGCCGACCAGCGCGCGCACGCGCTGCAGAAGGTCGCCTTCGCAGTCGTCGTAGCCATCGGCCACCATCGCACCATGCAGGCCGAGCAGCACCACGTCCACCGGCAGGGCGGCCTTCAGGTCGCGCAGCAACTCGTCGCGCAGGGACTCGTAGGCGTGGCGCGTTGTGATGCCGCTGGGCTGGGCTGCGGCGACCATGCCTTCGATGAGCGTCCAGCCGGCTTCCTTGCCGCGCAGGCGCGCAGCCCACAGGGGCCCGGAAAACAGCATCATCGAATCGGGATGCTTGCCGGCCGGGAAGTAGCCGCGATCACGGAACGACGCCAGGCCGGTCGGCATGGGTCCGAAGGTATTGGTTTCGGTGGCGAGGGAAGCGCTGAAGACACGCACGGCGGAGTACTCCTTTGTGAATGACGAATGGAATCAGACAGAGACGACGTCCTGCTTGCGCAGACGTCGCGGGCTCAGCATCTCTTCGGTGAGGCCGAAAGAAGAAGGGTGCGGGGGCACCGGCAGCCCGCGCGCGAGTGCGGCGCAGGTCTCGCCCATTGCGGCGGAAGTCTGGATGCCATAGCCGCCTTGGGCGGCGATCCAGAAGAAGCCCTCCACCTGATCGTCGAAGCCGCCGACAAGGTTGCCGTCGCCCACGAAGGAACGCAGCCCGGCCCAGGTGCGCGTGGGCCGGCGGATCTGCAGCGTGGTCATTTCCTCGATGCGGTGGATGGCCATGGCGATGTCCAGCTCTTCGGGTTGGATGTCCTGCGGATCGACAGGGTCTGCGTTGGCGGGTGAGCCAAGCAACATGCCGGCATCCGGCTTGATGTACCAGTCTTCCGTCGCGCCGTGGACCATCGGCCAATGGCTGGGGTCCTGCTCGGGCGAGGCGGCAAAGATGAAGGCCGATCGGCGGCACGGCTGAAGGCCCAGCGGCTGTGCGCCGGCGAGTTGCCCGATCACGTCGCACCACGCACCGGCTGCATTGAGCACGACCGGGGCTTCGTATGTCGACGCTCCTGCGGTCAATTGCCAGCGGCCGCCCACGCGCCGCATCTGCGAAACATCGGCATCGCACACCAGCGTGCCTCCGGCGCGCCGCATGCCGCGCAAATAGCCCTGATGGATTGCGTGCACGTCCATGTCGGCGGCATCCGGTTCGTAGACGGCGCTGTGCAGCAACTCGGCCCGCAGGGCTGGGACGAGCGCGCACGCTTCGGCGGGCGTCAGGCGGCGAGCACGGGGCGACATCGCGCTGAGCACCTCCCAGTGCGCGTCGAGTTCGGCGTGCTGCTCGGGCGTTCCGACCATCATCGCGCCGCGAGGCGTCAGCAGCGGATGCTCGGTGAAACCCGCTGGCGGCGACTCGAAGAATGCGCGGCTGGCCAGCGTGAGCGCGCGCACCTGCTCGGTGCCATAGCTTTCCATGAAGAGGGCCGCCGAACGCCCGGTCGAGTGATAGCCGGGCTGTGATTCGCGCTCGAGCACGATGGTGCGCCCATGCGGTGCAAGCCAGTGCGCGACGGATGCGCCTGCGATGCCCGCACCGATCACGAGGAAGTCGGCTTGAATGGCGGCGGTCTCGGAAGTCATGGTTTGGAAGAGCGATTGGCGTCAGGGGTGCGGGAGACGCGGAGTGTAGGGACAAATTTGCGGATACGCAAAAACAGTCGGGGAGTTTCAGGGTAAACACTCACCGCTCACATTGGTGAATTTGCGCATCCGCAATTTGCGTTGACGCAAAATCCAGGCCAGCAAGCAGCCGTGTCCATGGCGCCGGCTGGCAGAATCCCTGCTGGGCAGGCCCGCCGAGACACACAGGAGATCGAGGATGAATCTATGAAGCCGCGCGAGAGCGAGGACGCGCAGCCCGAGGGTCAGTTGCTGGACCGCGAGACCTTCGGGCGCCGTTTGCGAAGCGCCCGCAAGAGTCTCGGCTGGACGCTGCAGCAGTTGTCGGAACTCTCAGGCGTTTCGGTGCCGACCATCTCGCGTGCGGAACGCGGGCAACTGGCGCTGGGCTACGAGAACTTCGCAGCACTTGGCCGCGCACTGAAGATGGACATGAACGCCATGTTCGCGGGCGAAGGCGTGAAGACCACGGCCCTGCAGGCGCCGGTCGTGACGCGATCCGGAAAGGGCGTGGTGTATCGCGGCCTTTCCTTTGCCTACGAATTTCTCGGCACGACCGCCACCGGAAAGCTCATGAGCCCGGTGATCGGCACCGTGCACGCGCGGCGCATCCACGGACCCGAGGACTTCGCGCGCCATGACGGCGAGGAGTTTGCCTACGTGCTCTCGGGCACGATCGAAGTGCATTTCGAAGTCGGGGAGGTCGTGCGTCTGGAGCGCGGCGATTCGCTCTACTTCGACAGCCGCATCGGCCATGCCTACGTCAGCATCAGCCGGCAACTGGCGCGCATCGTCGGCGTGACTTCGACGGAAAGCCTCTTGATGCGCACGGCGCGGGCGGGGGAGCAGCGGGGGCCGGTCCGCGCCGTTGTGAGCAAGCCTGCGGTGCGTTCGCGGGCCAAGGCGGGCAAGAGCTGACGGCTATGACGAGAGCTGCTGCGGTGGCTGCAATTGCCGAAAGACATTCGCACCCAGGGCGGTGCCATGCACCGCCAGGTGTGATCCCAACTGGATGGCCTGCAGCAGTTCGGCCGGCGGTACGCCCTGCGAAAGCGCGACCGACAGCATCTGCTTCGTCGCTTCGGGATTGAAGGCAGTGAAGCACGCGTGCAATGCCACCTGCACCAGACTGCGCTCCGCCGCGCTGAGGCCCGTTCCAGGCCGGCCTTGTTCGATGAAATCGAGCAGCACCTCCACATAGCCCGGGTCCATCCTCGCAACAGCGGCAAGGGAGAGGCCGTGCGCAGGACCGAGCGAATCGATCCGGCCCCGAAGCGCGTCGCCGATCGACCCGGCCGCATCCGTCCCGGCGAGCTCCGCGAGGATGTCGGCGGCCTGCGCCACACTGGCGACCCCTTGCACGGCCACGAGGTGCAGCACGTCGAAGATGTCGGCCTGCGTGGCGCCGACTTCGAGCGCACGCTTCATGTGCGTCTGCAGTCCTGATTCGAAGAGATGGGACGAAGAGCTGTCGAGCGCCACATAGATGAGCTCGACCATGCGCGGCGACAGCGGACCGGTGCGTGCGGGATAGCCGGCATAGCGCGCGTACTGCGCCACGAAGCCGGGGCACGCCTGCAGCATCGTCTCGGTCCAGGGACGCCAGTAGCCGCGCTCGGCGATGAAGGCTTCCTTGATTCGTGCGAGTTCGGGGTCGGTGATGTTTTCCGGCTGCGCGCTCATCGTGCCTCTCCTTGAGCGGGGCCGCCGCAGACCAGCGTCTGCCCCGTCAGGTACTGCGCGGCTGGGCCGCAGACGAAACGCAGCAGCGGGTGGAATGATTTCGGCTGGAGGTCTTCGGGCACTTCCAGCGCGTTGATGCGCATGGCGCGACCGCCCCATTCGCAGGCGAGGGTCGACACCAGCATGCGTGCCGCTGCACCGTCGCCGGCGTCCTGCCAGCGGCCCTGCCGCGTGCATGGCAGCAGCACCGTCAGGCTGGCCTGCTGCTTGTAAGCGGCATGGAAGCGCGTGGCAGCGGCATGCACCGCCTGCAACAGGCCCGGTCCTTCGCAGGACAGCGGCGACAGGTCGAGACACGCGTCGTAGTGCTGCGCCGCGGTGGGCTCTGTCGTCGCGGCTTGCCACGTCGCAGCGTCGCCGCCGTGGACTTCGAGGCGTAGCGGCAGGTCCAGGGGCAGCGGCTCCAGCGTGGCCGGCTCGAAGCGCTGGCTGCCTCCGAAGATGGAAGAGCCACCGTTGAACGCCAGCACCTGTCCGTGCAGAGGCGCCGCGCCTGGACTTGCCAGAAAGAAGAGCGCCTGCGCCATCTCGGCAGGGGCGGCCATGCGCCCGAGCGGAATCTTTCCGACGGCGTTCTCAGGCTTGATCCGGCCGGCCTGAATCAGCCCGTCCACCAGCTCGGTTCGAACGAAGCCGGGCGCGAGCACCGTCACGCACCAGTCGGGCCGCGCTGCCGCGAGGGCTCGTGTTTGCGCGATGAGCCCCGCCTTGCTCGGGCTGTAGCCGCCGCGCCATGGGATCGCATGCAGCCCCGCGCCGGATGCGACATTCACGATTCGCGCGGCCAGCTTGATCAGATGCATGCACGCGTCGATCACGGCCGCCGGCGCAGCCAGGTTGAGCGCCAGCAATCGGGCCATCTGTGCCGGCGATTGTTCGGCCAACGGCGTGTTCGATGCATCGGACATGCCGGCGTTGTTGATGAGCGCGTCCAGTGCCGGCGTGCCGTCCCGAAGCGATGCAATCTGCGCCGGATCGGTGAGGTCGACGGTGCGAAGCACATGCGCCGACGAAGCGGGTAGAGGCAACGTCCGCCCCAGCGCATGCAAGGCCTCTTCGTTGTGATCGACGAGCACGCATTGCCAGCCCGCGGCGGCGAAGCGTCGCGCGGCATCGCGGCCGATACCCGAAGCGGCACCGGTGATGAGGACCGTCTGCATCTGCGGGTGTCCTGCGAATGTCAGATGTTGGTCAGCGTGATGCCGCCGTCCACCGTCAGGCCCTGCGCCGTGATGAATCCCGCCTCGTCGCTCGCCAGGAAACAGATGGCGCGCGCGATGTCTTCGACCGTGCCGAGTCGGCCCAGCGGCGTTCGCGCGATGCGGTTGGCATCGCGCGCGGCGTCGCGGTTGCGCTGCGTGCCTTCTGTGGGAACGGCCGATGGGCACACCGCATTGACACGAATGTTGCGCGCGCCGAGCTCCGCTGCCGCCGCACGCGTGATCCCCATGATCCCGGACTTGATGCCCGAATAGACCACCGAGTTGGCGGCCGAGCGCAGGGCCGCCACCGACGCCACGTTCACGATCGAGCCGCCGCGCTGAGGGTCCATCACCGCGACGGCTTCCTGCAGGCTCCAGACGACCGATTTGAAGCCGACGTCCAGCATGCGGTCCATCGTCTCGGGCATGATTTCGGGGATGGTCTGGTAGCGCACCCAGGCCGCGTTGTTGACCAGGATGTCGAAGCGCCCGCCGTGCTCCAAAGAGCGCCGGATGGCGTCCCGGATGCCTTCGCGCGTGGCGATGTTCATCGGCACGGCGAATGCTTTTCCGCCGCGGTCCTTGATGGTGTCGACGACCGGGGAAACCAGTTCTTCCTTGATGTCGTTGACGCAGACCGTGGCGCCGCGGGCCGCCATCTGCAGTGCGGTCTCGCGGCCGATGCCGGCGCCTGCGCCGGTGATGAGGGCCACGCGGCCGAGCAGATCCTGATTCATTCGAACTCCTTCATTCATGCCGCGGACTGGATGAAGTCCAGTCCGGCCTGGCGCGCGAGCGATCCCGATCCGAACGCCGCATCGAACTTGCGCATTTCGCGCAGGGCGTAGTGCAGAGGCACTTCCCAGGTGAAGCCCATCCCGCCATGCAGGTGTATGGATTTCTCCAGCACGAAGGCCGCATTCGCCAGCGCATTGGCGAGCACTGGTCCGGTCGCGCGCACATGGCCGTATTCGTCCTTGCGCAACAAACGCTGGATGCCGGCGCTGGAGGCCTCCTGCACCAGCCGCATGCGCGCCAGCAGGTGGCGCACCGCCTGCTTGGCCGAGAGAGGGCGTCCGAACTGCACGCGGGTCGCCATGTAGGTGGCCGTGGTGGCGAGCGCACCTTCGGCCGCGCCGTTGACCCAACCGGCGATCAGGATCTCGCCGTCGCGCTGCAGAGTGGCGAAGGTGCCGGCATCGAACTCGGCGAGCACCTTGGCGTTGTCCAGCGTGAGCCACGACTGGGGATAGTCCGGGTCCAGCGCGGCGTCGTCCTGGATGTCGATCGATTCGAGGTCCAGCAGCGCGCCGCCGCCCTGGCCATCGGCGACCAGCACCCAGTCGCAATGGCGTGCGTGGCGCGCGTGGCCTGCAAAGCCCTCCCGCAGGCTGCCTTGCAGTGCCCAGGTGGCGACACGCGTGCCGCCGGCCAGCTCCGCCGCGAGCGGCGAATCGCCGAGCGCCTTGGCGATCAGCAGCGTTTCGATCAGCGGCCACTGAAGGCGCAGCTTGCCCGCCTCGGCCACGATGGGCAGCGCGAACTCGGTTCCCAGCGCAAGTCCGCCGGCATCTTCGCTTGCGCATACGCCGCACAGCCCCGCATTGGCAAGCACTGCGGCGGCTTCGCGGAAGCCGCGGGCTTGTGCGGCTTGTGCGTCTGCGATCGCATCGGCAGCGGCCTGTGCGAACTCCTCCGGTTTGAGATCGTTGTCCGATGCGCTCATTTCAGCGACTCCTGGAGGTCCGTGGGCAAATCCATGATGCGTTGGGCAATGATGTCCAGCTGCACTTCGGTGGTGCCCGCATAGATAGTTTCGGCGCGGGCATAGAGATAGGCGCCGGTGAAGTGCTTGCGCGCGCGTTGCGCCAGCGGGCTCGACCGCGGATTGACTTGCGACACGACCGACAGCGCGAGGCCCATGAAGGCCTGGTGGCATTCGGACCAGTACAGCTTGGTCAGGGAGCCGCGCGCGCCGATCTTGTCGCCGGCCGCGAGCTGGTCCACCGTGCGTTCGACCAGTCCCTTGAGCGCCGCGATTTCGCCGACCACATCGCCGATGCGGCGCTGGTATTGGCCGTCTTCGAGCACCTTCGACAACCGCGGATCGGACTTGCAGGCGTTGACGAGCTGGCGCAGTTCGCATTCGAAGCGCCACGCGCGGTACATGCGGTTGGTCGCGCGTTCGATCGACAGCACGCGGATCGCTGCGTTCCAGCCTTCGTCGGGCGCACCGAGCCTTGCGTTGTCAGGCACCACCACGTCGTCGAAGAACACTTCGGCGAACGAGTCCTTGCCGTCGATCGACTTGATCGGCACCACGCGGATGCCGGGCGTGTCCATCGGCACCGCGAACATCAGCAGGCCGCGGTGCTTGTCGGCGACGGTGCCGGTGCGCGTCAGCAGCAGGCAGAAGTGCGCCTTGGCCGCGCCGCTGGTCCAGATCTTCTGGCCGTTGATGCGCCAGGTGTCGCCTTCCTGCACCGCCTTGGTCCGCAAACGTGCGAGATCGGAGCCTGCGTCGGGCTCGGAGAAGCCCTGGCACCAGTAGTTGCGCATCGAGAGGATGCGCGGGAGGAAGAATTGCTTCTGCTCTTCGGTCCCCACGGTCTGGATGATGGGCCCGGCCAATTCCTTGCCGATCGAGCTCACGCTCTCGGGCATGGCGAGCGCGCCCACTTCCTTGTTGACGGCGAGGTGTTCGCGCAGCGTGAGCCCGAGGCCGCCATAGGCCTTGGGCCACGTCATGCCGGCCAGGCCCGCGTCATACATGGAGGCTTCCCAGTCGCGGCACTCGTCCAGCGTGGGTGTGCGGTAGTCGAGGCTGTCGGCACGCATGTGCCCGGGCAGATGCGTGCGGAGCCACTCGCGCGCATATTGGCGGTAGACGGCCGGACCCGCCGAGGCGGCCGGGATGGCCGGGTTTTTTTCCGTGTGCATGAGAGCCTTCAAGAGGTGGGAACCATCAGCGCATCGAGCACGAGCACACCCTCGCCTTCAGGCCTGACAAGGATCGGGTTCATGTCGATCTCGGCCACATCGCCCGCATGGCGGCATGCGAATTCCGATAGCCTTGCCACGGTGCGCGCGGCGGCGCCGACGTCGGACTTGGCCTGGCCCCGGGCGCCGTCGAGCAGCGGATACATGCGAAGGCTGCGGATCATCCGCGCAGCCTCTTCTTCGGAAACAGGCGCGACCTGCACGGCGACGTCCTTCAGGATCTCCGCGTGGATGCCGCCCATCCCCACCATGACGACCGGACCAAATACGGGGTCGCGCGAAACGCCTGCGATCAGCTCCACGCCGCCCCGGACCATTGGTGCCACGAGCACGCCGTCGAGACGCGCTTCCGGCGCATGCCGGCGTGCGTTGGCAATCAGGCGGTCATAGGCCTGGCGCACCGCGTCGTCGCCCTTCAGGTCGAGCGCCACGCCGCCGATTTCGGTCTTGTGGGCGATGTCCTCCGATGCGATCTTGAGGACCACCGGATAGCCTGTCGCCCGTGCGCTGCGAACGGCTTCTTCAGCGGAAGAAACCACCTCTTCGCGCGGCACGCTGATGCCGGCGGCTGCCAGCGCCTTCTTGGCGTGGAACTCGTTGCGGAACACAGCCGGATCGACTTTGTCGACAGGGCCGCTGTACGCCGCTGCCGGAGAGAGACTGGCGAGTTGCCCGAGGCGAACCAGCCCGGCCATCCCGCTGGCCGCCGCAGGGATGCTCGGGAACACGGGGATGCCCAGCGCATTGATCTCGGCCACCGCATCGGCCGGGCCCTTGCTGATGAGGACCATCAGGCGATCGGGGTGGCTCTGGCGAATCTTCGACAGCGCTTCCATGTACACGCCGCGCAGCCGCGGGTTGTACAGCGAGAGGGCGAGCAGCAGCACCAGTGTGCTGCCGGCCGCATCGCCTTGCAGTGCGGTCAGCATCTTCAAGAGGATGTCCGGCCGGGCGGACATCTGTGCCGATGCGTCCACCGGGTTGTTCGTGCCGGCGGTCGGCACGGCTTCGCGGATCAGGGCCCGGGTCGTGTCCGCCAGTTGCGGAAGCGCCATGCCGGCTTCGACCATCGCGTCGGCCATCATGATGCCGAAGCCGCCGGACGCAGCCACCAGCGTCACTGCATCGGTGGTGGGCAGGCGGTCCGCACCCAGCAGGGCCGCTGCATGGCCGACGTCGAGAAGTTCTTCGAACGAGCGCACGCGCAGCACGCCGTAGCGCCGGAAGACCGCATCGAACACCGCGTCCGAGCCCATCAGCGCGCCCGTGTGCGACGCGGCCGCGGCCTGGCCTTGCGCGGTGGCGCCGATCTTGAGCGCGATCACCGGCTTGCGATGGCGACGTGCCATGTCGAGCGCTGCGATCAGCCTTCCTGCATCGCGGCAGGTCTCCATGCAACACAGAATGATGCGCGTGGCGGAATCGTTCGCCAGTGCGGCGATGCCATCGGCGACATCCACGTCGGCTTCGTTGCCGGTGGCGATGAAGCGGCTCACGCCGAGGCCGCGATCGGCCATGCAGCGCATCGTGAAGCTGCCGATGTTTCCCGACTGCGAGACGATCCCCACCTGCCCGGCAGGCGGCATGCTTTGTTCGAGCGCGATGGAGAACGAGGCCACGAGCCGGTCCACCACGTTCACCGCGCCGAGGCAGTTCGGCCCGAGCAGACGCATGCCGTGGTTGCGCGCCACGTGGACCAGTTCGGCCTGCAGCGCCGCGCCCTCCGCGCCCGCCTCCGCGAAGCCGGTGGAGAGAACCACCACGCCGCGCACACCGCGGTTGCCGCAGTCGCGTAGGGCCTGCAGAGTGGCGTTCGCGGGCACCGCCACGATGGCGAGTTCGGGCGCCGTGGGCGTGTCCAGCACCGAAGCGTAGGCCTGCAGACCCTGGATGGTTCCGCCCTTCGGGTTGATGGGATAGATCGCGCCCGCATACCCGTACTTGCGCAGCAACTGGACCGGGCGGCCCCCGATCTTGGTGACGTCGTCGGACGCGCCGATCACCGCAACGCTGCGTGCGCTGAAGAATGCGTCGAGCCCCGCGCCCGGCGTGGCCTGAACCTGGGTCAGCATCTTCACCGTCCCTTGAAGACCGGCGTGCGCTTCTCGAGGAAGGCCATGCGCGCTTCACGCGCGTCTTCGGTCTTTGACAGCGCAACGGTGAATTCCTGCTCGAAGCGGTAGGCATCGCGCTGGGGCATCAGGTCGACCATGTTGGCCGCGCGCTTGGCGTAGATGATGGCCAGCGGTGCCTTCGACGCGATCTCGCGTGCGAGCGCCATCGTCACCGGGAGCAGGTCTTTCTCGGAAACCACTTCCTCGATCACGTTGCGCCGGAAGAGCTCTTCCGCGGTCAGTCGCTGCCCCGTGAAGAACATGCGGCGCAAGGTCGAGCGGCCGAACAGCGTCTTGAGCATCGAGGCGCCGCCGGCCAGTCCGACATTGATCTCGGGCATGCCCACGGTGGTGTTCTCGGAAGCGTAGAGGATGTCGCAGGCGGCAGCGAGACCGAGCCCCGCGCCCAGGGCGGTGCCGTTGATTGCGGCGATCACCGGCTTGGCGCATTCGCGAATCGCATTGCCGGTCTCGCGGGTGATGCGGTTGTGATCGAGGAAGTCGCCGGCGATCGTGTGGTCGGGGCGGTCCTTCAGGTCGGCGCCCGCGCAGAAGACGCTGCCGGTGCCGGTCAGCACGGCGCAGCGGATGTCCTCACGCTCGGAGATGGCGTCGAACGTCGCCACCAGTTGGCGGCGCATGTCGCGGTTCAGGGCATTGACGGGCTTGCGGTCCATCGTGACCAGGCCGACACCCTCGGAGACTTCCAAACGAACCCATTCATCACTCATATATCACCTCGGTAATCGGCACCGCGCGCTGCGGCATCCATCTGGATAAAAGAACGATTCCGACAAACAGGCTTTTCGCTGCGGCAGATTCTTTTCCTGGCTTCGGGCGACGCGATGAAACGTCCATTCCACCTGCTTGTCTCTTGCGAAAAATTATAGAAACGACGCTCCGAATCGTTCTCCATTCATCCTGAAGGAGTGTTCTGCAAAAAATGAAGGAGTCCTTTGGGGCAGGACTGCTAGGATGCGCCGGCGCGGGGATTCGTCGACCGGGTTTATTTGAAGTATTCAGCTCGAATTCGATGTTTTAACTAATGCAGTTAATTGGCGCTTTAACTGGCGAGTCATAAAAATATCAATGGAAATTCAGCGCCTCGGCAACTTGAAACTGGCATTGGGCGAATGCCCCGTCTGGCATGGCGGTCGGCTGTGGCTGCTGGATTGCCGGCAGGGGCTGATCCTGGCCATGGATCCGGACACCGGCGAAGTGACTGCGCGCCACGAAGCCCCCGCGCCCCTCGGTTCCTTCGCATTCAATGGCGATGGCAGCGACTGCATCGTCCTGTCGCTGAAGGAAGAAATCGCTGCGCTGGACCTGCGCACCGGCAAGCTGCGATCGCTGGCGCGTATTGATGCGAGCCATCCTGATCTGCGACTGAACGACGGCATTGCGCTTGCCGACGGCAGCTTCGTGACCGGCACGATGCATGTGTTTCGGGCAGCCGGCGAGCCGCCGCTTGGAGGGCTGTATCGCCTCGACACAGCCTTGCGCCTGCACAAGCTCGACGACGGAATCGGCATCGCGAACGGGCCGTGCGTGAATCCCGTCAACGGCCGCCTGCACGTCGCGGACAGCGCCGAGCGGGTGATCTATTCATATGCGATCAAGCCCGACGGCACGCTGGCCGACAAGCAGGTCTTCGTGCGGACCGATGCCTGCGACTCCGGGCCTGACGGTTGCACCTTCGACAGCGAAGGCGGGCTCTGGACCGCACTGGTGCGCGCAGGCGCGCTGGGCCGCTTCGACATGCAGGGCCGGTTGACGCATCGCATCGATCTGCCGGTGGCGTACCCCAGCGCGCTGTGTTTCGGTGGCCCCGACATGGCGGACCTGTTCGTCACCAGCATCAGCGACAGTGGACGGCTCAGCGCATCCGGGCCCATGGACGGCGCCGTGCTCAAGCTCACGGGCGTGGGCTTCCGGGGTCTGGCGCGGCCGGTGTGCCGGCTGCCGCTCTAGGGCGAGCCCGGCGAGGGATCCAGTCCCGCGGCCTTGCCGTGCGCAAGGAATCGAAGCTCGGGTCCGGCCACGCGCTCGGCCACGAAGTCGAGGAAGAGACGGATCTTGGCCGGAATGATCGGCGTGTCGAGGATGGTGGCGTACATGCCCTCGTCGAAGCCTTTGTTGCTGATGCGGTAGTTGCTCAGCAGGCGCACGAGGCGACCCTGGCGAATGTCGTTGTGCACCGTGTAGTCGTCCAGCAGCGCCATGCCTTCGCCGAGCCGCGCAAGCTCCAGCAGGGCAATGCCGCTGTTGGTGATGTGGCGGGGCTTGAATGCGATCTGGTCGAGATGCCCCTCCTGCTTGAAGGTCCAGGTGTATTCATCGCCGGGCAGCTGATAGGCGAGGCACTCGTGGGCCAGGATGCTTGCGGGTTCCGTCAGGTCCGGCCTGCCGGCGAGGTAGGCGGGCGATGCGACAAGGTAGCGGTCGCTCTGGAACAGCATGCGGCGCTTGACGCCGGCCTCCACGGGCGGCGAGATGCGGAAGTCGATGTCGAACTGGTTGCGCCGCAGGTCCACCGCAGCCTCGCCTAACGTGAGTTCGATGTGGATCTCGGGGTAGAGCTTGCGAAAGCCGGCAATGAGGTTGGGCAGCACGCCCAGTCCGAACATCATTCGCGAATGCACCCGCAGCAAGCCCTGCGGCGCCGAGCTGATCGCCGTGATGTTGCTTTGCAGTTCGTTGATGCGCCAGAGGATGCTTTCGAGCTGGCGCGCATATTCCTGCCCGGATTCGGTCAGCGCGATCTGGCGCGTGGAGCGCAGCAGCAGCTTGACCTTCAGCTCTTCCTCGATGTCCGTGATCATCCGCGACACGCCTGTCGCCGAGATGCCGAAGCGACGTGCGGTCTCGGAAAAGTTCTTGGTCTGGGAAATCGACAGGAACAGTTCCATGGCGCGCAACCTGTCCATGAATCCTCCAGTTGGTGCAGTTCTGATCTGCAGTTTCAGCCATAGCCAATGCGGCTCGTCTCTCTAGAATTTATCGATCCTTTGCGGGCGGTATTTTCCCGGAGAAAAGAATGGAATTCGGCGTATTTATTCTCGCCCAGCAGCGCGGCTATCACCAGACTTCGCAGCAGGTCATCAATAACTCGATCCAGCAGACCGTCATTGCGGAACAGGCTGGATTTGATGCCGCCTGGTATGCGGAGCATCATTTCAACAACTATTCGCTTTCGCCGTCACCGCTGATGATGGTGGCCCACATGGCGGCAAAGACGCAGCGCATTCGCCTGGGCACCGCCGTATGCATCCTGCCACTCTATCAGCCGGCCCGCTTTCTGGCGGAGGTCGGTTTTGCCGACACGGTCTCCAATGGCCGGCTGGACCTGGGTGTGGGCTCGGGCTACCAGGAATTTGAATTCGAGCGCTTCGGCGTCGACATCGCCGATTCGGGCGCGATCTACAACGAATTCCTCGACCTCCTTCCGAAGGGGCTGACGCAGAAGATCTTTTCGCATGACGGCCGGTTTTTGAAGATGCCGCCGAGCTCGATCGCCGTGCGCTGCGTGCAAGAGCCGATGCCGCCGATCTGGATCACGTCGGGCAACCCGGTCACGCTGGGCCGCGGCGTTCGCGAGAACCACAACCTGTTCGTGACCGCGTTGCTCAATGGCACGGAGGGCATTCGCACGCTGCGCGCGAAGCTGGAGAACGTGGCCAGCGACAACAGCAGGAATCTCGACAGCGATGTGAAGTTCGGCTTCCTGCGCTGCGCCTACGCGTCCGACAACAAGGCCGAGATCGACGCGTACCTGGAATGCGCGCTCTTCCAGCGCCGCATCTCCGAGAGCCTGAAGTACCGCCGCTCACAGTCCGACGACGGCTACATGATCAAGGAAGTGCCGTACGAGACGGACCCCACCATCGAGCAGATGCGCAGGAACCTGCCCGTGGGCTCGGTGAACCAGGTCATCGACCGGATGCTCGAAGAGATCAGCATCCTCAAGCCCAAGCACATCGCGATCCAGACGCAGTTGGGCGATTTCGACCAGAAGACGATGCTCAGGCAGATCGAGCTGTGGGGCGAAAAGATCATCCCTGCCATCCAGAAGGAACTGGGCACCCATCAAAACAGGAGACTTGCATGACCACCCCAACCCCAACCCCGATCCCGACCTCAACCCAGATACCCATCAAACGTCGTACCGTCCTCCTCGGCAGCATGCTGCTGGGTGCCGGCTTCAGTGCCTTCGCGAACACGGGCAACTGGCCCAATCGACCCATCCGCATCGTGGTCGCCGGTTCGCCCGGTGCCGGCGGCGACATCTTTGCGCGCCTCATCGCAGCGCCCCTGGCCGAAGTGCTCAAGCAACCGGTGGTGGTGGACTCCAAGCCGGGCGCCAACGGTTTGATCGCCTGCGACACGGTCGCCAAGTCTGCCGGCGACGGCTACACGCTGTTGTTCGCGCCGTCATCCGCGATCCTCATCAACCCGGTGATCCATTCGAAGCTGCCCTATGACACGGAGAAGGACCTGCTGCCGATCGCGCAGGTGGGCGCGGCCGGCATCCTGCTGGTGGCCAATCCCGGCACCGGCTTCAAGAACCTTGCGGACATGGTGGCCTATGCCAAGGCGCACCCGGGCAAGCTCGCCTACGGCTCGTGGGGCACCGGGTCGTCGGGCCATCTCGCGATGGAGGGCATCAAGGAGCGCTACGGCCTCGACATGCCGCATGTGCCCTACAAGAACTTGACTTCGGAAGTGACCGATCTCATCGGCAACAACATCAGCGTTGGCTTCACCGATATCGCGTCGCCCGTCCCGCACATCCGCGCGGGCCGGCTCGTCGGGCTGGGCCAGACCGGCTCGCAACGCTGGCCGGCGACCAAGGACCTGCCCACGCTTTCGGAGCAGGGGTACAAGTTCGAGGCCGATGGTTGGTACGGCGTGTTCGCGCCGGCAGGAACGCCCCCGGAAATCATCGACAGGCTCAACACGGAAATCAACCGCCTGCAACAGACCCCTGCAGTGCGAGAGAAGATCGAAGTGCAAAACATGATCGTGCCCGCGAGCGCCACGGCAAAGCAGTTCAGCGCTTCCATCAAGCGCGATGCCGCCATCTGGCAGGGACTCGCGCGAACGACGGATCTCAAGGAAAAGTAAGCGCAACTGCGCATCCTGGAACAGGACCGGAGCCACGCGCTCCGGTCCTTTTTTTTGCGCGTCCGCAACGCGCATCCCACCTTTTTTTGCAGGACTGAATCACGTTCCTTCGGTATTCACGAGCGAGGGATCGAACAAGAGAATTTCCGTCATTGCACATCATCCCTTCGGAAGGCGGAACCCATGGAATTCGGCGTATTCATCCTGGCCCAGCAGCGCGGCTATCACCAGACGTCGCAGCAGGTCATCAACAACTCGATCGAGCAGACCGTGGTGGCCGAACAGGCCGGCTTCAACACCGCCTGGTATGCGGAGCACCACTTCAACAACTATTCGCTTTCGCCGTCGCCGCTGATGATGATCGCGCACATGGCCGCCAAGACCCAGCGCATTCGCCTGGGCTCCGCGGTGTGCATCCTGCCGCTGTATCACCCCGCACGCTTCCTCGCCGAAGTGGGCTTTGCGGACACCGTGTCCAACGGGCGCCTGGAGCTTGGCATCGGCTCCGGCTACCAGGAGTTCGAGTTCGAGCGCTTCGGCGTGAAGATCGAGGACTCGGGCGCGATCTACAACGAATTCCTCGACATCATCCCGAAAGGCCTGACGCAGAAGATCGTCTCGTACGACGGCAAATTCCTCAAGCTGCCGCCGAGTTCGATCGCGGTGCGTCCCGTGCAGTCGCCGATGCCGCCCCTGTGGATCACCTCGGGCAATCCGGTCACGCTCGGCCGCGGCGTGCGCGAAGGTCACAACCTCTTCGTCACCGCACTGCTCAATGGCACCGAAGCGATCGTCTCGCTGCGCGAGCGTCTCGACAAGGTCGCAGAGGACAACGGCGCGGATCTCGATGAGGACGTGAAGTTCGGCTTCCTGCGCTGCGCGTTCGCGTCGGACAACCAGGCCGAGATCGACAACTACCTGGACAACGCGCGCTTCCAGCGGCGCATCTCCGAAAGCCTCAAGTTCCGTCGCGCGCAGTCCGACGACGGCTACATGGTCAAGGAAGTGCCGTCGGCCACCGACCCGACTTTCGAGCAACTGCGCAAGAACCTGCCGGTGGGTTCGGTCAACCAGGTGATCGACAAGATGCTGGAGGAAATCAGCATCCTCCGGCCCAAGCACATCGCGCTGCAAACGCAGTTGGGCGATTGCGACCAGAAGACGATGCTCCGCCAGATCGAAGTGTGGGGCGAGAAGATCATCCCGGCGATCCGCAAGGAAGTCGATTCGATGAATTCGGTCTCCGCCTGAAGCGCATATGTCTTCGATCCCTTCTCCTATCCCTTCTCCGAGCGCCTTCGACAGCAAGGCCTTGCGCGGGAGGGTGGCCGTGGTCACCGGCGCCTCCGGCGGCCTGGGCCTTGCGATCTGCGAACACCTGCGGTTGGCGGGCGCCTCCGTGGTGCAGGTCGACATCAGCTATCCGGCCGAGATCACCGAATCTGCCGGAATCACAGAAAGCAATGGTGCGCTGACCATGCACTGCGACATCGGCGAGCCCGCGTCCATCGCCGCGATGGCGCGGCAGGTGCAATCCCGCTTCGGCCGCTGCGATGTGCTGGTGAACAACGCCGGCATCACCGCATCGCCGGTGGCCTTGCACGATCTTCCGATCGACGTGTGGGACCGCATCTTCCGCGTCAACCTGCGTGGCGCCTTGCTGTGCGCGCAGGCAATGGTGCCGATGATGTTCGACCAGCAGGCGGGCAGCATCGTCAACGTGGCTTCGATCGCCGCGCAGGTGCCCACGCGCGTCGGCGCCTATGGCCCCACCAAGGCTGCGCTCAGGGCGCTGACGCACCAGATGGCCGTTGAATGGGGCCCGCGCGGCATCCGTGCGAACTCGGTCAGCCCGGGGATGATCCGCACACCGCTGTCGGAGCCGCACTACCGCAACGAGGCCACCCTGAAGAGCCGCACTGCCGCCATCCCTGCGCGCCGCATCGGCCGTCCGGAGGACATCGGTTCGGTGGTGGCCTTCCTGGCAAGTGATGCGTCGGCGTACGTCAACGGACAGGACATCGTGGTCGACGGCGGCTTCCTCAAGGCATCCCTGACCAACATCTACAACAACAACGCAACGTGAGCGACAACACCATGGACTCCCCAAAGCGCCTGCAGAACGTGTTCGTCGTCGCCCAGCGGCCGGCGGAACTCCACGGCTTCTATGAGTCGGTACTGGGACTGCAGCTCAAGTTCCGCGACAAGGACCGCTGGATCCAGTACGGCGTGGGCGACGGCAACGTCGCGCTGGCTTGCCGCGAAGAGGCGGTTCCCGCGACTTCGGGCGTCGTGATGGTGTTCGAAGTGGAAGACTTCGAGACGGTTGCCGAGCGCGTCGCCGCGTCGGGCGGCGAGGTGCTCGGCGTGCGCGACATGGGTTCGCATGGCGCCGTGTTGTCGCTGCGAGACCCGGAGGGCAACGTCGTTCAACTCTTCAAGCGTCAGCCGACGCCGGCATCATGAGCCACCCAACGCCGCGCGTCGAAGCGATCGAGCCCCAACTTTTCCGCCAGTTGCTGGGGTGCTTCCCCACGGGCGTTGCGGTGGTCACTACGACCACCGGCGACGGGCGCCCCGCGGGCCTGACTTGCAACTCCTTCAGCTCGGTGTCACTCGAGCCGCCGCTGGTGCTCTTCAGCCTGCGCAAGGCGAGCAGCCTGTTGCCGGCCTTCGTGGAGGCAGGCACCTTCGCGATCAACATCCTGTCGCAGAGCCAGGACGCGCTCTCCGGGCGCTTTGCTTCGAGCAAGATTTCCGACAAGTTCGAAGGCGTCGCGTGGCGCGCCGGGCCGCTCGGGACTCCGCTCATCGACGACTGTCTCGCCAGCTTCGAGTGCACCGTCTATGCCCGCCATGAGGTCGGCGACCACGAGATCTTCATCGGCGAAGTCAAGCACATGGCGCCCGGCTCGCCGGACCATGCGCTGGTGTTCTACAAGGGCGCCTACATGATGCTGGCCGAGTCGCTGCGCAAGCTGGTGCTCGAAGGCCAGCTCGGCACGAACGACATGGACGAGGCCTATCGCGCGCTGTACGGAACGCTGCTTCGCCTGGCCTGCGCGCGCGCCTCCGAAGCGGAAGTCGATGCGATCGAGCAGGCGGTTGACCGGATCGAGCAGCACCAGGGCGAGAAGGCGCTCCCGCAGCGCATCGAAGCGATGACGAGCTTCTTCTCGTCGATCGCTCTGGCGGGCCACAACGAAGTGCTCCAGCTCATGGCGCGGACGATGACGGCGGTGCTGCGCGAACGGATGGCTCTTGTCATTCCGGCGCACCCCCGACCTGATGTGTTCCCGCTTCGGCGCAAGGTCGTCGAGCGCCTGAGGGCGCGCGATGCCGATGGCGCCGCTGCAGCGTTGGACGAGTTCATCACGGTGCTCCGTGCCAATGAGGCAGGGTCATGAGCTCAATCAGCTAGCGTCAACGCGTTTTTCAGCAATGATGTTGACGAGCCAAGGCCCGGGCGCGATGCTCGGCTGGTGGGGCTTCGCCTTGGTCATCGCGGGCATAGGCACGGTTCTCGCTGGCCTGCAGCACGAAGGTCCCCTCCGCCTAACTTCGAGATCTGCAAAATGTCCCAGCAAAAACGCATCGGCGCATTGACGCCTTCCTCCAACACGGCGCTCGAGCCCCTGACCAGCGCGATGGTTGCCGGCGTGCCGGGCGTCACGGCGCACTTTTCGCGGTTCCGCGTGACCGAGATCTCGATGGGCGATACCTCGCAGAACCAGTTCGACGAACGCCTCATTCTCGATGCGGCCAGGCTGTTGGCCGATGCGAACGTCGACGTCATCTGCTGGAGCGGCACCTCCGCCAGCTGGCTGGGCTTCGAACGCGACCGTGCGCTGTGCGCGCGCATCACCGAAGTGACCGGCATCCCGGCGACCACGTCGGTGTTGGCGCTCAACGACCTGCTGGCCGCGCAGGGCGCACGCACGCTGGGGCTGGTGTCGCCCTATGTGGAGGACGTGCAGCGCCGCATCGTGGCCAACTACGCTGCGCTCGACATCCAGTGCGTCGCGGAACGCCACCTCGACCTGACGGTGAACTTCTCGTTCGCCGCAGTCGATGCTGACACCCTGCGCAAGATGATCCGCGAGGTCGCGCAGCAAAAACCCGACGCCATCACCGTGATGTGCACCAACCTGCACGGCGCTCCGCTGGCCGACGACCTGGAGCGCGAACTCGGCATTCCCATCTACGACTCGGTTGCCACCGTCGTGTGGAAGGCGCTCAAGATCACCGGCATCGACACTCGCGCGGTCAAAGGCTGGGGAGGGCTCTTCGCATGAACGCCATGGTGGCCCGGCCGGCCATGAAGATCCCGCTCTAGGATCCGCCGCTTTCCATTGCTACCCCGGCAAGGTCGCAGAGCCCGCGGCGGGCCCAGCCGATGGCGTGTGCTGCGCCATACTCCAGCCACAATGATGCTTGATCATCGCGTGGAGTTTTCATGAGCTGGGTCACGGTTGTGTGGGCCATGGTCGGTTCCGCTTGCCTCATGCTGGCCGCAGTGCACTTGCCGGTTTGGGTAAAGGACCGGGCCGCATGGCCGAGTCTGTTCCTGTCGCTCCTGGCCATGGCCACAGCTGCGCTTGCCTTCTGCGAACTCTTCATCATGAAGTCGCAGACCCCGGAGGAATTTGCGTTCGGGAACCGCGTCGGGCAAGTGGCTGTCTGGGTTGCCACCTTTTCACTGGTCGGGTTCGTGCGCAGCTATCTCGGAGCCGGCCGACCGTGGCTGGGGTGGACAGTCATCGCGCTGAGGACCTTCACGCTGGTGCCCAACTTCCTGAGCGGCCAGTCACTGAACTTCAACGAGATCTCGGCACTGCGCGCGATTCCCTTCCTGGGCGAGAACGTCTCGGTCGCTGTCGGGACGCCCAATCCCTGGATGCTGGTCGGTCAACTGGCAATGGGCCTGCTCGCCATCTTTGTGCTGGATGCCGGGCGATCGGCCTGGCGCCGCGGCGACAGGTCCGCCGCGCTCACCATCGGCGGGACAGCCTGCCTGTTCGCCCTGGGCGGTGTCGCTCAGGCGATCCTCGTCTTCTGGGGCTTCATCGAGATGCCCATCACGGTGAGCTTGTTTTCCCTGGGCATCGTGTTTGCAATGGCCTACGAACTGAGCCGCAACGTGCGTTCTGCAGCAAGACTGGTCAACGCCTTGCGCGAGAGCGAAGAGCGCGTGACGTTCGCCACGCAGGCTGCAAAACTCGGCCTGTGGATGCACGATATGGCGAGCGATGCCGTTTGGGCGAGCCCGAGAACCCGCCAGCTGTTCGGCTTCTCGCCGGGCGAGGAGATCAGCTTCGAATCATTGCTGCTGAAGGTGCATGCGGACGACCGCGACGCAGTTCGGTCGGCGTTCGCGCAAGCGGCCGCCGGGGTCGGGGATGGCCGCTACCAGATGCAGTTTCGCGTCGGCGGCGCCGAGGGCAATTCGCGGTGGATCTCGGCACAGGGCCAGTTCGAATTCGACCGCGATCGCGCGGTCCGCAGCCGGGGCGTATGCAGCGACATCACCACGAGCAAGGAAGCCGAGCAAGAGAACTTGCGCCTGCGCGACGAGATCGCTCATGCGGGCCGCCTGTCGGTCATGGGCCAATTGGCAGCGGCCCTGGCCCACGAAATCAACCAGCCGCTTGGCGCGATCCTTCGCAACGCCGAAGCCGCTGAACTGATGTTGCGCTCAGGGCATGCGGACCTCGACGAGATCCGCGAGATCGTCGAAGACATCCGCGCCGACGACCAGCGCGCCGGTGCCGTGATCGACCGCATGCGCGCGATGCTGCGGCGCCACGAAATCGAAGTCGTGCCCCTGAAGGTCGATGAGCTGCTGGAAGATGCCACCGCGCTGGTGCGTCCCGATGCGGCGGCACGGCATATTCGGGTGGTCTTGCAAGTGCCTCACGGTCTGCCCGCGGTGCTTGGGGACCGAATCCATCTGCAGCAGGTGCTGCTCAACCTCATCTCCAACGGCATGGACGCCATCGATGAAGCCGCAGGCAAGGGCCGGCGCATTGTGGTCAGCGCAATGCGCCGTGCCGCCGGCACGGTCGAGATCGCCGTCAACGACACGGGTGCGGGCATTGCCAAGGAGCGAACGGAGCAAATCTTCGAGTCGTTCTTCACGACCAAATCCACGGGGATGGGCATGGGCCTGTCGATCTCGCGCTCGTTGATCGAGGCGCATGGAGGGCGCTTGTGGGCCGAGAACAGCGAAGGTGGCGGCGCAAGCCTGCGCTTTACGCTGCCGGTCGCGCAGACCCCCGCACGCAATGTAGCGACGCCGTCGGGCGAAGTGGAAATGACTGCAACATGATCACGATCGAGCCTATCGTCTATGTCGTCGATGACGACGAATCGTTTCTCACCGCGACCACCCGAATGCTGCGCGTCAGCGGGTTTGCCGTGAAAAGCTTTCTGTCCGCGAATGAGTTTCTGGCGCAGTGCGACAGCGACGCGCAGGGTTGTGTGGTGGCGGACCTGCGGATGCCTGGCCTCAATGGGCTCGACCTGCAATCGGCAATCGCTGCGACGCGCAATCCGCTGCCGCTGGTCTTTCTGACCGGCGACGGCGATATCGCGTCGACCGTGCGCGCGATGCGCGGCGGCGCGGAAGACTTTCTGGAGAAGCGGGCTTCCAGGGACGAACTGATCGACGCCATCCGCCGCGCCCTGGCGCGCAACGGGCTTGAACGGGAGGCGAGGTCTCGCCAACGCGAGATGGAGCAGCGCTTCGGCGCCTTGTCGTCGCGAGAGCTCGAGGTTCTCCGGCATGTCCTGCGGGGCCGGCTCAACAAGCAAATAGCCGGCGACCTGGGAATCAACGAGCGCACCGTGAAACTGCACCGGGCCGCAATGATGGCGAAACTCGGCGTGGCGTCGGTCGCGGCGCTCACGCAGTTGTCACAGGAAGCGGGTGTCATGACCGCGGGTTTGCCCACCTTCCCTAAGGGGCAGTAGACAGCGGCCTGGGTGACGCCCAAAGTCGGCGTCGACTCCGATGAGCACCATCACCCCCTTCTACGTTGCCGTCGTCGATGACGACGAGAGCCATTGCCGATCCCTCGGCAGGCTGCTGCGCGCGGCGGGCATGCAGCCGATCACCTATGGCTCGGCGGAAGCGTTTCTTGCGGATGCGAAGCGGCCCCGCTTCGACTGCCTGGTGTTCGACGTCCAGCTCGGGGGAATGTCCGGCATCGAATTGGCGCAGCGCCTGGTGAGTGAAAGCGTCGAAGGCGCACATGCGCCCTTCATTTTCATCACCGCGCACGATGACCCGGAAACGCGTGCCGCGGCGCAAGCCATCGGCTGCGCGGCCTACTTTCGCAAGAACGACCTTGGGGCCGATGTGCTGGCTGCCATCCGCCGAGCGGCTGCCTGAGCCGCCCGCCTTCCATTGCCAGGGTGTCTACTGCCCTTTAGGGAAGGTGCGTGCGGCGGCGTTTGTCGGTACTCTGCGCAGCACAAACTGCAGGTAGCGCTACTTGCGGGCTGCGAGATCTACAAGAGAAGAAGAGGAATCCAAGCAATGAAACAGCTACTGCTCGGCCTGGCGATCGCCGCTGCCTTCGCAACGACGGCTTCCGCACAGCCCTTCAAGATGACGACACCCATCGCACCGGGCGTCGCTGTGCCGGACAAGATCGAGTCGTCGATCGGGACCCTGAACCTCGACTACGGCTACCCGTCGGCCGACACGGTCGAGAAGATCTACGACAACCTGGACCGTTCGAGGGCGCTGCAGGCTTATCTGCTGGCCATTCCTATCGTCAACCAGGCAGGCATGCGAGAGTCGCTGCGCAAGTTCGGACCGGACAACCAGACCAACGTGATCTGGGAGAGTCTGATGGATTCGAAGACCGTCGCGCTGACGGGCAACGACAACACGATCTACAACTTCATGTGGGTGGACACGAGCAAAGGTCCGGTCGTGGCCGAGATTCCGCCCAAGGTCCTCGGGACGGTCGACGACTTTTGGTACAAGTGGGTGGGCGATGTCGGCATCACCGGGGCCGATAAAGGCGAGGGAGGCAAGTACCTCCTGTTGCCGCCCGGGTTCCAGGGCAGCATTCCAGTCGGCTACCACGTATTGCGGCCGAACACATTTGGCAGCTATCTTGTCTTTCGCTCATTCCTGGTAGAGGGTTCCACGCAACCCGCGATCGACTCCGCCAAGAAGAACCTGCGGATCTATCCCCTCGCCGAGGCCGCCAATCCGCCGCGAATGAATTTTGTCAACGCTTCCGGCGTTCCCGCGAACTTCGTTTCACCGGGTGACTACTCGTTCTGGACCTTGTTGAACCAGGTCATCCAGGAAGAGCCGGCCACTGGCTCCGATCCAACCACCCTGGGCCTGTTCGCCTCGATCGGCATCGTCAAGGGCCAGCCATTCAATCCTGACGAGCGAATGAAGAAGATCCTGACGGATGCGGCCAACATCGGTGCTGTGACGGCTCGATCAATCGCCTTCAAGATTCGATCCAAGGACGCCTATTTCTTCCCCAACAGCGCTTGGCGCTTGCCGTTCCTCGGCGGCTACAAGTTCGAATCCGCGCCGGGTGTCAGCAACCTGGACGGCGCGGTCTTCTTCTATTACTTCGCCATTGCCGTGACGCCGGCGATGGAGGAGAAGATGGTAGGCCGTGGCTCGCAATACCCGTGGTCGGTGCAGGATGCGAAGGGCAATCCGCTGGATGGCGGCAAGAACTACAAGCTGCGCCTTCCGCCCAACGTTCCGGTCAAGGATTTCTGGTCAGTCATCGTCTATGACAACCAAACCCGCTCCATGGTGCAAACCGACCAAAAGGCCCCGAGCGTCAGCAGCCAGGACAAGGGCGTCAAGACCAATGCGGACGGCTCGGTGGATGTCTACTTCGGGCCGAAGGCCCCGGCCGGCATGGAGAACAACTGGGTGCAGACGATTCCAGGCAAGGGCTGGTTCATGCTCCTGCGCCTGTACGGCCCATTGGAACCATGGTTCAACAAGACCTGGCGCCCCGGAGAGATCGAACTGCAGCCCTGATGGCTTCGGAAGAAAGCGCGCGGAAGAGGTACCGCTAGACCAGGCCCAGCTCGCGCGCTCGCGTGACCGCCTGCATGCGGTTCCTCACGCCGAGCTTTCCATTGATGCGGCGAAGGTGGCTCTCCACCGTGTTCTCGCTGATGAACAGGTCGCGGCTCAGTTGCTTGTTCGACAGCCCATCGGCCAGGAGGCGCAGTACTTGGCGCTCGCGATCGCTCAGCAGTGCTTCGCCGGCGCTCGGTTCCGAAGCGGCAAGCACAGGGGTCAGCATCGGCTGCATGGCGTCGCAGACGGCGGCAAGGTGGGGTGGGTGAATGCCGTCACGCGTTGCTATCGCATCGAGCAGGGGCTGAAGGTGCCAGGGCTCATCGGCCACCACGCGAATCAGCCCCTTGGTGCTGGCAACGCGTAGCGCTTGCTCGAGCACCTCCAGCGCTTGCGGGCGCTTCAGCGCGGCTTCGCAGGCTTGCGCCAATAGGCAGCGCAGGCGCACGGCACGGCGGGTGTGATGCGCGGCCTCGGCCTTGGCCACCGCCTCCTGCACGCGAGGAATCATCGACGGTGCCGCGCCCGAGCGCATCGAGAGCCGCACGGACGCGATGAAGCCATCGTCGAGATCGTCGGCATGGAGGAACTGGTCGGCGTCGGCCTTCCAGCTGACGCTTTGTTCCATCAACGCCATCAGATGGCGCGCACTGGCGAGGTCGCCGCCCAAGAGTGCGAGTCTCAGCCTCTCGTGCCGGGCTGCAGCGGCGATGCGGGGGATGGCCCAGGCGTCGCCAAGGTCCAGCAGTTCCGAGAGTGTCTGCTGGGCGGATCGAAGGCGTCCTCGCAAGGCGTGCGTGCGCGCGGCCACTCGATAGGCGACGATCACGTGATCGGCGGTGCAGGCGTCGCGAATGGTGGGCAGGTAGTCTTCGAGCAGAAGCTCCACGGCTTGCAGGTCGTTCTGCTCGTAGAGAGCTTCGGCCAGATGAGCGGCGGCAACGCCCGATGCATCGGTGAAGCGATACCCCGCGTCGATGATCCTGCGCAATGTGGCCTCGAAACGCAGGCGCGCTTCGGCGACATTGCCTTGATGCAACTCTATGGCCCCTTCGAAGCAGAGGGTGTGGTTGATCCCGTGGATCTCGCCGCCATAGGCGCGCTTCGCAGTGGCGAGATGGTGCAGTGCCTGGGCGTAGTTTCCCCGGCTGATGCACTCGTAGGCGGCCACGTTCAGGACCAGGCCGCGGACTCTCGGGGGGGCATCGTCCAGACCGCTCACGTGGGCACGGGCGAGTGCCGTCGCTTTGGGGACCTCGTCACCCCACGAGAAAGCAGCGAGTCTTGCGCCCACCACTTCCGAGGCGACTTGCGGGTCCAGGGGCGCCGCGCGTTCGACGAGGTCGATCAGCCGGATGGCGGCCGTATGGCGATGCCGGATGGCCATGGCGTAGGCGCCGGAAAGCGCCAGTTCAGGGTGCCTTTCCAACAGGTGTTCGGGCGTCGCGTCGACCCAGTTGCGCAAGATGTCGATCTGCCCGGTATTGATCATCTCCAAGGCGCAAAGCGACATCCACTCCGCGGCCACTTCGCTGGCCCCACCCGCGAGTGCATGATGGATCGCCTGTGTCAGCCGGCCTTCGTGGGCCAGCCAGGTTGCGGCTTTGACATGCATCCCCTTTGCGTCTTCGCCCGCCGGCACTCCCGGCCGGCTGCGAAGAAACGCCAGAAACAACGGGTGGTATTCAAACCAGCCGCCACCCTCGGATTCAACGGCAAAGAGAAGAATGTTTTCGCGCTCGATCTTCTGCAGCAAGGCCGTGCTGTCCTGGCGCTCCAGGACGGTGTCGCACATGGCGGCGCAGAAGCTTTCGAACAAGGCGGTCTGGAACAGGAAGTGCAACTCGTGCGCCGGCAGCCTGGCGAGAACGTCTTCCGCAAGATAGCTCGCCATGGCCCGCGAGAAGTCCGGCGTCCGCAATGCAGCATCGGCGCCTGCCGGGCCGATGAGCGATGCGGCCAACTGCACGGCCACAGGCCAGCCATCGGTCTGGCTCTGGAGCAGGGTCAGGTTCGCCTCGTCGACGCGTGCCGCCAGGCGAGCCGCGAGGTAGTCGCGCAGGTCCTCCATCGAGAAGCGCAGAGACTTTCGATCGATCTCCAGCAACGCACCCTGCGCGCGGAGCCGACCCAAGGCCAGCGACGGCATTGAACGCGAGCCGATCACCACGCGTTGGTTCGGTCCCAGCGCATCGATGACGCGGGCGAACGTTTGCAGGACCTCCGGGCTGTCGAGACGTTCGAGATCATCGACCAGCAGCACGAACCCGCCTTGGAATGCTGCCAATTCGTCGAGCAACCGATGGGCACGCCCGCCTGCCTCGCCCGGAGGCGGCTTTGAAAATACCGGCGCCAGTGCCGATTGCAGATCGAAGACGAAACGTTCCGGATCGTTGTCGTCCTGATCGACCGTGAGCCAGGCCACTGGAGTGCCTTGGCTTTGCAGCGCGCGATGGCATTGCCCCATGGCGGTGGATTTGCCGTATCCCGCTGGTGCATTGACCAGCACCACCTTCGCAGGCGACTGTGCAATCAATGCAGCGACTGCGGTGCGTTCTATCTCATGAGGAACCGGACGGGGAGCGCACAGCTTCAGAGAAAGCGGCCTTGGAGCATGGGACAACATCACAGAAGCGGGCGGTGGCTTTCGGGGTGCGGCGATTGTCCCACTGGCAACTTCGATTCCGGCTTACGTAAATACCTATGGCGAAGGCGCGGGTCGCGCGATGGACGCCGGTGCTGCCGCGGGCCCGTTCACGGATTTCCGTGAATGGATGTGGCCAATGAATTCCCGGCTTTCCGGGATTGAGGCACGGGCGGCAAGTCCGGACACTCGCTGCAAGGCTGAGGCATTCAGCCCTTTCGTCAAGCAGCGCAGACATTCAATCAGGAGACACTCAAATGGCAAAGCACCCCGTCGTCGTCTATGGAGCCAGTGGCTACACCGGCATGCTCATCATGGACGCGCTCATCGACCAGAACATCCCTTTCACGGCCGTTGCGCGCAGTGCCGCCCGCACGCGGGAAATGATGGCGCAGCGTGTGGTGCGCCTGGAATCCGCCACCTACGAGATCATCGAATGCGACCACGACGTTGAATCGCTCACGAAAGCGTTCAAGGGCGCCAAAGTCGTCTGCAACACGGTGGGCCCGTTTATCGATTACGGGCTGGTCGGGGTCGAAGCCGCGCTCAAGGCCGGCTGCCACTATCTCGACAGCACCGGCGAGCAGGCCTACATCCTGCAGGTGCGCGAGCAGTTCGGCGAACTGTTCCGCCAGGCCGGGCTCCTCGTCGCGCCGTCGACTTCCTACATGTTCACCTTCGCGGAGATCGCCGCCGAGCTGGCGCTCGAAACGGAAGGCGTGGACGCGCTGGAGACTGCGACCTTGTGCCGTGGCCTGCGCGGCGTCGGCGCGGGCGTGACCGTCGGTTCGACCGCTTCGATCTTCGGCCAGTACCGCCAGCAGGAGCTTTACCTCTGGGAGAAAAAGCTTGTCCCGCATGCGGCCGGCACGAGCTTCAACATCGTGTCCCCCGACTTCATGCAGCCGATCTTCTGCCTGCCCTGGGGCGGCACCTCGTTGCCGGTTTTCCTGGAGCAGGACTCACGCGTGCGCTCGTGCATATCGTCAGTCGGCTTCTATGACAACGAGGTCATGAAGCTGGTGCATTCGGTCGGCCAGAAGTGGGAAGCCGAGTACAAGCACCTGAGCGCAGGCGAACAGGCTGCGGTCGTCAAGCATCTTGTCGACTCCACGACGCCCCAGATGCCGCCGCGCGAACGCACCACGGCCCAGCGCACGGTCGACTTCGCCATCGGCCGCGGCCATCTGGCGGCAGTGCGCGCCACGGTGCATGGGCTGACCCCGTACATCTCCACCGGCGTGCTGCAGGCAGCGGCCGCGGTCAAGCTGATCGACGGCGATACCGCCAAGGTCGGCTTCGCTTCGGCGGTCAAGGCACTCGGCCATCGCTACCTGCTGGGCTTCCTCGAGCAGCGCGGACTCGCACGAGCCACCGTCACGCAGCTCTGACACTTCAAGGAGGCCCCATGGCCATCATCGATTTCTTCGACCGCGGCTGGCGCATCAATCCGACAGGCATCGCCTACATCCAGGACGAGCGCAAGTTCAGCTTCGACGAGGTCGGCAGCCTGTCCTGCCGCATCGCCAACCAACTGCTTGCGGACGGCTTTCCCAAGGGCACGCGCGGTGCCGTCTGGGCGGGCAACGACGTGACCGCATGGATCTGCACCCTCGGCCTCTGGCGCGCGAACATGACGTGGATTCCGATCAACGTCCGCAACGCCGCGGAAGAGAACTTCTACATCCTGGAGAGCTTCGATTGCGAAGTGGTGTTCTTCCAGGAAGCTTTTGGCGCACAGATTGCCGCGCTGCGCGAGCGCCTGCCCAAGGTCCAGCGCTGGATCTGCCTGGACGGTTCCCTGCCGGGCGTCGAATCGCTCGCGAGCTGGATCGAATCGGCCCCGACCACCCGGCCGGAGGTGAGCGTCGACATGGATGACGTGGTCGCGGTGTCGCCCACCGGTGGCACCACCGGCATGCCCAAGGGCGTGATGAACACGCACCGCAGCCTGCAGGCTTTCATTGCGCACTTCATGACCGCCGCGAGCTATGGGGGCGACGAATACCCGGTGAACCTCGCCGCCGCGCCGATCACTCACACCGCCGGGATGCTGGCAGTTCCGTGCACGGCGCGCGGCGGCACCGTCGTCGTCCTGACCAAGCCGGACCCTGCCGTCCTGCTCGGATCGATCGCTCGCCACAGAGTCACGGAAGTCTTCCTGCCTCCGACGGTGATCTACAAGCTGCTGGACATCCCCGGCATCGAAAAGGTCGACTTCGCCTCGCTGCGCTACTTTCTCTACGGTGCGGCGCCGATGTCCGTCGAAAAGCTCAAGCGCGCGATCGAGGTCTTCGGGCCGGTGATGATGGGCGGCTACGGCCAGACCGAATGCCCGGCCTCGATCTCGTTCCTGACACCGGCGGAGCATTTCGTCCTGGGCCGCATCGCAGGGGATGAACGCCTGTCTTCCGTCGGGCGGCCGAATGCGCTGGTCCGTGTGGAAATCATGAACGACCGTGGCGAGCTGCTCGCACCGGGCGAGACCGGCGAGATCTGCGTGCGGGGCGACCTGGTCATGAAGGGCTACTACAAGGCCCCGGAAAAGACCGCCGAGACCATCGTCGACGGCTGGCTGCACACCGGCGACGTCGGGCACCTCGACGCGGCGGGCTACCTGCACATCACGGACCGCAAGAAGGACATGATCATCAGCGGCGGCTTCAACGTCTATCCGAGCGAAGTCGAGCAGGTGATCTGGGCGCATCCGGCCGTGCAGGACTGCGCCGTCATCGGCGTGCCCGATGAGAAATGGGGCGAGGCGGTGAAGGCCATCGTGGAGCTGAGCCCCGGCCACGAAGTCGCAGCCGAGGAGTTGATCGCGCTGTGTCGCGAGAAGCTCGGTGCCGTGAAGTCGCCGAAGACGATCGACTTCACGCCCGCACTCCCACGCAGCGCCGCAGGCAAGGTCCTCAAGAAGGACCTGCGGGCACCGTACTGGGCCCATGCTGCACGCGCGATCTGAGTGATCGCATTGCGCGGCACATCCACAAGAACTGTGAGAACCACGATGACACTTGCACAAACCCGGGCGCTTTTCTATTCCGCCGCGCTCTTCAACTGGGGCGCCGTCCTGATCTTCGTGCTGTTCGCACGCGCCCTGGGCCTGGAGCCGCCGCTGCAATCCCTGTTCGGCCAGATCACCCTCGGTGCCATCTTCGTTTTCGGATGCGGCTACGGGCTGGTCGGCATGGCGCCGAGGGCCTACCGCGGCATCGTCGCGCTCGGGGTGCTCGGCAAGCTGGCGGTCGTGGCGATCGTTTGGGCGAACTGGGTTTCCGGCAGCACGACGCCGCAGATGGCCCTGCTGGTGAGCGGCGACGTCATCTACTCGCTGCTGTTCCTGCGCTTCCTTCAGCGCACCCCCGCCTGAGTTCCTCATGAGCGACATCTACATCGCCGGCGTCGGCATGACCGTGTTCGGGCGCCACGCGGAGCGCTCGCTCGAGGACATGGCACGCGAAGCGCTGAACGGCGCCTTGCACGATGCCGGCTGTGCCGTCGGCGATGTCGGTGCGGCCTTCTACGCGGGCGTCACCAACGGGCCCTTGCAGGGGCAGTTCTCGATCCCGGGGCAGGTCGTGCTGGGCAAGAGCGGCATCGCGGGCATTCCGATCTTCAACGTCGAGAACGCCTGCGCCTCCGGCAGCACTGCGCTGCACCTGGCCGTCCAGTACCTGAAGGCCGGCGCCTGCGACATCGCACTGGCTCTGGGTGCGGAAAAGATGAACATCGCCGACAAGCCCCGGGCGCTTGCACTTTTCGAGGCGGGCTGGGACGTCTCGCGCACGCAAGAGAACTACGAGCAGTTGATGCGAATGGGCGAGGGCATCACGCCGCCGCCCGGATCCGAGTCCGACAAGCCGTACAGCCGCTTCATGGCGATCTATGCTGCCTTGTGCCGCCACCACATGAAGACCCACGGCACCACGCAGCGGCAGATCGCGGCCGTGTCGGCCAAGAATCATCTGCACTCGGTGCACAACCCGCTCTCGCAGATTCGCAAGCCCTTTTCGATCGACGAAGTCCTGGCCGCGCCGCCGATCACCTACCCGCTGACTTTGCCGATGTGTGCGCCGCTCTCGGACGGTGCCGCGGCGGTCGTGCTCTGCAGCGCCAGCGGACTGCGCCGCATCGGCGCATTGCCGTCGCGCAACGTCAAGCTCGCTGCGAGCGTGATGCGCAGCTTCACGGTGCGTGGGCTCGATCAGCCGGAGCTCAACATCGGCCGGCTCGCCGCGCAGCAGGCCTACGAACAGGCCGGCCTCGGCCCGGCCGACATGCATGTGGCCGAAGTGCACGACGCGACGGCGATGGGCGAGATCATCCAGGCCGAAAACCTCGGCCTCGTCCCACTCGGACAAGGCGGACCCGCCGCGGAGCGAGGCGACTTCACCATCGGCGGACGCATTCCGATCAACCCGTCCGGCGGTCTCGAATCCAAGGGGCACCCGTTGGGCGCGACCGGACTGGGCCAGATCCACGAACTGGTCACGCAGCTGCGCGGTGAAGCCGGCGCGCGGCAGGTCCAGGGCGCACGCCGTGCCATTCAGGAAAACGGGGGCGGCCTCCATGGCGTCGAAGAGGCTGCCCTGGCCATTCACATTCTTACCAAGAACTAAGGAGACATCGTGCAAACGTATTTCAAAGACAAGGTCGCGGTCGTCACCGGCGCCGGTTCCGGCATCGGTCGGGCACTGGCCCTTCAAATGGCGGCGGGGGGCGCCCGGCTCGCTCTTTCCGACGTCGATCCGACAGGACTCGCCCAGACCATCCGCCTGCTTCCCGCCGGCACCGAAGTGCGCGGCTATGCGCTCGATGTTTCGTCGCGAGAGGCCGTGTTTGCGCACGCGGAGGACGTGAGGCGCGACTTCGGCACAGCGCACTTCGTCTTCAACAACGCGGGCGTCACCGTGATCGGCACGGTGGAGCATCTGGAGATCGACGAGATCGAGTGGCAACTCGGCATCAATCTCTGGGGCGTGATCTACGGCACCAAGGCCTTCCTGCCGATGATGCTGTCGCAGCGCGAAGGCTGCATCGTGAACCTGTCGAGCGTCTTCGGGCTGGTCGGCTTTCCGGCCCAGAGTGCCTACAACATCTCCAAGTTCGGCGTTCGAGGGCTCACCGAGTGCCTCTGGCGCGAACTCGAAGGGACGGGCGTGCGAGCACTCTCAGTGCATCCGGGCGGCATCAAGACGAACTTCGAGCGAGCGGGCCGGCGCTGCAGAAATTCCGGACAGGAAGAAGCGCGCTTCTCGGCCCTGGGCGAGAGGCTCTTGACCACCCCGCCAGAAGACTGTGCCGCCGCCATCCTGAAAGGCGTTCGCCAAGGCAAGAAGCGCGTGGTAACGGGCAATCAGTCGACAACGCTGTTCTGGCTGTCGCGCCTGATGCCCAACAGCTATCACAGCCTCGTGAAGCTGATCGCCTGAGCCCAACACTTCGGCGTCATCGCCGCCATCGACTTCATTGCGTCATCCATCAGAACTAAAAACCAAGAGACAAGCTCATGCCTCACCACTTCGCGCGCACGCCTTTTGCCGCGCACCGCCTCAGCGCATTGACTTGCGCAACGCTCGTGCTCTGCACGCTCGCATCCACGTCACACGCCATCGAGATCGACACCGGCAATCCGGATGTTGTCCTGCGCTGGGACAACACCATTCGCTACAACCTCGGCCAGCGCACGCAAGGGCAGGACAAAGCGATCCTCGGGAACCCGAACTTCGATGATGGCGATCGCAACTTCAACAATCACTCGCTCATTGCGAACCGCCTGGACCTGTTGAGCGAACTCGACCTGGTGGTCGACAAGAACTACGGCTTTCGCGTGAGCGGCGCCGCCTGGTACGACGCGGCATACAGCAACCTGGACAACCGCAGCAACGCCACCGCCAATACGCTGGTCTACGGTCTGCCCACGGCCGGTGCGCTCTCGGACTACACCTCGCGCTATGCGAAGGGCCCCTCGGGCGAACTGCTCGATGCTTTCGTCTTCGGCAGCAAGACCTTCGGCGAGACCGATGTCAGCCTGCGCCTTGGCAAGCACACCGTGTACTGGGGCGAGAGCCTGCTGGGTGCAGGCGCGATCCACGGCATCAGCTACGGCCAGTACTCGCTGGACCTGTGGAAGGCGCTGGCCACCCCCGGCATCGAGGCCAAGGAGATCTATCGCCCGCGCAACTCGATGACCTTGCAGGCGCAGCCTTCGCCCGAGCTGTCCTTCTCGGCGCAGACCTTCTTTGATTGGGAGAGCGTGCGCTATCCGGAGTCGGGCAGCTACCTGACGGTGAACGACGCGCTGCTGCACGGCGGTGATTCGCTCATCGCGGGACCGGGCCAGCGGCTGCTGCAAAGCACGGGCGGCGATCCCAAGAAGACCGGCGACTTCGGTCTCTCGGCACGCTGGAGCCCGCAGTGGCTCGACGGCACCGCGGGCCTCTACGGCCGCCGCACCGCCGACATCCAGCCGCAGCTCGCGCTCTTGCCCGCGGTGGCTGCAGGCGTGCCCGCCGCCGCCTGCGCGAGAGCGGGCCTGCGCGCCATCGGCCCGACGACCTGCTACATCAATCCCGGCGCGGCCACGCTGCCGCAGATCCAGGCGGGCTATGTCGGCCAGTACCAGGCCTACTACGGCCGCGACATCGACATGTACGGCGTGAGCCTGTCCAAGAACGTGGCCGGAATCAGCGTGGGCGCCGAGCTCAGCTATCGGCACGACATGCCGCTGCAGAGCGTGCCGGTGCAGGTGCTGCCCGTCGCATTGGTCAACCCGGCGACGGGCGCGATCTCCCTGGCGCAGCTCAACCAGCTCGGCGGCGACACGCCCGGCGCGCGCGGCAACACCGCGCATGGTGTGCTGAACTTCCTCGGAACGCTCTCCAAGACACCCGTGTTCGACTCCGCCACCTGGAATGCCGAACTGGTGTGGAACCGCTGGCTGAGCGTCTCCCAGAACCCTGGCGCCTTCAAGGGCAGCGCAGCCTACATCGCCAACCCTGCCAACGTCGATGCCGTCAGCAAGGACTATTTCGGCCTGGGCCTGAACTTCACGCCCACCTGGTACCAGGTCTTCCCGGGCGTGGACCTTTCCATGCCGCTGAGCTGGTCGGGAGGCCTGTCGGGCAACTCGGCCGTGCTTTCCGGGGGCAACAAGAACGCCGGATCGTTCGGCATCGGCATCGCAGCGGACGTCTACGCCAAATACAACTTCTCGCTGCGCTACGTGGGCTTCTATGGCGACTACAGCACCACGCCCACCGGTGCGATGAACGTGGCCAACGGCACCAACGCCGTGCTGTCCGACCGCGGCCACGTGCTGTTCACCTTCAAGGCTACTTTCTAGGCCGCTTTCCAGGCCATCCCACCCCTATCAGGAGACAACCCATGAAGACCCGTTCCATCGTGGCAGGCGCAGTGTTCGCGCTGGCCGCACATTCGGCGCTGGCCGCCGTCAGCGCCGAAGAGGCGAAGAAGCTCGGCACCACCCTCACGCCCACGGGTGCCGAACGTGCAGGCAATGCCGACAAGAGCATCCCCGAGTACACCGGCGGCCTGACCACGCCCCCGGCTGGCTACGAGAAGGGCTCGGGCATGCGTCCCGACCCCTTCGCGGCCGAGAAGCCCCTCTATGCGATCACTGCGCAGAACATGGCGCAGTACGAAGGCAAGCTCACAGCGGGCACGAAGGAACTGCTGAAGAAATACCCGACCATGCGCGTGGACGTCTATCCGTCGCACCGCTCGGTCGCCTTCCCGAAGTACGTCCTGGACAACACCGTCAAGAACGCCACATCGGTGAAGACCACCGATGACGGCCTGGGCCTGGAAGGCACCTACGCGGGCATTCCCTTTCCCGTCCCCAAGACGGGCAACGAGGTCATGTGGAACCACCTGCTGCGCTACACGGGCCAAAGCTACTTCACCCAGTACGACTCGATCAACGTCGACTCGGCCGGCAAGGCGGTCCTCGCCACCACCGGCCAGATCTACATGGACTACCCGTACTACGACCCCAAGCGCACGGGCGCCTCGGCCGACAACGATGTCTACTTCCGCACCAAGATCGCCTACACCGCACCGGCGCGCCGTGCCGGAGAGGCACTGCTCGCGCAGGACTACATCAACCCGATGAAGAACGGCCGCCGCGCCTGGCAGTACCTGCCGGGCCAGCGCCGCGTGAAGCTGGCTCCGGACATCGCCTACGACACACCCAATCCGGGTTCGGCAGGCGCATCGACCTATGACGACGCCTGGGTCTTCAACGGCGCAATGGACCGCTACGACTTCAAGCTCGTGGGCAAGCAGGAAATGCTGGTGCCCTACAACACCTTCAAGCTGGTGTACGCCAAGGATCCGTATGCAGTGACGACGCCCAATCACCTGAACCCGGACTACGTGCGCTGGGAGGCGCATCGCGTGTGGGTGGTGGAGGCGACGCTCAAGCCTGGCAAGCGCCACATCTATGCCAAGCGCACCTTCTACGTGGACGAGGACAGCTGGGTCGCGGTGGCTTCGGACATGTACGACGCGCGCGGGCAGCTCTATCGCGCGAGCTTCGTCTATACCAACCCGTCCTACGAACTGCCGGCACCCGCGGCCATGGGCCAGTCGTTTCACGACTTCACCAGCGGCGGCTACAACATGACCGGGCTGCTGGGCGCCTACAACGTGGGCGTGAAGTACATCGACCCGCTGTCCGCCAACGCCTGGTCCGCCGACGCGCTGGCGGGCTCGGGCGTGCGCTGAGCAGGAGCGACCTGTGCACCGCAGAAGCATGCTGCTGGCCGTGCTCGGCACGCTGGGCGCCTCCGCCTTGCGCGCCGGCGAGGTCCTGGAGCAACCCGCGCGCATGAGTGCGCTGGCCAGCCAGCGGCTGATCACCGGCATCGCGCGCACCGGCGATCGGCTGGTCGCGGTCGGCCAGCGCGGGCATGTGGTGCTGTCGCGTGATGGCGGCCGTGTCTGGACGCAGTCGCTGGTGCCGGTGCGCTCGGACCTCACGGCGGTGTGCTTTGTCGATGACACGACGGGATACATCACCGGCCACGACGGCGTTGTGCTCGGCACGCGCGATGGCGGCAACAGCTGGACGCGCCTGCTCGATGGCCGCCAGGTCAATGCGCTGGTGCTCGAACACATGAAGCGTCGCGTCGCCATGCCCAATGCGAGTGACACGAGCGAGCAGGACCGCAAGCTCCTGGAAGAGGCGCAGCGCAACGCGGACGCCGGGCCTGACAAGCCTTTCCTCGATCTCTGGTTCGCCAACGCCAACGAGGGCTTCGTCGTGGGTGCCTACGGGCTCGTGATGCGCACCGCCGACGGTGGCAAGACCTGGGAGCCGTGGTTCGATCGCGTGGACAACCCCGGTCTTCTCAATCTCTACGCGATCCGCGCCGCAGGCGGAGCGGTCTACATCGCCGGGGAGGGCGGCCTGCTGCTCAAGCTGGACGCGGGCGCCCAGCGCTTCATGGCGCTGCCCTCGCCGTACAAGGGCAGCTTGTTCGGCCTGGTGGCCACCAAGGCCGCCATCCTGACCTTCGGCATGCGCGGCCATGCGTTCATCAGCACCGACGGCGGGGCGGCCTGGTCGCCCGTGGATACGCAGCTGGCCGCGAGCATCGTCGGTGCCGCGGTCGCCGCCAACGGCACCTTGGCCCTGGCGGACCAGGGCGGCGGCATCGCCTTCAGCATTGACGGCGGCCTGAGCTTCACGCGCTCGCCCATCGGCTCGCAGGCGCCGCTCGCGGCCATTGCCTTCGCAAGCACTTCGTCGCTCGTGCTGGGCGGCCCGCGAGGCCTGCGCACGCTGGACCTCATCACCAAGGACAAGTAATGGCCACCTCTTCCGGACTGGGCCAGATGCCGGTCGTGCGCGACCTCGCCCAGTTTCCTCGCAACTCGGGCAACTGGCTCGAGCGCGCGGTCTTCAATCATCGCCTGGTGGTCACTCTGGCTTGCGTGATCGCCACGCTGGTGCTGGGCTTCTTCGCGACGCGCGTGTCGCTCAATGCCAGCTTCGACAAGATGATCCCCGTGGGTCATCCCTACATCCAGAATTACCTGCAAAACCGCAGCGAGCTGCGCGGCATGGGCAACACCTTGCGGGTGGTCGTCGAGAACGAGAACGGCGACATCTTCGATGCACGTTACCTGGATGCCCTCAAGCACATCAACGACGACCTGTTCCTGACGCAGGGTGTCGATCGCGCCTGGGTCAAGTCGCTGTGGACGCCGGCCACGCGCTGGACCGAAGTCACCGAAGAGGGCTTCCAGGGCGGCCCCGTGATGCCCGACACCTTTGACGGCAAGAGCGCCAGCGTGGACAAGCTGCGCCTGAATGTCGCGCGCGCGGGGCTCGTCGGCAGCCTCGTGGCCAACGACTTCAAGTCCAGCGCCATCGTTGCCCCGCTGCTGGACAACGGCAAGGACGGGCGTCTGGACTATTGGCGCCTCTCGCGCGAGATCGAGACCCAGATCCGCGACAAGTACGAGCACGGCCTCGCCCCCGACGGCAAGCCCTGGGGCGTCAAGGTGCATGTGATCGGCTTTGCCAAGATCATCGGCGACCTGCTCGATGGCCTCTTGCAGGTGATGATGTACTTCGGCGTCGCCACGCTGATTGCGGCCCTGCTGCTGTATGGCTACACGCGCTGCGTGCGCAGCACGGCGATGGTGCTCGCGTGCTCGCTGGTCGCGGTGGTCTGGCAAGTGGGCCTGGTCAGGCTGTTCGGGCTCGAACTCGACCCCTATTCGATGCTCGTTCCCTTCCTCGTCTTCGCCATCGGCGTGAGCCACGGCGCGCAGAAGATGAACGGCATCATGCAGGACATCGGCCGCGGCACGCACCGGCTGGTGGCTGCGCGCTACACCTTCCGGCGCCTGTTCCTCGCCGGCGTCACCGCCCTGATGGCCGATGCGGTCGGGTTTGCGGTGCTGGCGCTGATCCCGATCCCGGTGATTCGCGAACTCGCGATGACGGCCAGCATCGGGGTGGCGGTGCTGATCTTCACCAACCTCTTGTTGCTTCCCGTGCTGCTGTCGTACGTGGGCGTGAGTCCCAAGGCCGCCGCACGCAGCCTGCGCGTGGAGCAGGAACAGGCTGCAGGGCGAGGCACGCGGCTGTGGGCCCTGCTGGACAACTTCGCCAGCAGGCGCAGTTGGGCTCTGAGCGCAGTCCTGGTGTCGGCGGCGCTCGCGGTCTTCGGCTTTGCCGTCAGCCTGAACTTGCAGGTGGGTGACCTCGATCCCGGCGCGCCGGAGCTGCGGCCCGATTCGCGCTACAACCGCGACAACGCCTTCGTCACGAAGAACTACTCACTCTCCAGCGACCTGTTCGCGGTGATCGTGAAGACGCCCAAGGAAGGGTGCCTGAAGTACGACACGCTCGCGCACGTGGACGCGCTCGCCTGGGAACTGCAGCAGTTGCCGCAGGTGCGTGCCACTGTTGGCCTGCAGGATGTGGTGCGGCAGATCACGGCGGGTTCCTTCGAGGGCAACCCGAAGTGGCTCACCATCAGCCGCAACCAGGATGTCCTGAACTACGGCGGGCAACAGGCGACGGTGAACAATCCGGAACTCTTCAACACCGAGTGCTCGGTGATGCCGCTGGTGGTCTATCTCTCGGATCACAAGGCCAAGACGCTGCAGAGCGTGCTGGCGGTCGTCGAAGACTTCGTCAAGGCGCATCCGACCGACCCTGCGTTGGTGCAGATCCTGCCGGCTGCGGGCTCGGCCGGCATCGAGGCGGCGACCAACATCGTGGTGCGCGAGGCCAATCGCACGATGCTGCTCTACGTGTATGCGGCGGTGATCGCGCTGTGCTTCCTGACCTTCCGCTCGTGGCGCGCGGTGCTGGTGGCGGTGATTCCGCTGGTGGTCACTTCCATCCTGTGCGAGGCGCTGATGGTGTGGCTGGGCATTGGCGTGAAGGTGGCGACCTTGCCGGTGATTGCGCTGGGCGTGGGCATCGGCGTGGACTATGCGCTGTACCTGCTCTCCGTGCAGTTGGCAGGCCAGAGGCGCGGGCTCAGCCTGGCCCAGGCGTACTCGGAGGCGGTCACCTTCACGGGCAGGGTCGTTGCGCTCGTGGGTGTCACGCTCGCCGCGGGCGTCGTCACCTGGGCTTTCTCGCCCATCAAGTTCCAGGCCGACATGGGCATCCTGCTGACCTTCATGTTCGTCTGGAACATGGTCGGCGCGCTGGTGCTCATCCCGGCGCTGTCGCACTTCCTGCTCAATGACCGGTATTTTCAATCCCAGCGCAGGGCCCTCTGAATGGCTTCGAGCAACTGTTCCTGCGGATAGGGCTTTTGCAGGAAGTCGACTGCGCCATCCTTGATGGCCTGGGTGGCCGTTGATATGTCGACGCTGCCGCTGATGAAGACGATCGGCAGTTGAACGCCCATTTCCCGGAGTCGCTGCTGCAGCGCGAGACCATTCATGCGCGGCATGCGCAAGTCCAGCACCAGGCAGCCTCGCCAGCTCGCCTCCAAGGCCGCCAGGAATTCGAACGCGGAGCTGAAGACGACCGCCGCCATTCCGACCGCAAGGACCAGCTCGCGAATTGAGTCGCGACAGGCTTCGTCGTCATCAATGATGAATACAGTGTGTCGGTCCACAATCTCGGTCTTTGAAGGCGCGCCGGAACTTTGGCTTCGGCCCTCAAGTTACCGAAGGAACGGGATTTGCGAAACTGCCCTTTGGTGCGGTCGCGACTCTTTGACAACACCGGCCGCTCTACCGCCGGAGCGCGCTCACTGGCCTGACTACAGGCGGTGCAAGGTGGCGAGCAGGAAGTCAAGCATCACTTGCACCCGCATGGCCTGCCGGCGGCGCGGCGCGTGCAGCAACTGGGCGACCTGCGCGGGGCCGCTCCAGCGAGGCAACAGGCGGACGAGTTCGCCCGAACGCAGCAACGGATTCACCATCCAGCTTGGCTGCAGCGATATGCCGGCATCGCAGCGCACCGCTTCGAGCAGGGCAATCGCGCTGTTGACGCGGTAGCGCGCAGGCACCTGCACCGTCGCACTGCGCCCGTCCGCCGCGCTGAGTGCCAGGGCGTCATCGCTGCCGCTCCCATAGCGAAGGTACGCATGGTCGCCCAGGTCTTCGGGTCTCCTTGGTTTGCCGCGGAGCTTCAGGTAGCCGGGCGATGCGACAAGGTAGCGCGGCCAGACCGCCAGCGGCTGCGCAACCAGATCCGGAGCGGGCGCGCCGCCGATCCGCACGGAGATGTCGATGCGCTCTTGCACGGGATCGACGAAGCGGTCTTCAAGCAGCAGCTCGACCTGCAACTGCGGATGCTGGCCGAGCGCCTCGAGCATCAGCCTGTTGAGATGCAGCTCTCCCAACGCGACCGGCGCCGAAACGCGCACCAGCCCACGCGGTGCGCGGGTTCGCTGGCCGAGCTCGGCCACGGTCTCTTCGTAGTCGGCGAGGATCTGACGGGCGCTTGCCACGAAGCGGAGCCCTTCGTCCGTGGGTGCGGCGCGGGCACTGCTGCGCTCCAGAAGGCGCACTCCCACGCTGGCTTCCAGGCCCGCGATCAGTTTGCTGACCGTGGGTTGGGTGCTACCGAGGTCGCGCGCGGCAGCCGACAGGCTGCCCAACTCGACTGCTCGAACGAAGACATCCATGGCCCTGAGCCTGTCCATACGCCATTCCAAAAAGTAAGAGGAGGTCTTCCATTCTGCAGTCTTCCATACCCAATACGAATACCTCAAAGTCCGACCATCCAAACTGTCAAGGACATCCGATGAGGAAAATTTCAGCCACCGTGACAATGCTCGGCGGTCTGCTGGCGGCCACTGCAGCGTGGGGCGGCGCGGCGTCGCAGCACTGGACCACCAGTTGGATCGCGGCGCCCGAGCCGACCTGGAACGCGGACTTCGTGCTCCCGCTGGGCATCTCCGAAACGATGAAGGACGTCACGCTGCGCCAGTCGTTGCGACTGGCGGTGGGCGGCGAGCGCCTCCGGCTGGTGCTGAGCAATGTCTACGGAAAGGCGCCGCTGAAGATAGGTCGGGCGCAAGTGGCGCTCGAAGGCGCCGTCGACGGCTTGCCGGTCACATTCCAAGGCAGGCAAGGGGTCGAGATAGCGGCGGGCTCGCAGGTGCTGAGCGATCCGGTCGCGCTGGCGGCCGGCGATGGCGCCCGGTTGACCATCGACTTGCACCTGCCCGGGACATCGCGGCCGGCGGGCTTTCATTGGGACGCCCGCGAGCGCACGTGGCTGCTGCCCGGCGATGCCGTCGGGCGCGCCGGTGCGGCGGGCGGGGACGCTCTGGACTCACGTGCGTTCCTGGCCGCAGTGGCGGTGCAGTCCGATCGAGCGCCGGTCGCCGTTGTGGCATTGGGCGATTCGATCACCGACGGCAACGGCGCCACGCCCGGTGCGGATCACCGCTGGCCTGACGTGCTGGCCGAACGCCTCGCTCCGCATGGCGTAGCGATGCTCAATGCAGGCATCTCGGGCAATCGGCTGCTTCGCGACGGCATGGGCGAAAGCGCCCTGGCGCGCCTGCAGCGGGACGTGTTGCAGCAAACAGGCGTGCGTGCGGTGATCGTCATGCTGGGCACCAATGACATCGGCTGGCCCGGTGGCGCGTTCGCGCCGCACGAGCCGCCGGTCACGCTGAAGGCTCTTACGGACGGCTTCCAGCAACTGGTGGCGCAAGCGCATCGGCGGGGCGTGCGTGTGATCGGTGCCACGGTGTCACCGTTTGAAGATGCCCTGCAGGGCACTCCGCTCGAAGGCCACTACAGCGCCCAGAAGGACGCGACCCGCCAAGCGCTCAATCAGTGGATCCGCGAGAGCGGCGTGTTCGACGCCGTGGTGGACTTCGACCAACTGCTGCGAGACCCGGCGCGGCCGAGCCGCCTGCTGGCGCAATTCGATTCGGGAGACCATCTGCACCCGAGCGATGCCGGCTATCGAGCGATGGGGCAGGCGATCGACTTGCAGCAGTTGCTTGGCGGGGACCAAGTCCACGAGCGGCTTCCGGCGTTGACGGCGGCTGGGTTGGCGAGGTGAACCGGGGGGCCTCAGGCAGTCGCAAGCGCAGGGGCCATGGCGGTCGCGCCGGGCGCAAGCTTGCGCACCGCATCCTCCACGGACATGAACACGCGGTCGGCACCGATCGTGTCGAGCAGGCCGGTGCGTTGCGCCTGCGCCTGCGCACGGCCGGCCGAGAGCCGCGCGATCGCGACCGAGGTGCCGGCACGCGCCAGTTCGGCGATCACCCGTCGCAGGATCTGCGATCCGGTGTAGTCGATATCGATGATGCCGGTGGCCTCGATCACCAACAGCTTCACCGGCTGTACCTGCCGCGCGATGGCCGCGTCGATGTAGGCGCAGATGTGCTCGGCATTGGTGAAGTTGAGCGGCGCCCCGGGCGCGATCACCAACACGCCGGCGACCCGTTCGCCCGGTGCGCCGGGCACCGGCGGCCACCACACGGTGCTGCCCGGCACGCGCGCGAGTTCGACGCATGACGGCCGCGCCACCACGTAGAGGCTATGCACGAAAGACATCACGATCGCCAGCAGCATGCCGGTTTCGATGGGCAGCGCGATCACCAGCACGGCGCTGGCCAGCACCAGCAGGATCTCGTTGCCGCCCCGGCGCCTGATCAGGCGCATCTGGTCGACGCGGAAGATGCGCAGCGCGATGTAGACCAGGATGCCCGAGAGCGCCGCATGCGGCACGTAGGCCATCAGCCCGGAGGCCACGGCGGCCAGAAGGACGATCAGCGCTACTGCGGCCAATGCAGCCATCTGCGAACGGCCACCCGACTCGCGAACGATGGCGGTGCTCGGCGGGCTGGCATCGACGGCGAAGGCGCCGAGCAGCCCCGCAAGTACGCTGCCAGCACCAACGGCGGCGAAGTCGCGGCTGACGTCATCGGGCCGGCCTTCTTGCGACGGAAAGGTGCTGGCGACCGCGGCGGTCTGCATGATGCAGACCATCGCCACCACCAGCGCCAGTTGCAGCAGGCGGCTGAAACTGCCGATGTCGGGCAGCGCCGGGACACCGATGTGGGGCAGCGGCACCGACAGTGCGCCGAGCAGGCTCACGCCGCGCGCCTGCAGATGGAACAAAGCAACCGCGAGGCCGGCCGCGACCAGCCCGATCAGCGCGCCCGGTATGCGCGCGCTGATGCGCGAGGCGAGCATCGTCGTCGCCAGCACCCCCAAGCCGAGCGCCATTGAATAAGGATTGGCATCGGGCAGCCGCGCCAGGACATGGACCAGCCGCACCAGCACATGCCCCGCTTCGCCCGGCACGCCGAACAGCGTGGGCAGCTCGCCGACGATGATGTGTACGGCGATGCCGGCCAGAAAGCCGGTCGTGACCGGCACCGACAGCAAGGTTGCGAGCCAGCCGGCGCGCAGCAGCCCCACCGCCACGAGCACGATGCCGACCATCAGCGCCAGCAGGCTCGCAAGTTGTGGATACGCCAGGGTACTGCCGACCGCGATCGAGGCCAGGCCACCGGCAAAGATCGGCGCGATCGTCGAATCGGCCGCTACCGACATGAAGCGGTTCGCGCCAAAGGCCGCAAAAGCGATCGAGCCGGCGGCGAAGGCATAAAGGCCCGTCTCGGGCGGCATGCCGGCGAGGCGCGCGGTCGCGAGCTGCCCGGGTATGGCGATGGCCGCCAGCATGAGCCCGGCGACCAGGTCTCGAGACAACCATGCCGCGCGATAGCCGCGCAGCGAAGTGAAAAGGCGAAACTGCATGCCCGGCACTATGCCGCAGGTGCGGGACGGCGGGGACGGCGGGGACGGCGGACCAGCCCGACCGCCACGGCGGCGAGTACCAGCGCAACCACGCTGCCGACTGCGAACAGGCTCGCGTAGTCGAGGCCGGTGAGTTCGCGCAAGGGTCCAACGCCGAAGGCCGCCACGCCGTAGCCCACTTGATAGAACGCAATGAGCACGCCCGACATCGTGGCTGCCTGGCGCGGCATCTCGGTGCCGGCGAAGCTGATGCTGAGCGGGAGAAAAGCCGAGCAGGCCAGCCCGGCCAAGCCGAAGGCGATGATGCCGCCCCAGGCGCCGTCGACCCGGGCGACCCACTGGAAGACCGCGGCCAGCAGCACCGGCAGCGCCAGGTAGATCCAGCGCGCGGGCACCGCACGTTCGAGGAAGGCGATCAGCACCCGTCCCAGGGTCACGGCCGACCAGAAGGCGGTGAGCGCGAACGACGCATCCCTCGCCTGAATGCCGCGCTGGCTGGACAGATAGAGCGTCGCCCAGTTGCCGCTCAGCGTCTCGACCACACCATAGAGCAGCACCGCGGCGGCATACCACCAGAAGCGGCGCGGCAGCTGGCTGTCGCCGCCGGAAGGCTTGTAGGGCAGGCGCAGCGCGGCGCTGGCCGTGGCAAGCAGCAGCAACGCGATCAACGCCACCATCAGCAGCGGCAAGCCCCACCATGCGCCCAAGCCTGTGAACAACGCAACCAGCAGCGGCGCCAATGCAGTCCCCACGCCGAGCAGCGCGTTCAACAGCAGGACGGCGCTGTCGGCGTTGTCCGGGAAGAAGCCTTCCACCAGCGTGTTCAGCGCCATCACCGTTGCACCGAAGCCGATACCCAGCGCGCCGGTGGCAATGCACAGCAGCACGAAAGCCGCTGGCGCGCCCATCCAGAGTTGGCTCGCGGCCAGCAGTGCCATCGCGATCAGATCGCCGACGAGCCCCAGCAACAGCACGCCCCGCAGGCTCAGGCGCAGCGCCAGACGCGAGCCGAAGGCGGACGCCAGGATCGCCAGCACCACCTGCGGCACGAACATCAGCCCGAATTGCGTGCTGGACAAGCCGAAGCCGGACGGACTGGTCAGGATGGCGCTTGCGGCCGGAAAGCTCACCAGCGCCAGTCCCTGCACCACGCCGGCGGCATAGAGGACGCCGACTTCGAATCGACTTGCAGTGCGGGCCACGCTTCAGCCGAGCCGCTGCAGCAGGTGGTCGCCAACGCGCAATGCGTTGGCGATCGCGGTCAGCGACGGATTCACCGCGCCGATGCTGGGAAAGAAACTGGTGTCCACGACATACAGGTTGTCGAGCTCATGCGCCTTGCAGTTGCGGTCGAGCACCGAGCTGGCCGGGTCGTCGCCGAAGCGGCAGGTGCCGGCCTGGTGCGCGCAGCCGGCCAGCGCGATGTCGCTCTGCATGTAGACGTTCCGTCCCAGCAGATGGTGGGACTTGAAGCCGAGCTGCGAGAGCATCGAACGGAGCTTTTCGTAGAGCTTCTGCTTGGCGACCTGATTGTTGGGCGTGTAGGCAAGCGTCAGTCGCCCATCGCCATCGACAGTCACGCGGTTGTCCGGATCGGGCAGGTCCTCGGTGGTCAACCAGAAGTCGACCGCATGCCGCGCGATGTCGTCCAGCGCACGGCTGGGCACCAGTGCGGTCAGCAGCGCCTTCTCGGCGCGGTACATGCCGCCGAGCGTCTTGCCGATCATCTGGATGTTGCCCATCGGATAGTCGAACCCGTCCATGCCGAAATAGAAGTCGTTGAGAGCGAGCGTCTTCTGGAATGTCGTGTCGTTCGGCGTCAGCGACAGCGCAAGCACCGCCTGGCTGTTGTGGAACATGTAGTTGCGACCGACCTGGCCCGACCCATTGGCCAGGCCGGCGGGATGCGCATCGCTCGCCGAACGCAGCAGCAGGGCCGCTGAATTGGCAGCGCCGCAGGCAACCACCACGATGTCGGCCGAGAAGCGCTGCTCGATGCCCGCCACATTGGCCAGCACGCCGGTAACGCTGGCCCCGTTGCTCTCGAGCTTGAGCGCCCGTGCATTGCGCACCAGGGTGACGTTGGCGTGTTCCAGCGCAGGCCGCACGGCGATCACCTCGGCATCGCTCTTGGCATGCACCAGGCATGGAAAGCCGTCGCAGGTCTGGCAGCGGATGCAGCGGCTGTAGGCCATGTCGGCCTCGTTCATCATCACCGCCGACGGCGCGTGAAAGGGCTTGTAGCCGGCTGCCTTCAGGTCTTCGGCGAGCTTTGCGATGCGCGGCTCGCTCGAGATCGGCGGAGCGGGGTAGGGCGCGCTGGCTGGCGGCTCGGTCGGGTCGGTGCCGCGTTCGCCATGCACCTGGTAGAGCTGTTCGGCCTCTGTGTAGTAGGGCTCGAACTCTTCGTAGCCGACGGGCCAGGCGGGCGAAATTCCGTCGTGATGCCGCATCACGCCGAAGTCCTCCTTGCGGAGGCGAAAGAGCGCCGCGCCGTACATCTTGGTCGCGCCGCCGACGAAGTAGTGCACCTGCGGCTGAAAGGCCTTGCCGCTGGGCAGATACCAGGTGTCCGCCGAGATGTAGCGGTTGTCGGCGAAGACCTCCGCAACGCTCCAGTTGGCCGCCTCGCGCGGCAGCCAGTCGCCGCGTTCGAGGATCAGCACCTTCTTGCCCGAAGGCGCCAGGCGATGCGCGAGTGTGCCGCCGCCGGCGCCGCTGCCGATGATGATGACGTCGTAGTGCCCGTCCATGGCGGCTACAGCCCGGGGCTGCTCTGCATGATGCCGCCGTCCGCGAATATCGTGGTGGCGGTCACGTAGCTGGCACCGTCGCCTGCGAGGAACACCACGACGTTGGCGATTTCTTCGGGCTGGGCCATGCGGCCGAGCGGAATGGCCTTGTTGAGCACCGCCAGCAAGGTGGGGTTCTGCATGGTCGAGAGATTGATCGGCGTGGCCACTGCGCCGGGGCCGACGCCGACGACGCCGATGCCGTGCGGCGCCAGTTCGACACCGGCGGTTCGGGTGAGCATGCGCATGCCGCCCTTCGACAGGCAATAGGCGGTGTTGCCGGGCATCGGCCAATCCTCGTGCACCGAGGTGATGTTGATGATCCGCCCGCCGCCGCCCTGCTTGATCATCTGCCTGGCCGCCAACTGGGTGCCGAAGAAGGCACTCTTGAGATTGATGTCCAGCACCTTCTCGTATTGGGCCTCGGTCGTGTCGAGCACCGACGTGCGGGTCTCGACGCCGGCGTTGTTGACCATGATGTCGATCCTGCCGAATTTCGTGACGGCGGCATCGACGAGCCGCTGCAGGTCGTCGACCTTGCTGACGTCGGCCTCCACCCCGATCGACTGGTCGCCCAGCGCCGTGATCTCCCGCTCCAGTTCGTCGGTCGCCTCCGGATTGGCGACATAGTCGATCACGACGTTGGCACCGGCCTTGGCCAGCCCCAGCGCGATGGCTTTGCCGATTCCGCTGTTTCCACCCGTGACGATGGCGATCTTTCCTTTGAGTGACATGGCGTTCCTCTTTGGCTGGTGATGTGGCTGGTGATGTCGCTGGTCGTGCGACCGTCGGATTTGTACCCCGATTTGCCTCGCAGTGCCTGACTTTGACTGGCGCTTCGGGCGGCAGTAAAAGCAGGCGGGCCCACCGCAGCGGAAAAAAGCCGAATTGACCACACCCACCACACCCACCGCACCTACCCCATCCGCCCCAGCCGAACCCTCGGAAGAAGACAAGCGCCTGGCCGAAGTTCGCGACAAGCAGGTCCCATGGCGCCGCTTCGGGCCCTATGTGAGCGAGAGGCAGTGGGGCACGGTGCGCGAAGACTACAGCGCCAACGGCGATGCATGGGAGAGCTTCACCCATGACCAGGCGCGTTCACGCGCCTACCGTTGGGGCGAAGACGGCATCGCCGGCATCTCCGACGACCAGCAGCGCCTGTGCTTTGCGCTGGCGCTATGGAACGGTGCCGATCCGATCCTCAAAGAGCGGATGTTCGGGCTCACCGGCAAGGAAGGCAATCACGGCGAGGACGTGAAGGAGTACTACTTCTACCTCGACAACCTGCCGAGCCACGCGTACATGAAATACCTGTACAAGTACCCGCAGCAGGCCTTTCCGTATGCCCAGCTCGTCGCTGAGAACGGCCGGCGCGGCCGTCACGACCCCGAATACGAGCTGCTCGACACCGGCATCTTCGACGAGGACCGCTACTTCGACGTCTTCGTCGAATATGCGAAGGCGGGCACGGACGACGTGCTGGTGCGCATCAGCGCGTTCAATCGCGGCGCCGAGCCGGCGCCGCTCGATCTGCTGCCCACGCTGTGGTTTCGCAATGAATGGTCGTGGTCCGGCAGGAAGCCCAAGCCGCGGCTCGCCAAGGACCCTGCGCAGCCTCATGCGATCGCCGCCACGCACGCCAGGCTCGGTACGTACTGGCTCTACCACGAACCCTCCGATGACCTGCTCTTTACCGACAACGAAAGCAACGCCGCCCGGCTCTGGGGCAGTCCGGCGCAGGGATTCGCGAAGGACGCCTTTGGCGACTTCGTGGTGCACGGGCGCCACGATGCGGTCAATCGCGCGAACGTCGGCACCAAGGCCGCGCCGCTCTACCGGCGCACCTTGCAGCCGGGCGAAAGCTGCGTGGTCAAGCTGCGGCTGTCGAACGACGGCCGGCTCTCGGACGCACTCGGCAGTGGGTTCGATGCGGTGTTCGCGCGCCGTATCGAAGAGGCCGATGCCTTCTACCAGCGCATCACGCCCTTCGACCTGCCGCCGGACATGCGCAACGTGCAGCGCCAGGCTTTCGCCGGCATGCTCTGGAGCAAGCAGTACTACCACTTCGTGGTTGCGCACTGGCTGCAAGGCGACAAGCTGCAGTCGCCGCCGCCCGAGGAGCGCAAGCAGGGCCGCGACCACGAATGGACCCACCTTGCCACGGGCGACGTGCTGTCGATGCCCGACAAATGGGAATACCCGTGGTTCGCAGCCTGGGACATGGCCTTTCATTGCGTCGCGTTCGCGATGATCGACGCCGACTTCGCAAAAGACCAGTTGCTGCTGCTCACCCGCGAGTGGTACATGCATCCGAATGGGCAGATCCCCGCCTACGAGTGGTCCTTCGGGGACGTCAATCCGCCGGTGCATGCCTGGGCCGCGATCCGCATCTGCCAGATCGAGCAGAAGATGACCGGCCGGATGGACACGGTCTTTCTCGAACGCATCTTCCGCAAGCTGCTCATCAACTTCACGTGGTGGGTCAATCGCAAGGACCAGGAAGGCAACAACCTGTTCGAGGGCGGCTTTCTCGGGCTGGACAACATCGGCGCGTTCGATCGCACCTCAGGCCTCCCCGGCGGCGGCCATCTGGAGCAGGCCGATGGCACCAGCTGGATGGCGACCTATTGCCTCAACATGCTCAACATCGCGCTGGTGCTGGCCTTCGAGAATCCGACCTACGAAGACGTGGCGACCAAGTTCTTCGAGCACTTCGTCTACATCGGGGACGCGATGAACCACATCGGCACGGAGACGCGTGGCCTGTGGGACGAGGAGCGCGGTTACTACTTCGACGTGCTGCTGCTGCCCGACGGGCGCCGCTTTCCCGTCAATGCCTATACCGTCGCGGGCCTCGTGCCGCTGTTCGCGATCGCTGTCGGCGAAAAGGACATGCTCGACAGCTTCCGCGACTACGAACAACGCTATCAGTGGTTTGCGGACAACCGACCCGAACTGCTGCGCAATCTGGCCGACATGACCCACATCGGCGTTCACGAACGCATGCGGCTGGCTCTCGTCGATTCGCACAAGCTCGCGCGCCTGCTGGAGATCGTGCTCGACGAAGCGCACCTTCTGAGTCCGCACGGAATTCGCTCCGTCTCAAAGACGCATGCGCAGAACCCTTGCGTAATGAATATCGAGGGCCAGACCTTCACGCTCGACTACGAACCGGCGGAGTCGACCAGCGGCATGTTCGGCGGCAACTCGAACTGGCGCGGCCCGGTGTGGTTTCCGCTGAACTTCCTGCTGATCGAGGCGCTGCAGAAGCACCACTATTTCCTCGGCGACGATTTCAAGGTGCCCGAGCCCGCGCGCACCGGCCATTCGATGACTCTCTGGCAGGTGACCACCGACCTGTCGCAGCGGCTGGTCAATATCTTCCTGCGCGACGGGAACGGCAAGCGCCCTTCGAATGGCCGATACGAGAAGTTCAACAGCGATCCGCATTGGCGGGACCTGGTGCTCTTCTATGAGTACTTCGACGGCGAGAGTGGCGCCGGCCTCGGCGCCAGCCACCAGACCGGCTGGACCGGGCTGGTCGCCAAGCTGATCCGGCAGCATGGCGAGTACGCGCTGAAAGACGCAGGCGGACAGGTACCGGTGCCGCCGCACTTCACGCGCAGTTAACCCGCCAGCCCCACGAACACGTTCTGTACGTCGTCGTTCGCATCGATGGCGGCCAGGAAGCTCTCGACTTCTTCCAGCGCCTCGGCGCTCAGGCTGGCCGGATCGATCGGGTTTTTGGCCTTGTAGCCGAGCTTGGCCGACAGCACGGAAAAGCCCTGCGCCGGCAGCGCGCGGCTGACGAGGTCGAGATCGACGGGATCGGTCAGGAACACCGCAACGCCTTCTTCGCCCTGCTCGAAGTCCTGTGCGCCAGCCTCGATGGCGGCGAGTTCGGGGTCGGCGTCGGGTTGCTGGGGTTCGGCCTCGATCATGCCGAGGTGATCGAAATCCCAGGCCACGGAACCGGAGGCGCCCAACTGGCCCTTCCGGAACAGCACGCGCATCTCAGGCGCCGTTCGGTTCACGTTGTCGGTCAGGCATTCGACCATCACCGGGACGCGGTGCGGCGCGAAGCCTTCATAGATCACATGATCGAAATGCACGGATTCGCCGGTCAGGCCGGCGCCTTTCTTGATCGCGCGCTCCAGCGTGTCCTTGGGCATGGACACCTTGCGAGCCTGCTCGACCACCAGCCGCAGGCGCGCATTCGATGCCGGATCGGCCCCGCTGCGCGCTGCAATCATGATTTCCTTGGCCAGCTTGCCGAACAAGCGCCCCTTGGCGTTCGCCGCCAGATCCTTGTGCTTGGCTTTCCATTGCGCGCCCATGTGTGATGTTCCTTGAAGTCGACTTGCTGCGGGTCAAGGATTCTGCCGCAGGCGAAGCATGGGCTGCCGGGCGGCTCCCGGGCGCCATAAGGCGTCGGGCGTGGCGCCTTAATACAGGCGCTTGCGGCGCGTCGCCGCATACACCACGGCCGCTCCGACGGCCGCAGCCGCGTAGACCCAGGTCAGCGGGTTCTTCAATGATCGCGACTCGCCGCCCGGCTTGCCCGGTGCGTTCGCGTCCTGCGACGTCACTGGCGCAACCGGCGCGTGCTTTACCTTGCTTACATTCACCGACACCGGGTCGCTGGCAGGAAAGGACTCCTCGATGCCGTGGTCGAGTGCCGACTCGGTCGGCGCCTGCTCCACGGGCCGCTCAGCCATCTCGGGCAGCTTGTCGTGATGCTCGGCAGTGGGAAAGGGAAAAACTTGAGCTTTGTCGCTGTCCATGAATTCTCCAGGCGGGTGGAACTGAAACACGTCAAGGACGTGGACTGCCAGCATGACTGCCCCGGCCGCTCTTGCGGCGCACGAAGGTCAGCCCTTTTGTCGTAAGCGCAAACCGACGCCGCGGCCCCAGGAAGCCGGTAAGGTTTGCGGCAAAAAGAGCTTCATCAAGTTACTTTGCAGCCAAACGGTGTCGGCCGGTCGCAACACTCCTGTCGATTTGCGCCAGTGCGGGCTCGCGCGCCTCCATGGGTTCGCGTTCGCTCTCAACCCTGGGTTTGTGAACAGGGAACCCCCTCACCGCTGCTGCGAACTCCCAGGCCCGCCGCTGATCTCCATCAAGCGTCTCAGGCGGCTGCGACATTTCCGCCTTCTGATTGGCGGCGATGACTTCGAAGTCGCCTTCGGTGACGGGCCCTGAGCCTTTTGCGCGGCACGTGAGCGCCAGGTCGAGCGAGAAAGCCCAGCTCGACGGAACAAGGCGGTCCTTGCGGAGCATTCGCGCGGCAAGCTTGGCCGACTTCGGACTCAGCATCTGAATTCGCTCGTAGCATTCTGTCCATTTCATGGCGCTCTTCCGGGGTGATCGTCCATGTCGTTCGAGCAATAGCCGTGCCCGCGAAGCACCCCCTGCTCGCTCCGTCTCCCGCAAGATTTGCCGCATGGATTGCGAGGGGTGGCCGCCAACTTGCAGGCCGCTTCAGGCGCATGAAGGCTTGCGCCTCTGGAGCGCCGGCAACAGGCGATTGGCATGATCGTTGCGCATCGGTCGCTCGACGTTCAATGTAGAAGGCGATGACGGAAATACACCTCCAGGCGCGCTTGGCGCAAAGCATGGTCTTTTCTCCCAGGCTCCAGCATGCGGTGCGCCTGCTGCAGATGTCCTCGATGGACTATGCGGACACTCTGCAGGAGGTTGCGCAAGGCAACCCCTTCCTCGACCTGGAATACATGCCCGGAAGCCTTCCGGAAAACCCGCAGTCAACTCCTGCCGCCGCTCGCTTCGAATCGGAGTCGGACTGGGCCGCCGGACTCGACCGGATGTGGGGGCACGACCCCCGGCAGCGCCTCTCGCACGAGGACAGCGCGGACCACCTGCAGAACCTGCCCGTCCCCGCCGGATTGCGCGAGCATTTGCACGCGCAGGTGGGGGTGCTGCGGCTCGACGCGCGCGAGCGCTACTTCGCCGACGCGGTGGTGGAAGCGCTGGACGACGACGGCTACCTGCGCATCTCGCTGGACGAGCTCGGCACGGCCCTGGGGGAAGCCGGGACGGATGCGCAATGCGAGTTGCGGGTCGCGTTGCGCCGCGTGCAGGCTTTCGACCCGGTGGGCGTCGGCGCCCGTTCGCTCGGCGAATGCCTGCGGCTTCAGCTCGACGCGCTGCCGCATTCGCCGACGCGCGCCATGGCCCGCGCCATCGCCGATGCGCATCTCGAGCTGTTGGCCGCTCACAAGCTGGACAAGCTTGCCAAGCTGCTGAATGCGTCAAAGGCCGAAGTGCAGCGCGCCGCCGCCTGCATACGGTCGCTGGATGCGCGCCCGGGTTGGCGCTACGCGGATGGCATCGCGCGCGTCGTGGTTCCCGACGTGGTCGTCTCCAAGGTGCGAGGCGCGTGGCGGACGTCGCTGAACGAAAGCGCGATTCCACGGGTGCGCATGCATCAGGCCTACGCCGCCCTTTTCGAAAAGCACAGGACCGAAGGCGACTCGGCCATGAAGGCTTGCCTGGACCAGGCGCGATGGACTGTGCGCAACGCGGCGCAGCGCGTTTCGACGATCCTCGACATCGCCACGGCCATCGTCGGCCGTCAGAAGCTCTTCCTGGACCATGGACCGCTCGCGCTGAAACCGCTGGGCCTGCGAGCGATCGCCGATGAGGTCGGCGTGCATTCGTCGACGGTGTCGCGGGCCGTCCACCACAAGTACATGACGACGCCGCACGGCGTGTTCGAGCTGCATCATTTCTTTTCGCGCGGCATGCCGCACGAAGCCGGTGGCGAGACGGCGCCGGCGGCCCTTCAGATCCTTATCGGTGAGCTGATCGAAGGCGAACAGAAAGACGCTCCGCTGAGCGACCCTGCGCTGGCGCAGGCGCTCGCGACCCAGGGGTTTCGCATCGCCAGGCGCACGGTGGCCAAGTACCGGCAGGCCCTGAACATCGCGCCGCTCGAACAGCGGCGCAGGGGCGCGCAGCCGCGGCCTTAGATGCGGCATATGCGGCATGCTCCGACACGCTCCGGTCGGGCGAGCCCCTAACCTGTCCGGCCGGCCGCGCCCCGCCCGGGCCGGGGGAATGCACAAGGAGCACGACTTGGACTCTGCCTTGAACCCTGCCTATCCGCGCCCTCAACTTCGACGAGATGACTGGATGTCGCTCAATGGCGTGTGGCGTTTCTGCTTCGACGACGAACGCGCCTTTCTCAGCCCGGACGACATCTCCGCGTGGCCTCGTGAGATACGCGTTCCGTTTCCGCCTGAATCAGAAGCGAGCGGAATTGGCGACCGCGGCTTCCACTACGTCTGCTGGTACCAGCGCGACGTCGAACTTCCGCCCGACGGTGGCCGGGTCATCCTGCGCTTCGGCGCGGTCGACTATGCCGCGCGCGTCTGGGTCAATGGCCGGCTCGCTGTCACGCACGACGGCGGCCATACGCCGTTTTCCGCGGACATCACCCATCTGCTCGACCCTGCGGGTCGGCAGGTTGTCACGGTGCGGGCCGAGGACGATCCGTGCGATCTCACCAAGCCGCGCGGCAAGCAGGACTGGCAAGCCGAACCGCACGGGATCTGGTATCCGCGCACGACAGGCATCTGGCAGACCGTGTGGCTGGAACGCGTCGGCAGGACCTACATCGACAAGATCCGCTGGACGCCGAAGGTGGAGGGCTACGCGCTCTATTTCGAAGCTCGCATCGCCGGAGAGATCTCGGACGATCTGGCGATCGAGATCGAATTGCGGCATGCCGACAAGCTGCTCGCGCGTGACCGCTACCAGGTGATCGAAGGCGAGGTCGACCGCTCGATCGTGCTGTCGGACCCAGGCATCGACGACTTCCGCAACGAGATGCTCTGGACCCCCGAGCGTCCGACGCTGCTGGATGCCAAGCTGCGTCTGCTGCGCAACGGAAGAGTGATCGACACGATCGATTCATACACCGCGCTTCGCTCGGTTCACATCCTGCGCGACCGCTTCATGCTCAACGGCCGGCCCTACCTGCTGCGCCTCGTGCTGGACCAGGGCTACTGGCCGGACACGCTGCTGGCTCCGCCCGATGACGACGCGCTTCGTCGCGACGTCGAACTCGCGAAGGCAATGGGCTTCAACGGAGTGCGCAAGCACCAGAAGATCGAGGACCCCCGCTATCTGTACTGGGCCGACAGGCTGGGCCTGCTGGTGTGGGAAGAGATGCCTTCCGCCTATCGTTTCACGCGCGGCGCGATCAAGCGAACCGTGCGCGAATGGACAGAGGCCATCGACCGCGACTACAGCCATCCGTGCATCATCGTCTGGGTGCCGTTCAACGAGTCGTGGGGCGTGCCCGAGTTGCCGTCGGTCGGGGCGCACCGGCATGCGGTGCAGGCGCTGTTCCATCTGACCAAGACGCTCGACGGGAGCCGGCCGGTGATTGGGAACGACGGTTGGGAGTCGAGCGCGACGGACATCATCGGCGTGCACGACTACGACGCCGACACCGAAAACCTGCGCAAGCGCTACGGCGGCGCCGAAACCGCGCGGCAGGCACTGCTGGAGCATCGCTGGCCCGCCGGCCGCGTGCTGACGCTGGACGATCATCCGCATGAAGGCCAGCCCATTATGCTGACCGAATTCGGCGGCATCGCCTTTCATGCGAAGCAGGCCGAGCCCGCGCCGCTGACATTGCCCGTGGGGCACGACACCAAGAAGGTCTGGGGCTACGCGGTGGCGCGTGACGCGGAGGAGTTCGGCGAGCTGTATGCGCGGCTGCTGGAAACCATCGTCCACGCGGCGATCTTCAGTGGCTTTTGCTACACCCAGTTCGCCGACACGTTCCAGGAGGCCAACGGTCTGCTGAATGCGGACCGCACGCCCAAGATTCCGCTGGAGCGGATCAAGGCCGCGACCAGCCTGTCGCGCTCATGGATCCCAGGCACCGTGTAGATCGGCGGGCACGCCGCTTGCCCTGAAGTGCGGATCGACCTCCACTTCACTCACATCCATGCGCGACTATCTTGTTTTCGTCCGAGCGGGAAGGAATTCCCTGCACCCCGAAATGCTTGCGAACGACCCCGACCGGAATTGGGACTGCTGCATCAACGGGTGGGAAGCGCCTCCTGGCAGCAAGGCCGGGGATTTCGGGGCCGAACTGTTCCAGCCCGGTGCTCTCAACAAGTTCGAAGCCTTCAATGAGATGTTCGGCGGCTCCGTCGCCAACATGCCCTACCGCTACGTGATGATGATCGACGACGACCTTCGCTTTGCGCCTGGCGACGTGTCCCGCTTCTTTCGCATCTGCGAGACCAACCGGCTGTTCCTGAGCCAACCGGCCATTGCATGGGGGAGCAACGTCAATCACCTGATCAACATACGCAATCCGGTTTGTGCAGTCCGCCAGGTGAATTTTGTCGAGGTGATGGCGCCATGCTTCTCGCGCGATGCGCTGGGGGTGCTGTTGCCGACCTTTCTGCTCACCCGCTGTACCTGGGGCATCGATTACGCGTGGTCGTCGCTGCTGGACGGGCAGAGCCGCATCAGCATCGTCGATGCTGTGCCAATGGACCACACCAAGCCGATGGACCGCGTCGAAGGTCCGTTCTATCGCAGGCTGCGCAGCATGGGCATCGATCCGGATGAAGAACTCGCGGAAGTGCATCGCACATTTCCGGAGTGGGGCGAAATGCGCACGCTGGAGCATGGCCATCGATACAGCCGCGAGCTGCCGGGGCTCGATGAAGAGGGGCTGGTGGCATGGATGGAGAAACGCAAGATCGAAGCGCATCTCGCGCGCGGCGGCACCATCGCGCCGCAACGCCCGGTGACCACGGCTGGCGCGGCGGCGCTGGCTGCCTCTGCAATTTCGACGGGATCCGCGACCGGGACCGCAACCGCGACCGCTCCTGCAACCGCCGAGCTTTCGCCCTGAGCGTCAGGTCATCGCGGTGCGGGTCGGGGCTTGAAGTGCAACAGCCTGGCCACTGCATGCAGGTCGGGCAGCACGGCGATGGCCTTCTCACGCATCTCGTCCGTTGGCACCAGGAGGTCGGGAACCATCACCACCGGCATGCGAGCCGCATGCGCCGCTCGCACACCGTTGTAGGAGTCTTCGAGCGCGAGGCAGTCGCCCGGCGATGTATCGAGCAGTTGGCCGGCTCGCAGGAAGAGGTCAGGGTAAGGCTTGCCGCGCGCCACGTCGTCTCGCGTCACGATGGCATCGAAGCGCTGCACGATGCCTGCGCGTTCGAGGTGGTGATGCGCTTTTTCTCGCGACGACGATGTCGCAACGGCATGCGGCACGCCCCCCTCTTCGAGCAGCGCCAGCAACTCGGACGCGCCCGGCTGGAGCTGCATGCCGCCGCCATCGATGAGCGCGAGCAGGTGGCGTGACGAAGCCGCGAAGAGGTCGTCGGCGGGCGCCCCTTCGCCGTAGTGTTCGAGCAGAAGCCGCCGGCAGCCGTCGGCCGGCACGCCAATCATCAGCGCGCAGACGTCGTCGTGCAGATCGAGCCCGACCTCCTCCCCGGCCAGCCTCAGGGCTCGGCGCGCCAGGTGCTCCGTGTTGAGCAGGAGCCCGTCCATGTCGAACACAACGGCCGACGCAACCAGTCGATCCAGGGTTTCAGGTGCCATGTCCATGTCAGTCATCCAGCGCAAGCATGCCAGAAACGCATGCCGCCACGGCCCCGCGTGCGCCGCGCTGCCGGAGCATGGTGACTGCGTCGATCAGGCTCCGGCGCAGGCCGATGTCTCTCGGCAAATCGTCTCCGAAGATGCTCGGCAGGCCCAGCAGGAGGTCGACGAGCCGGCGGGGATCGTCATGTGCATCGGCAGCACTGCGTTGCAGCGTGGCGCACAGATGGTCCGGTACAAAGATTGGACCGCCGAAATCATCGTGCCCTGCGATGCAGCGCATCCATGCGGCGATTGCCAGCACGGTGCAGGGTGCCGGCCGGCGCGCCCGCCGGTTGTCCCTCAAGGACGCGAGCAGCCGCGCTGGCAGCTTGGACGAACCGTCGCGGGCCACCCGTTCGACCCCATGCGCGATGCCGCGGCTGCGCCAGCGCGCGAGCAGTTGCCGCGCATAGGCATCGATGTCATGGTCGCTGGGCGGCAGCGTTGGCTTCTGCTCGTCGAGCATGAAGCGCAGCGCGAAGGCTGCGAAGCCGGGTACGGCCATCGCGTCGGCGATGGTCTCGCAGCCTGCGAGCTGGCCCAGGCAGGCGATGGCCAGATGGCCGCCGTTGAGGAGGCGCAGCTTCGAGGCTTCCCATGGCGTCACGTCCGATACGTACTCCGCGCCGGCGGCATCCCAGCGCGGGCGCGCGCCGTCGAAGCGCTCGATGACCCACTGGTGAAAGGGCTCGGCGCAGATCGGCGCCGCATCGATCAATCCCAGCGCGGCGCTCGCGTCCTTGAGGTCGGTCGCGCTGGTGGCCGGCACGATCCGGTCGACCATGGTCGAGGGGAATTGCACGTGTCCCGCGATCCATGCGGAGAGGCGGTCATCCTCCAGCGCGGCCATGTCGATGCACAGCTGGCGCAAAAGGCGCCCGTTCGAAGGCACGTTGTCGCACGACAGGACCACGGGTGGGGCAGTGCCCGTCCGCCACCGCTGCCGAAGGCCCGCGACGAGTACGCCAATGGCCGTGCGGGGTTGCGGGAGCCGCCAATCCCCCTGCGCCGCTGTGCTCGTGTCGAGCCTGCCGCAGGCGTCCGCGCCATAGCCGCCGACCGTGATGGTGAGTGTCACGACCCTGATCGCAGGATCGGCGAAGGCGCGCTGCAGCGGCAGCGGGTCGCGCGGCGCGTAGACGAGCTCACTCAATGTGCCTACCACGGTGACGCGTGTTCCCTGGCTCCCTCGTTCAAGGACCGTGTAGAGGCCATCCTGCGCAGCGAGCGCATCGACGGTGCCCGGCGTGACCAGGCTGGCCGCGACGATGCCCCAGGCGGGTGGTTCGCTGCCCCGCAGGCGTTTTGCGGGGCCGTATTCCCATTCGACGGCGCGCTGCGTGAGGAAGGCCTGGTGCGCACGATGAAACGATCCGCAGCCCAGGTGCAGGATTCCCGGGCGCAGCTTGCCGGGTCCGAAGTCCGGCCGCCGCACTTCCGGCGGCGCGAGGTCCATGCATGCGCGCGAGAGACGCAACGGCTGCGGACGCGCCAGGTCTGTGCAATGCAAGGAGCTGCTGCTCAGGCTGCCACGCATGATGGCGTCCCCGCGATCGGGTAGCCGCCCCAACCACCTTCAGGCTGCTGTGCCTGCAAGAGCAGTGGCAGCACCGCTGGATTGCTTTGCAGCAAATAACGCCAGCCGTCGGCGAGCATGACTGCGAGTGCATCGGGCTCCAGGCCGAGCGTCTCCCGCTCCGGGCCGACGATCGCGAAGGTCTTGTGGATTTGCGCGCAATCAAAGTCCTCCATGATCCGGTCGGACTCCGCATGCACGCGGCGGCCGAGCTCGGCATCGCGGAACATGCCCACCGGCCGCGTGTGAAGCACCGGCGCCGCGTCGATGATGCCGAGGTTGCGATAACCAAGCAGCTTCGGCCAAAGTGAATCCAGGCCCCATCCCCACCCGGTCGAGCTGAGTTCAAGAGTCGGCAGAAGCCGATCGAGCGCCCATCGGCTGAAGCACGGCATCATGATTTCCACGAAGCCCGTGCGCCGTGCAAAGCAGCGTTTGTTGCGCATGGTGCTGTAGTGCGCGTAGTAGGACGCCTCGTGCAATGCAGGCGCGCAGAGATCGAAGGAGAGCGCCGCTGAGTGCGTGAACATCCTGTCGATCGCGTCTGCCGTCGCAAAGATGTCGTCGTCCGGCAGCCATATGCGCTCGTACTCGCGCCAGCCGGTCCAACCCCCAAGAAGCTCTCGCAGGCCTGTCCACTTGGGTCCGGGGATCACGTCGCCTACGGTGCATTCGAGATCGTCTTGCGGCTGCAGCGCCTGGTAGGGGCAAAGATAGAGATCCCAGTTGCGCTGGCCCGCGGTACCGAGCCAGGATGGATGGAGCGAGTGGCGGCCGACGCGGGCGACCACCAGGTTTTGACGTGCCATAGCCATAGGAAGACCATCGGTAGCGGGACGGCTGCCTTCAGGCCGCCTCCAGGTCGCTTTCCTGCTCCAGGCGCGCGAACAACGCGAGACTTTGGGCTACCACCTGGTCCATGTTGTAGTAGCGGTAAGTGCCGAGCCGGCCCGTGAAGGTCACGCCGCGCGTGCGTTCGGCCAGCTCTTCGTACTTCCTGTAGAGCGCTGCGTTATGCGGCGCGGGGATCGGGTAGTACGGGTCGCCCTCGTCAGTCGGGAACTCGCGTGTGATGCTCGTGCGCGCATGCGTTTGCCCCGTCAGGTGCTTGTATTCAGTGATGCGGGTAAAGGGCACGTCAGGCGCGGGATAGTTCACCACCGCCACCCGTTGCAGCCATGGCTGATCGAGCGTGCTGTGCTCGAAGCGCAACGAGCGGTAGGGAAGCTTGCCGAAGCAAAAGCCGAAGTACTCGTCGATCGGACCCGAATAGATCAGGTGATCGTGCGGGATCACGTCCTTCACGTCAGCATGGTCGGTGTTGGGCAGGAAGGTGATGTTCGGATGGTCGATCATCCGCTCGAACATGCGTGTGTAGCCGTGCGAAGGCATGCACTGGTACTTGTCCTGGAAGTAGCGGTCGTCCGCATCCGTGCGAGTCGGCACGCGTGCGGTCACCGCCTTGTCCAGTTGAGAGGCATCGATGCCCCACTGCTTGCGCGTGTAGCCCTCGAAAAATTTGCGGTAAAGCTCTTCACCCACCTGGCTCACCACGACGTCGCGTGAGCTCACGATGTTCTCGGTCGGTTGCGCGCGCGCCGCCAGGAAGGCTGCCGCGCCGGCAGCATCGAGCTTCAGTCCATACAGCCTGTTGATGGTGGTCAGATTGATAGGGATCGGCACGAGTTGGTCGTCGACCATCGCCAGCACGCGGTGTTCATAAGGCCGCCACTCGGTGAACTGCGACAGATAGTCGAGCACGCGCTGCGAATTGGTGTGAAAGATGTGAGGCCCGTAGCGATGCACGAGCAAGCCGGATTCGTCGAGATGATCGAAGGCGTTGCCTCCGATGTGGTTGCGCCGGTCGACGATGAGCACGCGCCGGTCGAGTTGGCTGGCAAGCCGCTCGGCGAGGACGCAGCCGGCGAAGCCGCCTCCAACGATGAGGTAGTCGAAAGAACGGGAGCCGTCGCGCGCGGAAGCGCTGGTGGTGGGGTGGGCCATGTGGTTTGTGGAGGTTGGGAGTGGGGGTTGGAGTGAATGCACCCACTCTCCTCGGCAAACCGCGTGCCCGCTGCGCTATGAATCCTTCAGTGTCAGTCGAGGCGTTGGCGCTGGGACAGGCCCAAGGTGCGCTTGAGGAAGATCGTCAGCGCAGCACCAGCAGCGGCACTCATCAAGGCCGCGCTCACGGGGCGCTCGGCAATGTAGGCCTTTGTGCGGACCGTGCAAACATCGAGCGCTTGATCGAGCTTTTGCCTGAAGGTCTTCGGCGCCATCGCATCAGGAGTTGGCGCCGGCGTCGTCGCATCCAATGCCGCCACATCGGCATCGGTCAATGGTGGCGCGTTTGGCGCGTCATTCAAGGGTTGTCTGATCAGGTCGATGTCCATTGGGTCTCCATCGAGTCGGGGTGTGCACCCATTCTTCCCTTTGGCATCGGCACCACTGTCGGGTTGCCGGACGGACTCATGTAGGAAGGGACCAGAGTGGACTGTTGAGTCCATTGCCTACTCTACGTGTAGTGACTGGATGACCACGTCGGGTCGCGCCCAAATCCAGAGTGCAGCCTTCACAAATGAGGAGCGCCCATGGCTGAATACAGAGTTGATCCCACCGTGCAGCAGCGTGGCAGCGCTCGCGTCGAGGAGTGGTCCAGCGCCAGTGGCGTTTCCTGGGGTGCCATATTCGCGGGCGCGGCCGGCGCTGCGGCGTTGTCGCTGGTCCTTCTGCTGCTTGGCACCGGCCTTGGCCTGTCCACGGTCAGCCCGTGGGCCAACAAGGGCGCCAGTGCCACGACCATCGGTGTCGCGTCCGTGGTGTGGCTGTCGATCGTTCAGCTTGCCGCATCCGGCATGGGCGGTTATCTGGCGGGCAGGCTGCGCACCAAATGGGCCGGCTTGCACACGGACGAGGTGTACTTCCGCGACACAGCGCATGGCTTCCTGGCCTGGGCTGTTGCGACATTGCTTACCGCAGCGCTCCTTACGTCGGCCGTCGGATCGATCGTTGGTACGGGTGCGCAAGTGGGCGCCACGGCCGCGGGTGGGGCAGCAACCGCCGCAGCTTCTGCAACGGCCGCTCGGGCAGCGGAATCTTCCACCGGCGACTCTTCTTCGAGCTCGAACTCGAGCTCGGGCCCGGTCGGCTATTTCGTCGACTCGTTATTCCGCCGGGACCCGAGCGCCGCCGGTGCGTTGCCCTCCGATAGCTCGGCGGGCAACGCACCGGCGTCCGAGGTCGCCCGCATCTTCGTGAACAGCTTCCGCGCAGGCACGCTGTCGCCCGAAGACACCAAGTACGTCGGGCAGCTCGTCGCGCAGCGCACAGGGCTCAGTCAGCAAGACGCTGAAAGGCGAGTGACCGACACCTACAACAAGGCGCAGGCGACGCTCAACGACGCCAAGACCAAGGCGCAGGAAGCGGCCGACGCGGCGCGCAAAGCTTCTGCATACGCGTCTCTCTGGCTCGTGGTCTCGATGCTGATCGGCGCTTTCGTCGCGAGCTTCGCGGCCATCTACGGCGGCCGGCGCCGTGATCTCTGAGCCGGTGGTCCGCGCGACGCGTTGACAAGACTTCACTCCCTCGTCTCGAATTCAGGAGAACTCCCATGCGCTCACTTCTTCTTTGGTTTCTTGGCGTACCGATCCCGATCATCATCCTCATTGCGTTGTTCGTCCGGTGAGTGACCGGCGTGGACCTGCTGGACCTGGTGCAGTGGCCCGCGTTCGCGGCTTCCGTCGCGGCCGCCTACCTCGTTGCTTCCAGTTCAAGGGGAAGGCGCAATGCGGGCTTCTGGATCTTCCTGCTCAGCAACGTTCTTTGGGTGGCCTGGGGGCTTCACACCGACGCCTGGGCACTCATCGCCTTGCAGGTGTGCCTGGCCATCCTGAACGTCAGGGGCCTGTTCAAGACAGAGCCCAAGTAGCGTCAGCGCTTGCCCTTCGCCTCCAGGTCGGGCTTGGCCTTGGGCTTGGCCTTGGGCGCAATCCCTGGCTTGCCGCCCTCGGCTTGCTGGACCGCACCCGCCGTTCGATTTTCAATGGCGCCGCAGTTCGTGTTTTCGCCCGGGCCCGTCTCGATCAATGGCACCAGCGCCGCCAGCGGATTCACCACTGCCAGCGCCGCCATGGCGCCCGCGCGCGCAACGAGCGGTCCCTTCTCGATCTCGAAGCGAGGCTGCCTGAAGGTGCCATACACGCGCACCGGCGTGCGCAGGGAGAGCAGACCGACTTCCTTCGGCTTCGGTGCAATGGTCATGTCGAAGCGCTCGTGTTCGAGATCGAAGGTGCCGCCGCCGAGCACCTGCGTCTGCTCGGTGTCCACCACGAAGAGCGAAGACTTGCCCTGGCCGTCCTTCACGTCGAACGCCGCGCCACCGCAGTTGATGACGATGTCCTTGTCGCCGCCGGCCAGCAACATGAGCACCTTGCCGCCGTTGAGGCCGCTCGCGGCGTCCAGCAGATTCGACACCCGGCCGTTGACCACGGTAGCGACGATGCGGCCGTCGGCCTTGGCGGCGGCGTCCGCGATGGAGTTGCCCGTGCCCTTCAGGTGCAAGGTGGCACCGACGCGGCCCGCGCCCTTTGCGATCGTCTTGCTGTCGGGCGCGAGCTGATCGATGCGCACGCGCTGCAGGTCGATGTGGACGTCGGACTTCAACGTGGGCTCGCGCGCGTCCAGCGCGACCTGCGATGCGATGCTGCCGCCCGCAAAGCCGAAGTCGAGCGGGGCCACCTTGAGCATCGAATCGTGCAGGCGAAGCGAAGCCTTGAGGCTCTCCAGGGGCAGGAACTGAGGCACCTCGAGCCTGGTAGCGACGAGGTCGACCTCGGCATCGATCTTCTGCAATCGGCTGCCGTCGAAAGTGCCCGCGGGCAGCACGTGCGTGGGATCGATCTGCTTTTCCTTCGCCTTGGCTGTGGGCCTGTCGCGGGTCTCGGCCTGCGATACGTTCGGCTTGCCACCGCTCTGCTTCGTCTGCACACCAATCAGCGGACCGAGGTCGGCAAGGTTCAGCAGCTTGCTGTGCAGATCGGCTGTCAGCAACGGGCGCGGCTTCTGATCGACGTAGGCGCCTTTGCCGGTGACGTCGGTCGAGCCGATCCGCCCGGCAAGGTCGTCCATGCTGTACCGGTTGCCCTTGAGAATCAGATGGCCCTGCAGGCGATAGGGCGGAGAGGCCGGCAGCGGCAACAGCAGGAAGGGATACAGATTGGCCAGCGTCTGGCCTTCGATGCGCAACTGGGTGTCGATGGCCGTGATGTTGGCCGCGTCGGCGATCGTGCCTTCGACGGCGAGCTTCGTCGTGCCCGCGTCCAACTGGCCCTTGAGCGGAAACGGCACCCCGGACTCCTGGAAGCTCAGCACATCACCCGTGAGCGCGCGTCCCGAGAACGCCGCGTCGTGGTATTTGCCCTTGAAGTCGTACTGGGTCGTGTAGCGGTTGTTGGACGGTTTGGTATTCGCATTCTTGACCTGCTCTTGCGCGTTCGGATCGAAGGTGCTTCCCTGGATATCGATCGTGAAGGGCTCCCCATGGTCGATGTAGATCAAATGGCCCTGGTCCACCGACAGCGTGCTGATGCGCAACCTGCTGGGTGATGTGTCCGATGGGTCGGACAGAATCCAGTTCTTGCGGTTGTCTGGCAATCGCTCAAAGACAAGGTCGGGACGCGTGAGCGCCACGCGCGGAACCAGGATCTTCTCAGGCAGGTCGCGCAAGGCGACCGAGAACTCCAGGCGCTCTATCTTCGCCATGGCGGGCGCGTCCTTCGACCACGCCGCGTTGCCGAAGTAGACGTCGCGCATGACGATGGTGGGCGTCAGTCCGAGCTTGACGTGGAGATCGGCGCTGTGGAATTCGCGCTCCGTCTTCCTGGAGATATAGCGATCGAGCGAAGGGCGGACCCAGTTCCAGTCGAACACCAGGACGAACGCCACAAGCACCACGAAGAGCGCCGCGATGACGGACCAGACAGGATGGCGCCCCACGAACACCGGCAGGCGAGAAGGCATGGCAAGACTTCGAAACGGCCAGGCCCCAACATCGACGCTTTGGCGCAGCCCGGCCGTGGGAGCGGGCGGGAAAGACGTGTGGGATGATTCCCGCGCGCAGCCCCTTACATCCCTGGAGGTCCCATGCAATCCGTGCTCGACAACTTCTCCCTGGCTGGTCGAACAGCTCTGCTCACCGGTTCGAGCGCCGGCATCGGATACGCACTCGCGCGAGGCCTGGCCGACGCGGGCGCCCGCGTGATCCTCAATGCCCGTTCCCCTGACAAGCTGGAGAAGGCCGCAGCGCAATTGCGCGGCGAAGGCGGCACGGTCTTCACCGCGGCTTTCGACGTCAGCGATGGCAATGCCGTGAACGCTGCGGTCGAACGGATCGA